>NZ_QAFW01000026.1 GCF_003057615.1 Metalysinibacillus jejuensis
CGATAGAGATATTAACGCAGGACAAAATATTAAAAATGAAGCGATAAGACTTCTAACCGTAGGGGCTACGGGGTTAGCCTACTAAATATCTGTTCGATAGAACGGAGTTCGTAGGAATCCCCCACTTTAAACAACCCGTAAGGTGTTAAGTGGGGGTAGTTCAAGAGCTCGTACAAGCCAAACAACTGGAGGTTTAACAACGTGGAAATGACAACGTAAAGGCATCTTTTTTCGAATGAAGAAAAGAGATGCCTTTTTTGTATACAAAAACAGCGCTATGCCGATAACTAACATAAGGAGGGATCCACTATGCGTATAGGAAGTTGGACAGCGACAGGGATGTCAATTGTCAACCATATGAACGGCAACTGGAACGCCGCGAGTAAATCGATGTTGCGCCTTAGTTCGGGTTACCGCATTAATAGTGCGGCAGATGACGCAGCAGGGCTTGCGATTTCTGAAAAGATGCGCGGGCAAATTCGCGGTTTACAAATGGCGAGCAAAAATATTATGGACGGCGTATCACTCATTCAGACGGCAGAAGGGGCGTTAAATGAAACCCACGCCATCGTGCAGCGTATGCGAGAGCTAGCGGTGCAAGCCGCCAATGATACGAACACTGACGAGGACCGCCAAATGCTTGATTTAGAGTTTCAGGAGCTAAAAAAAGAAATTGATCGTATTTCCACAGATACTGAATTTAATACACGCACATTACTAAATGGCGATTATCAAGATAAAGGCTTAAAAATTCAGGTAGGCGCAAATAGCGGGCAAGCTATTGATATAAAAATTGGTGATGCTAGCCTAGCAGGAATTGGCTTGAGCACAGAGTCGATTGCTACACGAGACGGCGCAAATGCCGCGCTCAGTAAATTAGACGAAGCGACAAAAAATGTGTCGCTCAATCGCGCACAGCTCGGCGCTTACCAAAATCGCCTAGAGCATGCGTACAATGTGGCAGAAAACAGCGCCATTAACTTACAAGACGCGGAGTCGCGCATTCGCGATGTAGACATTGCCAAAGAAATGATGGCGATGGTTAAGGCGCAAATTTTAGCGCAAGTCGGCCAGCAAGTTTTAGCGATGCATATGCAACAAGCGCAAGGCATGCTACGTTTGCTAGGCTAAGTATAAAAATGGTACGATATGAAGATAACAACGAAAGAAGAGGTGCATACCATGAACAAAAAATTTTTAGTTAGTGCTACAACTGCTGCACTTGTTGCCTCAGCTGTAGTACCAGCTGCGAGTGCCGCTAATTTTAAAGACATTGAGACAGCGGTTGACCATAAGGCAGCTATTTTAGCTTTAGCTGATATGAAGATTATTAGCGGCTACCCTGATGGCACATTTAAACCAAATGCTACAGTAACACGTGGGAACGTCGTTAAATTTTTAGGAAAGTGGCTCGTACAGCGCGGCTATAAAATCCCAGAAGATGCGCTGACAAAGCAACGTTTTGATGATGTACCATTAACCATACATGATAAAGAATTAATTCAATATGCAGCGCTTGTTAAGGACAATAAAGTATTCGAAGGTAGCAATAATAAATTAAACTTTAACGGGCAGATGAACCGCCAAAACATGGCGCTCGTTTTAACACGTGCTGTTACGCAAGTGTACGGTATTAGTTTAACGGATTTGTATAAAGAGCGAGGCTTTAAGTCAGAAATTACAGATATTAAACACTTAGAAGCTTACCAAAGCGAAGCGATCATTGCGCTTGAAGCGGTAGGTATTACAAAGGTTAAACAATATAACCCAGCAGGCACAGTAAAACGTGGACAATTTGCTTCGTTTTTAAATCGTACAATAGAAGAGATCCCTAAAATTTCACAAAAAGAAGATAAAATTGCGAGCGTTAAAGTAGTATCGGCTCAAGAGTTATCTGTAACGTTTGAAAGTAAACGTGTTGTTGCAGTAGAGCTACTTTCACCACTACCTGTAAATAAAGAGCAAGAAATTACGATTTACATTGATAAAAAACCGTATACGGTCAAAGTAAAGTACGAAAAGCCTAACTTAGCTATTGTGAAGCAAGAGGCTATTAATGGTGGGCAATATGCAGTAACGTTTAATGAGCCACTTGCTGCTAAAAGTGCAGATCAAGTAAAGGCTTCATTTAAAGAGTTAGCATTTAACACGCCAAATAATGTGCGTACTGTAACGTTAAGCGAAGATAAAAAGACGCTCATCTTTACAATGGAAAGATATTTATTAGGCCAGTATGAAGTAACTTTAGAAAACGTACAAAATGAAGCGGGCGAAGTATTGCCAAAGAATACAAAAAAAGAAAGTTTTGCAGCTGATACGTATGCACCTCGTATTGTAGAGGCAGCTTACAAAAACCATAAAGTAACACGCATCTACTTCTCTGAGCCAATGAAAAACTTAGTATACGGCGAACTGTCGGCACGCAATAGCGCTAATGAAGAGGTTAAAGGCATTACGTACAAGTTAAGTGAAGACGGGTTATATGCAGATGCTGATTTAACACATGCGCATGTAAATAACGTGTGGGTAGAGCCAGAAGAGCAAATTACGATTTATTCGTCAATGAAAGATTTAGCTGGTAATTTAACAGACGAAGACTTTAAACGTATTAGCGTGAAAAAAGGTAAGAAAGATGGTACGCCACCTTATGTAATTGAAGCTAAACAAGCAGGACCGCGCCTCATCGAAGTTACATTCTCTGAACCAATTTTAACGCCTGATCAAGATAGCTTTGTCGTGAAAAAACGTAAGGAAGCGTACGATGTACAAACGATTACCTTAAAAGAGGATAGCGAGAGCACCTATGTTATTACTTTAAAGAACCATGCGGAAGGCGACTTAGTTATTACACCGAAGTCAGGTTATGTCGTGCGTGATTTATCAGGAGAACGTCTAGAAACTTTCTCTGTAGGAGCTACGATGACAATCGACCGTACAGTACCTAGCATTGTTAAAAAGGAAGTTTTATTTAAAGAAGGTCGCGAGTATTATGCGATTACGTATGATCGTGATATTGCCCTAACACCAATTACTGATACTGACAGTGAAACAGACAAAAAATCTGCACCTTTTGTACGCTACAGCGGTTCATTTATTGATAGTAGCTCATTAACGCATGAAATTGTTAATAGCTCACGTGCATACTTGCAAAAAGAAGGCACGCGCCAAGTGTTAATTTCATTAGCAGATTTATTTAATGGTCATGATCATGAGGGGCTAACGTATAAAGGGACGTTCTCAGTTAGCGGTATTAGTAGTCTCTATGGAGAAGAAGCACCAAAGACAGCGATTGATTTTACGTTAACGCGTGGTAAAGATACAGCGCAGTCTACAATTAAAGTAAAGCTAGATAGTGTGACAGTAAAAGACAATGACACAGTACTTGTGAAATTTAACCGCCCGATTGATGCAGCAAGTGCACGCAACACGGCTAATTACACATTAGTCGATAGCGATGCAGTCATTGAAAGTGTAGATGTGTTAGCAGATGCTCCTGATACAGCAATTGTTAAATTAAAACAAAATAGCAATAGTAAATCAGGCAATGTAACAGTACGTGTGAGCGGCGTTAAAGCGAAAGGCTCAGCCGTAGAAATGGATACGACAGCGCGTGAAGTATTATTAAATGAAAATATGCGCCCTTACTTAGTGAACGCAGAGTTTACAGATAAAGCATTAACACTAACGTTCTCTGAAGCACTAACAGTACCAGAAAATAGCTTTATCATCCCTAATAATATGAAAGCAAGCTATACACCGGGTTCTGATAAAGTCGTAATTGAGATGCAAAACAGCCAAAACGTCCCTCCTACGATAACCGTTAAAGCTGAGGATGTGAAAGACGTTAAAGGTAACTTACTGCAATTAGACCAAACGTTTACGAAAAAATAAACACGTTGATTGCACCACGAGGCGTAAGCACAATACGCTTCGTGGTTTTTTGTAGTAGTGCAGCTACTTCACACTACCGCGATAAAGTTGTATACTACATCAATAAGACATACGAGAACGAAAGGAAGAAAATATCATGACGAAAACGATTTGTGTCGTAGGCTTAGGCTATATCGGTCTACCGACAGCTGTGATGTTTGCCAACTACGGCGTAAAAGTACACGGGGTAGATGTCAACCAAGCGGCAGTAGAGAGTATCCAAAATAAAAAGTTACACATTGAGGAAAACGGTTTGCAAGAGCGCTTAAATAAAGCAGTGGATGAGGGCTTGTTAACGGCATCGACAACACCTGTCGAAGCGGACGTGTTTATCGTAGCCGTGCCATCACCAATCAACGCCGACCATACCGCTAACCTAGCGTACGTACGCCAAGCAACAGCCTCTATCGTACCATTCGTCAAAAAAGGCAATCTGGTCATTTTAGAGTCAACCGTACCACCAAAAACAGTAGAAGACGTGATGCTACCAGAGCTGCGTAAAACAGGCTTAGACGTGGAGACGGACATCCACGTCGCACACTCGCCAGAACGCGTTATCCCGGGTCGCATTTTTGAAGAGCTTATTCATAACGACCGCATTGTCGGTGGCGTTACACCACAAGCGGCGCAAATGACAAAAGAGCTATACGAAACATTTGTAGAAGGTACGATCCATTTAACGGACGCAACGACAGCTGAGCTCGTTAAAGTAATGGAAAACACGTACCGCGACGTTAACATCGCTTTTGCGAATGAGCTAGCGCAAATTGCTGAGAAGCTTGACGTTAACATTTGGGAGGCGATTAAACTTGCCAATTACCACCCGCGCGTTAACGTGCACTTCCCAGGACCTGGCGTTGGCGGTCACTGCATCGCGGTAGACCCATGGTTTTTAGTAGAGCTTGGCGGTGAGCAAGCAAAAATCATTCACTTATCACGCACGACAAATGACGGCATGCCTGCATTTACCGCACAAAAAACGCAAAGCCTATTAAATGAAGCAAAAATTGCAGGCGGTACGGTAGCCGTGCTCGGTCTTGCCTTTAAAGGTAATGTAGACGATATGCGCGAGAGCCCGTCAACGCACGTTATTCGTGAGTTACAAAACTTAGGGCTAAACGTTATTTCGTATGACCCACATATCACAACGAATAAACATGAGACGCAAACGCAAAACCTTGATGAAGCGTTAACGCAAGCTGATATTATTGTTGTTTTAACAGATCATAATGAATTTAAAGCATTAGAGCCAAAGACATTACAAGCGCGTGCTAACATCGTCTTTGATACAAAAAACTGCCTACCACGCGACAAGTGGCAACAAGCAGGCTTTAGCCATCACTTATTAGGAGATGCAAAAAACGTATGAAAAAAGAGCGCGTCCTCGGTATTTTAGTTAACACACAAAATTATGATGAGTTAATGGAAGATGTGTTTGCGCGCATTGCGCGTCGCGAAAAATCGCTCGTTGTGGCAATTAACCCTGAAAAAATTATGAAGGCGAAGCACGATCCGAGCTTACGTCGTTTATTAAACGATGCGGAGATCCAAATCCCAGACGGCATTGGCGTAATTTTAGCGTCAAAACTGCAAAAGGGGGATATTACCTCGCGTGTGACGGGCGTGGATATGATGCTGCGCCTTTGTGAGGAAGCGGCCAAGCAGCAAAAGTCGGTGTTTTTATACGGCGCTAAGCCAGGCGTGGCCGAAGCGGCGAGCGCTAAACTACAAGCGCTATACCCGGGCATTATCGTCGCTGGGGTGCAGGACGGTTATGAGCAGGACGAAGCGGTCGTTAAACAACACATTAACGAAGCGAAGCCGGACATTTTATTTGTAGCGATGGGCAGCCCAAAGCAAGAGAACTGGATCAACGCCAATCGCGATGAGTTACATCCTATTATATATCAAGGTGTAGGTGGCTCATTTGACGTATTAGCGGGAAACGTTAAACGCGCACCTGTAGCGTTTCAAAAGGCGGGCATGGAGTGGTTCTATCGTTTAGTAAAAGAGCCGTCTCGCATCAAGCGCCAGCTCGCTCTACCGCAGTTTTTACTTGAGGTTGTAAAACAAAAAGATAAAAAATGATTGTCCTTTTGCCGAATTAGTGTTAAACTTTCGGTGTATAGGAAATTTTCCTCTATATAAATATATAGAATTCCCTGCAAGGAATCGGTTGGTAGCCCAAGCGAAAAAAGCTCAAGCATGCAAATGCTTGAGCTTTTTTCGTTTTGTTGAAGAGTTGTCATAAAGTTTATTAAACAATTCAGGCGATTAAACGATATAATAAGTAAGGAGACGGTGATAGCAAGCAATATGACAAAATAATTACAAAAATATTATATTGTTGTATTTCGCTTGAAATATAATGCTATATCGTTGACAATGGCTATAGATGAAAAGCGATCTACATTTTGTCTTTGGGCAAAGGGGGCTCTCCCCTTAATAGCAAAATTAGATTGACATCTTTTTGGCATACTACTATACTTTTAGTGTAGTTGTTTAATATGCGCGCTTTTTGCATGCATAACAAAACATAATTTTTTGAACTTAAGAGGAGGAAATTTTTCTATGGCTAACCAACCAAAGAAATACCAAAAATTCGTAGCAACAGCTGCTACAGCTACTTTAGTAGCATCAGCAATCGTACCTGTTGCTTCAGCAGCAGAAACAAACTTTAAAGACGTTCAAAAGGATAGCGAGTTCGCACCTTATATTAATGACCTAGTACAAAAAAACATCATTAACGGATACCCAGATGGTACATTCAAACCAGCTGCACAATTAAGCCGTTCTAACGTTGTTAAAATGTTAGGTAAAACATTAGTATCTGCAGGACACGAAATCCCAACTGACTGGACAACTAAAGAGCGTTTCACTGACGTTCCATTAAGCACGCCAGACAAAGACCTAATCAAATATGCAGCAGTTGTTAAAGACGCTGGCGTATTTAACGGTAACACAAACGGTACACTTGATCCGTTAACAAGCATCTCTCGTCAACATATGGCTACTGTATTAGTACGTATGTTAGAAAGCACTTACGATGTAGATCTTAAGCAACAAGTTATCGACAACAAGTTTGAGTCACAAATCAAAGACTTAGACAAAGCTGGCGAAGCTCACCGCGACAACATCGTAGCACTTGAGTACGCTAAAATTACTACAGTTACTGACAACTTCCGTCCAACTGAAAACGTAACGCGTGCACAATTCGCTAAATTCTTATCAGTAGCACTTGAAGTAGCAGGTGTTAATGACGAAGATCCAACAAACCCATCACCAGGCATCGTTAAAGATGGTATCACTGACGTTAAAGCAATTAACGACACTAAAGTAGAAGTAACATTCGAAAAAGAAATCAGTGCAGACTTCATCCGTGAAGCAGAGAAAAACGGTAAATACTTCGCTGTATACACTGAAGGTAACTCAGTACAATCTAACACGACTGTACAATCTGAGAAAATCAACTTCAGCAAGAGCGGTAAAACTGCAGAGTTCACTTTAGCTACTAAAGATGCACTTGAGTCAGGTAAAAAATATTACGTAGCACTTTTAGACGGCCCTAACAACAAAGTAGCAGATGTTAAACACTACTACGGACCAGCTGTTCTTAAAGAAGCTGCTAACAAACCAGAATTCGAAGTATCAGCAGTAGCTGACAAAATCTTCGTAGACTACAGCACTAAAATGAAAGATTCTGCTTTAACTGTAGACAACTACAAAGTTTTCGATGAAGGCGGTAAAGAATTAGGACCACTTAAAGACTTCTTAAACACGAAAAACAATAAAGAAGGTAAATGGGTAGACCTAAACGATAAAGAAGAAGTTGAATTCAAACTAGGCGTTGATTCAAAACTTAAACTTTCTGCAGGTAAAACTTACAAATTAGTAGTATCTGAAAAAGTTAAAACTGATGACAACAAAACATTATCAGAATCAGAACGTACTATTAAAGTAACTACTCCATCAATCGATGAAGCTAGCCCAGAAGCTAAAGTTGCACGTATCGTAAACGAAAACACAATCGAAATCGTATTTAACCAAGATATCGATGGTAAAAACGTTACAATCAACCCAGCTCAACTTGACGTACGTACTTCAACTGGTAAAACAGTTAATGTTAAAAAAGTTGATACTACACTTAAATCAGGTACAACTAACACATTAGTATTAAAATTAGATACAGATTCAGACAACAAATTAGACAAAGGTACAACTTACAAAGTTGATATGCCTGCTAACGTTGTTAAAAACGGTATCTTTGTAAATGCTATGAACAAATCTACAACTGGTCTTGAAGCTAAAGCTCAAGAGAACGTTTCTATTAAAGAACTTTCTGCAAAAATCGAAGCTAACGCTAAGAACAATGCACAAGCTGACTTAATCTTAACATTCGACCAAGTTCCAGTAATTGATTCTACTTTAGTTAACTCTATCCAATTATTCGACAAACGCGATGAGTACAAACTTAAAGATGTATCAATTAATGATATTAAATACTACGGTGGCGACGAAACTGGTAAGTCAATCATCATCGAAGGTATGAACAAATTCCACAACGCTGACAAAGGTAACTTAGCAGTACGTGGCGACAAATCATACGATATCGAAATCAAAGCTGGTAAAGTAACAACTGACTCATTCGATACTACAGCTAAAGCAACAAACAAAGACAAATTAGTAGCATCTACTTCAGGTGTTGTTGTTGCTCACCCAATCGTTGACGAAGCTCGTCTACAATCAGCTGAAAAAATCGAAATCGACTTCAAAGAAAACATCAAAGGTAACATCGAAGCAAGCGACATCCAAATCGACGCTTACGTTGCTAACCGTTCTGATATCTTTGACGGCAAATTATCGAAAAACGTTAGCGGTTCAGGCTTCTTCTCTGTAGAAATTAGCGGTAAAACGTTAACAATTACAGCTAAAGAAGGCGTTAAGTTCCCAACGTCTATCGATGCAGCTAACTTCACAATCGCTAAAGATGTATTCACTAACGAAACAGGTAAAGTTGGTAACCCAGTAATCACAGCTAAACAAATCCGTGATGCTAAAGATATGATTGACAACGCTGCTCCAGTATTAGTAGGTGCAGAAGCGACAACTATCGGTAACGCTGGTAAAGGTGCTAAATTAACATTCTCTGAGAACGTTAAAACTGAAGGTTCTACAGCAGAACTTGCTAGCCTATTCTTCAGCGACAAAGGCGAAAACGCTACTGAAGGTGTTAAAGCAAGCTTCTCAGGTAACATTGCAACTATCGAGTTTAAAGAAGCTTACTGGATTAACAGCACTGACTTAACTAAAGTAACTGTTGAGTACAGCCAAGGTAACTCATTCTACTTACAAGATGGTTCAAGCAACAAAGTAGAAACTCAAAAAATCATTGGTCTTGTTAAAGGCGGAACTTCTACAGTAGATCCAGACCCAACAGAGCCAACTGATCCAGAACAACCAACAGAAGGTGAAACAGTGAAAGTATCAGAAATCACACACAACATCGTTGTAAATGATATCGAGCGTTCTACAAACGTAAGCTTCAAATTAGCTGATCTTCCAGCTCAATTCGAAGGTAAAGCATTAGTTATCGAATACAAAGGTCAAAAATATGACTTAATCGTTAACAAATACGACAAAACTGTAATCTTCGCTACACTTCCAGCTGTATTAAAAGAAGCAGAAGTAGCTGAACTTAACGTTTCTGTAAAATAATTCATTCTTTAAAAAATCATACTGAGAGAGGTACTACCTTTCTCAGTATTTACATTAAAAATAATAAGGTGGTATAAATTAATGAGTAAAAAAGTTACTGCATTAAGCACAGCAGCTGTATTAGCAGCATCAGCAATCGTACCGGTTGCAGCATCAGCAGCTCCTACAGAAGCTGTTAAAATTTCTCACGTTGTATTTACAACAGAAAACGGTCTTGCTTCATTACCAATGGGCGACTATAACGCAGCATTAACAGTTGGAGCACTTAAAGTAGCACCTTCACACGTGCAATTAGCAAACGGTGAAACTTACAAAATGGCTGACTACAACGCGGCATTAACAGCATCTAATGGTGACACTGCTAAAGCAGTAGAATTATTAACAGAAGCTGAAACACCAGTTAAAGACCAAGTTAAACCTGGTGAAGTAGTAAACGGTAAAGTAGTAGTAGAAGGCGCAGAAGTTAAACCGCCAATTACAGCTCCACAAAACCTACAAATTATTACTGAAGATAAAATCATTGCAGACGGTGTAACTACACAAGTTGTTACATTCAACCTTCTTGACAAAAACGGCGAATTAGATAAAGAAGCTAACAACGTAGTATTAGATCTTAACTCTACTTACGGTTTCTTATCTCAAAAACGTTTAACTATGCAACATGGTACAGGTCAAGTTATTTTACGTTCTGAGTTCTTAGCTAACGAAACAGTTGCTAAAATCGATGCGCAAATCATCGAAGCAGAAGATAACTACAAAGATCTTATCGGTAAAATCGTTGCTACGAAAAACATTACTTTCGTACCAGCAGGTGCTGGTTCAGCAGGTGAAGTTGTAAAACTTAAATCTGTAGTAGCAGCTAACTCTAACCAAGCTGACCGCGTTACTTTAACATTTGACGAAGAAATGACATTAGCTGACTTCTACGAATTAGATGCTAACCGTCAAGGTCTACGCCTTGTTAACGGTGAGCCAGTACTACGTAACAACGTAGAAATTGACCAAGCAATGTACAACACTGCTGAGAAAAAAGCAATTCGCGCTATTACAATTGATCCTAAAAACAAGAAAAACGCTGTAGTAATTCTTGAAAAAGAAGTAGGCGGAGTTAGCAATGTTTTAACGGATAACAAAGACGTATACGTATCTTACACAGATGCTGTAAACGAAGTTAAAAAACCTTCACGTGCAACATTCAAATTAGCAGATGCTCGTGTTGCTAACGTAACAAGCGTTGACTATGTAAGCCCACGTGAAATCACAGCTACATTCTCAGAAGCAACTCATAGTGCAGACTTCATTATTGATGCACGCTTCAAAGAAGACACATTCGATGTTAAATTCGGTGATGTTGAGTATGTAAACGGTGCATGGGTAGATACGCGTCATATCGCAACAATTACATTAAACAAAAACTACCAAGAGCCAGAAAAAATCAAAAACAAAGATGGCGTTGAAGTTTATAAATATCCAGCAGGTTACTTTGCTTCAGGTACACACGCACTAGAAGTATCTACAATCAAAGACTTCGCTGCATTAACAGATCCTAAAAACGTAGGTACTACACAAGTTCTTGAATTTGTTGTACCAACTGATAACCAACAAGCAGTTGTAACGCGCTATGTTGACTCACCTGAGCAATTCCGCGTTGACGTTGATAAAGACTTCGAATTTAAAGGCGGCAAATCATTTGCAGAGTCTGTACAATTCCAAGTTTGGGATCCTAACAAGAAAGACGAAAATGGCAAGCTAGGTGTTTGGGTAAATGTTGGAGACCACAACTTCGGTGGCAAAAAAGCAACATACAACGTAACACGTGGTAAAGACGCAAAAGGTAACCCGACTAACGAATTTAAAATTGAGTTAACTGAAGACTGGACAACAATTTACGACACGAAAAACACGAAAAATAACTACTATAACGATACTTTCCGTCTATACGTACCAGCTGAAACATTAATGACAGCTTCTAACGGTAAATATAACGAAAAAGAAATCGACTTACATCTAACTACAATTAACTCTAAAGATACAGCTTTAGCTACTCCAGATATCGTCAGCCCAGTAATTAATGATATCGTAGCTATCAAAAACAAAGCAGCTGCTAATAGCGGTCGCTCAGTAGTTGAACACTTTGAAGTTGAAATGTCAGAGCCAGTTAAATTAGCAGGCTTCCCAGATAGTTCTGGTGAACCGACATTAGCACAACAACAAGGTACACAATTACCTGTAACACAAGTTGAGTTCTTAGGAACTTACACTGATCCAACTACAGGCGTTACTAAAACATACACATTCCCTGGTAAAGTGAATGGTTATGTAGATACAGACTTCACTGATAAAACAATTAATGTTATGTGGTCAAATATCGATAACGCAATCGTAGTTAACGATAAACAAGTACGTAACCCACAAGAATTAGTTGACGCAGGTGGTTCACTAGACTGGAAAGTAGTTGTTAAATCTATCTCTGATGACGTAGGTAACACAGCTGCAACAGTTGACCGTGCATTCACTTTAGATCCAACAGAAGCACCTAAAGATGGTAAATTCCAAGTTGCACCAAAAGGTGGCGAAGCAATTGGTGACGGTAAATGGACTAGCGCAACAAACGAACCAAACATTACTTTCGCTGTTAAAGGTGAAGAAGGCGACAAAGTATTCATCACTTACACTGAAGCAGTATCAGTTACTGGCCTAGGCTCTGCTACTAACGTTAAAAACTACACGTTAAACGGTAAAGAACTACCAGTTTCTACTACAATCGCTTTAGCTGAAGGTGACGATAAAACTGTAGTAATTTCATTACCAAAAGGTACATTAGCAACTAACGATAGTAAGGAAAAGAACTCTAACGTTATTACATTAGCTAAAAACATCGTATCTAAAGAAGGTAAAGTGTTAAGCTATGACTTATCATTCACTTTCTTAACAGGTAATGTAACTCAAAACCCTGGAGCTACTCAAGCAGAAAAAGACGCTTTAACAGCGGCTATTGCTAATGCTGAAAAACCTGAAACTACTGAAGGTAAAACAGAAGATTCAATTAAAGCTTTAGAAGATGCTATCGCTCAAGCGAAAGCAACTTTAAACAAACCAACGCCTACATCAGCTGAAGTAGCAGCAGCTAAAAAAGCAGTTGAAGACGCTGTAGCAGCTCTTAAAGATGAAGAAGTAGCAGGTGAAGAAAAAGTGAAAACTGTTGAAGAACTAGGCTCAATTATCTTGCATAAAGAAATGACTGATGTAAATAAGTTAGTAGTTGGCTTTAAAGAAACAGATTTACCTGCAGACTTTAAAAGTGCAACAGGTAAATATGTTTTAACATTTAAAGGTCAAGAATACGAACTAATTGGTGACGGTAATAATAAAAGTATCGTTATTGATTACACTAAAGCTACACTTGAAGAAGATTTAAAACAAGCTACAATTACTTCTAAGTAACTATAGGCTTAAAATAAGATAATAATGCGGAGTAACTTTACTCCGCATTTACTTTAAAAAAAGGTGGTATATTAGAAATGGGTAAACAATTAAAGAAAATTGCTAAGTACTCAATGGCAGCAGCATTAGCTACTTCAGCTTTAGTGCCTTCAGCAGTAGCATTAGCAGCAGACGAAAAAGCAGTAGCGAAAGACATTACTAAAGTAGTGGTAAAAAACGCTAATGATGTTTTAGTAGAGTTAGATATCCAAAACTATGGTGCAGCTTTATTATTTGATACTATTGTAGATACTGACATTAAATATATAGTGGCTGACAATGGCGATGTTTATGATTTACAAGATTATGGACAAGCATTGTTATTCAATGATACAAAAGAAGGCGCTTTAGAATCTCTTAAAGATAAAGCTGTAGATGTAAATACTTTAGATATTAAAGAAGGTACAATTTCTGAAGATGGCAAGGCAGTTCCAAATGACGAAACTCCTGAAGAAAAGGTAAACGAAACGTTTTTCTATAACTTAGCGGCGTAAGCCAAAGTAATGCTAAGGAAATGAAAGGAAGCATCATTTGCTTCTAACTATCATTTAGAAATGCTCAGTGCAAGTCTGAGCCGCGGCTAACAGTCTAGTAAAGTCGTGAGCCTAATCCTCCTGTATCCAGGAAGCGTCTAACAGCGCTGAGGGGTAAAGTCAGGTGAAGTCGTACTCGAACGTCAGAAAAGAAATCGAGGCGGGGCTCCAAAAAATAACTATGGCTAGGATAACGAATCCATGTAGAAGCATTATAAGCGAGTATGTGTTGCGTATTGCTAGGAGTTCAACACATATCACACTATCTTAAATGGTAGCGTAGCATGACCGAATAATTGAGACTGTTAAACGGTAATGTCCTTATAGTGGAGAGTGGGAGCCTAAGGTTATGAATAAAAGGATATAAATGATGGAACGTTTGAAGTTTTTTATACGGAGGCTTGTTAGAGCCAGTGAGGTATAAAAAATGGCAGCAGGTTCGTAGTAGTGTTGATCGATTGCCGTATGTATCCTTACAGTAATGTAGGGAGAGGGTAAAACAATCGGGAGCGAAGGAATCTAGTCAGTGATAAGCAATTACAATTATTTCCCCAAAGTATTTGTAAGAAGCTACTAAAATTAATTTTTTTTGGTCAATGTCTAGTTACATTGGCGCAAGCAAAAAGAATAGAATTTTAGCGACAAAAATCAACTGATGACACGCCGTATGCGGTGAAAGTCGCACGTACGGTGTAGGCTCTAAGCGAAAATTGAGTCTACAGAATTTACTAAGAAACGATAAAAAACAATAAATTTTAGCAAAAATGTTAATGCATTGCTTTTTTTTACCTATTGACTAGGTATTTTATCTTAAAAAGTTAAAAACTATAGTTGTACGTACAACTCAATTTTTTACAAAGACACAAGCTATAGTTATAGTGCTAAAATACATGATTTCCTTGTTTTTTGTTAATATTACGTTAAATTTCTGTAAATACTCAATATAAGCAGAGAATAGCACTAAGGAAGACCTTGCTAAAGCAATCGACGAAGCTAAAGCAGCACTTAAAGAAGTAGAAGCTGACAAAAAAGCAGCTTTACAAGAAGCAATCGACAAAGCTGAAGCAGTAGCAGAAACAGAAGACGCTACAGCAGAAGAAATCGCAGCAGCAGTTAAAACTTTAAACAAAGCAGTAGCAACAGCTAAAGGCGAAGAGCCAGCAGAAGCAGTTGCAGTTGAATCTGTAAAGGCGATTAACGAAACATCTGTAACTGTAGTGTTAACAGAAGCTCCAGCAGAAGACGCAACAGCAGAAGCATTTGAAGCAACTGTTGGCGGTACAGCAGTAGCAGTAACAAAAGCTGTTAAAGATTTAACAGATGTTACAGGTAAAACATACGTATTAACAGTGGCGTCATTAGATGGCAAAGCTGGTACATTAACAGTAAATGGTGCAGAAAAAGCATTCGACTTCTTAGCTCCAGAAATTACTGGTGTAACAGTTAAAGGTGCTAAAACAATCGTTGTAGCATTTAACGAAGCGTTAAAAGAAACAACAGTTAATAAAGGTGCATTTACTGTAAATAAATTATCTGATTCAACACCAAATGTTGTAACTTCAGCAGTATTAAACGCTGATGGTAAATCAGCAACTTTAGTATTAACTGATAACTTAACAGTAGCTAACTATTCAGTAGCATTAGCAACAGCAGTAGAAGACGTAGCTGGTAACAAAATGTTAGTTGGTACTGAAGAAACATTCAAACCAACAGCAGCAGAAGTAGCTGCTGTAGCGGCTCCAGAAGTAATTAAAGCAGCATACGATGTTGAACGTGGAGAGTTAGTAGTAACTCTTGATAAAGACTTAACAGTAGCTGATGTAACAAAATTAGCAATCAATGATGTGAAATTAACATCTGCTGACGTATTAACTCGTTCTGGTAACACAGTAACAGTTAAGCTAGGTACAGCTTCTAAAGCAGCTGTTAAAGCAATCGAAGGCGAATTAACATTAAACGCAGCAGCAGAAGCATTCGCAGCTGGTACAGATAAATCAGTAGTTGTTGAAGCAGCTATCGAAAAGAAAGTACCTGCAACAATTCAAACTGCAGCTTACAATGAAGAAACTAACGTATTAACAGTAACATTCGATCAACCAGTTAAAATTGCTACAGCAGGATCTATTAAAGTAGGTGCTTCTGCAACAGCATTAGCTACTGTAGCGGGTGCTAAAGTAAATGGCGAAACTTTACCAGCATTAGCAGACCAAACTGCAGCAACAACTTGGGAATTAGAATTAACTACAGGTGTATCAGTATTAGAAAATGATTCAGTTGATACAACTAAATTAAAAGTATTTGCTGATGAAAATGCATTCCAAACAGAAGGTAAATTAGGTAATGCTGGAATTGAGTACGCAGCAGGTACAGCAGTAGCTTACACTGCCGACGTAACAGCTCCAACAACAAAAGCGGTAACTTTATACCACACTAATAATGGTGGTACAGAAACAATTGAAATCGAAGCAGAATTCTCTGAAAAAGTTTCAGCAACTGCAAGCAATGCAATTCTATTATTATCAGCTGATGGTGTAACTTTCGTAAAAGTTAAAAACACAGCAGATTTAACTAGCGCAACTAAAGGTGCATTTGTAGTAGACAAAGAAGTTCAAGCTGATGGTACAGATGTTGCTTCTATGGACAAAACTAAAGCAGAAGCTAAATTAGTTGAGTGGTACACAAATGGCAAAGAAATTAAAGTTTCTTACGCTAAAGAACAAGTTAAAGATGACAACGGTTTAGATAACGTAGCAGTTGCACATAAAGACGGTATCGTTCTTGATGTGAAAGACTACGTGAAACCAACTGTAGTTACTAGTGGAACTAATAACGATGGAAGTACTCCTGCAAGTGCGGGTATTTTTGAACAAGATGCTAAGAACTTCGTAGTTAAGTTCTCAGAAGTGTTAGATTCAGCATCAGTAACAGCAGCAAACTTCGTAATTAAAGATGCAAAAGAAGCAGCATTAGCTGTTGAAAAAGTAACTTTATTAAACGATGGTAAATCTGTATTAGTAACAACAGCTGCACAAGCTAAAAATGCTCCTTACACATTAACGTTAGGTGCAATTAAAGACGCAGCAGGTAACACATTAGCAACTACTCCAGCAATTTCATTCACAGGTGTAGATACTGAAGTATCTGGTAAAGTAGCTGTACAAAACACTACTGAATTCAACATCGTGAAAAATGGTGAAGATACAATCGTTGTTAAATTTGACAATCCAGTTAATAAAGCAACTGCAGAAGCGATTGCTAACTACAAATTATTCACATTCAATCCAAACGCAGCAGCAGATGCAACGGACAAAGTGAATTTACCAGTAGCATTAACTGATGCAACAGTTACTTTAAATGCTGCTCAAACTGAAGCAACAATTAAATTAGGTTCTGTAAACTTACAAGCAGCAACTCAATATAAATTAACGGTTGCAAACATTACGGGCTTAAAAGAAGGTCAAACTTTAGATACAACTAAAGCAACAGCTTCTACAACAGCGCCAACAGTAGTAGGTACTTTCTCAGCTCCAACGGGTGTAGCAACAGTTAATAATGGTATTACTACGGTTACATTAACATTTGATGAGGCATTAAATGCAACAACTGCTCAAGCAGTAGCGAACTACTCAATCGGTGGAGTTAATCCAACAGGTGCTACTTACAACTTCGATGCAACGAAGAAACAAGCAACTGTAACATTAACATTCCCAGCATCAGTATCAGCTGGTACATCTGTAATCGTTGACCTTGCAGCAAAAACTCAAACAGTAACAGGTGTTCAAAACTTAGCTGGTCAAGTAGTAAGCGGTCCAGTAACTGCTCCAGTATCTGACTTACAAGCACCAGAATTTGATTCAGAAACGCCTATCGTAGCAACAGCTGTAGCAGGTGATGACAGCATTACATTAACATTTAATGAAACGATTGCTAACAATGCAGTTTCTACAAACCCTGAGAACTATGTAGTAACAGTTGGTGGAACAGTAGTACCTGCTAAAACAGCTGCAGGCGCTAATAATTACACTCCAGTTGTTAACGGTAAAAAAGTAACTATCACTTTACCTACTACAACTCAATTATTAAAAGATCAAACAGTTTCTGTAACTGTTAAGAATATCCGTGATGCAGCAGCTAACCCAATTGCTGAAACAACAGTTTCTACTAAAGTAGTTACAAGCGTACCAGCATTTGAAACTGCAATTACTGCAGTACAAACTTCTGCGAATGAAATCGAATTAACATTTGCAAGAAATATCGTAGCTTCAACAGTGGGTAAAGAAGACTTTGCAATTAAAGATAATGCAAACACAATTGCAGCAGTTGATGTAAAAGATAGCAAAACAGTTGTATTAACATTATCTACACCAGTTGTTTCTGGTACTCCTGTATTAACAGTAGTAGCTCCAACAGGTGATACATTCGAAATCCTAGATGAAGTTGGTAACAAACTTGACGCTTCAAAAGTAATTGGTTCTGGCGTAACTGCTACAATCACATCAAACTACGCAGCAGCATTAACAGCGCTATCTACTTTAGAAGCTTCACCAACAGTAACAAATTACGCAGCAGCTAAAACTGCTGTAATAAGTGGTGCAAGTGATGCAACTCCTGTAGCTAAAGCAGAATTAGCTGATCGTCTAGCTAAGGTAACAGCTGTAAATGTAGCAGCGACTGAAGATTTAACAGCATTACAATCAGTTATTACTGATGATACAACTGTAAAAACTATTAACTTTACAGAAGCTGTTACATTATCTTCAACTTTAACAGTTGCACGTGATTTAACAATCAACGGTACTGACGGTAAAGTAATTATAACTGCACAATCAATTGGTATCCAAGTAAATAGTCCTGCTAAAGTTACTGTAAACAACTTAGAATTAACAACAGCTACAGGCACTTACGGTATTGTTTCAGCACCAGGTTCTGAGTTAACAGTAAAAGATTCAATTATTAAAGGCTTCAGTGATGTTAGTATTTATGGTCAAGGTAAATTAGTTGCTACAGGTAACAAATTTACTGTAGGTGGTATTAACTTAGAAGTAGCTAAATTAGCTGATTCTACAATTTCAGGTAATGAATTCTCTGGAATGACAACTGGTATTTTATTAGTTGATGTAGCTAATTCTGGAGTGATTACAACTACTTCAACAGAAGCACAATTAAAATCTTTATTCTCAGCTAATACATTTACTACTTTAGGTGAGCATGATCATTTCTATACTTTAACAGGTGGTACTGATAAGATTGCTGATGGTTTAGCAGTTGGTGCTGGTACTAAAGATGATAAAACGATTGTTATTGATGGCAAAGGTGTTACAAAAGAAGTAACTGCTAAACAATAAAACGAAACGTTACTCTATAAGCTAGTTTACTAGCGAAGTGAGTGGAACTTAGTCTTGTGACTTAGAACAACTTAGATTTTCTCGGAATTCTACATTTGTTTGAAAGCTCACAAGGCTTTTTTCTAACTGTTAGAGCGTATTAATAGGTGTAATTCCTATTCATGGGCAACAGTTCCAAACTGCTCATGAGCCTAATCCTCCTGCGTCCAGTGCGTGACGACCAATCACAAAGGGGCGAAGTCAGGTGAAGTCGTAATTGGTGAGAGTCCAATGCGGGGTTCCATGAAAAATGGCTATGGCTAGGTAGACGAATCCACGTAAGCTGCGAATGGTACGTATGAATGTGTAAAAGCGAAGCTAGGAGTTCATTCATGTGCCGATTATTTTCAATAGTAATGAGGGTGTCTGCACAATTTAGGAACTGTTAAACAGGTGCTTTACAAATAGGATAGTGGGAGCCTAAGGTCATTAAAAGTAGGGAGCAATCTAACGGAACGTTTGAAGTCTCATGCAAAGAGGCAAGGTCGTGCCAGTGAAGTGTATGAGATGGCAGCGGGTTTGTAGTAGTGTTGATCGCTAGCCGTTTGGACTTGCATGGTAACATGTGAGAAGGATAAAACTAGCTGGAGCGAAGAAACCCAGTCAGTGAACCTTTTCAATACTTATCTCTCAAATTCGTATTGATTAATTTTAAAATCTCCTATGTCTGAGTAATTCTACATAGGAGATTTATTTAATGTCGCTATAGCCTCAGAATTTTTTAGTTGAAGGAGTTTACTATGAAAGAATGTACTAATTTGCTTCCTTGTCCCAAATGTAGTGGTATGCCAGAATTGCTTGTGGCAGAAATGAATACATTTTTATCTTTAGTGTGTTCTAGATGCGGAAATGAGTATAATTCTGTAGTAAATAGAGGGGAACTATTCTCACCTATAACTGAACAAATGTACAAACAGGTTTGTTATAATTGGCAAGAAGGTGTATGTAGAGATAAGCAAATCCCTCTAGTAATGCCAATATATTAATAAATTGCTATATTGAACTCAAAAGTCATGAATGGGAGAAATCTTGTTTATGGCTTTCTTTTACTTGGTTTAAATAACCAAACATATTAAAATGAGGATAGGAAAGGATTGATAAATTTGAAGAAATATTTATTAGCATTAGGCTTAAGCTCAGCGTTACTATTAGGCGCTTGTTCGGATGATAAAGAGGAAGTAGAAAAGGATGCACCGATTACTTTAGAGCAAGAGGAACAAAAGAACGAGCAGGCAGAGGCGCATTTTGATGTGGTGGAGCAGTTCATTAAAATCGCGTATTTTGACGAAGGTGCATATGATGATTTCGTAGCACTTTATGCAGACCCAGCGAAAGCGAATACGGAAGAGGAATTCAACAACTTCCGCGAAACAACAACAGCTGAGGAGCAGTTCCCAGTGGATTCAGATAGTGTAGAGAAGATGTTAAAGCACCTTGTAGCTGTTGCAGTTGATGATACACATGCAGAGGTCTATTGGGTAGAGGATAAAGCAAAAGCAACAAAAGCGGACGCTGCGTACGTTTGGCAGCTAGTAGATGTGAACGGAGCTTGGAAAATTCAATAATATTGCCAAATCATAGATTCGGCAATTAAGCCTGGTATAAGGTTAGTGTTAGCCACAGCTGATTATTTAGATTAGAAAGCATCCTCTAGATTTAGCACTGAGAAAAATGTAACAATGAAAGATTCAAGCATATATTATAATCATGAAGCCAAGTAACTATCGGTAACGTATAGCGCTCATTCTCTTAAAGGGAATGAGCGTTTTTATGTTGCCTAAAAAATATGAAGGAGGGCTTTTTATGTATACTACGATTCAACCTACGCAACAACTGCAATTACCTATCGGTGTCAAAGAGGAAATCCTGCCACAACCTCGTAAACGTGTGGCGATTGTTTCAGTAAAGTTAGTTAAAGAAGCAAGTCTTTATTATGCTAACCGTACCATTCGTAATCCACGTGACGGGGCAGAGCTTTGTCGAGAATTTCTAGGAGATGTGGACCGTGAACACTTTGTCGTACTTTGTTTAAATGTTAAGAATCAACCGACGCATATTAACATCGCACATATCGGAAGTTTAAATGCGAGTGTCGTCCATCCTCGTGAAGTATTTAAGCCTGCCATCTTAGCTAATGCCGCAAGTATTATGGTATTTCATAATCATCCTTCTGGTAACCCAGAACCAAGTCCAGAGGATATCGAAGTAACCCACCGCTTGCATCACGTTGGGGAGTATGTCGGTATTCAAGTGATCGACCATATTATTATTGGTGAAGGTGATCGTTATACGTCATTACGAGAGCGAGGGCTATTACATGCTTGATTACTTCTTAACAGGACTTGAAGCTCTCGGTTATGATGCGGTGGATGAACGAATGATTGGATATGAATGCTTACAGCTTTATGCTGAGGAGATTGATGATACCATCTTTCCACTGACATTACTGACTTCACTCAGTAGTCCACTTACTACATGGAGTTTTACCTATGTCCCTGAAGGGACAGCCCTTACAATTGAATTATTTTTGATTGACCGTAGTGAATATGCCTTAGCGCCTTTAATGCGGTGGTATGTGAACGGCAAGGCGATCCTATGCCCAACTCGTGACAGTTCTTTACGGTAACTCACGCCAGTAGTTGGTCTATCATTTTGCCTGCCACAAAAACTGATATAGCACATGGAAAGGTGGTGATTATCCCCTTCATAAACTCACGACGGTATTTAATAACTGACGTGAATCGCAGCGTTTTATGGCATCTTGGGCACATAACCGTTAGCGCTCACCTTAGGAAAAGGAGGTGACACACATGGGCTGGGAAAAGATTATTTTAACGACGATTATTACGGTAGCAACCGCTATTGTACAAGAGATGGTGGATGACTAAGTACATTATGATGTAACGTGTGCCTTTCCTTTAGGGAGAGGTACCACGTTATTTTTTTAGGAGGCAGATAAAAATGAATGTGTATGATACGTTTAGCGAATGGCTGTATGTAGAAGGAAAACGACCGCAGACCATTACCACCTATCAGACGGATGTACGGTTATTTTATGAAGCAATACGAGGTGAAGTACCCAAGGATGCGGCATTTAGTCGTGTCGAATGGTTACGCTACTTACACACGTTACAGCAACAGTATAAGATTACCACGATTAATAAGAAGGTCAACAGTATGAAAGTATGGGGAGATTACTTAGTGTTACAGCACGTTGTAACCGATAACCCGGTACGTTTACAGACCGATCGTATGAAGTTAGCAGCAGGTAGTGAACACCATGTCGATGTCTTAACCGATGAGCAGGTAGCTATTGTATTAGCAGAAGTAGAAAAGCCAAAGTATCGTGAACGTGACCGCTTAATGGTCTATTTATTATTGTATACAGCGATGCGTGTCTCAGAGTTAGTGCAACTGCAATGGCAAGCAATTGATCCCATAACACGTACCCTTATTGTCACAGGTAAAGGCGGTAAACAACGAGAATTAGTGTTACGGCAGGATGTAATGGCTCAATTATTACATTATCAAACGCATGAACGAGCAAGATCCCCCTATGTTGATAGTCCTTATGTGTTAGTATCTGAACGAGCGGCAGCCATTCATCGTGATACCGTGCGTCGTTTCTTAGCTGACTTAGGCAAAGCCGTAGGCTTTCATCTACATCCTCATTTATTTAGACGTACCTGTGCTACGTTATTATTAAAGCGTGGTGTACCTATTGTCACGGTAAGTAAGATCTTAGGGCATCATAGTGTAGATATGACAAGTAAAATGTATATCCAAACATCACGAGAGGATAAACAAGCGGCATTTGATTTATTGTAACGTCGTGAATATGCCTGTCATGCGAATTTGAATACAACAATGAAGCATTACATTAACATTTCAAAAGCCGAAAAGCAGGATGCAGTGGATCGGCTGTAATAATACAAAATTCAAGGGAAGTTACTCAATGTATCAAACAGTACTAGGTTAGTTCATGCCAAGAATTGTAGCTGACGGTATGTAAAAATGTTGTTTCCTAAAGATTACCAACGACTTCTAATTCAATTAGAAATCAACTGAACTTCAATTATAATTGACTTGAACTGAAAGTTGAGTTCATTCATACTTTATTTACAATCTAGTCTAAATAAAAAAATATTTCAAAAAAACATAAAAAATGCCTCCTACATATAGAGCAAATGATAGGGGGTTATATTTTTTTGCAAGCTGTTATGAAATTTCATGTAATAGGATGCTACATAAGAAAATGAGTATTCTTTTGTTTTATCTGGATAGGGGTTTAGGGGGCATTGTTTTCTCAAGTCAGTTATAATTCGAGAAAACTTATATCAATTAATAATTGTAAATATTATATATGGTACAATAAAAATAAACGAAAGGATACGATGGAGGATGAATAGACGCACAACAATGTATAAAATTACGGAAGAACTGATAAGTGAAGAAGATGGACTAGGAAAGGTAGATAGTCCAATTACTAAAGAAAAAAATTCTAATAATTGTAAATATTTTGTGCAAGTTCTTAATGCTGTTGGTATTGATGAGAATCTATTTAAAGATAATAATGGTTACACATTTCTGTCACATTCAGTAAGTGACGTAAAGCAAATTATAAAAAATCATTCAGTGTACCTTAAGGAGATGAAAAAGCATCCTAAAGAACGCAACCTAAAAGTTATCAATGAACTTGTTTCACACGTTCAAAATATCTTGAAAAATGAGATTCTTAATCAGTCATACTTACATTCGCAATTAGCTAAGGTAGAATTGATTTCTCTTAACAAAAGGCAACAGTTGAATAAATATTTGCAAAGCTTATCACTCCCTAATTTTAATATAATGCTTAGTCCTGCTGATGATGAAATTGTACATCTGTACTATATAGAAGAAATGATGAAATTAAAGACGAAAATTGAATCCATTCGCCAGATTATGTCTGACATTCGGTTTGAGGAAATTATAGAAAAAAGTTTTAAAGAAATAAGTGAACTTGAGCCTGAAGAAAGGTTTAAAACTTATGACCCTTTCCAAAATAAAATCAAACTAGATCGCTTAGTTATTAAGGATTTATTGAATACTAAAATGAAAAAAAATCAACTAGTCCAAGAGACATTGCAGGAATATGCGGAGCAGTTGAATATGAGTGAAAAGCAGCTAATTGAAGAATTGAAGAAATTTAGAAAGTCTAATTACGAAAATCATGAATTGTTTGAATTGAGTAATGAAAGAGATTATTTTGAAGCAAATGGAATGAATTCTCCGTATGAAGTTTTAGAGCAAGCAATACAGGAACATCAGGCGGAGCAGACAAATGAAAATACAAAGGTAAATATCTCCCAAGAAGAAAAAGAAAAAATGGAGAAAATATTAAAAAACCGATTATAGCCAACTACATAGGACAATAGTGCGTCTTGCATTATTGTCTTTTTTTTGCTTTTTGGGGTGTGTCAAATTACTCATTCTGAGATACCCTCGAACTGGGAGCTATATGAGATGATACTAATTGTAAAGGGTAACCACCCATTACAAATACAAATGTTCTTTGAAAACTGAATAGAGGAGGGCGCAATACATGTTACAACTAGCTCAGAAGTACTTTGAGATTAGTTTGCTGGATCAGAAAGTACGTTGCCAACCAAAATCTGAAGATGTGCTTACTAATCAGCAGGCAATTAAATTACTCACGGATCTAAGACGGCATAAGCAAAATACAATGTTTCTGCTAAGTAATCAAGGACAGTCACTATTAACCGCTACAACCTTAGTAGCAGTGGATATTGAAACGACAAGCTTAAATCCAAGTGATGGTGATATTCGATTGATTAGTGTATTTAGCGAAGAAAACCAATTCGTAACAGAAGATGTAGCACAGGTGGCAGATATTTTAAAAGATGAATCCATCCTAAAAGTGTTTCACAATGCTGCATTTGATGCCACATGGCTAACGGCAAAGGGCTATCCTGTCGTCAATTACACAGATACGATGTTGATGGGGCAAGTGTTGCACAATACAGCCAAATCTAATAATTCGCTCCTAGCATTAGCCTTTGAACATCTTGGAATCATCTTAGATAAAACTTTACAAGCTGAAACGAATTGGCAATCTGACATCACAGAAGATCATAAACGATATGCATTGAAAGATGCGGAAGTGACTTACCATCTGTACCACCAACTCAAAGCTAAAATTGCAGAAAAGCACTTAGATGTTGTGTTAGACCGAGAAGTTGCTATGTTACCAGTTGTTGTCTTACTAAATTTAAATGGCATACCATTCGATTATGCGGGCTGGCAGCAAGAACTTGATGCAATCGAAAAAGAAGCCAGTAGTTTAGAAACGTACATTACAGAATTATTTCAAATACCCACTCTAAACCTTTCTTCACATCAACAAGTTAAAGCAGCGTTGTTAAGTGAAGGGATTGAATTAGATTCAGTGACAGATGAATCGTTAGCAAAGGTGGAACATTTGCATGAAGTGATACCTGTTCTTCGTAAGTACAAAAAGCTGAAGAAGTTATTGTCTACGTATGGAGAAAAACTTGCGAAACATATCGGGCAAGATGGTCGGTTACGTGGTCAATGGAGAGTCATCGGTACAGATACATCGAGAATGTCATGCAAAGCACCTAATTTACAGGGGCTACCTTCTATTGCAAAGCCATATGTAAAAGCTTCTAAAGGGAACGTATTTGTGATTGCTGATTATAGCACGATTGAGTTGCGTATTTTAGCGGAGATTACAAAAGATCCAGAGCTGATAGCAGCTTTTCAAACAGGTGAAGATTTACATGCCAAAACTACAGGAGCCGTTCTTGGGAAGCCACCTGGTCAAGCTATAACAAGTGAAGAACGGAAAATTGGCAAAGTCATCAATTTCGGTTTGTTATATGGTATGACGGCATACGGTCTACAAAGAAAAATCCAAGCTGCAACTGGACAAGTCTTATCCAAAGATGAGGCGGAGGTATTTCGTAACCGATACTTTGAATTGTATGCCAATGTGTTAACCTATCAAAATCAAATGCTACAAAGTGATTGTATTTTCACGTTAGGTGGGCGTTATTGGTCTGCGGAGACAACTGAATTACGAAAAGGAGCTATTAGTCGCTTTAACTATCCCATTCAATCTTCGGGGGCTGAAGGGGTAAAGGAAGCATTAAAATTTCTTTTGCCAAAACTCCAAGAAGAATGGAAATTGATTGCCGCGGTACACGATGAAATTGTATTAGAGGTACCTTTAGCGGACGCAAACCAAGCAAAAGAAATACTCTTAGAAACGATGCAACGAGGTATGTCGCAAATAATACCTAGTATTCCTATAGAAGTAGATATAAAGATTGAAAGCTATTGGTCAAAATAATGAAAAAGGGTGAAGGAAATGGAAATAAACAACAATCAAATTCAAGCAATGCAACAAGTAGCAAATGTAACAGCAAATGAGAAGTTTTTAGAGATGATGGCGAAAGCGCAGCAAAATAAGCAAAAAGTTTCTGCACAGATTGGTAAGCAACAGTATGTTCCTAAAGTAAGTGAAGGACAATTTGTCGCCGTTACAACAGATGCTAAATTAGAGCAAAATTTGCCAACCAAATATGGTCTGAATGATTGCATTAAAGTCACGTATTCAATCCTAGTACCAAATGAAACAAACCCAGTAGACATCGTGATGACTTATTGGAAAACAGCCTCAATCACTTCATTATATGTGAAGCAATTATCCGTTCTTTTAGGAGCAGATGCGCGTGATGGCTTTGCTGTTAGTAACTTAATTGGCAAACAATGCTTAGTGTCTATCAAGCATAATCACATGAATGATGGTCGTATTTTTGCCAATGTGGATGAATTAACGCTATTAAATTTACAAAATAACATGTCACCAATTGAGTTTTAGGAGGAGCTAATAATGCAATATTTAAATCAAAATCAAATAGGCTATAAAGAATATTTACGTAAAGATGCAAATGAGCGTATAGTGAATTATTTGGAACAAACCCCGTTCTTTAAGTGGTGTTTAAATAATCCCAATATGTTAACTGATGATTTGTTAAAAGTTTTAGCTAATATTTTTTCAACACTAGAAGATATTACGGATTATCTGACCAAATTAACCAATCAACTTTCAGATGAACAGCAAATAGTTCTTAAAGATGAAACGGAAGCAGCTAAACAAACTGCTTCCATCTCACAATACAACTACGAAACGATTCGCTTGTTAGGCTATACAGGCGATAGCATGAATACTTCACCTTTAGAAGATGTATTCGCATTGAAACAGTACGATCAAGAGCAACACCGTGGTATTTATTATGACGAGAAAGGTAGAAGACGATTAGAAATCAATACTTTTACACGATATGCTTTAATGCGATTTCATTTAGTACAGAGTCATTGTGGTGACTATTACATTTATTCGTCTAAAGGCTTTTATAAAAAAGCGGAGATACCTTTGTTAAAACAAGTATTCCGAAAAATCTTAGATGAGTATGACGATACGATGTGGTCAACAAGTTATGAAAGCAATTATATTGCGGCATTAGCAGGATTGGTTAAAATGCAAGAATCCATTGCAGAAGGCACTCATGATTTAATCAATTTTACTAATGGTATTTTTAATGTAACTACTGGTGAGTTTTTGGAACATTCGCCAGCACTTTATACGGTAAACCAACTTGATTATATGTACGATCCAAATGCTACCTGTCCAAAATTCGAGGCTTTTTTATCCGATGTTTTCGAGGACGATGAGGAACGTGTGCTTCTCATTCAGCAACTTTTAGGAAATGTTCTACTGCGCAAGGTGCTAATTCAAAAGGCATTTATCTTTTTAGGTAAGGGCTCCAATGGTAAAAGCGTTCTTGCAGAAATCATTACGCAGTTAATTGGTAAGGTTAATGTTTCTACAACCCCGCTTAGTAAGTTGAATGGTACGTTTGCTATGCAAAATATTAATGGGAAGTTAGCCAACATTTCAACGGAAAATGAAATGAAGTCAACTTTTAATACACAAGATTTTAAAATGCTAACGTCAGGTGACATGGTCGAAATCGAAATGAAATATAAGAACGCATTTTCATCTCATATTTCAGCCACATTAATCATCCTTTTAAATAAAATGATGGATTCTGATGATAAGACAGATGGTTATTATCGCAGATTGCAAATCATGCCATTCAATAAAACTTACTATGAATTAAAGCATGGTGAGAAAAAGAAACCTAATGTGGACTACATGAACCCCTCTTTATTGGATGAATTAAAACAAGAGCTACCTGGTATTATGAATTTTGCATTAAAAGGCTTACAAATGTTAAAGGAAAATAACTTCCATTTAACCCCTTGTAAAGCATCTGATGAAGCACTTGCAGAATACAAACGACAACAAAATCCAATGGCAGCTTTCTTCGAGGAATGCATTCAACACTCAGTCGGAAATAAAATCAAACGAGCAGACGTTACAAAAGAATTTGAGAAGTGGCTAAGCGACTGCGGCATAAGCAATTATAGGAAGTTATCTAAACAGTCCGTATTGGACCAGTTTAATACAGAGTTAGAAGGACATGATTGGCAAGTGAAGTTATCTAAAATCCAAGGTGAAATGTACTTTACTAATTTAAAATTCACAACACTGTCTGGATCCAATAATGATTATGTTTCTTCTGTTTACTAAATTTAAAATTTTGGTGGTCTAGGTGGCTTATGAATGAAAAACTTACTGGAACAAAATATACAGTTGAATTTGTAAAAATAGTTTTTCTTTAGCAAGCCACCTTAACCCCTTAAACGCAATGATAAGGGCTTCAAGCATATATTATTATTATGTACTTATTTATACTATGGAGGTGTTGGCATGTTATTAAAAGACGTCATTGAAGCTCATATTGACAAAATGAAAAACAAAGGCCGCAGTCAAGAAACTGTTCGAGGCTATGAGTCGGATTTAAGACTGTTCAACCAGTATCTAGAGGGACAGTTCAACGGTTCAGTATATATAGACGATCTCACAGAAGAAACCGTAGAAGCTTATTTACTAAAACGTAAGAATGAAGATAACGTTTCCCCATCAAGTGTTAATCGGTATTTAGCTACTATACGGGGATGTTTGCATTATGCAGTTAAGCAAAAACTTGTACCGTTTAATGTAGCAGAAGACATCGAGCCCTTAAAAGTCCACCGTGCTGAACGTATTCATCTCACAGAAAGCGAGTTGGAAACATTAATTGCTGCAATTGAACATCCTATCATTAAGGAAGCTGCCCGTCTAATGGCGTACACAGGAGCGAGGGTATCAGAATGTACCAACCTTACCTTAGATGATGTGGATTTTGAAAAGAATGTAATTCGTATTATTGAAGGTAAAGGGGGTAAGAGTCGTGTTATACCTATGCACCAAACGCTAAAAATCCATTTACAACATTATCAAGCTCACATACGGCCAAAGTACATTACATCAAGCAAGTTCTTTGCCACACAGAAAACAGGTGAGCTCTCACAGCAATATATTAATCGGATGCTGCATACCACGACCAAAAAGCTAGGATGGCAGAAAAAAGTAACCTGCCATATTTTACGTCATACCTTTGCTAGTCAGTTAGTATCCAAAAATATAAACATTGTGAAAATCAGTAAGATCCTTGGACATGCTGATGTGCGTACGACAAGTATTTATACACATACTAATATGGAAGAGCTAGCCGAAGCGGTTAATTCTCTTTCATAATTTATAGCGCTACATAGGGTATCTTATGTAGCGTACTTTATTTGGAGGGATATAATTATGAAATCAACATTACCAGCGTTAGATGAAAAGGTAGAAGCTATTCTTCAAGGATTAGCAAACGGCAAAACACGTGAACAATTAGCTGAAACGTTCGGTAACAGCAGTTGGAAATCAGTAGATATGTATATGCGAAGACGAGATTATACTTGGGATGCACGTAACCAAACTTACACTCCGAATGTAGAGGTTACCATGCCTCAGTTGAAGGATACATCTAAAGCAGGTAAAGTTGTGTATTTCCTTGAACAGGGTAATGATCCTAAATCCACTGCCATTCGATTAGGATTTAAAAATCATCGAGATATGGCAGATTATATGAAAGCCAAGGGGTACGAATGGCACTCTGATGAAAGCAACTATCGCAAAAAAGTAGGGGTAGTACAGAATAATTCTCAAGAAGTAGCCTCATCCCCTTACTCATCATCTAAGGATAACGATATACCGATAGTACCGATGAATCACGAGACCTTAACACATCAGATGTTACACTACTTACCATTGTTACAGCTATTAGGTGAACATCAGGAAAAGCTTATGGAATTATTACAATCCAATGAAAATATGCAAATCCCTCGCTATTTAGTCCCAGGTGTTGCACGAACTAAGACTATTCAAATGATGAATACTCTACATGATTTGATAGCAGATTATTGTAATGAATACAATATTCAACAACGAGTGTTATTTGAAGTAGCTTTGATTGAGTTCTTTCAAAAATACGGTTTTAAGCAGGAGGTAGATGCCTTGCTAAAGCCGTAGCTGTAACTTCTCCTTATAATGGGGGTATGGTAAAATAACCTTTATAGGTTAAAAGTGAGGTGACAAGTTTGGCAGATACTATCCTACTCTACCATTTAACACACATCAATAATTTGCAGTCTATTCTTCAAAGAGAGAGCTTATGGTC
>NZ_QAFW01000027.1 GCF_003057615.1 Metalysinibacillus jejuensis
GATAATACTTCTTTGTTATATTCTGAAGTGTTTAAGTTTCTAACAAAATCACCTTTTCGATTTGCCTTAAACCTTTTATCTTTTAAGTAAGTTTCAATCAAGTCATACTTAAAGACCAACCAAGCATTCAGTTCGTTATCCCAAAAAAATCCCATCATGATGTAACATATCTTCATAAAAGCTGTACCTACATTCCGTAGTTTTTTTAATGGTACTAGAAATTGTTTTTTTCTGCGTTAAAAGTAAACTAGTTGACATACAAATTCTCCTTATATTAACATAATTTTAAGATGTATAACAATATACCATTAATTTACCTTTTTGTAAGCAAGAAGGTAAACGAACGGCAAAAATATGGATTTAATAAACTAATTATGTAATTATTCAAATAAAATTTTACATACTATTTTTTTCTTATAATACTGTTTGTAATATTTTAGATTTAATAATATTGTTAAATAGTAAACATTATCTTAAATTTGGAAGGAGTTAAATTTGCAATGAATTTTGTATTTGATTTAGATGGCACAATATGTTTTAAGGGAGTGCCTGTTACAAATAAAATACTAAATGCTTTAGAAAAAGTTCAGTTAAGAGGGCATAACGTGATATTCGCTTCGGCTAGACCTATCAGGGATATGCTACCCGTTTTAGACAAAAAATTTCATACATATACTATGATAGGCGGTAATGGTTCTCTAGTGTCAAGAAACGGTAATTTAATTCATACAAATTCTTTTACTGATGAGCAAGTTCAATTAATTAAATTAATTATTGATCAATTTAATGCTACATATTTAGTAGATGGCGAATGGGATTATTCATATACAGGGCCACAAGATCATCCTATATTAAAAAATCTTGATCCATCAAAATTGGCAACAAAGGTTGACTTTAATATTCACAAATCTATTATTAAAATCCTTATTTTAACTTCCGATAACATGGAAGGATTGACTGAAAAAGTAGCTGAACTTGATGTAGTAACAAACAAACATGGAAATGAAAATGTACTAGATATAAGCCCTCAAAATGTACACAAATGGAATGCTATAAGTAGATTAGGTATTAACAAAGGCGAGTATATAGCATTTGGAAATGATGCAAACGACATTACCATGTTTATGAATGCAAAACATTCTGTAATAATTGGTGAACATAAAGAACTGTCCAAACATGCCTCAGAGGCTATTCCTTTAGATGAGGATACAGAGGATCAAATCGTAGAAAAGTTAGAGCAATTTTTACAAGTATACGAATTTATAGAGAATCCTAATTAAGTAGTACCATGACACTTCTTGTATTAAAACAGCTATATTTAATAAATAGATTGAGATACAAGAATTTCAGTAATGCACCGCACATAGCAGAAAAAAGCCGCCCTAACGTTAAGGCGGTTTTATCACGTAGATATATATTTTATAATCAATCGAATAACCTGCATAGCGGTGTTATCATAATTAGTAGAAAGTGCATTAGGAAGCACGGAAGGTGGCTGTAGCCGTATTTTCGAAACCTTCCTAGTTATCCGCACTCTCGTCACTAACTGCCGAACTTGCCTATTCACCAGCAACAACCTGTATTATTACAAGAATACATGCCATGGTCGCCCAAAATTCAAGCATCATGTGCCAAGATCAAAGCAGTATAAAAGCCAGCTTCTGAAAAAATCGTCAGAAAGCTGGCTATTTGTCATGCGTGCCGTCAGGTACGCTTGTTTTTTTGAATTCGGGCTTACTACGAAAGAGCTTTATTGCTTCTTTCGTACAGTTTTTTTGTAATAAAATATTTAATTTTAGCATACTACTATTAAGGGCCTTTAGTTTTATATGAATTAATTGTTACTACTTTGTAAACGCAATGTAAATTTTTAAAGATAAGCACGAAAAGTGATTTACTTTCCCATGCTTTTTAGGAATAATGTAGTGTGAGAGTTATATGGAAAGGGTGTATATTTTGGAGCTGAATTGGCAAGAAATGATATTCCAATTTGTTGGAGGATTGGGTCTATTTCTATTTGCGATTAAGTATATGGGCGACGGTTTACAAAAAGCAGCAGGCGATCGCTTGCGTGATATTTTAGACCGCTTTACAACAAACCCAATAATGGGTGTGCTCGTAGGTATTTTTGTAACAGTATTAATTCAGTCGAGTTCTGGTACCACTGTTATTACAGTAGGGCTCGTTAGCGCTGGATTTATGACATTACGACAAGCAATCGGTGTAATTATGGGTGCTAATATTGGTACAACAGTAACCGCATTTATTATTGGTATCGATGTAGGCGAGTATGCTTATCCTATATTATTTGCCGGTGCCGTCATGTTATTTTTCTTTAAAAAGAATCGCATCCAAAATATTGGACAAATATTATTCGGTTTCGGTGGATTATTCATCGGTTTAGAAATGATGAGTTCAGGTATGAAGCCGCTTCGAGAGTTTCCAGCGTTTATTGATATGACATTAAGTATGAGTGACTCACCTGTACTCGGCGTACTTGTTGGTACGATATTCACTTTAATTGTACAATCTTCTTCAGCAACAGTAGGTATTTTACAAGGGTTATACGCTGAAGGTTTAATCGATTTAAAAGGTGCATTACCTGTGCTATTTGGTGATAATATTGGTACAACAATTACAGCAGTACTTGCAGCTTTAGGTGCTTCAGTAGCAGCGCGCCGTGCAGCAGCAACTCACGTATTATTTAACGTAGTTGGTACAATTGTCTTTATGCTAATTTTAGGGCTATTTACAAACTATGTTGTATGGCTTTCTGGCGTATTGGGTCTAGAGCCAAAAATGCAAATTGCTTTTGCACACGGGTCATTTAACATTGCAAATACATTAATTCAATTACCATTTATCGGTGCTTGGGCTTACTTAGTAACTAAGCTAATTCCAGGGGAAGATACGTTAATTGAATACAAACCAAAACATTTGGATGAAGCCTTAATTGCACAATCTCCTTCAATCGCTTTAGGTCAAGCGAAACAAGAAGTTGTGCGCATGGGTGAATTCAGCGTACAAGGCTTACAAGAAACGTTAAAATTCTTACAGACGGGTGATGAGAAGCATGCTAATCTTACTACTCAGCTTGAAGAAGCTATTAATGTTTTAGATGAAAAAACAACAGATTACTTAGTTGCATTATCTAAGCAGTCGTTATCAAATAACGATTCACAAGTGCACCATGCGTTATTAGACAGCATTCGAGATATCGAACGTATCGGTGACCATTTTGAAAACTTAGTAGAGCTAATTAATTTTAAAGGTAATAATCGTGTGCGTCTAAGTGAGGAAGCTATGGATGAATTAGTAGAAATGTTTGAGTTAACAGTGGATACAGTTAGCCTGTCAGTTAAAGCATTAGATCAACGTAGTGAAGAGTTTGCACATGAAGTAATTGAAAAAGAAGATAAAATCGATGAGATGGAACGCAAGCTTCGTAAGCGTCATATTCACCGTTTAAATCAAGGTGTATGTTCAGGTTCAGCAGGTATTGTGTTTGTCGATATTATTAGTAATTTAGAACGTATCGGTGATCACGCTGTAAACATTGCAGAAGCCATCCTAGATGATACGTATTAATAATAAGCACCGTCGCCTTTAGAGGTAGCGGTGTTTCTTATTGTGCTAAAATGACACTATAATCTTGAAGGGGAGTAAGTGCTATGGATAAAAGTATTTTTCACACGTATATTGAACAAGCAACATTAAAAGATTTATTACAGTTTGAAGCGTATCAAGATGAAGTTGTACGTGCACAACCTGAAAATAAACAGACAGCTCGTTTTGCCGAGTATAAGTTACCAGAGCCTATCGTTAACTATTTAGATTTTGACCATTCTTTATATGCAAGAGATAGCTCGATACAAGCTGCTGATACTGAGGAGCAAGCATTATATACAGCAGCTCGCAGCTGTTGGCATACAGAAAAAGAAAAAGTTAATGCAATGTTACAGCAACTAAAGTAAGAGCGGGCGAATTGCGTCGCGCTATGTACGTTAAACACCTAGTGGTTCCGATTGTGGAACATTAGGTGTTTTTTTGCAGGTCTTATTTACCGTGCATTTACGCAATCTTTACAAAATGGTAAGATTTAAAGGAAGGTATACATAATTTTAGGAGGAAATTCTTTGGTAAATGTTATAGGAGGCATAGGGCTGTTTCTGTTAGGAATGATGATGCTAACGAACGGTCTAAAGGAGCTAGCAGGCGACGCCTTAAAGAAGTGGTTAAATCGCTTTACAGGTGGAACACTTAGTTCGGTCATGTCAGGTACAGTGATGACAATTTTAATGCAATCATCCACGGCGACGACTTTATTGACTATTGGTTTTGTTAGCGCAGGTTTATTGACGTTTGCACAGTCTATTGGTGTAATTATTGGGGCAAACATTGGTAGTACGAGTACAGGTTGGATTATTTCGTTAATCGGTTTTAAAATTAGTTTGTCAGCGATGTCACTACCACTTATTGGAGTGGGGGTTTTTACGCAATTTATTGCACCCCGTGATTTTAAAACGTACGGTGGTATCGTTACAGGCTTTGGTTTATTATTTTTTGGAATCGATGTTTTACAAAAAGGTATGGAAACCGCACAAGATAGCATCTCGTTTGATTCTGTAACAGCTGCTACAATTGGCGGTAAAGTATTATTAATTATTATTGGTTTAATTATGACGGTTATCATGCAAGCATCGAGTGCCTCGATGGCAGCAACATTAACTGCACTTTTTGCAGGGGCGATTGACTTTGAACAAGCGGTATATTTAGTTATTGGACAAAATATTGGTACGACAGCGACAGCTTTAGTAGTAGCAATCGGAGCTTCAGTAGCAGCTAAGCGTACAGCGATGACACATGTATTGTTCAATGTGATTACTGCCATTATTGTTACAATTGCGGCACCGTTAATGATTAGCTTAACTAAAGTTATTACTACTGCAGTGAGCGGTAATTTTGACGAGACGATTGGTCTAGCGATTTTCCATACGTTATTTAGCGTAGTTGGTGCTATTTTATTTATTCCATTTGTTAAGCCATTTGCGCGCTTAGTGGAGCGTCTCGTACCAGAAAAAGAAAATGCATTAACACGTTATTTAAATCCTAATATTACGAGTGTCCCAGCTGTTGCTATAGATGTCACATTTAAAACATTGGTAGAAATCACCAAAGAATTAACAGATGCCTTATTACAAATGTTAGCGACAAAAAAGGTTACAGAGAAATATGAAAAACGTTTAGATGCGGTAGATGAAGCAATCGATAAGACACGTCAATTTTTAGACAGTGTACAATCACATGCGAGTAAAGACCGCCAAAAGCATATTGAGCTTTTGCATACGATTGATCATCTAAGTCGTTTAACGCGTGTATTACGCGAAAAAGATATGCTAGAATCCCCTTATGTACAGGAAAAATTAACGGCAAAGTGGATTGATGTCTTTGTAGATATGAAAGTGAAGTTACAGGATGAAGAGGAAATGAAAATTATTGAGTCAATTTTACAAGAGGCTTCAAGTGAAATGGCGGCGGAGCGTAAAAAGCGCCGTGAAGAATACTTCGAACGCACAGTGGCCAATGAGACAGAAATTGAAGTAGCTGTCTCGAAAGTAGAAGCCGTACTATGGATTGACCGTTTGATTTATCATTACTGGCGCGCTACAGCACGCATGAATAAATACACGCAACTAAACAAAGCGAAGCGCTAAAGGAATAGCTATCTTGCTAGTGGCAAGGTAGCTTTTTTTGTATAATAAAACGAGTTAGGGGGATTGTATGACAAATAAAAAATGGAAAATACTATGGCTAAGTGGCTTGTTAACGCTAGCATTAGGCGTTTATAATGCATTGTTTGGGAATCCCTTCTCAAAAGTACTGGCAACTACAACAGCTACACACTATTTAGAGGCTACTTACCCGACGATGCCTTTTACACTTGATGCTAGAGCCTACGATGTGAAAAAGGGCGGTTATGAATTTCTTGTAACAGTGGAAGGTGAACAATATCCCCTTATTATTAATGGGTTTTGGGGTAATAAAATTAAGCGCGATAGTATTTACGAAACAAGGCTTGATCAGCCGCTTATGAAACAATTAGGACAACAAGCTTCTGAACAGATTACAAGTTGGTTAGCCTACGATGCAAAAGTGGAAGTTTATATTGAAGTGACGAAAGGAGATTATGCTGAAGATGTTACGTGGTCACCAGCCTTTCAAGCTAACCATCCTTTAGTTGCTTTTATTACAGCGGAAACGCCAATGACAGCGCAACAGTTTGAAACAAAGGCTGAGCAAACAAAACAAATTTTAAACAGTAAACGCATAGTATATGAATACATTACGTTAACAGCAAAAGGAGAGAACGGCGATGTTATGTACACTACCGGCTTCTCTCCTAATGATCAGACGATTAAAGTAAAAACGTTCGAATCGTAGTTAATATCATAAACAATAAACTAAACCAAAACCAACTCAGTGCCTGGTAACCGATAAAGGTTAGCAGGCGCTTTCCTTTTGGTAGCGTTCTAACACCAATAAAATTAATAACGAGATGATAAAGGGATAAAAAGAAGCCTGTGCCAAAAATAAAAGTGAAATTTGACCATATACCCCAGTCCGAAAAACCGTAGCCAAGCACCATAGCAAATAGCCCGAGCCAAACCGAACTCGTCATAATATACAGGCCGATAAAGGCAAGATGTATATACCAAAAGCGTGATTGCACCGAAAAATAATGCTGTAGCAAGACAATCACTCCTCAAAAAAAATGAGACAGCCTTAGCTGCCTCATCCTAGTATATTACTTTGTATATGGGTTTGTTAAGTCCATGCCATCAAGCGTTAAGCCCATTGCTTTCGCAACACCTTCACCGTACGCTGGATCAGCTAAGTAGCAGTGTAAGATGTGACGACGTTTAATGAACTCCTCAACAGGGGCCATATCTGCCGCTGTGTTATCAAAGAGACGTTGTTGTTCTTCAGCATTCATTAAGCGGAATAATTTACCTGGTTGTTCGAAGTAGTTATTGTCGTCCTCACGGAAATCATGGATACCAGCGCCACCTTCAAGTGGTAATTCTGGCTCTTTATAATCTAAGTTATGTTCCCACTCGCTGTAGCTGTTAGGTTCATAGTTCAATGTGCTACCGAGGTTGCCATCAAAGCGCATTGCACCGTCGCGGTGGAATGTACGGAATGGACATTTTGGTGCGTTGACTGGTAATTGGTAGTGGTTAACGCCTAAGCGGTAACGTTGTGCATCAGCATAAGCAAAAATACGACCTTGTAACATTTTATCTGGTGAGAAGCTAATACCAGGTACGATGTTTGATGGTGCAAATGCAGCTTGCTCAACTTCAGCAAAGTAGTTGTCAGGGTTGCGGTTTAACTCAAACTCACCAACAGGGATTAGTGGGAAGTCACCTTTGTACCAAACTTTTGTTAAGTCGAATGGGTTGTAAGGAAGTTCACGCGCTTGTTGTTCAGTCATTACTTGAATGTACACTTTCCATTTAGGGAAGTCGCCGTTTTCGATTGCAGTATAAAGGTCGCGTTGAGAAGACTCACGGTCTTTACCTACAACAGCTTCAGCTTCAGCATTTGTTAAGTTTTTAATACCTTGCTCTGTACGGAAGTGGAATTTTACCCATACGCGTTCGTTTTGTGCATTAATCATTGAGTACGTATGAGAACCAAAACCGTGCATATTACGGAAGCCTGATGGAATACCGCGGTCAGACATTAAAATTGTTAATTGGTGCATAGCTTCAGGTAAAGAAGTCCAGAAATCCCAGTTTGAATTAGGGTTATGCATATTTGTACGTGGGTCACGTTTTACCACATGGTTTAAATCTGTAAAGTGTAATGGGTCACGGAAGAAGAATACAGGTGTGTTGTTACCAACTAAATCCCAGTTACCTTCTTCAGTATAAAATTTAAGTGCGAAGCCGCGAATATCACGTTCAGCATCAGCTGCACCGCGTTCACCAGCTACTGTTGAGAAACGAGCGAACATTGGTGTTTGTTTACCCACTTCAGAGAAAATTTTAGCTTTCGTGTATTGTGTAATATCATGTGTCACAGTAAATGTACCGTGCGCACCGCCACCTTTTGCGTGCATGCGTCGCTCAGGGATTACTTCACGGTTGAAGTTAGCTAATTTTTCGACTAACCATACGTCTTGTAATAATAATGGACCGCGTGGGCCTGCAGACATAGAGTCGTGGTTACTTACTACTGGTGCACCGCCTGCTGTGGTGAAGCGTCGGCTTTTATCTTGAGAGTTTGTCATAATTTAAGTTCCTCCTAGAAATGTATTTATAATAAAAATCAAATTAGAATTATTATTAATAAACAATATATATTATTTATTAATAAATGTCCAATAAAATACTTCTCAATTGTGAAAGATTATCACTTACGTTAAAGATAGCGAAAGTTTTAAACGTCACGTGTCTTTTTTTAAAAACTAGGTACAATGAAAGAAGTAATCTGTAACGAGAAAGGAGTTAAAATCTATGCAGTTAACGCTAACTTTTCTAATATTAGGCGTTACTATTTTATTATTTATGACCAATCGCGTCCGCCCAGATTTAGTAGCAGTAATGGCTTTGTTGGCATTTGTAGTCGTTGGCATACTAACACCGCAAGAAGCTTTGGCGGGCTTTTCAAATTCTGTAGTAATAATGATTGCCGGTTTATTTGTAGTAGGTGCTGGCATTTTACGCACAGGCTTAGCTGCTACTGCAGGGCAACTTTTAATGAAATGGTCGGGCGATAGTGAACGACGTTTATTTATTTTACTACTTGTAATTGTAGGGTGTGTAGGTGCTTTTATGAGCAATACGGGCACAGTTGCATTAATGATGCCCATTGTAGTAAGTATTGCCATTAGCATACAAGAGAGCCCTGCTAAATTTTTAATTCCTTTATCATTTGTTGCGAGTCTATCAGGTTTAATGACGTTAATTGCTTCGCCACCTAATTTAATTGTAAGCCAAGTACTCGTAGATAATGGCTTTGAAAAAATGAGCTTTTTTGAATTAACACCTATAGGTATTATCGGCATGATTGTGGGAATTATTTACCTCGTACTCGTGCGTAATCATCTTTTGCCAACGGAGCGTAAAAGAACAGAGACAAATGGCGGCTATATTTTATCGCCTAAAAAACTAGTTTCTGATTATCAGCTAGATCGACAGCTTTATACGTTAACAGTGCCGGCAAATTCCTCAATTATCGGGCAGCGGCTCGCAGATTTAAAATTACCTGCCACTTATTATGTGTGCTTAATGAAAATCCATCGTAAGTCAGCAGAAGGACTCAATTTATTACCGATGACGTATCAAGAGATGGCAGGACCTGAAAGCATTATTCAAGCGGACGATATTTTATATGTCCAAGGTGATGCGCAAAATATTACGCGTTTCGCTAAAGATTTTTCATTAACGCATGTTGCGTTTAGTGACAATGAAGTAAGTGAGCTTATTACGAAACAATTAGGCGTAGCAGAAGTGTTGCTAACCCCACATTCGCAGTTTATTAATCAAACGATTAGTAAAATTGGCTTTCGTGAAAAATATAACTTAAATATTATCGGTATTAATCGCCGCGGTGGCTATAAACTACAAAATATGGCCGAACACCGTTTACGTTTTGGTGATGCGATTTTAGTGCAAGGCGCTTGGGATGAAATTGAGTTACTAGCGCGCGAAACCCAACACGTCGTTGTTATTGGGCAACCTAAGGAACATGCTTCAGTAGCGGCCGCTACAGGAAAAGCACCGCTTGCCGGAGCTATTATGTTACTGATGGTATTACTCATGGTATTTGAAGTGTTTACACCTGTAATTTCGGTGTTAATTAGTGCTGTATTAATGTTAGTGACGGGATGTTTGCGCAATATGGATGATGCTTATGGCAATATGAACTTTGAAAGTATTGTACTTGTGGCAGCGATGTTACCGATGGCTACAGCTCTTGAAAAAACCGGAGGAATGGTCGTACTATCGGAAGGTATTATTCAAGTGTTAGGGAATTACGGTGCTTACGGTGTATTAATCGGTATTTATTTATTAACCGTAACATTCGGTCAATTTATTAGTAATACGGCAACGGCTGTATTATTTGCGCCTATCGCACTCAGTGCAGCATTAGCGATGCAAGTAAGCCCCACACCATTTATGGTAGCTGTGGCAATAGCGGCTAGCATGTCATTCGCCACACCGATAGCGTCTCCAACCAATGCATTAGTGATGACTGCAGGTGGCTATACATTTTTTGATTTTGTGAAGATTGGTATGCCTCTTCATATTATTATGTTTATCGTTATGATGATCGCGGTGCCAATTATTTTTCCATTTTGACTAAATTAAGTCATGTATATAATATGTATGTTTTGGCTAACAAAAAAAGTTGCCGCTCTTCGTTATTTTTCACTATGATAGAAGAGAAGGGAACGATCAACTATGAATTATGATGAGATACATTCATTTTTAACGATATATGAACAAGAAACAAAGCAATCTAAAGGTTATGCAGATGCACGGTTAGCGGAAATTAAAGCAAAAGGTGACTATTGGCAAACGACAGATGAACTTACACATGCGGCCCGTGTCGCTTGGCGCAATAGTAATAAATGCATCGGTCGATTGTTTTGGCAATCACTTCATGTCTTTGATGAACGTAAAACATTGACGCATGATACGATTTTTGAGCGTCTCGTTCACCATATTAATTTTGCGACCAATGGGGGGAAAATACGTCCCACGATTACGGTATTCCATCCTGAACGTGTACGCATTTGGAATGAGCAACTCGTACGTTATGCAGGTTATGACACAGCCGATGGTATTATCGGAGATCCGGCCTCTGTAGCATTTACTAAAACGTGTATTGATTTAGGTTGGCAACCAAAATATGGACGCTTCGATGTCTTGCCACTCGTTATACAAGTTAACGGTACATTGCCGCGCTTATATGATGTACCGCCCGCATGTGTGTTAGAAGTGCCGATGACTCATCCAACAAATGAACAGTTTGCTAATTTAGGTTTACGTTGGTATGCCGTACCGATGATTTCTAATATGAAGCTAGATGGTGCAGGGGTAGAATATCCTGCAGCTCCATTTAACGGCTGGTATATGGGTACTGAAATCGGTGCACGTAATTTTGCGGATGTGGACCGTTATAACCAACTACCGGCAGTAGCCAAACTTTTTGGACTAGACACTTCAACACAAACGACGTTATGGCAGGACCGCGCATTAGTTGAGTTAAACGTAGCTGTCTTGCATTCTTTTAAAACCCACGGTGTAAGTATTGTAGACCACCATAACGCAGCGCAACAATTTAAACTGTTTGAACAAGCGGAAGAAAAAGATGATAGAGCTGTCACGGGAAACTGGGCATGGCTCGTACCACCAATGGCTGGCGCTACGACACATATCTATCATAAACCTTATAAAAATCATTATTTTACACCTAACTACTTTTATCAAAAAAAGCCCTATTAATATGAAAAGAGATGATTTAGGAAGACAAAAACTTCCCAAATCATCTCTTTTTACTACGACAGAAAATTATCGTTATTAATGATGTTTTTTAATTTGTTCTAGGACTGCGTCACGTAGTGCAGGTTCCATTGTTTTATCAAGTTTTACTTGGTTAGTTAAGCGTTCTTTTAATTCTTTCTCCGTCATAATACCGCGCTCTTCTAAAATTTGGACAAGTAAATTTAAAATTAAAACATTTGTTGTATTCGTTGCATTTTGTTCCATTATAAAGCCCTCCTATGAAAGATTACTGTACTTATAGTATGCCCCTAACGACTAAATTTGAAACGGCGAATGCCATAAGTAAGCAGTAGATAATCATGAAATAGGAGATAGTTGGCATATTGTAGCATACAATTCCTATTGTTCTTCTATATATTTATTGCCAGCAGCGTACCAGCCGCTCACAAATAAAATAGCAACAACGATTAAAAAAACATAAATCGGTAATTGCCAGCTACCTGTATAATCGTAGAGCGCACCGAAAACGATAGGGCCACTTGCAGCGAGCAAATAACCAATAGACTGTGCAAACCCAGAAAGGTCAGCTGCAGCATAAGCCGTTTTAGTACGCAATGTAAAGAGCATCATCGCTAAACTAAAAGAGGAGCCACCGGCAGATCCTATACAAATCATCCATAGTACGGTGTATTCGGTTAAACCGAGTGCAATGCCAACAAAACCAACAGTATAAAGCAAAGTTAAAATTACGACGATAGGGCGTTGATTTTTTAGTTTATCAGCAAGCACCGGCATAATAAACGTGAGTGGTAGTTGTGCTAAAAGCATGATAGCCACCATCCAGCCAGCCTTATCTGCTGCCATACCTTGCGATACAAAGATGGCAGGTAGCCATGCGCCTGTTGTATAAAAAATAAAAGATTGTAAGCCCATTGCGAGCGTTACAGCCCATGCGAGTGGTGAGCGCCATAGCTTTAATTTAGGTGCAGTAGTAGCCGTAGCTTGCATGCGATCATTATTGCGCAGCTGTGGTGACCAAACTAAGCTAGCAATCAAAACAATTACAATAGGAAAGGCGAGTGCAAATTGCCAGTTAGTAGTGTTGGCGATAGGGTGACTAAGCCCTGCACCAAAGCCTCCTGATACATTCATCGCAACAGAGTAAATCCCCATCATTAAGCCAACGTGAAAGGGGAATTTTAATTTAAAAAAGCTAGGCAACAAAACATTACCAAAGGAAATCGCTACACCAATAATAATTGTACCTACTAGCAATAATGATGTGATGCCAGCAGAACGTAGTGCGATACCAGTAGCTAATAGAAGCATTGAAATAAATAAAGATAGTTCAATGCCAATTGTACGTGAAATACGTGGCACGAAGGGAGATACTAAGGCAAACGCAAGTAATGGGATTGTTGTTAAAAAGCCCGCCAGTACATTTGAAATACCAAGCCCTTCTCTAATAAATTCAATGATGGGGCCTACAACTGTTAAAGGTAAGCGCAGTGTCATGGCCATTAATATAATACCAATAATTAAAATAAGCGTTTTACCACGCCAATTTATTTTCCGGGAAATACTAAGCTGTTCATCCATTGCAGTCCCTCCGTAAATTTCGTATTATTACCACAGTTTAGCGTAAAACCTACATATAAAACAGAAAAATTAAAAAATACAGATAATTTGGTAGCGTTTGCATTGCATTTTTTCCTATGTTAAACTCGTTTACGTTATCAAAATTTCATATAATACCTCATAAATTATGAGGTAGAGGTCGCGGTATGCAAGAGTAAGCGTGTGGAGATGGCAAGCATCGATGAAACACGACGAAAGGGTACACTGCCGAAGCGTTAATTAGCTTGCCGTAATTAATGCTGGGGTTGTCATCGAAAGAGACAGAACTGTCACGCCACAAGCGTGTTGAGCTATCAGTTGAGGTTTTCAGGAAGCATCTTCACGATATGTGAGGATGCTCTTTTTATTTACAAGAGAGGAAGCAATAATGATGAGTAATGAAATAATTGAAATAGGTAAAAAACCTAAACTTCAAAAATCACTTAAAAGCCGGCATGTTACGATGATTTCGTTAGGCGGTACGATAGGGACAGGGTTATTTTTAGCGAGTGGCGGTGCAATTGCTCAAGCGGGTCCAGGTGGGGCTTTGTTAGCTTATGCATTAATAGGCACGATGGTATTTTTCTTGATGACAAGCTTAGGAGAAATGGCAGCCTATATGCCTTCCTCAGGCTCATTTAGTACGTATGCGACAAAGTTCGTAGATCCCGCACTAGGCTTTGCGCTAGGCTGGAATTACTGGTATAACTGGGCAATTACCATTGCTGCTGAGATTGCTGCAGTCACACTTATTATGAAGTATTGGTTCCCAGACAGTTCCTCAGCTATTTGGTCATTGCTGTTTATTTGTATCATTTTAGGATTTAATGTGTTATCTGTACGCAGCTATGGCGAGAGTGAGTATTGGTTCTCAATGATTAAAGTAGCTACAGTAATTATCTTTATTATTTTAAGTTTTGCTATGATTTTTGGTATTATCGGAGGCAATGCACCTGTTGGTTTTACTAACTTCTTTCATGGTGATGGTCCGTTCCATGGTAGCTTTTTAACGTTCTTTGGTATTTTCCTAGCGGCAGGCTTTTCATTCCAAGGTACAGAGCTTCTTGGAGTAACCGCTGGCGAAACTGAAGACCCAGGGAAAAATATACCGAAAGCCGTACGCTCTGTATTTTGGCGAATTGTACTGTTTTATATGCTTGCGATTTTAGCGATTGGCTTACTCATTCCGTATGACGACCCACGCTTATTATCAGAGGATGTAACAGTATCACCATTTACTTTAGTGTTTGAACGCATGGGCATTGCGTTTGCGGCTTCTGTCATGAATGCGATTATTTTAACCGCATTATTATCAGCAGGTAACTCAGGGTTATATGCATCGTCTCGCATGTTGTGGCAATTAGCTGTGGATGGTAAAGCGCCTAAGTTCTTTATGAAACTAACACGTCGAGGTATCCCGATTTATTCGTTACTTGCAACGTTGGCTGTTGGTTCACTAGCATTTTTAGCGTCGATATTCGGTGATGGAGTTATTTATATTTGGTTGCTTAATGCCTCGGGCTTATCAGGCTTTATTGCATGGCTCGGTATTGCGATTAGTCATTATCGTTTCCGTAAAGCGTATATTAGGCAAGGTAATAATATTAATGACCTACCATATGTGGCACCACTTTATCCCTTTGGTCCACTGTTTGCATTCTTCCTATGTTCAGTAGTAATTATCGGTCAAAACTATCAAGCCTTTGTGGGCGGTCAAATTGATTGGTCAGGTTTATTAATTACGTATATCGGTATTCCATTATTTTTAGCTTTTTATATTGGTTATAAAGTAAAACATAAAACGAAACTTGTGCCGTTAGAACATTGTGATTTAACGGTAGAAAAATAAAATGGGTGCGTGCTATATTTTTTAGCATGCATCTTTTTTAGGTTTTAGGGCGTTCTTATAAAGGTAAAGTATCTACTAAAAGGGGAGATTAACATGAAAAAAACAGCGTTAGCCGCAGCACTCGGCTTAAGTGCGATGTTAGTATATGGTTGCTCAAATGACAGTGAGGTAGCAACTACAACAGATGATCAACCTGTGGCTACTCAAAAAGATATTCTTTCAATTGATGATATTAAAGCAAAAGCTTTAAATGAAATTGAAGGTGGCGAAGTAACAAGTGTTGAACAAGATGATAAAAAAGGTATTCGTGTTTATGAAGTTGAAGTAACGACAGCTGAAGTAAAATACGAATTAACATACGATGCAACGACAGGCGATTTATTAAAAAAAGAGGAGGAACGCCGGGACCAAACAAATAATGGTGATGTTGCAACGGGCGATGCTACCAAAGAGTTTAAAGTAACAGAAGAACAAGCGAAAGATATCGCTATGAAAAAAGTTGGTGAAGGCGAGATTTCGAAATTTGAATTAGACCGCAGTGATGAAAAATACGAAATTGAAATTAAAACGGCTACAATGGAATATGATGTGGATATTGATGCTAATACAGGCGATATTGTAAAATATAAAGAGGATACACGTGACTAACGAAGTTGTTTTTGTTATAGTGGAAAAACCGAACGTTAAAAAGGATTTTATTTGAAATTCAACTAATTTCCGAATGTTTAAAATCATTACACTATTTTAATACGTCTTGCAAACGATAAACGACATGCTTATAATAGTTCTATTCAAAAATACTCATATAATCGCGAGAATATGGCTCGCAAGTTTCTACCGGCTCACCTTAAATGAGCTGACTATGGGTTGTTTCGTTTAGGCATTATACATGTCGTTTTTTTATTTTTCGGCAGTTGTATAACTCGTTAAACGTTGCTCCCACAGTAGTGAGCGATGTTTAACGAGTTTTTTCGTATACAAATAAAGAAGGGAAGTCATACTATGCAATTATTAAAAGATAAAATTATTAAAGAAGGTCAGGCGTTATCGTCTACAGTTTTAAAAGTAGATACATTTTTAAATCACCAAATCGATCCATTATTAATGAAGGAAATTGGACACGAATTTGCCACACGCTTTTCGGATGAAGTCATCACAAAAGTGTTAACAATTGAGTCTTCAGGTATCGCACCATCAACAATGCTTGGCTTAGAAATCGGCGCACCTGTTGTCTTTGCACGTAAACGTAAATCGTTAACTTTATCAGATAATTTATATACATCACAAGTCCATTCGTTTACAAAAAATGTAACTAGTGATATTGCAGTGTCACGTGACTTCTTAAACGCAGATGACAATATTATTATTATTGATGACTTTTTAGCTAACGGTGAAGCTGTCAAAGGTTTACTTGATATTGCAGCTCAAGCTGGCGCACATGTAGTAGGTGTCGGCATCGTTATTGAAAAAGGCTTCCAAGACGGGGGCAAAAAGTTACGCGAGCAAGGTGTACGTATTGAATCATTAGCTATCGTTGAGTCATTAGAAGAAGGCAAAGTAACATTTGTCGAGGAGGAAACGAAGTAATGAACAAAGCGAAGGCGACAGCTCTTGGTATACAGCATTTACTTGCGATGTATGCCGGTGCTATCCTAGTGCCACTTATTATAGGTAATGCGATCGGTTTTAACTCTAAACAACTAACGTATTTAGTAGCTATCGATATTTTAATGTGTGGGGTAGCTACCTTACTACAAGTATTTTCTGGTCGCTATATTGGGATTGGGCTTCCTGTCGTGTTAGGTTGTACATTTACAGCCGTAACGCCAATTATTTCAATTGCCAATAACCCCGAACAAGGCATTACAGCTGTCTATGGTGCCATCATCGCGTCAGGTGCGATTATTATAGTGATTGCTGGATTCTTTAGCCGTCTTGTTAAGTTTTTCCCACCTGTCGTAACAGGTTCAGTCGTTACAATTATTGGTGTCTCTTTACTACCTGTTTCTATGAATAACATGGCAGGCGGATTAGGAGCGGATGATTTTGCTTCTACGCAAAACTTAACACTTGCCTTCGCAACATTAGTTATTATTTTACTCGTTTATCGTTTCTCTACGGGTTTTTTACGAGCAATTGCTATTTTAATTGGGATGGTTGCAGGCACATTGTTAGCTATTATGATGAATGCAGTTGACTTTACACCAGTTACAGAAGCAGACGTTGTACATATCGTGCAACCGTTTTACTTTGGTATACCAACATTTGATGCTGCTGCTATTTTAACAATGACCTTAGTAGCAATGGTGTCATTAGTAGAGTCAACAGGTGTTTACTTTGCATTAGGTAGTATTTGTGATAAAAACTTATCACAAAAAGAATTAGCTCGTGGCTATCGTTCAGAGGGCTTAGCATCGATTATCGGTGGTCTATTTAATGCTTTTCCTTATACAACGTTTTCACAAAATGTCGGTTTAACTAAAATGTCAGGTGTTAAAGATCGTAAAGTTATCGTTATTACAGGTGTTTTACTCATATTGCTAGGCTTTTCACCTAAATTAGCCGCGATTACTACAATTATTCCTACAGCAGTATTAGGAGCTGCGATGCTTGCGATGTTCGGTATGGTTATTACGCAAGGCATTACAATGCTTGCGCCTTCGATTGAAAAATCAGCAGAGAATGCAATGATTGCAGCCATTGCAATTGGTATGGGTGTTGGTGTGTCAGTTGTGCCAGAGTTATTTGCTAACTTACCTGCAGGAATATCGATTTTAGTGTCGAATGGTATTGTTGCGGGGTCTGTAACAGCGATTGTCCTAAATATTTTATTTAATATGGTTGGGCCAAAGCCAAAGGATGACCCAATGCACTCATAAAAGAAAGCTACTAGAAAATTTTCTAGTAGCTTTTTGTTATTTCCTACTTGATTTGTTGGTTTTGAAGCGTTACAATGCTAATACATAACCAAGCAACTAGGGAGGAATTGAAAGTGATTATTCAAGTAGTCGCCAATATTGCTGTTTTACTTGTATTTGTTGGCGTTTTATATTTTTTAAAGCAGAAACATATTAAATTTTCGAATCGTGTATTTATTGCGTTAGGTTTAGGTATCGCGCTAGGGTTAGTGTTGCATTTAATTTATGGTACAGAAAGTGAAGTGCTAAATCAAACGATGCCTTGGTACAACATTTTAGGTACAGGCTATGTAAAGCTACTTCAAATGATTGCAATGCCACTCGTATTTATTTCGATTTTAATCGCTTTTACTAAATTAACGATTGGTAAGAACTTAGGTAAGATGGCGGCAATTATTTTAGCTGTACTGATTGGTACAACAGCGTTAGCTGCTGCAGTTGGTATTGGTTCAGCCGTAGTGTTTGACTTAGATGCATCACAAATTTTACAAGGTGAGGCAGAGGTTGCGCGTGGCGAAGCAATTACAGCACGTTCTGAAGAAATGGCAGGTAAGACGTTGCCGGATCAAATCCTAGATTTATTTCCTGCTAATCCATTTTTTGATTTAACGGGCGCACGTTCGACATCAACGATTGCAGTCGTTATTTTTGCCGCATTTTTAGGCTTTGCGTATTTAAAAATAAATCGCAAACAGCCAGAGGTTGCAGCTACTGTTAAAAAAGGCGTGGACGCCATTTATGCGTTAATTATGGAAGTTGTAAAAATCGTACTACGTTTAACGCCGTATGGTATTTTAGCATTAATGGCTCGCACAGTGGCAATGTCCGATTTTGGTGCGATTTATAACTTAGGTAAGTTTGTTATCGCGTCTTATGTGGCACTAGGTATTATGTTCATTGTGCATTTAATTATTATTGCGTTAACAGGGTTAAGCCCATTAACATACTTGAAAAAAGCTTCTGAAGTTTTATTGTTTGCCTTTACTTCTCGTTCAAGTGCAGGCGCATTGCCTTTAAACATTCAAACTCAAACACAAAAAATGGGTGTGTCAGATGGTGTAGCTAACTTTGCGGCGTCATTTGGTTTATCTATCGGCCAAAATGGCTGTGCAGGTGTTTATCCTGCCATGCTTGCCATTATGATTGCGCCAACAGTCGGTATTAATCCATTAGATCCAACATTTATTGCTACAGTAATCGTTGTAGTAGCGATTAGCTCATTTGGTGTGGCGGGTGTAGGTGGCGGTGCAACTTTCGCGGCAATTATTGTACTGTCAGCGTTAGATTTACCGGTAGCACTTGCGGGTGTATTAATTTCAGTAGAGCCTTTAATTGATATGGGACGTACAGCACTTAATGTTAATGGTTCGATGACTGCAGGTGTTACAGCAGCTCGTGCCTTAGGTGAGTTAGATACTGAAGTTTTCAATGATACACATCAACAGTTAGAAGAAGTTACACATTAATAAAAATAAAAGGTGAAGCATTTTTTAAACGCTTCACCTTTTTGTTGTTGCAAAGTTTAATTTATAACTTTCACATAAAAATCTTGTCCATTAATTAAATCGTGTAATGCAGTATCATATTGCTGTTTGATGTAACAGTAAATAGCGCGAGCAAAGCCGTCATAGCCATTGAGCAGTGTACCTGCTGTAATAGAGCGCTCTACGTTGTGAAAGCTGAAATAGACGCGTGTGTCTTCGTCCATGCTTTCAAGGATAGCGTGCATATCTTGCTCGCTTAATTCGATGCGTCGCATATAGCGACATTCTCGTTTATATGTGTCATGTGTAATAAATACAGGCTGCGTTTCTGTGATGAGGCTTGGCTTTGTCATGAGTATCACCCTTTGCAGTTAGTTACTTTGATTATACTAATAATCTTGCCATTTTTCTTCTTGAATTTGTTCAGCAATAAGTTGTAAATCGTAGGCGTTAATCTCATAGAAGGCATAGTTGGTTGTTTCGGCATGCGCTTTGATCAGGCGCTTTAAAAATTTAGGTGAGGCTTCTTGTTCTTCATCATAAACGAGAAGGGCGCCGCTCGTATTGCGGATTAAAAATTTATCTTTCTCAATAAATTGCCAAGGTGCTTCGTAGGGCTTTTTGGTCGCGCTATCCACAAAATCTGCCTGCATAATCATCATGTCGTATTTTTCTTTTTTTGCATCGTTCCAACGTTCTTGTTGATTGAGGAAGGGCGTAATGATAGCGAGCTTGATGTCATACTCTTGCTGTAGTTCAAAAACGACATCTGCTCCCCATGTTTCGACACCTTGTTGTCCGCTAATCACTACCCATTCTAGCCCGCCTTCAATTAAGCGAATAAGCTGCTCGCGTATTGCTCTTTTAATAATAGCCACACCAGTGTGACTATCGTTAAAAATACCTAATTCATGTGGCCGATAGCCACTTAAAATAATACTTTTCGGCATTATATAATTCCTTTCTTAAAAGGTTATAATTTTCTGGAAACTTTGTTATATAACAATATACTTTGTTTTAATCTACATATATCTCGCCATCTTGTTAATGTTATAATATATCAGAAAAATAGTAAAAAACTTTGTTGTATAACAGGTATCATTTTGTTAAGGTTTTACTATGAAATAATTATATTTTTATAATAATTGTAAGCGCATGCATAGCGCAAATTGAGGAGTGGAAGTATGTTAGCATGGAAGCGGTTGTGGGCTATGAACGACGATATTAAAGGCGTGTTTCGTTTGTTTACAGCACCGCATGAGGCCGATACAGTAAAAGGTGGCGGCGCAGGGCATCCAGTTGGAGTGAATAACGAAGGCGGCGGTAAGGATTCGAAAAGCTATTCTATTACGCAACTAATCGGTTTAATATTGGGACCAGCTTTATTCTTTCTTATTTATTTTTTCTTTAAGCCAGAAGGTTTATCAGCAGAGGGTATTGCGATTTTAGCGAGCACCGTGTGGATTGCGACGTGGTGGATTACAGAGGCATTACCGATTCCTGTAACGTCTTTAATGCCGCTCGTATTATTCCCGATGACAATGGGGTTAGACATAAAGGAAACTGCATCGGCATATGGGGATGAAAATATCTTCTTATTTATGGGTGGTTTCATTATCGCACTTGCGATGGAAAAATGGAATTTACACCGCCGTATTGCATTAGGTATTATCTCAGTTATTGGCGTAACAATGGACCGTATCGTTTTAGGTTTCATGGTTGCGACAGGCTTCTTATCTATGTGGATCTCGAATACAGCCACAGCTATGATGATGGTGCCGATTGGTCTTGCGATTATTGCGCAAATCTCTGAGGCAGTAAAAGATGATCCAACGATTGATACGTCAAAAGAAAACTTTAAATTTGGTAAGGCACTTATGCTAGGTATTGCGTACTCAGCTTCTGTTGGTGGTATCGCAACATTAATCGGTACACCGCCAAACACGCTACTTGCGGGTGCAATCTCTAAAATTTATGGTGTTGAAATTACGTTTGCGGGTTGGATGATGTTTGGTGTACCATTTGCTTGGACATTTATCTTTGTCATTTGGATATACTTAACGAAGTTTGCCTTAAAATCAGAAATTAAAACATTGCCAGGTGGTAAGGCAGTCATTCATGCAGAGCAGAAAAAGCTTGGTAAAGCATCTTATGAAGAGATTATGGTGTTTATCGTCTTTATTACAGCAGCGTTTGCTTGGATTACACGCTCATTTTTACTACAAGGTTTCTTCCCAGGTTTATCAGACGGTGTTATTGCGATGATTTTTGCGATTGTATTGTTTGCGATTCCTTCGGTCAATAAAAAGGGCGACCATTTAATGGACTGGAATACAGCTGTTCAATTGCCTTGGGGCGTACTACTATTATTCGGTGGTGGCCTTGCGATTGCCGCAGGCTTTAAATCTTCAGGTTTATCAGAGTGGATTGGTTCACAATTAGGCGGCTTAGCAGGTGTGCATTTATTTGTACTTATTTTAGCAGTAGCCACATTAATTATTTTCCTAACCGAGATTACGTCCAATACAGCAACAGCTTCGATGATGTTCCCGATTATGGCTTCATTATCATTAGCGCTTAACGTCCACCCATACAGTTTAATGATGGCAGCAGCAGTTGCGGCATCATGTGCGTTTATGCTACCAGTAGCAACGCCACCAAATGCTGTTGTGTTTGGCTCAGGTTACTTAAAGATTCCTGATATGGCGAAAGCGGGCTTTGCACTTAATTTATTCGGTATTATTTTAGTTACAGTATGTATTTACTTCCTAGTGCCAGCGCTATGGGGTATTGACTTAAATGTTTTCCCAGATGCATTTAAATAATAATAAAAGCCTTTCGGAATTTTTTCCGAAAGGCTTTTTTGTATTAACGTCCAAACTCATGTGTCGTTTGTTCGCCAGAGATGAAATATAATGTGCGGTTATTAACGACGCGTACATTTTCTACAACATCTGACATAAGCGGCATACCCATAAAGTAAGAGTGCAAGTACATATCATACGTACCACGTGTAATATACGTAGGCTTAATGCTATCTACAGGCACCCCGATTTTTAATGGTGCATGCCCTGCTTTCACAGGTTCAAAACGCAGTTGGAATAAAGGAAAACTCATATATTGAGACGTATCAACATGAATGCGTGTTAATAACCCCGCATTGCGGAAATCTAAGTTTTGCGCGCGCTCCGTATTTACATTAGATAATGTAAGGAAGGCGTGGTATTTTCCCATATCAATAAATGAAAAGTCATAAACACCTTTATCTACATAGATGGTTGGTTGCTCTAAATAGTTAATTGGCAAGAGTGATGACATCGCATGGCCGTCAATTATAGCTGTCGGTACATGGAAAGGTGGCATCGTCTCATACAACTTTTCATAGCGCTTTTCTTTAGGATAGTTAAACAATGTATTTTTAAACGTTATTTTATTTAATTGATCAGCATGTAATGTAAGTGTTTCTTTAGCTTGTACTTTACGTGCGTACATGGCGTTGTCTGCTACGACTGAAATGAAAAGTTCGTCATATTCATCGTAAGCACCTGTTGAAAAAGCAATATCACCTGTTTTTGTGTTCGTTTCAATAAACATAGACAGTTGCTCGAATTCTTCATCTTTAACGCCATATAACGTTGCGACAGTGACTTCTGCTTTGTCATTTTTTTCATTGGTAATATTTAAGGTAATATCTTTTGTACGAATAGGTGTAGTGCGCGTTACTTCTTTTACTACATTGCCTGCATCGTCTTTTAACGTCGCAGAGATGACCATTTCTTTTTGTTTTGGTACGTCTAGCGAGTAGCTCAGCATACCATTTTTAGTAATCGTTTGTGTACCTAAGCTCTTGCCGTCTGCTACAACTTCAATTGTACCTGTATCGTAACCGTAAGAGCCTACTTGAACTACATCTGCACCTTCTGTTAAGTAAGTTGTATTAAGTAAAAATACTTCTTTAGATGTCGTGAAATTTTGAAGCTGTACATGACCAAATCCTGCTTTACTATCAAAATCTTGGTTAGCAGGGCGTTTCGCTTGATCTTTAAGCAATAATTCTACTTCTTCATAGCTTAGCGTAGGGTAAGAGGAACGAATAAGTCCTACAATACCAGCGACAAAAGGGGAGGCCATTGAAGTGCCGTCCATTGACGTATAGCCGTCGCGTTTTCCGTCCATCATATCTAATTTACGTGGCAGCGTACTGTAAATATTTTGCCCAGGTGCGACTAAGTCTAACTCCACCCCGAAATTAGAGAAGTCGGTAAGGGGTTTCTTTTTTGAGCTAGCTCCGATTGTTAATACATCGCGCTCACTCGCAGGGTATTTATTATAAATTTCTTCAGCTTCATTGCCTGCTGCGACAACTACACTAACATCGTGTGCTAGCGCATACAAAATAGCATCGCGTTGGGTTTGCGATAAACCTTGTCCGCCTAAGCTCATATTAATAACGGTTGCACCTTGGTCTACGGCGTAATAAATACCAGAAGCAATATGAGAATCTGAGCCCATTCCTTTTTCATCTAATACACGTACAGGTAAAATTTTGACACCTTTATAATTAGCACCGCGTAATGTAATACCTGCAACATGTGTACCATGTCCTTGCTCGTCCATAGCATCTGTGTCTTCCTCGACAAAGTCATACCCTGGTAAGACGTAGTCTTTTAATACAGGGTGTGCATAGTCAACGCCTGTATCGACTACAGCTACGACTGTTTCTTTTTGCGGTTGCAAGGCTGAAGTGAATTCAGGTAAGCCTAAATCGAACGAGTCCCACATCGTTAAGTGCTCTTGTAAGTTGGAAGCTTGACGTTTATAGTCTGCTTCTATGTACGCCACACTGCCACGTTTAATGGCTTCTTGAATAGCAGCATCCGCTAATTTTTGTTTAGGGAGGGAAATAAATTGCTGCGCCTCATTTAAGTAAACATCTTCTTGTTGGCTAAATTGCTTAAAAATTGCGTCATCCGCTTTATATTTAATGATGACATTGTCGTTGCCGGCGGCTTGACCTATTAATGGTAAGGTAAGTACCGAACAAGCGAACACTGCTGTGGCTAGTAGTTTTTTTATCATATCCGCACACTCCTTTATTCTATTGTATACGCATTAGCATGCTTTATGTTTCAAAAAAAAGAAACGCGCCAAACGTCTTATAGAAGTAGACGTTCGCGCATTTCGATTTGCTCAAGTGAATCATCGTACCATATGCCATAAAAACGAGATGTGACAGGCTCATCAAAGTAATCACCATCGTAGTAGGCAAGCGGTAAAAGTCCACCTTCTTTAATGCAGTTGACAATGTTTGTATAAAACGTTGCATTATCTGCTTTAGCCTCGTAAGACATAAATTTAGCAACCGATTTTTTAAAGCTATCTTTAAACATCAGCATGGCAGTTGAACCATTTTGGCGGAAGTTTAAGTCAATCGCTTGGATATCGCCCGTGTCGGTAACGATAAGGTCGAAGCCTGCAATGCCGACAAAACCTTCAGCAACACCGCACTCCATAATGTGTCGCCCTACGTCGATTACACGCTGTGGTACATCACGTACAATGACGTTGCCATGATAATGACCTTCTTCATCGGTAAGTTGCTCAGAGGCGCCTAAATACTGAATGCCGAGCTCTTTAGTATAAATGTATTGGCAACTAAAGTTGGCTTTAACGCTAAGCAGCTGTTCTACGACGACATCTTCTGTTGTTGCTTTGCGCAATTGACGCAGTGCTTCAGTTACTTGCTCATTTGTATGGCAAATCATTACCCCGTAGCCACCAGAAGTAGGGTCATCGCCACCAGGTTTTAAGACGATAGGCAGTGTCATAGAAGAAATGGTAGCAGGTGCATCTGCTAGCTTGACGGTAAAGCGCTTCGGTACATATTTTGCATCTATTAATTGATCAATATAAGATTTGCAGTTTAACTCATTAAACTTTTCAGCGTCCATCCAGTAGCGGTCACGAGGGATTTGATGCGCTTCATGTAAATATTGGCAAACGATTGTAGCATCGCTATTTTGCAAATGGGCATGGTACGCTTCTTCTGTATCATATGTGTATATAGTAGAAGGAGGTGTAAAGCCAGCTAACGATAATAAAGCTTTAGCTTGAGCAGTTTGAGTAGCGCTATGTACAAGCACAGGTACGTCTGCAAATAATACTTCGCGCGATGTTAACGCGTCGAGTTTATGCACATCATTTAACATCCACGGATTATCACTAAATGGGGTGCGTGGCGTGTATAAAATATCGTCTCCATAAATTTCACGCAATGTAAATTTCGGCTTCATAAGTTAGGCTCCTCTCATAGTTACTACTTATAGGGTTACCCCTAACTGCTATCTTAGCTAACCTAAATGTGAAAAAACACTACGATATAACTAGCTCTTAGGTAAGAAATTAGCCCGTAAATGCCCAATATAATTTAAAAATTATGATGATTTGCCATAGTGGCGGTGAATATTTTTATTTTACCTTAATTTGTCGAATTTTTTGACAATTAAGATGTTTATTTTTGGTACTATAGTAGTAAGTACTAAAAAACAAGTAGAGGAGAATGATTAGTGAAAATCGCTACGAAGCTATCCATTATAAGTGCGGTAATTTTATTAACGCTCGTTATGATATTAACTATTAATGCAACGTACGACCTTAATCGTCAAATGCAAGTGACGGAAAAAAATGAAGCTAAAAAAATTGAACAAGGGATAGAAGATACGATTGCTCAGCAATTTGATTTACTGCGCATAGGGTTAGAGCCAATAATACATAACGAACAAATCATCGATGCTTTTCAACAAAGAGATAGAGCGGCTTTAGCACAACAAACAAATGTCTTAATGCCACAACTACAAGCGCAAGGTGTTAAGCAATTTCAGTTCCATTTACCTAATGCGACTTCTTTTTATCGCGTGCATAAACCAGAAGAGTTTGGTGATGATTTATCCACATTTCGTCATACGGTAGTAGAGGCAAATAAAACAAAGCAAATAGTAGAGGGCTTAGAAGGTGGTGTTGCAGGTGCAGGCTTCCGTTATGTAGTACCACTTAGTAAAGGAACAACTCATCTCGGTACAGTAGAGCTAGGTCTTGGTGTAACAGAAGAGTTGTTGCAAAAATTTAATGCGCTTTACGATGGCAATTGGGCTTTGTATAGTATTGAAGATCAATCTACAACATTAGTAGAAGGTGAAGCGCAAACAGAAGAACCTACAGCTAGTGATATAAAAAAATTGCAAGAAGGTAAGACGGTAACAACTTTATCTAATCAAATGCAACAAATGTATTACCCACTTGAAGACTATACAGGTGAAATTAAATGGTACTTAGCACGAGCACTAGACTATAGCGCCGTAATAAAAGCGCAAAAAAATCAAACATTATCACTTATTTTAGTAGGTGTAGTCGTAAGTATCGTCGGTTTATTAGTATTGCTCTTCGTCGTACGACGTATTTTACGTCCGTTATCGCGCATTACTGAAAGTGTGGAAAAAATCGCGAATGGTGATTTAACAGTGCAACCACAACAAAGTCGTCGCAATGATGAAATCGGTCAACTTTCGCGTAGTTTCGCACAGATGACGATAAGTTTAAAGTCACTCATTATTTCCATCCAGACGCAGTCAGAAGATTTGTTACACAGTACGGAACAAATCGGTCAAAGCATGCGTGATAATGAACAGGGGACACGTAAAGTAGTACAAACGATCGGTACAATTAATGATCAAACGGATACGACGCGTGAAATGTGCGTAGAAAGTGCACGTGCTATGGATGACTTAGCAGACGGTATCGTCGGTGTAGCGGATGATACAGGATTGATTGTAGAAGCTGCAACAACGATGACAAGTCTTACTCATAAAGGAAATGATACGTTAGCATCGGCCGTTACACAAATGAATGTTATTAAAGACAATACGAAGCAATTTGCGACAGTCATTGAAGAATTAAATGATGACTCGAATGAAATTGGCACTATAATGCAAATGATAACAAGCATTGCTGAGCAAACTAATTTACTCGCATTAAATGCTGCAATTGAAGCAGCACGTGCAGGAGAATTTGGTCAAGGTTTTGCTGTTGTAGCTGAAGAGATTCGACAGCTAGCTGATCAAACGACACAGTCGGCTTCTAGTGTGCATCAACTCATTAATCAAATCCAAGCTAAAACACAACATGCTGTAGTCGCAATGCAAGAGAGTAATGAAGAAGTGCAAACAGGTGCTGATTTACTTAATTATGTAGGAACAGCTTTCACCAAAATCGAGCAATCTGTCACAGACTTAACGACGCAAATCGAAGGGCTTTCTTCTATTTCAGAACGCATGTCAGCAGGAGCTGAAGAAGTATCAGCCGCGGTGCAAAACATTGCAGAGACTGCAGATCAAACAGCGAGTAGTACGACAGCTGCTACACTAACAGCTGATGAGCAGTTAGCGGCTATCGCTTATGTAACACAAACGGCTCTCCGTTTAACAGAGATGGCTAAGCAACTTGAAGAAAGTGTCTCAACTTTCCAAGTAGAGGCTGAGTAATTAAGTAAAAAACATAGTGCATAAAACGGAACTGACCCGTCGAAATGGGACAGTATAAAAAAGCGTCATACAGCCAGTTTTCGGTACTCTACCGGAGACTGGTTGTTTAGTTTAAGTTGAATTCATAGGTGACACAAGCCCCCACTTCAAAACGCTTTAGCGTTTAAGCGGGGGTAGTTGACGCCTAGCTAACAAAGATGTTAAAGTTATAACAGACCCTGATGAGTTACAGCCTTTCAAAGAAAAATTTGGAGAAAAGTTGGGGGATAAGAAATTAGAAAAGGTAACAATTGTTGAACCAAAAGAACTTTCCGTAAAGAATGATCTGATGCCATTTAACAATGTAAAACTTGCCGCAACTGGATATAATTTGAGAAATATATCTAAAACAAACGGATGTGGTATTCAGGAAATACGTAGATCAACATATAGTTACCCAGGTGGAACAATGACAGTTTCGGAGAGTGTTTCAGCAACTGCTAGCGCAACAGGTGGCATTAGCATGGCTGGTATATCGGCAGAACTTGGATTTAGTGTAACAAAATCTTATGGCATTTCTGATAGCCAAAATGTCGTTGTGGCTAAAGGGAAGAGCAAAACAGTTAGAGCATTTCCAACGTTAGATGTTTATAATTTTAATGTTTACAATGGGTCAACTAAAAAGGGTTCAGGAAATGCACAAAAACCTGTAGGAGTCTGCTTTGTACAATACTCAAATTAAATAACCCGTAAGCAAAAGAAAGGGTTGACAATTATTAAAAAAGTTATTATACCAATGCTTTTATCAATCGTTATGGCGGTTGTTGGAGTATATATCATCATTAAATCGCCGGATATAGGCAGTAACGCATTAGAAAGCTACGTTTCAACGGCTGCTGGTGGAAATATAGATACAGGTGAATATTTAACCAGACTGCAGATATATGTAAAATCTTATATCGTACTAGGTAGTATTCTTCTATCCTCTGGATTATTAAGCTTAGTTATATTTACCTCAGTCGGGTTTACAAGGAAAAAATAATAAAGCAGTTAAATAACGTGTCCGGTTGTCAAAAACAATAAACCTAAAGGTTAAAGGGTTGCCATCAAGGCAACCCTTTTTTATTTCGCCAGTGGGAAAGACAAACGGGAAGTGTCAACGGTAAATGTCTGACTGACCAACGGGAAGGAATTTAAGGAGTTGACACGTGAGAAGTTTGCCAAGCTAGCATTGACGAAAGGAAATGGAAGGGGCGGTTTTCCCCGTACCATTTTTTTCGGCACCCGCGGTAAGCGAGAAAGTTTTGGGGGGATTGCCCCTTTTTCAAAAGGGGGCAAGGTCGGTATCTTTTTCATTCGCTTAAGCGAATGATCGGCGAAAGCCGAAGCAGCCTCGCAGAGCACACCTTTACGAATGTAAAGTATAGTGTGTTATACTTTACATGGAAGTTGGGCCGATTTGTCATGACAAATTTTCTCGAAAGCGAGGTCGAAAATAAATGAGTTTTGCAGTAGTCCGTATGCAGAAAATGAAGTCACACGATCTGAAAGGAATTCAATTTCATAATCAGAGAGAACGAGAATCGAAAACGAATGAGGATATTGATCCAGATTGTACTCATGAAAATTATGATTTGGTGAATGATGAACCGATCGACTATAACGAGCGAGTAAAAGAAATTATTGAATCGCAAAAAGTTGGAACGAGAAAAACAAGAAAAGATGCTGTGCTTGTAAATGAATTACTTGTCACGTCTGATCGGTATTTTTTTGAGCGATTAGAGCCTGATGAACAGAAACGATTTTTTGAGGAAAGTTATAAATTATTTGCTGATCGATATGGGAAACAAAATATTGCGTATGCGACCGTTCATGTTGACGAAAAAACTCCTCATATGCATTTAGGTGTCGTGCCAATGCGTGATGGAAAATTGCAAGGAAAAAATGTGTTCAATCGTCAAGAATTGTTGTGGCTGCAAGACAAGTTTCCAGAGCATATGCAGAAGCTCGGATTTGATTTACAACGTGGAGAAAAAGGTTCGGATCGGGAGCATATTGAAACGAGTAAATTTAAAGCTATAGGAAGTGTACACAAATCCTTGATTGTTGTGCAAGATGCATCTAGGAGCGATGTTTTTTACTTGTTCTAGAGTATCTAAGACATATCGCCTATGTATAATAAACAT
>NZ_QAFW01000028.1 GCF_003057615.1 Metalysinibacillus jejuensis
GCACATGTCACAAGTTATAGTAAAAAAATGGATGATTACTACCTCTGTTCAAGTGTCTTTGTTTTTCTTCTGAAGTGAAAAATAAATAAAACAGAAAATTCTGTTAAAATTCATGCGACACTATTGAATAAAAATGAACGCAATATGAACAACAGTTTTCAATTTTTATTTTGTAGCGGGTTGTAATTGTGGTTCGCTTTCTTTAAACCAACGTTTTTTAGCAATTTGCGCGTAGTTTGCGATAAATTGTTGTTGTACGATAAAGGCTAGCGTGACAATAAGTGCTGCTTCTGCTCCGAAAGAAGTAGCTGCAATACCGATTGCTAGTGATAGGTTACGTAGTACGGTACCATTAACGAGCGCGATACCATCTGCACGATTAAAGAATTTTGTAGCGACTACTGTGCTAAGCGTAAAGTTGATTGCGTAAAATAATAATAGCACTGCAATAGCAATAGCAATTAGCTCTAGATTTTGGACAATCATTGATGCGCGCATGCTCATGCTGACAAATACGACGTAGAGCATTGCCCAAATACTAAGTGGTCCAAATTTCGGTTTAATATTTTTTTTGAAGTGCTCAAGGGAATGTTTACGTAAAATAGCTTTGAAAGTTAAGTGACCTAATAACATCGGCAAAAATACAACAATTAAAATCGTTTGCATCGTTTGCCATACATTAATTTCGATATACTGACCGACCATCATAAGCAAATACCAAGGTGTGACGATTGAGCCGATGAGTAGACCGAAAATCGTTAATTTTACGGCAACACCAACATTGCCTTTTTGTAGCATCGTCCAAGAAATTGTCATACCACTTGTCGGAAGCAATGCAGATAATGCAAGTCCAGCAAACATTAAAGGGTGTTTACTTAAAAATAACACACCTAAACCGTAAGCGACGAGTGGAATAATAACGAAATTAATGACAACGGAATAAATGAGTACACGCGTGCCTTGTGTAGAAGCTAGTTGTTTAAAGTTAAAGCCAACCATTGTCGCATAGATCATAATAATCGTACCTACTAATAAGGTAGGTTGTAAAAAAGAAGTATCTACAACATTACCAACAATAAAGCCGAGTACTAAAATTAATGGTACACTCACCAACATGTATTTTGCTGGGAAGCGGTAAATTTTTTGCGCTAAACTCAATTGAAATTCCTCCTTTAATTAAAAGTGCCGACAAAAACTGTCGGCAGAGTGTTACGCATTTTTCGCCATTTTTCGGCGGTGTTTCCACATTTGATATTGGAAACGAATCCAGCAGCCGATACAGAAGCCTGTTAAAGCAATACCTGAAGCTGCAATTACCATGCCTGCAAAAATGTAGCCTGCTACATTCCAACCAAGATAAAAGAACAATAATGCAAGACCTAATGAGATTGTTGCAATCCACTGGTTAAAAATTTGTTGATCCTTATCTTCAGGATGGTACGTGTGTAACGGTTTACGTAAAAAAGGTTTACCCATCATGACGATAGGATTGATTTTAGTAATGACCGTAAATAAACCTAAAAGAAATGGGATAAATAAAATATTTGTATTCACAAAGACACCAAGCAGTGATGTAATGACGATAAATACTTGGTTTGTTGTAACTAATGGTTTTGGAATACTGTTAGGAATTTGTTGTGACAATGAATGAACCTCCTGTTTTATACCTATAGGGGTATAAGTATTGTTATATAGACTATGAAGGATAATAACAAAATTGTCAACTAATAAATTTCCTTAGGTATAATAGAAAAAAAGAGAGTAGGGATAAGATGACAACATATTTGCAAAATGACGTAGTGCAATTGCGTCAAATGGTAAAAGAAGATGCAGACGCTTTATGGGCGATTGCTCAAGATGATAGCACATGGACATATTTACCTATTACACCGCGTTCCTTAGAAGCAATCGAAGTATATATTAATGAAGCTTTAGCCAATCAAGCAGAATTTCCGATGGTCATCATTGATATGACTACGAATAAAATCGTAGGCGCTACAAAATTTATGGCGATTGATGCAAAAAATAAAACGGCTGAAATTGGTTTTAGTTGGCTTAGCCCATCAGCAAGAGGTACAGCAATTAATAGCAATGCCAAGTATTTATTAATGAGCTACGCTTTTGAGCAATGGGGATTACGCCGTGTAACCATTAAAACAGATGCCGAAAATATTGCCTCATGTAAAGCAATTGAAGCGATTGGTGCCACGAAGGAAGGCGTGCTACGTAATCATCGCATTCGTAAAGATGGCAAAAATCGTGATACAGTCATTTACAGTGTAATTGAAGAGGAGTGGCCACAAGTCAAAGTAAAGCTAGGTGAGCGTTGTGCTGCAAAAAACGTATAACACGATAATTGGCAAAGTAACAATTGAGGCAACAGCACACGCAGTAACAGCATTGTACACAGGTAACCCTAAGAAAGATATAACACAAGGGGAAAATGCGGTTATGCAACAAGCCATTCGTGAGCTAACATCTTATTTAAACGGTGATCTTCGAACGTTCACAACACCACTTGCACCGCAAGGCACAGAATTTCAACAGCGTGTATGGCAAGCACTACAGGTCATTCCTTATGGGCAAACTAAAAACTATAAGCAAATAGCTGAGTTAATTGGTAATGCCAACGCGTCACGAGCAGTGGGCAATGCCAATAATAAAAATCCGATTTTAATTATGATTCCATGCCATCGTGTAATTGATGCTACTGGTAAGTTGGTTGGCTCCGGTGCGGGACTGCCATTAAAAGAACAGCTACTCAAGCTAGAAGGATATTTATGAGAGCCCAGTTAGAGCAATTAGCTGAGGAGGAGTACCGTGCTTTTACAGCTAAATTATTGCCAGGTGTTACAGATATTTTAGGTGTGCGTGTGCCAAAGCTACGCGCGTTAGCTAAGGATATCGCAAAGCGGCAGCCAGCGTATTGGCAAGCACAACCAACCTGTTTTGAAGAAACGATGTTGCAGGGTTTTGTGATTGGTTATTTACCTTATGATGAACAGCGCATTGTAGCGTTTGTTCCGTATATTACAAATTGGTCGCTTTGCGATAGCTTTTGTACAAGATTAAAAAGTACAAAGGCACATCGTGAAGAAATGTGGCGATTTTTACAGCCGTATTTTCGTTCAGATCAACCGTATGCTATTCGTTTTGCGGTAGTAATGAGCCTAATGAGCACTATATTGAGCAGCTGTTTAGGCGTTATGACGCGATTAACAACGCCACTGACAGTAACAACATTAAATGCCTTAAAGGAGTTTAAGCATGACTAGAAAACAACAGCGCATTCATTTTGCGCAACAACATCAAGCCTTATTACGTTGCCCACTTTGTCATGAGCAAGTGGAAGTTAACGATGCAAGCATAGTATGTGCTAATCGCCATACTTTTGATTTTACAAAGCAAGGCTATGTTAATCTAGCCCCGCAACGTAGTGAAGAACTTTATACGAAAGAGCTTTTTGCAGCACGTCGAGACATTATTACGAGTGGTTTTTATGACCCGCTTCATCAAGAATTAGCTAAGGTAGTAGGGCAAGCTACTGTCATTGCAGACTTAGGCTGTGGGGAAGGCACGCATTTACAAAAATTATTACCACAGGGCGCGGTAGGTATAGGTATTGATCTTGCGAAAGAGGGCGTTAAAATGGCAGCTAGCTATGATAACGTGCTATGGCAAGTTGCGGATTTAGCTAATATCCCATTAACAACCAGTAGTGTGGATACGATTGTGAATATTTTATCACCGTCTAATTACAAAGAGTTTAGACGTATTTTACGTCCTACTGGGTGTATGGTTAAAGTAGTGCCAGGTGAACATTATTTAGCGGAATTGCGTCAAGCCTTTTTCCCTGAAAAATCCCCCTACTCTAACGCCAAAATCATCGCCTTATTTGAGCAACAATTTGCCAAAACGACACAGTTAAAAGTAAGTTATCAACAAGATTTAGCGCCGCAATTAATGCGTAAGTTACTAGATATGACACCGCTTATGCAAAATGTAGCCAGCGTACAAAAAGCACAATTTATTGCCGATAAAATACAAACGATTACGTTAGAATTTATTATTTTACTAGGTGAAAATTAATTGATTAAAAGAGCTTAGCTTTTGCTAGGCTTTTTTTATTTTTCAGAAAATATGTTGACAATGAGAATCATTATCGATAAAGTGATAAGTTTAGTTGATAAAGATTATCAGTTGGAGGAGACGAAAATGAAAAAATACATACTTATGATGACAGCGCTGCTGTGCTTAGTTGTTTTGACAGCTTGTGGTGGAAAGAAAGAAGCAACACCGCAAGAAGAGGAAGTTGATAAGGAAGAGCCTAAAGCAGAGGTTGTAGAGAAGTTAGAAGTAACAGATGCACTTGGCAATACGATTAGCTTTGATAAAGCCCCAGAAACATTTGCTGTTATGAGCGCGGGTGATATGGATATGCTATTAGCCGTAGATGCTAAAATTGTAGGACGTCCAAACGCACGTGGTCCTGTAGCTGACAGCTTAAAAGATGTACAAGAAATTGGTAATCCTCATGAGCCAAACTTTGAACAAATTGCGGCAGTGGGCGCTGATGTATTAATTGTTAGCCCTAGTTTTGAGCGCCATGCAGCTAACATTGAGAAGCAAGGCACGAAGGTAATTTATACAGAAGCCAATTCAATTCAAGACATTCAAGATACATTAACATTTTTTGGTAAGCTTGCAGGTAATGAAGATAAAGCAACTGAAATTAATGACAAGATTACAGCACAAATGAAAGCAATCGAAGAAACAGCAGATGCTGGCGTTAAAACAATTTTAGTGTACGGTGCACCAGGTACTTACTTAGCGGCGCTACCTAACTCATTATCAGGTGATTTATTAGCGAAAGCAGGTGGCGAAAATATCGCTTCTGATTTCCCTAAAGAAGAAAAATACCCTAACTATGCTAGCTTAAGCGTAGAAAAAATTATTGAACGTAACCCTCAAGCTGTAATGTTAATTACACATGGTGAGCCAGAGGCAGTACGTGAAGCTTTTGAAAAAGAAATGGCGCAAAATGCAGCATGGAAAAACTTAGACGCTGTAAAAAATGGTAAAGTAACAATTTTACCTTCAGACTTATTTGGCACAAACCCAGGTACACATATCGTTGACGCGCTAGAAGAAATGCAGAAGCAATTAGAGGCGGTTAAGTAACATGACATTAGCTAGGCAAGCAAGGCTTGAGTCAACGACACACCCACTCGCTAAAAAACGAATGATTACACTCATAACTTTAGTTGTACTGCTTATTGTAGCAACACTTGGTAGCTTAATGATTGGCCCTGTAAAGTTTACCGTAGCAGAGGTTTGGCATGGTATAACCGGTGAGGAGGATACATTAGCACGACGCATTGTTTGGGATTTACGCATTCCACGTGTGTTAATTGGTTTAATGGTTGGTATGTGTTTAGCGGTAGCGGGCTCCATTTTACAAGGCGTCATGCGTAACCCTCTTGCAGACCCCGGTATTATTGGTGTATCATCAGGCGCGGGTCTAGCAGCAGTATGTATTATGATTTTATATCCTATGTATATTTTATTTTTACCTTTAGCCGCCTTTGTAGGTGCATTAATTACAGCGCTTATTATTTATCAGGCGGTATTGCGGGCACGGGTTGGCATCAAGTTAATATGGTTGTTTACTATGTGGTTGCTGCATTAATTTTATCGCTATTTTCTATTCGCCATATTCGTTTATTACGTTTAGGTGATGAGGTGGCAAAATTACTCGGACATAATGTAGAGCGTAGTCGTTTTATGTTAATTGTATTAAGTGCTTTACTTGCAGGTATAGCGGTTAGTGTATCCGGATTAATTGGTTTTGTCGGACTTGTTATACCACATATGCTACGTTTAATTATTGGTAATGACTATCGCTATTTATTACCAGCGGCGGCATTAGGTGGCGGTTTACTTGTTGTGGTAGCAGATACAATTGCACGCACAGCATTTGACCCAATTGAGCTACCCGTAGGTATTTTATTATCCTTTATTGGCGGACCATTTTTCTTATACATGATTCAAAAGAGGAGGGACAACGTTGCTGCAAACTAAACAATTATCGTTTCGTCAGCCGACATCATTTACATTACAAGTGGAAGATTTGCATATTAAAAAAGGTGAGATTGTTAGCCTTATCGGACCAAATGGCTCGGGTAAATCAACGCTGCTACGCTTGATTTCACGATTAATTAAGCCTCAACAAGGCAATGTCGTACTTGATGGTCACGATATTTATAGTTTAAAGAGCGTTGATGTCGCAAAGAAGTTAGCGATGCTACCTCAAATGCAAGATCATCAAATGGATGTTACGGTACGTGAGCTAATTGAATTTGGACGTTCACCTCACCGGAAAGGTCGGGGTATGTCACAGGAAGATCATGATATCGTAGCATGGGCTATGGGTGTTACAAAGCTTGAGCATTACGCTAACCGCTTATTGCCTTCACTATCAGGAGGCGAGCGACAGCGTGCTTGGATTGCGATGGCAGTGGCACAGCGACCTGATATTTTACTACTAGATGAACCTACAACTTTTTTAGATATTGCCCATCAGCTTGAAGTTATGGAGCTAGTGCATGAGCTAAATGAAACACTAGGTATGACGATTGTGATGGTGTTGCATGATATTAATCAAGCAGCCCAGTATAGCGATCGTTTAGTCGTATTAAAAAATGGCACTATTCAATATGACGGCATACCACAATGTGTATTATGCCGTGAGATGTTTCAATCCATTTTTGAAATTGATGCAGAGATTTATCAACAAAACGGACGTGCATTTTTTACACCGCAACGTTTAAACAAGGAGGCATACCCATTATGATGAATGGCAACCCATTAGACAAAGAGCTAGTGCGTGAATTTATATTTGCGGCACATGGCGACTTTGCAAAAGTACAAGTATTATACGAGCAGGAGCCAGCGCTATTGCATGCAGTAATGAATTGGGATACAGGTGACTGGGAGAGTGGTTTAGGAGCGGCAGCGCATACAGGGCGTCGAGATATTGCCTTATTTTTATTAGCGCGCGGTAGCACGTATGGATATTTTTACAGCGGCAATGCTAGGGAACTTAGCAATTGTGCAAGCCATGATTGAGGCGCAACCAGAAGCACTAACAGCGACAGGTGCACATGGCATCCCACTTTTACATCATGCAAAAATGGGTGGCGAGCAGGCACAACCTGTTTTTGATTACTTACAAACTAAAATGACAGAGGAGGCAACAGCATGATTGTTGCAATGAACACAATTCGTATTAAAAAAGGGCACGGCGAAGAAATTATCGAACGCTTTCAAAACCCTAAGGAAATTAGTAAGTTTGAAGGATTTTTAGGTTTAGAGGTCTTAAAGAAATTAAACGGTAAAGACGAAGACCAAATCCGTATTTGTACACGTTGGGTAGATGAGGCTTCATTTAATGTTTGGCTACATAGCCCAGAGTTTAAAGCAAGTCATAGTAAATCAGCAGAGGAACGTGAAAACAGCCCGTTGCTTGGTGCAGACTTTGCTTTACTAGAAGTTGCAATCAGCTCAGATAACAACTAATAACACGAAGACGCATAGTTCAGACGAAAAGCACCTAGCTCCCTGGGTGCTTTTCATGTATATTGAAAGAAATTTCAGAAAAGTAGGTGTTAGTTATGAAGGAAAGTGCAAAACAAGTGCAATTGTATTTACAGCAACAAGGATTTACAAACGAAGTAGTAGAGTTACCAAGCAGTACTCGAACAGTGCAAGAGGCTGCTGAGGCAATTGGTTGCCATGAGGCACAGATTGCAAAATCAATCGTTTTTGATATTGGTGGTAGGGCACTGTTAATTGTGGCAAGTGGTCCTAATCGTGTGAGTGAGGAGCGTGTAGCAACTTTTATTAAAGCACCTTTGGCTAAAGCTAATGCGGCATTTGTGCGTGAGCATACAGGCTATGCTATTGGTGGTGTGCCACCTGTGGCGCATAAATATCCCCTGCGTATTTTAATTGATGAGGATTTATGGAAGTACGAAACAATTTGGGCTGCTGCAGGACATCCAATGGCGGTTTTTCAATTAACGCCTGACGAACTTTTACAAATGACAAAGGGAGAGGTTACAAAGATTAAATAATGTGCTAAAATAAGAACAAACGTTCTTTATAGGAGGCTATACAATGAAATTACCTACTGCACTAAAGCAATACGAGGCGACTTTACAAGCGACACTACGACCAACAGTAACCATCACACCAACACCTGCAAAAACAGGCACACTAGAAAGCAAATTTGCAGGTAAACCTTATTGGTTAAAATCAGAGCCTTACCCAACAGCTAGTACTGGCGAGGCATTGCATTTATTGGCGCAATTAAATTTGTCAGCTATCCCCGTACCAGCACCATTCCCACAGCGAGGGATTTTACAGTTCTTTGTATTAAATGATGACCTTACTGGTTTAAACTTTGATGATATGTGTGAGCAAAAAGATTTTAGAGTAGTTTACCATGAACATATTGAGCAGGATGAAACAAAATGGTTTACGGCATTTGATACACTTAATTATGGTGAAGAAGAGGATTATTTTCCTATTCAAAAAGAATGTGCACTAGCCTTTCAATTGACCGAAACACCAATATCAACAAGCGATTATCGTTTTGATGAGTTACTTGGCATTGAAGATGTAAAGTATGATGTATATGAAGAGATTATTGATCCATATAACGAAGTAAATGGGGAGCAAGGTGCAAAAATTGGCGGCTACCCTTACTTCACACAGTGGGACCCACGTGGTGAAGACGGTAATACAAAATACAGCCGCAATGATATTTTATTATTGCAAATTGATTCGGATATGGACAATGGCATTTTATGGGGAGATTGCGGTGTGGCTAACTTCTTTATTGCAGAAGAAGATTTGCGCGCTTGTAAATTTGATCGTGTTTTATATAGCTGGGATTGTAGTTAAAAAAGAGGCGAGCTCGTCTCTTTTTTGTGTATAATTTTTTATAAACAGAAAGGAGTACAAACATGGGATTATATTTTACATACGTTGTACTCGGATTATCAATTGCCCTCCCGGTAGGTACAGTAACGATTGAAATGACGAAGCAAGGTTTAAAGAACGGTTTTATGCACGGCTGGGTAGTAGGGCTTGGTGGCATGACGATTGATTTATTGCTTATTGTGGCACTGTATTTTGGGTTAGCCTCAGTGTTAGCACAACCTATTATTCAAAGTGCGATGTGGTTAATTGGTGCTTTGTTTCTATTATATGTAGGTATTGATAGTATTAAGCATGCGAGTGATGATATTACGTTAGCTGGTGAAACAACTACCAAATCGCTAGCCTCTTCTTACCGTAATGGCTTACTTGTAGCAGTGTCTCCAAGTAATTTAGTATTTTGGGTAAGTATTTTTGGCACGGTACTCGCTAGCTCATTTGATGCAAGTGATAAGGCAAGCTTTATTGTTGTAGGAGCGGGCATATTGACTGGTATACTACTACATGATATTGCCTTAATGGCAATTGTAGCGACAACGCGTCGCGCCATGAATAAAACAGCCATTATGTGGGTGTCTGTATTAGCAGGTTTTGTGCTAATTGGTTTTGCTGCATATTTCGGCTATGAATTTGGGAGAACGATATGGAATTAAAAAAAGTAACGACACAACGACAAGATTATGTACCACTATTATTATTAGCAGATGAAGACGAGGCTGTAGTTCATTCATATTTACATGAAGGTGATTTATTTGAGCTGATTGAAGCGGGTGAGCGTATTGGTGTAGCGCTATGTATTGAGGTTGATGGTGCTATTGAACTGAAAAATATTGCGATTGATGAGATGCATCAGGGGCGTGGCTATGGCAAATGGTTAGTTACGCAACTTTGTCGTCATTATAGCGAGTATGAGCGCGCTATTGTTGGTACAGCTAACTCAAGCATTAGTAATATTGCCTTCTACCAAAAGCTGGGTTTTACGCTTTATGATGTAAAGTGGCACTATTTTACAAAACATTATGCACAGCCTATTATTGAAGATTACATTCAAGCACAGCATATGTTGATGTTTGAGCGCACTTTAATTGAAAATGGCAATTGCTCTTCGTTATAGTAGAGACGAAGGGTGATGAAAAATTATGGAATTTACAACAGTCATTAATGAGCGTCGTTCGGCAAAAGATTTTGAGCCTAATGTGCCAATTAGTACAGAGCAACTTGAGGTTATGGTAGAAGAAGCGCAACTTGCGCCAACAGCATTTAATTTGCAGCACGCCAAATATATTATTGTACGTGATGAAACAGTCAAACAAGAGTTAAAAGAAGTTAGCCTTATGCAAGAAAAAATTACAAATGCATCTGCTGTAATCATTATTACAGGCGATGCGCAAGCTTATGAGAATGTGGCAGAGATTTATGCACATACTTTGACAGGTGATGTGTTAACGATGAAAGAAGAAGTCATTCGTGATTTTTATGTACCGAGAGGTGAGAGTTTTGCGCGTGAGGAAGCCATTCGTAATGGTTCACTTGTAGCTATGCAGTTTATGCTTGTCGCAAAATCATACGGTTGGGACACATGCCCAATGATTGGCTTTGATAAAATTGAGGTGCGTCGTATTTTAGACATTCCTGCAAATGAAGAAATTGTTATGATGATTACGTTAGGCAAAGCTGTGCCAATGGACGAGTACTCACGCGGTTATCGTAAACCAGCACAGGAAGTGATTCGTTATAAATAAACAAAAGGGATTGCGGCTCATCGCAATCCCTTTTGTTATGCAAAGTATTGGTAATAAATCTTTTTAGCTTCCGTAACATCAGCTGTGCCATGTACAAAAACACGTCCATCACGAAAGGCTGTTAATGTATAGCCTGTCACTTTAAATGTCAGTAAAAATTCATTGTGATGTGTAATGCTTGCGTCCGTTAGCTTGTTAGCTAGCGTAGTTAGGTCACGTGTTGTATAGGTGGGACGTATTTGTACTGTATCGCGCCCACATAAAGATGCAAAGCGTGTAGTAGCGTCTTGCTGTAAAAATGGATAGCTTGGCGAAGTACCGCAAGTTGGACAATCGTCTTTTTTTAAGCTAGCTACATCCATAGAGGAAAATGTATTTTGCCAAACGTCTAAGGAAAACACTGTACCTCGCATGGCTTCTTTATTATCCGTTAAATATTTTAATGCTTCTGCCACTTGCATTGCCGCTGTAATTTGTGAAGCAGAAGCTAAAATGCCCACCGTATCACAGGTTGGACCACTTGTAGGTAAGCCACCCATAATACAGTGTAAGCATGGTGTTTGGTTAGGCTCAATAAATAATGATAAACTGCTTGCGCCTACGCATGCGCCGTAAATCCACGGCACTTGGTGTTTGTGCGCGATATCATTAATGATAAAGCGTGTATCAAAGTTATCCGTACCATCAAAAATAAGGTCAATGGTCTCAGTAGTTAACAGTTGTTCTAAAAAATGAACAGTAGCTTCTTGGTCATAGGCAGCAACTTGTACATCTGCATTAACGGCAAGTAGTCGTTGCTTTGCAGCACTGGCCTTAGGTAGCCGCTTCACTACATCGCGCTCCGTATACAATGTTTGTCGTTGCAGATTAGATAAATCTACAAAATCACGATCAATTATTGAGATTTTACCAATACCTGCTCGCGCAAGTAAGTCCGCCGTAGGTGCACCAAGTGCGCCAGCACCTACGATAAGGACATGCTTAGTCGCCAGTTTTGCTTGCCCTTGTTCGCCAATAGGAATAAAGCGTTCCTGTCTTGAATAGCGTGTCATTTACTTAGACCTTCAAGAGGGCTAGAGGCAGTAGCATAGTGTTTTTTAGGGATGCGCCCAGCTTCAAAACTTTCACGTCCTGCGATTATCGCATGCTTCATAGCAGAAGCCATTTTAACAGGCTGATTTGCCAAAGCAACTGCAGTATTAAGTAATACCGCATCCGCACCTAGTTCCATCGCTTGAGCGGCATCCATAGCTGAACCAATGCCAGCATCGACAATTACAGGTACCGTAGCTTGCTCAATAATGAAGCGGAGATTAACCGGATTAATAATACCAAGCCCTGAGCCAATTGGTGAAGCGCCTGGCATAATCGCATGACAACCTAAATCTTGTAGTCGCTTTGCGAGTAATACATCATCAGAAGTATATGGTAAAACAATAAAGCCTTCTTCTAAGAGCATCTCTGTTGCGCGCAATGTTTCGACAGGATCAGGTAATAATGTTTTATCACAGCCTATAATTTCTACTTTAATCATATCGCATAAGCCAGAAGCTTTAGCTAGACGTGCAATACGCACAGCTTCTTCAGCAGTTTTTGCTCCAGCAGTATTAGGGAGTAATGTATAGTTTGCGACATCAATTTTTTCTAAAAAATTAGGCTGTGTCGGTTCAAAAATATTCATACGGCGTACTGCGAAGGTTAAAACTTCTGTTTCAGAAACAGCTACCGCCTCTTTTTGTGTATCAAAATCGGAAAACTTACCTGTGCCTAAAAATAAGCGAGAATGGAATGTATATGGTCCAATGGAAAACATGTTAACCGCCTCCTACAAATTGTACAATTTCGATATAGTCATCTGGCTGTATTGTAGCCTCGTCCCGTTCATCTTTTTGTAAGATAACACGATTCAATTCAACAATGGCCAATTCTTTATTTAATTGAAGATGATCGAGTAGTAGCCCAATTGTTGTTACATGTATGGGCACATCTACTGTATGACCATTTACTGTTAGTTGCATACATACCCTCCTTGTGTAAAGCGTTGTGGTGAAAAAGGCGCGAGTCGCTGGGTAGCAGTTACGTCGCCTAGCAAAGCTTGTGCTACAAGCTTACCTGTAATCGGGCTGAGTAAAATACCGTTACGGTAATGGCCAGTACATACATACATCGTAGGCGATATTGCGCCGATAATAGGTAAACCATCAGCTGTTTGTGGGCGCACACCACACCAACTTTCGATAATAGTAGCGTCTTTTAAACTTGGCATCATAGCAGTGGCTCTAGTTAGTAACGATAATATACCACCTACTGTGACATTAGGATCAACTTCGTTAGGGTAGCTTGTGGCCCCGATTAACACTTCATTATTGCGTTTAGGTACAATATAGCAGCCATCAACTGCAAATACTGTAGTGCTTGGTGTATGCGCAGTTTTGACCATCATACATTCACCCTTGACAGGATAAAGTGGGAGATGAGGTAATAGTTGCTTTGACCACGCCCCAGCTGCAACGATAAGCTGTGTAAATGGATAGCTCGCATTGTCAGTAACGACGCTAGTTGCTGTAATTTTTCTAACATGTTGGGTAATGATACGCACGCCTAATTTTTGTACAGCGATGGTAAGTGCTTTTGTTAATTGCCGTGCTTTTACTTGATGATCTGCTGTAATGTGTAAAGCTCTACCTAAATGTGGTGTAAGCAAAGGTTCTACATCATGTGCATCTTTCCAGTAGACAGGTGTTGTCTTTTGTTTTTGTAAAAACTGATATTGCTTGTGCAAAAATTGTTTTTGCTGTTCATTTGTGGCTACTTTAATTAAGCCAGACGGTATGAGCTCTACATCAACGCCTGTTAGTGTGGCTAATTCTTTAGCTAAATTTTTATGTGCTGCTCGACTTTCGATAGCTAAATCAAATAAAGGAGAAGGCTCACTGAATTCGTTTTGTCCTCCCAACATTCCTCCAGCAGCTAACGAAGCGGTAGTAGGGCTTGTAATATTGAAGATCGTAACACGTTGCTTTGCTTTTACGAGTTGGTACGCAATGCTTAAACCTATTACGCCACCACCAATAATCGTATACTCTTTTTGCATAACAAGACTCCTTAGTTAAAAAACATTGAAATTGCTGCAAATCCGCTAGCGCCTGTAGTCGCAAGCAAATGTTGGTTACGCTTATTAATACCCCCAAGTGCAATAACGGGTATGGACGTGGCTGCGCATACGTCAGTTAATGCAGCTAACCCTCTTGGTGCTAGGTTAGGTTTAGAAGAAGAGGGAAAGATATGTGAAAAGTAAATATAATCCATGCCTCTATTTTCACAGCGTAGTGCTTCTTCAACTGAGTGTGTTGATTGACCACAAAGAAAAGGAAAGTCATTTCCGTATACGATAGCATCACTGGCAAAATGACAGCCTAATAGCTGATAGGCTTTTGCTAATGATGGCATGCTATGGACAATAAGCTTAGTTGCGGGTACACCTAGTGCGAGTAATTGTTCGATGCCTTGTGCTAACGCTTGTTGTGAAAGTTGTTTTTCTCTCAGTACTACAGCATCGACTAGTGGAGCTACAGCCTTAATTTGTGTTAATTGTAGCTCATCTAAACCTTGCCCTTTTGTAATTGCGTGTCGCATACTTATCTCCCCTTTACACAAAAAAAGCCACTTTTCCCGTGGGAAAAGTGGCATGAACATCCATATCAAAAAAACGTACCACTTTCCTACGCCAGTATAAACTGGATCAGGTTCCAGGAATCCCAAAGTCACACTTTGATCTCAGCCTTTATAAAAGGCACCTCCAGTGGATTGCTATGCAATTACATTTAATTTACCATATTGTATATGATTTTGCGAGTTTCAGTTTTTGACATACGTATATGGGGTATGTTAAGTTTACAGTAAGTAAGGAGGTTTTAAAATGGAGACAGTTACATTAAATGTACAAGGGATGTCTTGTGGGCACTGTGTAAACGCAGTTGAAACTGCTGTAGGCAATATAGCGGGTGTTAGTTCAGTTGCTGTTAACTTAGACGAAGCAAAAGTAGAAGTCGCTTTTGATGCAACCGTTACATCGCAACAAGCGATTGTTGATGAAATTGAAGATCAAGGATATGACGTTGTTTAAGCGTGCTCTTGTAGCACGTTTTTTTAGATAGGAGGAAAAAGCCTATGACCCAAAAGGAGTCGACGATAAAAATCACGGGTATGACATGTGCCGCCTGTTCTACGCGAATTGAAAAAGGGTTAAATCGTTTGTCTGGTGTTGATAAAGCTACGATTAATCTACCACTTGAACAAGGACATATCGTCTATGACGATACGGTTACGAGCGAAGCGGAAATTATAAAAAAGGTACAAGCGCTCGGTTACGACGTCGTGACCGAACAGTTGGAATTTGATGTAGTTGGTATGACGTGTGCCGCTTGCGCTAATCGCATTGAAAAGCGTTTAGGTAAAATGCCTGGTGTACAAAAAGCCTCAGTAAATTTTGCGCTTGAAACGCTAACTGTAACGTACAACCCTACTGAAGTTTCGCCAAAGGACATGGTAGGTGTCGCTAATAAATTAGGTTTTACATTACAACCAAAAAAGCAAGTTGCCGAGATAGACCATCGTCAACTAGAAATTAAAAAGCAAACACGCAAATTTTTTATTGCTTTGCTACTCGCCTTGCCATTGCTCTGGACGATGGTTAGTCATTTTAGCTTTACCGAATTTATTTATGTACCTACGATTTTACTAAATCCATGGGTACAAATGGCACTCGCTACGCCGATTCAATTTATAATAGGATGGCAATTTTATGAAGGCGCTTATAAAGCGTTGCGCAATAAAAGTGCCAATATGGATGTACTTGTAGCGCTAGGCACATCGGCCGCTTACTTTTATAGCGTTTATTTAGTGCTACAAGGTCAGCATCATGCGTTGTATTTCGAGACGAGTGCAGTACTTATTACTTTAATTATTTTAGGCAAGCTGTTTGAAGCGCGCGCTAAAGGACGTTCTTCAGAAGCGATAAAAAAACTGATGGGTTTACAAGCAAAAGAAGCAACAGTTAATCGAGATGGGGTATTTGTACGTATACCTATCGATCAAGTTGTCGTTGGCGATATTGTACAAGTAAAACCAGGAGAAAAAATTGCGGTTGACGGCGAAGTGATTCAAGGAAGTTCTGCTGTAGATGAATCTATGATAACAGGTGAGAGTTTACCAGTAGATAAAGCAATTGGTGATGTAGTAATTGGCGCCACAATTAATAAAAATGGTGCTTTGCAAATTAGAGCGACGGGCGTAGGACGCCAAAGTATGCTTGCCCAAATTGTAAAAGTTGTGGAGGAAGCGCAAAGTGCTAAAGCTCCGATTCAGCGAATGGCCGATGTTATTTCAGGTGTTTTTGTACCTGTTGTCGTAGGGATAGCTACACTCACATTTTTCATTTGGTTTTTTATCGTAACACCTTATGATTTTGCGAATGCGCTTGAAAAATTTATTGCTGTCGTTGTGATTGCTTGCCCTTGTGCGTTAGGTTTAGCCACGCCAACTTCAATTATGGTGGGGACCGGTCGCGCTGCAGAATATGGTATTTTATTTAAAGGTGGAGAGCATTTAGAGGCGACACAAGCGATTGACACTGTCGTGGTGGATAAAACAGGCACAGTGACAAATGGCAAGCCAGTATTAACTGACGTCATAACGAGTCGCAATGAAGCGATATTTTTATCTTATGTAGGCGCTGCTGAAAAATTATCAGAGCACCCCTTAGCACAGGCAATTGTAGATGGCATTCATGATAGAGGTGTCACATTAAGTGAAGCAGGTGAGTTTGAAGCACTTGTAGGACACGGTGTAAAAGCACGTGTTTTAGGCAAACAAATTTTAGTAGGTAATCGCAAGTTAATGGAAATGCATCGTATTACGCTATTTGATGAGGCGATAATGGAAGCACTTGAAACAGAAGGTAAAACGGTTATGGCAGTAGCAATAGACGGTGAATACGCTGGTTTAGTCGCTGTCGCTGATACCGTCAAGCCTTCTTCGGCAGAAGCGATTAAACGCCTTACAAATATGGGCATTACTGTAGTGATGATGACTGGCGATAATGCACATACAGCAGAAAATATTGCAAAGCGAGTAGGTATTACAACGTTTGAAGCAAATATGTTACCTAAAGATAAGGCACTAATGGTTAAAAAGCTACAGCGTGAGGGACATAAAGTAGCGATGGTTGGAGACGGCATTAATGATGCGCCAGCCTTAGCTACAGCAAATATTGGTATGGCAATTGGCACAGGTACAGATATAGCGATGGCTGCATCTGACGTTACGTTAATGCGTGGTGATTTAAATGGTATAGCAGATGCCATTATGATGAGTAAAAAAACGATGATAAATATTAAACAAAACTTATTTTGGGCGCTCGCCTATAATAGTATAGGTATCCCAATTGCAGCTGCAGGATTTTTAGCCCCTTGGCTTGCGGGAGCTGCAATGGCCTTCAGTTCGGTATCGGTCGTTCTAAATGCGCTACGTTTACAACGTGTCAAACTATAATAACTTTAGCGTAATGATGAGCAATTATTGCTTACCATTACGCTTTTTTTACGAAAATTTACGCAAGGGGCATTGTGCTACAAACGTGATAGTGCTAGGCTTGAAGGGAATCAAAAAAATGAAAAGAGGCAGGTTAAAAAGATGAATAAAAAACTTTTAGCAGCAACCATTGCAAGCTCAGCGATTGTAGCACCTTACGTATTATCAACAGATGTTGTTGAAGCAGCTGCGTTAGAGATGACAATTTTCCATACAAATGACACGCACGCGCATGTTGAAACAGCAGGTCAACGTGCAGCTTTAGTTAAACAACTGCGTAGTACTCATCCGAATAACCTTCTGCTTGATGCAGGCGATGTCTTCTCAGGTACGCTCTACTTTAATGAGTGGAAAGGCCAAGCAGATTTAGAAATCATGAATTATTTGCAGTATGATGCGATGACTTTCGGTAACCATGAATTTGATTTAGGGTTATCACCAGAAGGTCACGGCGCGTTAGCGGATTTTGTAAAAGGTGCTAAATTTCCGTTCGTATCAGCTAATGTTGATTTTTCAAACGATGCTTTGTTTGAAGGGTTACAGCCAGGTGGTGTAACAACAGCAGCGCAAGATGGTCAAATTTACGACGGTATTATTAAAGAAGTGAATGGCGAAAAAGTAGGGATTTTCGGTTTAACTACAGAAGAAACTACAGCGATTGCTAGTCCAGAAAAAGTAGAGTTTAAAGCGTATTTATCGAGTGCTCAACAAGCGGTAGAAAACTTAAAAGCACAAGGTGTAAATAAAATTATCGCCCTCACGCATATTGGTTTTGATGACAGCCTACAATGGGACAATGACCAAGAACTTGCGAAACAAGTAGCAGGTATTGACGTAATTGTTGGTGGTCATACACACACAGAGTTAAAAGAGCCTGTTAAAGTAATAAACGAGCAATCAAACGAACCTGTAATTATCGTACAAGCTAACCAATATAATAAGTATGTTGGTCAACTAGATATTACATTTAATGATAGTGGCGTTGTTGAAGACTATAAAGGTCAATTAAATTTAGTTGGTGAGAAGGACAAGGATGGCAAGTATTTACTACCATCTGATGCCGAAGCAGACAAAATTTTAGCGAAGTATGCAGAGAAAGTAAATGCTACAATGAACGCTTCTACAGGGGCAGATGCTAAAGTATTTTTAAGTGGACTACGTGGCTTCGGCGGTGTGCGTGCAGGTGAAACGAACCTTGGTAATATTATTACAGATGGTATGTTAGATAAAGCGAAAAAAATCGATCCTGCTGTTTCTATCGCTTTCCAAAATGGTGGAGGTATTCGTACTTCAATTAACAAAGGTGACGTAACATATGGTGAGGTACTAAACGTTTTACCATTCGGTAACCCACTAGCCATCGTTGAACTAACAGGCGCAGAATTATATGAAACATTTGAGCACTCTGTAAAAGACTACCCAAAAGAGTCAGGTGGTTTCCTTCATGTTGCTGGTATGAAAGTGATTTTTGATCCAAACAAAGAGCCAGGCAAGCGTATTGTATCATTAAAAGTGGGCGATCAAGATGTTGACCGTACAGCGAGTTATAAAGCAGCAACAAACGTCTTTACAGCACGCGGTGGTGATGGTTTTGAAGCGCTAGGTAAAGCATATGAAGAAGGGCGTGCAAGTGAGCCAGGCTTTAGTGACTGGGAAAACTTCGCAACACGTTTAGGTGAGATTGGCGATGTGACGCAACAAATCGAAGGACGTATTGTGACAACAACTACGTATAAAGATGTAGATGTTAATCACTGGGCGTACCCATTCATTGCAAACTTACAAACACAAGGCATCTTAAAACCACTACCGAAATTTAATGGTAATAACAGCTTAACACGTGCACAAGTAGCAGAGATGCTAACGCGCGCGTTAAACTTAGAGGCAAAGGGCGATGCACCATTTAAAGATATTGCAGGTGTAGATGCAGCAACTCAACAAGCCATTGCGGCAGCATACGAAGCAGGTATTGTTAAAGGGGTGGACGGTAAGTTTAATCCAAATAAAAAAATTACCCGCGCACAAATGGCGTTAATGTTTGAACGTGCCTATAAAACAGTAAATGCAACGTATACATCACCAACAGCGACGTTTAAAGATACAACTAAACTAAACGACGAAACGCGCAAAGCTATTGGCTTCCTTGAGGACAATGCGATTGCTAATGGCGATGCAGGTAACTACAACCCTGCAAAAAATGTAACACGTAATCAAGCAGCTAAATTATTCTTTAACTTGTTATACACAGTAGAGCAATTTAAACAAAAGAAATAATAGTCATCGGCTAGGACGTTTGTGTCCTAGCTTTTTTTGAATAGAGGTGAGTACAATAGACGAAGCTACTAATTTAGCACAGATGGCTGCTATTGTGGCACATGAAAGTAGTCCTAAAACAGCTACTCTACGGGTGCCTACTCAGTTAGGTGAAGGTACTGTTGCGAGTGTTACGATACGTGACACATTAACAGTTGTTATAACAGATGTTCAATTTACTCGTGATCAACGTGATGATTTTCATGAAGATAGTGAAATGATAGAACTTAACTATGTATTGGCTGGTGACCTGATTTGTAGTGTAAATAATGAACCTTTTCGTATGCAGTCGCCTACTCAAGCAATTTCTTACTTTCATCAGTCTAATGTAACTTTAAAAACGGCTGCTAATCAGCGCGTCCAGAAAGTAGAAATTCGTATGACGCCTGAGCGGTTATTATCTTATTTTGTGGAAACAAAAGAGCGGGCAATGATTATGAGTTTTTTACAACGCCAGTTAGGGCAAATTACACAACATACGTTAACACCTATTATTAAACAGCGCGTATATGAAATCTTACATTGTTCTTATGAAGGTTCTTTTAAAGCATTATATATAGAAGCTAAAGTTATTGAGTTATTAGTAGCGACTTTTGCCAAACAAACGTCAAAGCGTTTGCCTAATGCTAGTGAAACGCATAAATTACAACGTATTAAAGCGATTATCCTAGCTGAATTAGACCAGCCACATACCGTTAACTCTTTAGCTTCACGCGTGCACCTTTCTGACAATAAAGCGAGGCAGGGGTTTAAGCAATTATTCGGGGTACCAATTATCACATTCTTGCGTCAACAACGAATGGAAAAAGCAGCATGGTTGTTAGAAGTAGAAGGATTGACAGTGACGGACACTGCTGTAGCACTTTGTTATAGTAATATGAGTAATTTCACAGTGGCGTTTCGTAATTATTTCGGTTGCAACCCGAGTCATTATTTAAAGTTAAAAATAATGATGATAACACACGACTAACAACGTAAAAGAATCATTTTTAATAGATTTATACGACAAAAGAAGAGACTACCTACAATGTTTGATATTTTTAGGTAGTCTCTTTTAAATTTTCAGAAAATATAGGTTGATTTTTATAAGTGAGTATAATAATATAACTAATATAATATAAAACAAAGTTGTTTTGTAGGTTTTAAAAAAGGAGTGATAATTACTGTGATAAAGATAAACGGCGTCACAAAAGTATATGACACGCATCATATTTTAAAAGGGATATCACTAGAGGTAACAAAAGGAGAAATTATTGCTATTTTAGGCAAGAGTGGTTGTGGTAAAAGCACTTTACTAAAGATTGTCGGGGGTTTTGAAACGTCCTCAACAGGCGAGGTTATAGTCAACGACGTAGCAGTTACGGAACCAACTAAAAAGTGTATCATGCTGATGCAATCTTATGGCCTGTTACCTTGGCGCTCTGTTGAAAAAAATATTTCACTTCCTTTAGAACAACATACAGCTTTAACAGTAGAGCAACAACAGCAAAGAATAGCACATTATATGCAACTTGTGCAATTAACTCCTTACGCTACTCATTATCCCCATCAATTATCAGGTGGTATGCAACAACGCGTAGCAATTGCTCGGGCATTAGCATTACAGCCAGAGGCTATTTTATTAGATGAGCCATTTGCAGCTTTAGACACATTTACACGCTACTTTTTACAAGATGAATTAATAAAAATTCAGCAACAAGAATCTACAACTATAATGCTCGTTACTCATGATATTGATGAAGCTATTTATTTGGCTGATAAAATTATTATTTTAGCTGAAGGTGAAATAGCGAAGGAGATAACTATTGCACTACCGAAGCCTAGAGATCGTAGTAATGCAGACTTTCAACATTATAGAGAAGTTATTTTTACAGAATTTGAACTTACACAACAACAAATGATTGACTATCAAATTTAGGAGGTGAGCTTATGAAGAAATGGTTGCTATTCTTTGTAGTTCTATTATTAACGGCTTGCGGCAATCAAACAGCTACAGAAGATACAGGGAAAAGTAAAATTAAAATTGGCTATTTACCGATCACACATGCTGCGCCGCTCTATGCGCAAGCTACTGCACAATACCCTGACTATGAAGTAGAGTTAGTGAAGTTTGGTGCTTGGCCAGAGTTAATGGATGCGCTTAATACCGGAAAGATTGATGGAGCTTCTGTATTAGCCCCTTTAGCTATGAAAGCGCATGAGCAAGGTATTGCGATTCAAGCTGTGGCATTAGGTCATCAAGATGGCAATATTGTGGTTGGTGCTCCTACGATTACGGATGCGACACAATTAAAAGGGCAGCGCTTTGCTATACCGAGTAAATATTCTAGCCATAATATTTTATTAGATCGCTTACGCCAAACGGCTAACTTACAGCCGAACGACATTGATGTAGTTGAGTTACCTCCAGCGGAAATGCCAGCAGCTTTAGCTGAAGGGCGTATAGCAGGCTATGTTGTCGCAGAACCGTTTGGTGCATTAGCAGTAGCTATGGATAAAGGGGATGTACTATTTCAATCTGAAGAGTTATGGGAACATTCAATTTGTTGTCTCTTAGTTTTACGACGCTCTTTTCTAGAGGAAAATAGTACAGTAGCTCAAGCGTTTATTGATGATTATCACCTTGCTGGCAAACTTATTCATAAAAAGGATGAGGAAGCGAAGACCATCGTGAAAAAATATTTAAATGTAGAAGATGACGTATTAGATTTATCATTGGCTTGGATTTCTTATGATGATTTAACGATTACAAAAGCTGCTTACGAGGAGTTAGTAACATCATTAGAAAGTTTAAAGTTATTAGATAAAATTCCGGATTTTGAACAGTTCGTAATGCAAAAAGTAACGGAGAATCCATCATGAAGCTACGTTATATGATAGGTAGTTTTACGCTATTAGTAGTATTATGGCAACTCGTAGTCGTTGTTGGTAACTATGAAGCAGCTTTGTTACCTTCTCCGAAGCAAGTAGCACAAGCATTATGGTCATTGTTCATTAGTGGTTTACTATTAGAACACATCAGCATAAGCTTATATCGTTTTGGAATAGGTTATATTTTAGCAGTTATAGCTGGTATTACGCTAGGTATTTTATTAGGACGTATGCCTACAGTTTGGCGATTTGTTAACCCAAGTGTGCAATTGTTACGTCCTGTATCACCTATTGCATGGTCCCCTTTCATTGTGTTATTTGCAGGTATAGGTAACTTACCAGCAATCATAATTATTTTTATCGCTGCCTTTTTTCCTATCCTTTTAGCTACTGTAACGGCAGTGAGTAAAATAAGTCCGGTATATTTACAAATCGCACAAAACTTTGAACTAACTCCATTCGCTGTAGTGAAAAAAATTATAATACCCGCTTCTTTTCCCGCTATTATGGGAGGGTTACAAATTGCCTTAGGAAGTGCATGGATTTTCTTAGTAGCTGGCGAAATGGTTGGTGCTCAATCAGGATTAGGCTTTTTAATTATTGATGCCCGTAATGCGCTAAGACTGGATTTAGTATTTGCCGCAATTATTATTATTGGTTTATTTGGTCTATTATTTAATACGATTATTCAACAAATTAGTTATCGTGTGACGAAGCAATGGGGCGTGCAATAACAGCAGACGCAATTTTATGTGATGTTTTACTAATATAGGCGATTTCAACAGCTTCACCTGTATCTTGATCAACGAGCTCCTTATAGCAAGGTTTACGTTTACTGCCCCAAATAATCATCGCATTAAAAATATCAGAGAGACTCAGTCCTAATTCAGTTAGGTAATACGCATAACGAGGGGGGTGATTTTGGTAAAGCTGTACCTCAACGAGACCTTCTTCTTCTAATGAACGAAGGCGAGTTGATAATACATTTGCTGATAAGCCAGGTAGATTATTTTTAATATCATTAAAGAAGTGTTGACCAATGAGTAGCTCATGCAAAATAAGCATTGTCCAACGGTCACCAATTATATTTAATGTTTGTGCAATATTACAAGGTAAATCATAACGTGTTTTCATTGTGAACCTACTCCTTTTCGAAAGTTATCTTATCATAGTTTTTTTTCGAAATCGAGTTAAATAAATTAATTCAGTTAAAAAATGGAGGAATTAAAATGACATTATTTTTAGTAGAAACAACACTTAACAATACGGAAAACAAACAACAAGTAGAGGTAATTACTGCAGAAATCGCTAAAAATCACCAAATTTTAGAAGTTCAAGTAGCAGAAGATTTTTCAAAAGCTTACTATATTATTCAAAGTGAACAGGCGCCAACATTAGATGTTGAAAATGTAACAGTGGATTTAGTAAAAGAAGTGCGTTTAGTAGGGAAACCAGCAGAAGAAGTTAATGAAGCAGTTAACTATTTAGTAGAGTGGGAAATTCCTGCGAATATCACGATGGATCAATATTTAACACGTAAGAAAAATAATTCTGTACGTTATGAAGAAGTACCAGAAGTACATTTCTCGCGTACTTATGTGTGCGAAGATATGACAAAATGTTTATGTTTCTATGAGGCGCCAGATGAGGCAGCAGTAAAGAGAGCGCGTGAAGCGGTACAAACACCGATTACTTCACTGACAAAATTAGCTGAGTAAAGGGGAGTATCATATGGATAAGCAACAGGTTGTTAAGCAGTTATTAGCTACGCATATCCAACCAGTTGTACGTAAAATAGATGAAGAAGCGTATTATGCAAGAGATTACCTTTTAGCACTGGGGCAGGCTGGAATGTGGAATGGTGACTATAAGCAAGAGATGATGGTTGTGAAAGAAACCGCTCGCGTTTGTATGACTACCGCATTTTGTGTATGGTGTCATTTAGCTTCTTTAACTTATTTACGCCTAACAGAAAATGAAGCCGTTAAGTCTTTATTGACGCAATTAGAAAGTGGTGAGTTGTTAGGAGCTACAGGTTTGTCTAATCCTATGAAACATTATGCAGGTCTAGAGAAGCTACATTTGTCAGCTGAGCGTGTTTCGGGAGGGTATTTAGTAAGTGGAGTATTACCTGCAGTGTCTAATTTAGCGGATAATCACTGGTTTGGTGTTATAGCGAAGACGAGCTCAGAAGAAAAGATGTTTTTTGTTAATACAGCGAACGCTAAATTAACACTAAAAGAACAGGCTAACTTTATCGGTGTTAATGGTAGCGCTACATACACATGTAAATTTGAAAATGTATTCGTAGAAGATTGCTATGTATTAGCGGAAAATGCCGCGTTATTTATTGAAAAGGTACGACCTACTTTTATTTTATATCAATTACCATTAGCGTATGGTGTGACAGCAGCTGTTATTGAAGAAATAAAAAAAGTAAAAGGTAAACAAGCAGGTAGTAACTGTAATATGAAAGTTCAAGCTTCGACATTAGAAACACAATTAGAAATTCTTGAACAAAATTCACATCAATTTGAGATTAAGAAATTATATGAAGTTCGTTTACAAGCTGCATATTTAGTATTACAAGCAACTCAAACAGCTATGTTGCACCAAGGTTCAGCAGCTTATTTAATCGGTAGTAAGGTGCAAAGAAAGTTGAGAGAAGCTTACTTTTTTGCTAATTTAACTCCGACGGTACGTCAGTTAGAAAAAGTGCTCGCCTAAGAAATATCATTGAAATAAAAAATGGAAGACGATTAACTCGTCCTCCATTTTTTATATTGATTCATCTATAAATACATCTTTTGAAGCAATATACGAAGTGCAGAAAAATGCAAACGTTGCTAATAAGAATGTCCATATAGGGATTGACCAGCCACCTGTTACATCATGTAAGTAACCAAAAGCAACAGGTCCGATTGCGGCTAATAAATAGCCAGTAGACTGTGCAAAACCAGAAAGGTCAGCAGCAGCAAATGCCGTTTTAGTACGTAATGTAAATAGCATCATAGTTAAACCAAAAGCAGTACCACCTGCACAACCTAAGAAGATCATCCACACTACGATAAGAGAAGTTATTTCAAAAGCAATGCCTAAAAAGCCGATAGCAAATAAGATGCTAGCGAGAACAGCTAAAGGTTTTTGAGAAGATAACTTATCTGCCACAATCGGGATAGCAAAGGTGAGTGGTAATTGAGCCAGTTGCATAATGGATACCATCCATCCTGCTTTATTAGGTGACAAACCTTGTGAGATGAAAATTTCAGGCAACCAAGCAGATGACGTATAAAAAATCATGGATTGTAAGCCCATTGTAGCTGCTACAGCCCAAGCAATTTTAGATTTCCATAAAGGAATTGTCGGTTTTAAAGAAGTTTGTGTCGCTTTTGGTGCGGGTTTATTATGTTTAAGTTGAGGAGCCCAAACTAGCGCTGCTAACAAAGCTAAGCCGACAGAAAATCCTAGCGCTGCTTGCCAGCCTAGCGTGGATCCTACAGCAATAGGGTGGCTAATTCCAGCGCCGATACCGCCAGAGACGTTCATCGCTACAGAATAAATCCCCATCATCATCCCCACTTGCATAGGGAATTTTAATTTTAGAAAGCTAGGCATTAAAACATTACCAAATGAAATTGCTACCCCAATTAATACGGTACCTATGACGAGTAAACTTGTAGTTCCTAACGAGCGCATAATGATACCAAGCGCTAAAAGTAACATTGAGAAAAATAAAGTTAGCTCGATACCAAAGCGTTTAGATAGCTTTGGTGCAAAAGGCGATACAACCGCAAAAGCAAGTAATGGAATTGTCGTTAAGAAGCCTGCTAAGACGTTAGAAATCTGCAACCCATCTTTGATAAACGTTATAATAGGGCCAACTACTGTTAAAGGCGTTCGTAATGTTGAAGCGATTAACGCTATGCCGATTACGAGGATAATGGTAGGTGCCGTCCATGTTATTTTTTTAGATGTTTCATTCATTATAAATACCTCCTAGGTAACCTATCATACGATGCTTTAAAAAAGGTCACTACCTATAGCTGTACAAAAATAACCGCAAATGAAAACTAGCTGTTGAATCACAATAGTAAGCATGGTATATTTAAAACGTAATGATTACGTTTTAATGGAGTGTGAAAGATGAGAACAGTAATAACTTTAGCATGTACGGAGTGTGGCGACTTAAATTATCAAACTACTAAAAATAAACGCAATAACCCAGAGCGCTTAGAATTGCGTAAATATTGTCCACGATTAAAAAAAGTTACGTTACATCGTGAAACTAAAAAATAAACGAGCTTTGCGCTCGTTTATTTTTTAGTTAGTTTACGTACAGTAGGTAAAATCTCTGTAGCAATTAACTCGATGTTACGCTGGATTTTATCAAACGGTACACCGCCAAAATCAAGTTGCGCTAGGAAACGCTGCTGTCCATAAAGCTCAAATTGATAATGCATTTTTTCGATGATTTGTGCGGGGCTACCTACCATAAGTGCATCTTGAACATCGGTAGCAGCTTCGATTTGAGCACGGGGATACTCACTACCGCGTAATGCTAACATACCATCGCTAAGGTGTGGGTGATATTCGTTTACAGCATCTTGTGAGTTAGGTGCTGTATAAAATAAGCTCGTTGTAGCAATAGGCAATGTTTTAGCATCAAAGCCTGCAATCGTTGCCTCAGCACGATAAGCATCAATTGCCTCTGTAAAGTAAGCGGCTGGGCCTCCTAAAGTTGTAATGGTCATAGGCACGCCTGCACGTCCTGCTAAAATGGCACTAGCAGGGTGACCACCTACCGCACGCCAAATCGGTAATTGACCATGTAGTGGCTGCGGATGAATTACCGCATCACGTAGCTCAGGGCGGAAGTGCCCTTGCCAAGTAACGCGTTGCTCACGGTTAAGCTGTAATAATAAATCAAACTTTTCTTCAAATAATGCATCGTAATCATTTACATCATAACCAAGTAAATGGTAAGCCCCTAAACGAGAGCCTTTACCTGCAATAATTTCGGCACGTCCATTAGAAATTAAATCAATGGTCGCAAAATCCTCGTATACACGTACAGGATCAGCCACACTAATTACAGTTGCTGAGCTAGCAATTTTAATGTTTTTTGTAGCTTGTGCAATTGCGCCTAAAATCACAGTATGTGCTTGGGTAGTAAAGTGTGATTGATGACTTTCGCCAACCGCAAAGACATCAAAGCCCGCCGCATCTGCTAGCTCACTTGCTTTAATTAACTCTTGAATCCGTTGTTGTTGCGAAATACGCTGATTGGTATGGGGATTGCGAATATGATCGCCAATTGAATAAATACCAAATTCCATTACATTCACTCCTCAAAAGGTTGTAGTTTAGCTTCAATAATTGCACGCTTAGCTTCTAGCTTAGGTGGTAAGTCGAGTTGTGCTCCTAATTGCTCAACACTTTGGTCGCGCAAAAAACCAGGTCCATCTGTCGCTAATTCATAGGTAATGCCATTAGGGTCGTTAACATAAAGGCTATGGAAGTAATAGCGGTCAATGACGCCAGATGTCACAAAGCCCGCTTCAGTTAAGCGCTCCTGCCAAGCGAGTAATGTGTTTATATCAGTTACGCGGAGTGCTAAATGGTGTACGCTACCTCGCCCAGGGCGCTGAGTAGGCCCATCTTGTTGTACGAGTTTAATCTCACTATAGCGGTTATTACTTGTGCGTAGCAGTGCCTCATTAGGCTTCATGTGTATTACACTATAGCCGAGTAGTTTAGTTAAAAAGTGAAGGCTTTTTGTAAAGTCGCGCACTGTAATTTCGATAGTAGCCATACCTAAAATGCGGTGGTCAGCATCCACATCACTCCCATCCCAAGGTGCGGACGGAGCCTCATTACTATTGTGATTAACGAGCACTAACGCTAAGCCATCAGGGTCTGTAAAGTGTAGGGCATCGCGATTAGCGTAAGTTGTAATTTGTGCGTCAGTTTGTAAACGTCCTTGCCAATATACTAGGCTTTCGTAAGAGGGTACAAAGAGTGCAATACGGTTAATGGCATTAGTACCTGCAGTTGTACGCCCAGCAATCGGCATTTCGAAAAAGGTCAGCTCTGTACCAGGGCTACCTGTAGTATCGCCATAAAATAAATGGTACATCGAAGGATCGTCTTGATTGACCGTAACTTTAACCCGACGTAAGCCGAGTACTTTTGTGTAAAATTGATTATTCTGTTGCGCGTTTTTTGTCAGCATTGAAATGTGATGATGACCGGTTGTTTGCATAATTTGCACCTCTTTATAAAATATCTCGAATTCGAGATAATATTTTTGTGTTAAAAAACCTACAACGTAGAGGCTGTAGGTTTAATGTCTGTAAATAAAAAAGCCACGATTGCCGTAAGTAGTATAGAAAGTTTTAAACCACCACTCCTCAAAGTGGGTGTTCGCAAAAGTTTTCCTGCCTATCCTCATTCACCACTAGGGGGTGAGGCCCGTCATTCCAACTTCTATATAAAACTCCCTTTTACAGCTTAAAGGTTAAAACTTAATATGTTACGAACAATGTAGCTTTAATAGTATAGTACGCTAACTTTTAGTGTTGTGCAAGTGAAACGATTAGCGGTTGAGACGCCATGTTTCGAAGTTAAGCGTAAGAGCAAAAGTAACCCATGCGATATAAGGAATAAATAATAGCCCCGCTATCGTATCTAATTCATAGAATGAATAAGCCGTCATTAAAATAGTCATAAGGAAAAATACCATTTCGATTAATGCGACTCCGCGTAAATTAAATTTAAAAAATAAAAATGACCATACATAGTTAAGTGTTAATTGGACAGCATACCACTGCTTAGCTTCCTCATTATGTTCTTTAGCAGTGATGCGATAGTCGGCGTAGCCCATCATTGTATAAAGGGTAGGCCAAATAATAGGAAAGACTTTACCTGGTGGCGCAAATGACGGTGTTTCTAATTTATCATATTGTAAGCGCGCATTTTTATTAGCTAAATAACCAACAATACTGCCACCGATTACAGGGGCTAATACATGTGTGAATAATTTCTTCTTTGACACTTAGCTCACATCCTTTTAGTACCATATACCACATTTAGGTTGCTACGAAACGTTAATCGTTATGTAGCAATTTGTAAAAGTACACAAACTGTGCCATGATATAGGCGAATATACGAGTAAGGAGTGGTAGTAATGTACCCGAATTGTCCAAAGTGTAATTCGTCTTATACCTATGAAGACGGAAACTTGTTTGTATGCCCAGAATGTGCGCATGAGTGGTTACAAAATGCAACTGAAGAAGTAGAGGAAGAAGCAGTTGTACGTGATGCGAATGGGAATGTTTTAGCAGACGGAGATGCAGTGACCATCATTAAAGATTTAAAAGTGAAGGGAAGCTCGACGCCTTTAAAACAAGGTACTAAAGTGAAAAGTATTCGTTTAGTAGACGGCGATCATAATATTGATTGTAAAATCGATGGCTTCGGTGCGATGCAATTGAAGTCGGAGTTCGTTAAAAAATTATAAGATAATAAAAAGAGGCTGGGACATAACTAGTGTTCAGCCAAAGAAAAAGAGAAATTGAGTGCGCTCAATTTCTCTTTTTCAATTTTTTATAGGTATTTTTATTGATTGGCTGTGAACTTTCGCAAGTTCACAGCCATC
>NZ_QAFW01000029.1 GCF_003057615.1 Metalysinibacillus jejuensis
GCACATGTCACAAGTTATAGTAAAAAAATGGATGATTACTACCTCTGTTCAAGTGTCTTTGTTTTTCTTCTGAAGTGAAAAATAAATAAAACAGAAAATTCTGTTAAAATTCATGCGACACTATTGACCTAATTTATTTATGTCACTGTTCTTGTAAAATGGATAATCACCCTCTTTTTCTCCTTGTAAGTTTTCTGGAAATCCATTTCCATTCACAATTCGAAACATATATTTTACTTTTTTTACTTCCCAATCCTCAGGTATCTCCCCTATCCATTCAATTCCACTGTCTTTCATTTTCCTAGTCAACGTTCTCCACATCCTTCCCTGATAGTGCTTGGAAGTTTGCGACAATTGATTCCTCTAATTTTTTGATGCGTTCAGCAATGACTTCTGATGGTTCTGGTGCTGTGTACTTATAGAAAAGTCGCGTAAAGGGAATTTCGTAGCCAATTTTGTCTTTTGAGCGATCCATCCAGGCATCTGGGTTGAATGGTAAAACTTCTCTCTCAAAATACGCATCTATATCTTCTTTTAAAGGAATGTCTTCTGTGTCACGTAATTTCGCATCAGGTTTTGGGTCACCGTTCTTTTTACGGTCGATTTCTCCATTTTCATCTTTCAACGGACTTTCGACAGTGACACGTGTAAAACCAAATTCTTTATTATCAAAAACTTTCGATTCCACGACACGTTCATCTAAGTAATATTCATCATTCGTAAACTCTCCGTAAGCTTTGACAATCATGTCACGACATTCTTCCGAAATATCAACACGCTTTTCACCAATGTTCTTTCTACGCTTTTCAAACATTTTTGATGCATCAATGAGCTGCACTTTTCCTTGACGTTCTTGAGATTTATTTTTCGTGATAATCCATATGTATGTTGAAATACCTGTGTTATAAAATAAATCATTTGGCAGTTGAACAATCGCTTCCAACCAATCATTTTCAATCACATACTGGCGGATTAAACTTTCACCTGCTCCTGGATTACCAGAAAACAATGCCGATCCGTTATGAATAATTGCCATTCGTCCAGTCTCTTTTAACTTTGAAATCCCGTTTAACTGAAACAATAATTGCCCATCACTGATTCTTGGTAGTCCAACCCCAAATCGCCCATTTTCACCAAGTTCATGTTCAGCCTTTACAGCATTTTGGTCACCCTTCCAATCAATCCCAAATGGCGGGTTAGAAATACAGTAGTCAAAAGTATAGCCTTCAAAGCCATCCTTGGATAAGGTGCTGCCTAATGCCATATTGTCTGGATTTCCTCCACGAATCATCGTATCTGCCTTGGCGATTGCGTATGTTTCAGGGTTTAATTCTTGACCAAAGGTTGCAACTTCTGCACTTTCATTCATCTCATGAATTCGTTCTGTCATGGCTGACAACATTTGTGATGTACCCATCGTTTGGTCATATACCGTCTTCACCACATCTTTGCCTGTTAAAGTATCCTGATCTTCAACTAAGAGTAAATCTGTCATTAAATAAATAATATCCCTGCTTGTAAAGTGTGCCCCAGCTTCCTCGTTATAACTTTCTGAGAATTTTCTTACAAGTTCTTCAAAGACATAACCCATATCCGTACTCGTCATTTTATCTGGTCCTAGAGCAACTTCTTTTTTACTAAATTCTTGAATGACATAAAAAAGACGATCATTTTCTGCTAAATTACTAATCTCTATATCGAATTTAAAGTTAGCTAGAATATCTTGCATATTTTCTGAAAAGCCATTTAAATAGGCTCTAAAGTTTGTTTCAATATTTGCTGGGTCTGCAAGTAATGTTTCAAATGTATAAAGGTTTGTGTTGTAGAAAGAATAGCCAGATGCTTTTGTTAGCATTCTGTTACGCATCGTTTCATTCATATTTTCTGTTTTCTTTGCGACATTTAATACAGCATCACGAGTGGGTTTTAATGTATCATGCAATCGTTTGATCACTGTCATCGGTAAAATAACTTTACCGTACTCATGTGGTTTATAAAGCCCCCGTAAAATATCCGCAACACTCCAAATTAAGTTTGCTTGTCTTTGTACATTAATTGATGTTTGTAAGTTTCGATTAAATTCATTCATTTTGTTCGCTCCTATTTCTCAAATTCTAAAATATCATGGACACGACAATTCAAAGTCCTGCATATCTTTTCAATACTCTCAAGTGAAATGTATTCATTCCTTCTCATTCGTGTCGTAATATTTCCCGAAAAACCTGCTTGCTTTTCTAATTCTCTTGTTGTCATATTTCGTTCGTCTAATAAGTGAAATAATTTTTCATAACTTACACCCATTTCACTTCCTCCTTATCTTGAACGACTTCTTTCTACCTATCTATCATCATATCACGAAGACGTGAAGTGGTCACTTGAAACTATAAATATTCGTAAGCGTCAAATAGCCCTGAGGAAAGCGTCCACCTGAAGTGGAAATCAACGGTGTTAGAAGGCAAGGCAAAAGGCATAGCCGTGAAACTCACGACTATGCCAATTTTTAAAAAACCTATTCATCACTATCAGCCCCACACTAATGCCTGCTTTCATGGTGTAGTTAAGCTACTTTCCTACTTCCGACAAAAAATGATAAGACAAGTGCCAGTAACGCAAATAAAAAGGCTGCGCTAAACACCGTACCGACACCATTCGCAATCGTCGTTTGGATAAAACTCACTTCACTTTGGCTAAACCCTGACTTGATAAAGCCGCCGTTTAACTGCACATCGCCCTTACCAAGCGTTAGTAATACAACCGTAATCAAGTTAAACAACATACCATAAATCGCTGCTGCCATTGCCTGACTAAATGTATTGGTAAAAGAGTTTAAGCCAATCGAAATACCAAGCTGCTTAGGATCTGCCACCTTTTGAATGGAAATCATCAACATTGGCATAATTAAGCCCATACCCATCCCGACAATTGACGAGCCTACATAAACCGCCATATCGCCTGAATCCGCTGTTAAACGCGCAAGTAAAAATGTGCCAATCACTAAAAATATCGTACCTACTTGAATAATGCGCTGACTCGTTAAACGCCCCAGCAAATTACCTGCCATAATGGAGTTAACCGTCCACAGTACCGACAACGGCGCAAGCATTAACCCAGCCTGCGTCGCATTTTTGCCAAGCACACTTTGCGCAAAAATCGGCACATAGGCTGTAATACCAATCACAATGGCCATACTGCTCAGCGTAATGCCATTAATAATCATTAAGCGCCCATTTTTAAATAAGCCAAGCGGGATAATTGGTTCTTCTGCACGCAATTCTACCACTACAAAAATCGCTAAAATTACAAGCGCCACAGCTGCCGTAGCTAAGGTTTGCGGCGACGTCCACGCTTGCGTTTTACTATTGTCAATAATGACATAAAGTAGCGCAATCATGCCGACCGAAAAAAGTAGCGCGCCCGCATAATCAATTTTGCGCTTCACTACTGTAATTTGTTCTTCATAATGTTTGGCAATCAAATAAATTGAGCCTAAACCAAACGGCACATTAATAAAGAAAATATAATGCCACGAAATCACGTCAACAATAAAGCCACCAATTAGCGGCCCAAGCACACCTGCAACGCCCCACACCATGCTGAGGTAACCTTGCCCTTTGGCACGCTTTTTCTCGTCAGGAAATAACTCGCCGACAATCGTTAGCGTAATCGGCAAAATCGAGCCTGCCCCAATCCCTTGAATGGCACGGAACACAATTAACTGCTCCATGGATTGCGCGAGCCCACAAAGTGCCGAGCCCACAATAAAAATACTAATGCCTATAATAATCATGCGCTTACGACCAAAAATATCCGCAAGTTTACCAAAAATAATCGCCGCAATCGCCGACGTCAGTAAATACGCTGAGTAAATCCAGCTAATGAGCGCAACGCCCGATAAATCCGCTGTAATACTCGGTATTGCCGTCGCAATGATCGTACCTTCGATTGCTGCAAGCGCGGTTGCCAGTAACACCGCAATAAAAACTTTATTCATACCTTCACCTCTTCAATCATTCACACTACCAACACTTTACCCAATTAGAAAGCTTTTTTTACCGAATTGGACAAATTTCATACGCACAAGACGTTTTACGCTTTAAAAAAGTTGTTTCTAAAGTTTTTTTAATGCTTGATGTTGTGCGAGGGTTAGCGATTATCGGTACGCTTGGCACAAATATATGGGTTTTTGGTGGTATGGGCTTTAGTGACGAGCCCTCAAAGTTAGATGATTGGATTAATGCGATCAGCAACTTTTTAACAAATGGTAAGTTTTTAGGGTTACTGACGATTTTATTTGGGGTGGGTATGCAGCTCAAATACCAAAGTTATATGAGGCGTGAATTGCCATGGCAGCGTATGTATTTATGGGCCATGTTGCTGTTATTGCTCGATGGTTACATTCACTTTGTGCTCGTCTTTGAGTTTGATGTGTTAATGAGTTATGCCGTATCAGGCATGATTGTAGCACTGGTCATTACGCGCAGTGAGCGTTTTATGGCAATCGTGATGGCTGTTGCTGGTATTATCCACTTAGTATCACAAATCCAATACAGCCTGCCGTTTATCGGGACGGAGCGTTTTAGCGAAGAAGATATGCCGCTTGACGAACGCTATTTTGATGAAGAATTTATGGCAATGGGCGCAACATGGCTTGAGCAAGTGCAGTACCGCTTCCTCAACTTTTGGGACTTACGCGGCGAAGCTATTATGATTTTGCCGATGAATGTCTTTTTATTTTTACTTGGCGTATTTTTAGTGCGTAAGGGTGTTTTTCAATCTAAAAAACTGCAAAATCGTTTATTGCTTTTTGGTTTAGGTGTCGGCATACCGCTTAACCTTGCCCCTAACTTCATTGAAAGTTTAAGCGGTTATGATTGCTACGTTTTTGCACCTGTTTTGTCACTTGGTTATATCGGTATTATTTTTATGCTAGACCGCTACGAAATTTTCCCGCGCTTGCAAAAATATATGGGCAATATCGGTAAAATGGCACTTAGTTGTTACGTCATGCAAAATGTTGTAGCTTCGATTATTTTTTACGAATGGGGCTTTAATTTAGCCGCACACACAAATAGCGTCATTACGCTTGCGATGTGGGGTATAATTACAGTATTCATGGCGGTATTTTCTACCCTATGGCTTAAATTTTTCGGACAAGGTCCGTTCGAGTCTACTTGGCGAAAATTATCACTCGCCCCGTTTAAAGGGAGGTTATAACACTTGCAAATCAAACCTATGCTTGCCTTTTTTGTAACAACCATCGCACTTTATGCGATTGGCACAGCCATTGACTCTAATTTTTTTGGGCTGCGCCTTGATTTTGATAGTGCGGGCAGTTTCTTTGCCGAAATTAGTTTTCTTCCTATTATAATAGGCGCACTTGCCGCACTGATCGTCCACAAAAAAAGTAGCCCTTAGCGGCTACTTTTTTGTTTCATTATAATTCAAGCGTATAACGGGCATCTTCTTCTAACCATACCCCGCCATAATGCTGTTGTATGGCTTGCAGTAGCGCCGCATCTTTAGCATAAAGCGTAACATCGGTTACATCAATAATGAGCAGTACCCATTGTGCTGCACTTTGCCAAAATGCTTCATAAGTTGGCTGTATGCAAACATCCTGTTGGCGCATATAGCTTTGTGCGCTAAAAAATATCGGATACGTCGTTTGATTCGTTAGCGCTAGCAACTGCTGACCTGTTAGCTCGCTAACATTACCTAGCAGTGGCTCAAGCTCACCCGCTACTACTTTGTATGTTTCGCCTGGCTGAATGGCCAAAACATATTGCGCTGTATTTAATCGAACAAGTAGCTCATGCCAATGCTTGCCGTGCTCGTTGGGGAGCTGAAAGGTAATACCATGGACCATATCCCCGCCTCCTTTTAGCGCATTCCGGGTTAGACCAGTTGTTTCGACTTTAGTTTTATCCAGTCTCAAGCAACTTAACCCTCGTGTCGCTTCAATCTCGCACAAGCGGAAAACCAACGCTTCTTTGCGTGATTTCCAGCGCATTTCGGGTTAAACCAGTTGTTTCGACTTTAATTTTATAAATTTCTCCATGCGGTCTAGGCCTTCTTTTAGCACGTCCATGCTGTAGGCGTACGAGATGCGCATATAGCCTTCGCCGTACTTGGTGAAGGCGCTACCAGGTACTACAGCGACGCCCGCTTCGTCTAGCATCTCAAACGCAAATTGCTCCGAGCTCGTAAAGCCTTGTGGGATTTTAGGGAAAATGTAAAACGCACCGTTTGGTTTAATGACCTCAAGCCCCATATCCACAAGGCGGTCATACACATAATCACGGCGCTCAATATAAGCGGCATTCATCATATCGCTATCATTGCGTCCGTGGCGCAGCGCCTCAATTGCCGCATATTGGCTAATCGTTGTGGCACAAACGACATTAAACATGTGCACCTTTTGAAACTCGAGCGTTAACCAAGCAGGTGCTAATAAAAAGCCAACGCGCCAGCCCGTCATTGAGTGCGATTTCGACAAGCCATGCACCACAATCGTGCGGTCACGCATCGTACCGTACGCCGCCATTGACGCGTGCGTGCCACCGAAAACATTTTCTGAATAAATTTCGTCTGTAATTACAAAGAAGTCCTGTGTTTCGGCCCATGCCGCAAGTTCTGCAATTTCTTCAGGCGAATAGGTTACACCAGTAGGGTTAGAGGGGTAGTTAAATAATACCGCCTTCGTTTTATCCGTTACGGCTGCCGCTAACGCCTCGACCGTTGCTTTAAAGCCCGTTTTACTCGTATCCACAAAGACAGGTACACCGCCCGCTAATTGAATTAACGGCTCGTATGCCACGTAGATCGGTGCAGGTAAAATCACCTCATCGCCTGGTTCTAAAATCGTACGGAATGTGACGTCAATCGCTTCACTCGCGCCCGTTGTAATTAAAATTTCATCGCTTGGGTTATAGTGCACATTATATTTTTCGCGGAAAAACGCCGCTACTTCTTCGCGTAGCTCAGGAAGACCTGGATTTGACGTATACGCCGTATGGTTATTTTTGATTGCTTCAATGCCTGCCGCTTTAATATGTTCAGGCGTATCAAAATCAGGCTGCCCGATTGTTAAATTAATCGCCCCTGGTGTTTGTAGTGTGCGGTTAAAAATTTTGCGAATGCCTGAAGGTTCTTGTTGTTCGATAAGTGGGTTAATTGTTCTTGCCATAATAAAGGACTCCTTACGTAAAATAATTTTCTACCTAGTGTATCACACCTATACGCTAATTTTCAGACTTTTTTAATAATTAAGCAATAATGTGTGCATTACAACTTTTTCTTGCACATCTCCGTCTAATTTTCAGTTAACGAAAGGGCTTGTTTGTCATGACAACTAGTGAAAAAATAAAAAAATTAGAACACTATATTTTAACACACCAAGGCGCACATTACCGCCTCGCTTTTAGCTATGTAAAAAATGAGCAAAATGCGCTCGACATCGTGCAAGATGCCATCGTCAAAGCGCTAAAATCGATTAACCGCCTACAAGAGATCGACTACTTGCATACGTGGTTTTATCGCATTCTCATGAACACAGCTATTGATTTTATTCGCAAGCATAAAAAAATTACGCTTGTCGAAGATTTTCCACTTGAACAAGACAAGCCCGTCAACGCCGATTTACACATGGATCTGTTTAAGGCACTCGAAACCTTAACGATTGAACAAAAAACCTTAATTGTTTTGCGTTTCTTTGAAGATATGAAAATCCAAGATATCGCACGTGTGCTCGACGAAAACATCAATACCGTCAAAGCGCGTTTATACACCACACTAAAAAAACTGCGCATTGAATTGGAGGAATATGATGACGAACTTAAATGAACTTAAAAAACAATACGAAAACATCCCAATACCTGACGAATTACAAGCTACTGTGCTCGAAACTTTGCGTCCGAAGCGCAAGCGTTACGTGCGCTACTTAGGGCTGTCAGCTGTAGCTGCCGCAAGCATTTTTGTCGGCTCGTTTACGATGAGCCCCTCTTTAGCGGACTCGCTAACTAAAGTGCCGCTCGTGTCGAACATCGTCAACGTCTTTTCTGTAACGGACATTCAGCGTGAAGACGAGCATCTCGAAGTGGCCATGAACCGCGCTGTCATTGAAGATGTGGCACATAAAGATTTTGAGGACGTATTAAATAAGAAGTATAAAGAGGAAAATAAAGTGTTATTTGATAAAATGACACCTACGATTGAAGAAGGTGGACGCTTTAGCTTGCAGCGTGACGTCAGCGTCATTACCGACTCACCGAATGTCATCGCCATTCAGCGCATGACCACAATTACGCAAGCATCGGCGGCACAGTCGATTGCCATTGACAATATCGACCCGATTAATGAATGGGTCATCACCTTGCCGAGCCTTTTTAAAGATGAGCGCTACATTCGCGTCATTTCGGATTATATCGCTAGCCAAATTCAACAAGCGGGCCCTGATGCGATGTACTTTACCGATCAAGACGGCTTTACAGAAATTAACGCCCATCAAACGTTTGCGATTACCGACGACGGCAAACTCGTCATTTATTTTGATGAGTACGAAGTGGCGGCAGGTGCAGCAGGCATCGTTAAATTTATTATCCCAACCGAAGTACTACAACCTATTTTGGCAAGTGATTATTATATCCACTAAAAAAAGCAGAGGCGCGTGGCCTCTGCTTTTTAATTGACGGTAAATGGGGTAACGTTACGTTCTACGAGCTGTGCGCCTTTAATGCCGACATACGGCCCATCCGCATCTGAAAATACGCTTGTCGCAAGTAAGCCGTTCATCGCTTGTTGCACGTCTTCATCCGTTAGCGCCGCTTTCGGATTTGTAACAGAGACGCTCGCGACTTTTTGTTTCGCTGTAACGAACTGCAACTGTAATGTTTTCATGTAGCTTCCCTCCTATTAGTTTGAAATCATTTCTGTCGTCACTTTAGTGACCATCTGAATGTCATTTGCGGCTAATTTGCCTAACTGCTCAGCAGCTGTGTACAGCGCTTCTGCAGTAGCCGCAGGGTTGATTTTCGTGTAGCTCGCCGTTTTAATGATTGGCTTTTCGTTTTCATCTACACCGTAATCATACGCGATACGTAAAGCGGTTGCGGTAACGATTGTTTGTGCCATCCTTATCCCCCCTTTCACTATTCAATACGTAAAAAAGTGAAAAAAAGCGACAAAAACGCAACTTTTTTTACGCGCATTGCGTACTACACTTTGGAGGTTTTATCATGAAACAACGTTTTATTACCCTCGATATTATTCGAGGCATTGCCTTATTTGGCATTTTGCTTATTAATATCCCCGCCTATGTAACGGTAACCGAAAGCAATTTACTGCCTTCTATGAGCGCAGGCACGACGATTGACCTTTTCATTACCGTCCTAGTCGAAAAGAAATTTTACGCGATGTTTTCCTTTTTATTTGGGGTTGGCTTTTATATTTTTGCGACGAACGCCGAACAAAAAGGCAAAAAGCCGCTGCGATTATATATTTAACGAGCGAGAAAACCCACTGCTTTAGCTGTGGGATGATAGCGAGTATCGAGCAAATTGTTCTTGTTCGATACTTTTTCTTTTCTTTTTCATAGTTTTGCTATATAATATTCATATAGCAAGGAGGTGAGAAGATGAATAAAACATTTAAAACACAGGTTAACCGTATTAAAGGCTTAACAAAACAAGAGTATCAAGTATTACGAGAACTTTGTGGTATTAGTAAAAACTTGTACAATGTCGGTTTGTATAATGTCAGACAGCATTACTTCAATGAAAATTCGTTTCTAACGTATGAAGCTAACTACCATGTCGCTAAACATAATGAAAACTACAAAATGCTACAAGCTGGTGTTTCTCAACAAATTTTAAAAGTCGTAGACCGTAGCTTTAAATCTTTTTTTAATTTAAGAAAAAAGGCAAAACATGGCGAATACCGCTTTCAAGATGTAAAAATACCCAAATATTTAGCAAAAGACGGACTATTTCCTTTAATTTTGAGCACAAACGCTATTCGTGTTAAAGGTGGTTATTTTTATATCCCACTTTCAAATGCCTACAAAAAGAAAAATGAATTAAAAGAAGTTAAGGTAAAATTCCCGCCGCAATTAGTAGGGAAAACCTTGAAAGAAGTACGCATTATTCCGAAAGCTAAAGGTAAACGTTTTGATATTCAATATGTTTACGAACAACCATTTGAAACGGTACCGCTGGACAAAGAAAAAGCGATGAGTATTGATATTGGCTTAAACAATCTTGCTACTTGCGTCACAAGTGATGGGCTATCGTATTTATACGATGGAAAACCTTTAAAATCAATCAACCATTACTACAATAAGCAAAAGGCAAAATACCAATCAATCGCCATGAAGCAAGGCATGAAGTACACAAATAGATTAGCGAATATGGATATAAAGCGTAATAATCGTGTGAAAGATTACATGAGAAAAGTTGCTCGTTCAATTGTTGAACTATGTAAAGAACAACAAATTGGAATACTTGTCATTGGCTATAACAAAGACTTTAAACGAGGAATGAATTTGGGAAAGAAGAACAACCAGCAATTCACACAAATTCCATTCGGCTCATTACGTGAATATTTGTATAATCTGTGCGAGCATTATGGAATTGATTACGTAGAACAAGAAGAAAGCTATACGAGTAAGGCAAGTTTCTTCGATAACGATAAAATACCAGTGTGGACAGCAGAAAAAGAAGTCGTTCAATTTTCAGGAAAACGTGTACGTAGAGGGTTATACCGAACAGCTACAGGTATTTTAGTCAATGCCGACATAAATGGCGCGTTAAATATTTTACGCAAAAGTAACTTGATAGATACACGTATCTTACAAGGTATAGGGTGCTTGGCTCACCCTCAAAGAGTTCGGATTGAATAATTCGAACTTTAGGATAAGGGTTCGTTTTGAATCAAACTCCTTTGGAATCCCACTCCTTTAGGGGTGGGAGAAGTCAATGTACTATTGTTTTTAACGGGGCTATGGTTCGCCAAAAAACAATATTTGCATAATACTTTACAGACGCAACAATTTTTACGACGCGTGCTCTTACTCACGCTACCTATCACCGTAGCAGGTGGTGCACTCATCGGCATTACGTACGGTAACGACGTAGCCTTTACCATGTATGCGGTCGGTGCATTCGCCCCTATCATGACCGCTACCTACCTCGCCGCCTTATTTTTAATCTTCCAGCAACCTACAGCGGTAGCCGCGGCAACACCGATCGCGCGCGTAGGACAGATGGCGTTCACTAACTACCTGATGCAAAATGTACTCGGCGTAGCGCTACTCGCCCTCTTTGGCATTACAGTCGTCACACCGACCGAAGTGCTATGGCTAGCCCCATTAATTTATGGGATTGAAATGCTGTGGAGCTGGCTCTACTTTAAACGTTTCCGCATGGGGCCGTTTGAATGGCTATGGCGTAAATGTACGTATGGACGCGGCTTTACCTTAACCTAACTAAAAACCAGGAAACCCTAAATGGATTTCCTGGTTTTTTTGGTATTGTCATTTTGTGTGCTAGGTATATGAGTGAGCTACTCACCACTTAGCTAAACCTAATAGTTAATAATGATTGAAGTGGGCGCTTCTTGGGAATGGTATTTCGTATCAATGTGGATTTTGAAAAATTCATTCACAGCTGCAACACCTTAAAAGGATACTATAAGAATGTGAGTTACTGGCTCTACGGTTTGGGTTTTAATGAATATAACTAATAAAAAAGCTAAGAAGATTAATTCGTCTAATGCTTGCGCCGTACCTTCTTCTGAACGAATAATGCCACATCATCATAGCGTGATTCGCGGAACGGTTTACCATTGTCGCGTGTTTCTACCATCGCTAAGTGGTCGGTATTCGCGTCGATTAAGTCTGCGGTTTCTAGCATTTTTTGCTACGCTCCCCAAGACCTGTATCGCGCCATTTTAGTTGTGTTGCTGTTGCTGCAACGACTGCCGCGTCTACAAATGTAGCAAGTACTTCACCTATGCTTCTCGCTTTCTCTCACATATTCAAAATTGCTGATCATGTGAAAAATGTACTTTTCAATTTTCTAAATTATTTTTAGCTATCAGAAATTTCAACCAAAACTATCAAAAAAGCCGCCCTTAACGGACGACTTTTGTAAAAATACTATACTAATTGCTTTAAAATATCTTCTTGCATTTGTAATGCTTGCTGGCGCTCCTCCATTTTAGAGCTTGTAATCTCCTGAATGTTGGCTTCTAAATATAAACTGCTCTTCTCTAAACTTTCGACAACATCTGACGTTGCCTCCATTATTGGTAAGCACTCATCCACTAATACATCCGTTAACTGTTGTAATTTCTCTGTGTGATTTTCGATATTGTCACTATACTGCCCTAGTACTTCTTCAATTGCTTCTAGTTGGTCTTCAATCGTAGCGGTCACCTGTTTTGTTTGCTCTTCTTGACTGTCAGCTAACTCCTCAATAGTTTTAGTAATACCTTTACATGCACTTCGTATTAATAAGATGTTTTCAACAAGCTTGGCTGTATCGTCGCGATGAAGTTGTTGTGTTTGCTCTTGCTGTGTTGTCACTGTTGTTAAGTACTCCGCCACTGTTTTGCTAAACTGTGCCGTCTGCTCATAGCTCGCTTTTTGTTGCTGTTGCATCTCCGCTAGTTGAACGAGTAGTTGCTCATGACGCTTAGCTTCAGCTGCTTGTGAAACCGTTAGCTGTTGCAGTAATGTTGCTACACGTTGCTCCTGCTGTTTATCACTATTCACTGTGCCTTGTAATAGCGCTACAGCTTGTTGCTCTATAACTTCCTGTTGCTGTTGAAGTTTAGCAACTACTGCTGTTTCTTGTGCTTGCATTTGGTTTAATGCTAGTTGTTGAGTGGCATTTTGTGCTGTTAGCGCTTGTTGTTGTTCTTGTTGACGCATAGCGCCTTGACTCCATAAGCTAACACCTACAGCAATTGCGGCTACAACACTTAGTACATAACCCATACTACCTTCGTTTAGAGGTGTTAATAATAATGCGCTTGCTAATAATGCGATAGGCCATGTAATACTTGGTAACTGTTTCATTGGGATTTCTCTCCTTTAGTAAAGGCTACATTTAATGCTTCAAATGCTGTAAGTAAACCTGTGTGTACGGTTTTATCATGGTATAACGCATTAAACATAGCTTGTTGTTTCTGCTGTTCGGCATTACGTGCTTTTTCTTGTCGTAGCTTGGCAATAAAAGTGCGTAGCATAAAGGTTCTTTCTTCAACAGGAAGATGGCGTAATGTCACGAGGTAATGCTCGATGCTAGTTGTGTGCTCAGCATAATGTGTAACACTGTAGTTTTTTACAGCGTACTCTACAGCTAAATACTGTACTTCAAGCTGTTTTAATTGGCTAATTGTTGAACCCATTGTTGCAACTCCTCTATTACAGAAGCAGGATGGCAATCCCCTTCATAATAATTTACCTTGTCACGCAATGTCTTAATACTACTAATAGTTGGCACTAACCACGTTGTCATCGCTGGGTTGTTGGTTAGCCAATAACGATTTAAGCTATCCGCTACAATCTGGTCAATGAGTTCTTGGTAAGCCGCTTGTGTTTGCCATTGCTCATTTTTAATTTCGATAATAAAACTATCTAATAAGGTAATTGGTTTTACTTGTTGCGTGCTGGCTGTTTTATGGATAGGTTGTAATAACGCATCAAAAGACCAATTGGGATGTAACATTGTATGGATATTTTGCAAACTAGCTGGCAACTTAATAGGCTCTGTACTTATAATGCTATGCACCACTTGCTTAGTAAATAGCTCACGCACCTGTGAGGGGATGCGCTTCTCAATACATAGCGTAACTGGTGTTTGAATGGTTGCCTCTTTTAGTTTGCTCAATGGAACGTACGTAAAAGTAACCCAATCTGTAATTGGGTTACTTTCTGTAGTTGTTTGGATATCTTCACTTGGTAGCTGTTCAAATAATCCTGTTATGGCATACACGACACTTGGCTCACCAACAATTGTCCACGCTAGTTTTTGATTTGCCGTAAATAACGTCTGTGGCTCACTTACCTTTGTTGGCCATGTGTTCCATAAAGATACTTCACTATCATCCTGACGCTGATAAGTTTCTTGTAAAAACCATGCAATTTCGTTTGTACATTGACTAAGCATATACTTCGTCCTCAATTAAGGTTTCGCAGTAAGCTAATGAAGCTTGTTTTTGTGCAAGTTGTTGCTGTGCAAGTTCTCCTTGTTGTTCACCAAGTGCTTTAACCTCATCTAATTGCTGTTGCCAGTGATTTAACTTTTCTTCGGATAAACGTGGGAAAGTTGTCGCAACTGCCTGTAAGGCACGGTCTAACTCCATATCAATCCATAATGTATATTGTTCTTGCTCTTTTGTTAGAATGCTCTGTACTTGTTGCGTAATTTCTTGCTGACGTTTTTCTGCGCGTAACTCCTCAATACGTTGCTTTTCTTTTTGTTCAAGCGCTGCAAGCTCCTGCTGTTGTTGCTGCTCTAATTGTGCCATTTTTTGGCGCGCTTTTTCCTGAGCCGCTGTTTGCGCTTGCGTTTGGCGCTCAATTTTTTTCAATGCTTGTAGTTTATCATTATATTTATTTTCTACTTCAGATTGGCGTGCATAAAAAGCATCGCGGTACGTAGCATCTTCCTCCATGTAAACACGGTCTTCACCATCAATTGCCTTACCAATATTTTTAGCGATTGTTTCAATTGGGCTTGTTACCGCATCTAACGTTTTAAGTCCTGTTACTACTGTGCTATCCTCACCGCCACCAGCTACTTTTTTAGCAACACCAACGGCTGTCTTTTCCATTATTTCTTGAGCTATTTTTTTACGTGAAGCATTAATAGCGGCTTTTGTTGCGGCTTTTGTTGTTGCTTTTGCAGCAGCTTTACCTGCTGCTGCCCCGCCTGCTGTAACAACGCTAAGTGCAGCTATAAGTGCAATATCACCTACCATACCCACTGCTTGCAAGGCCTTCGTTGCACCATTTGAACTTTTTTCAATGCGCTCAATCATACGTGGTGTATACTGTTCACCTAATTGATTTTGTAAAACATCCATTTCTTCTTGTAGTTGTGAGCGTTCTTCTGTATCAATTGTTTGATCAGCTAACCCGATGAGTTTTTGCTGACGTTCTTGATACATTTGTATTTTAGTCGCGCGCTCTTGCTCAAACATCATCATAATATCGCTCATGTCATAGTTCGTTACATTTAATTGATGCTGTTGCTGCTTCACTTCCGTTAGATTAAGTGTAATATGCTCACCTAATAATTGCTGTAAGCGTTGTCCTACAGCAGTTACAATACGTTGGCGTGTCGTTAATAATAAATGCTGTAATTCTAGGTTGATGGCATCTATTGGAAGAGAACTTGCTTTAGTGTCGGCTAAGTGGATAATCGCTCGTTCTAGATTAGTTAGCTCTGCTCGAATTAACGCTATTAAATCCATATGGTTGTCTTGTAATATGCGAGAAACCTGACTTACCTTTTTGTCTACTTTTTGTTGTAGTGCCGCACGCTCTAGCTCAATTTGTTGGTATTCATCTTCAATTTTTGTAGCATCTTCTGCAGTCGCTAACTCTAATAAATAAATTTCATTTAGCAAACGTTGCTTTACACCTTCTAACATTTTTGTAACAGCATGAGTAAAGCGCTGTTGTTTTAACTCTGTTGTTTTGCGGGCAATTGCCACGATACAATTGTCAATAAAGTCGTCTACCTGCTCACCAGTCTTGGCACTTACAGCGTACACTGGAAAGCGGCGCCCTAATTGATCTTCTAATTGTTGCGCTGTTTTTTCGCATAGCTCAGCTACTGTAACTCCCTCACTATGTTCAATACGGTCAATTTTATTAATCACAAAATAAATGTTTGGCTGATATAAAATAATTTGTTGGAGGTAAACAATATCCTCAAGTGTTAAGCCTTGCCATGGCATCACATAAATCGCCGCATCCGAATATAAAATTGCTTGCTTTGATGCTTCAATATGATGTTTAAATTTAGTATTTCGCCCAGGCGTATCAATAAATATCATATCATTTAACCAATTTGGTCCTGGCCATGTAATCGAGAGCTTATGGGCACTTGCCGCCTGCTCTCCTGCAACAAATACTTGCAGCTCCTCTTTCGAAATTTGACTTACCTCACCATTTTGCAATTGTTTTTCAATAAGTAAGGTATCACCATTTTTAATATAAGTGGGGATAGCTGTTGTTTCATTCGTATGCGTAGGTAATAAATCATCTGTTTGCAAAATACGGTTTAATAACGCTGACTTCCCTACGCTAAATGAGCCAAATAAACCAATAGCTACTTCTTTTTTTGCCGCCTGTTCTAGTAGCGCTGTTAACACTTCCTGCTCGGTTGGTTGCAAGTTTAACTTTGTCACATCCATCGTAACTTTACCTCCTTAAATTAAGTCCACTTCTGCTGATGCCATTTGCTCATTTGCCGCTTCAATCACTGCTGTTACATGTGATTTTTGTGCTTCTGACTGTTCAAGTAGCTGTGTTTGTTCTTGTAATTGTTGCTCTCGTGCCGCTAAATCTTGATCCAATTGCTGTACGTGCTCACTAATACGGTCTTTTGCTAAACTAAGTGCATCTAAGCCACGTAAGACATTGCGGTAATCTTTTTTCATTGTGCGTAGCTCATCTTCAATTTGACGTTTAATACGACGCTTTTCTTTATTTAGTTCGCGTTCTTGACGCTTAGACTGCGTTTTGATTTCTTCTAATAAAAGAGATTGCTCTTTTTGGCGTAACTCACGACGACGCTCACGCACTTCATCACGTGAAGTTAAGCTCGTTTCGCCTTGTGCGCGGTGTGCCTCATCAATCGCATCCTCTACTTCCATCTCTTTTTGTTGCAGTAGTTTTCGTTGCTGTGCTTGCATTTCTTGTAAAGATTCTGCTTTTTCTTGGTAAGCTTCATTCACTACGTCTACTTTTTCTTTCTTTTTAAAGAAAAACAAAACCTTTTTACCTAAATACTCATAGCTTTGTTTTGTTTTAGGGATACTCTCAAGCATACGTTCTTTAAAACGCATATCTTCAGCCTGCATACGTCGCTCCGACTCTAGACGACGTTCTAAGCGTTGGTAATCGCGATCCTTTGTTTCGTAATCCTGAAACGCCTTAATTTCTTCTTCTAGCTCATCTTGTTCAGCCTGCACTTGCATTTTAACCTGCTCTTGAATCGATTCTATATCCACTGCCTTATGTTCGCTAAAAGTAATATCAAGCGCTTTAGTTTCAGTGGCAACTTCATTAACATCAACATCAATTTGGATTTTATTGCGTCCAATTTCTTGATTGAAGGCCGCATTAAGTGAAGCAATTAATTCACTTAGGCTTTCTTGTACTAACACATCATGCGCTTTATAAAATTGCGTTAATTCAAACCCTAAGTCTTGTTCTAGCTCTTCTAATGAAATAGCACCTTCTATTTCACTTAAGAGCGTTGTTTCATTTCGTTCAAAACTACTTTGGTAGCTATCTTGGTTAGCTTTAATCATATCTTCAAATAGGTTTTCAATACGTAAAACTTTTTCTTCAAGCTGAAGTTTACGCAACTCAATTTCTTGTGTTAAACGTTCTTTGTCAGCTTGTAGTGTTTCCATATCCACATCGCCATCTATCGCTTGTTGTAGATTGTTTAAACGTTCTTTGATACGTGCATAATGGTTTAAAATAGCTTGCTTAGGTGCTTCTAATGCATCTTGCGCCTTTTCGCCATTAAACAAATAATTTTCTAATTTATTTTCAAATGATTCAAAACGGCTTGCAGCTAATAGCTCCTCAGGTGTCCAATCATTCCAATTGCGTGTTTCTACTGTGTTATCACGTGCTTTTAAAGCTTGTAGTGCACTCACTGGGTAAAGCTTAGCGTTTTCCGCAGGGATTTTTTGGTACTCATTATCGCGTAAATGCGCTTCAAACGAAGCAATAACCTCATCAATTTCGCTTTCAGGGATGCCATCTAAACGATTACCAATGAAAAAGATGCGGTCAATACTGCTCTTTAGGTCTTTTAAAAATTTAAATTCTGTACTTTTACCTAATTGCTCCATGTTGCCTAAAAAAATACTCGCATGAGAACGTTTAATTTGGTCTTTTGTAATTTTTTCATGTTCTTTATGGAGCGCTTGTAGACCTGGTGTATCAACAATAACCACCCCGTCTTTTAAATAATCGGAATCAATAAAAATATCAACATGATGTACTTCTACAGACACCGCAATTTCTTTACTCATTTCTGTTACATATTCATCTAAATCATCAAAGGACACTTCTTCTTTACGCCCATCACTAAAATTAACAACGGCTACCTCATGCCCTGGCCCTTCATCAATATGACGGATAAAGTTAATCGTTGCTGTTGTAGGGGTAACTTTAGATGGTAAAACATTTTTACGTAGTAATGCATTAATAAACGTTGATTTCCCTGTAGAGAACTCTCCTACTACTACAATCTCAAAGCGGTGATCTTTCCAGCTTTGCATTTGTTGTTGTAATACATGTAACTCATCCTGTAACTGAATATGTTCACTCAATTTCTCTGAAACTTCGTTTGTTAAAGCAATTGCCGTATCAAAGCTTGCTTGTACCTCTTTATTTTGTTCAATCCATTCACTTCTTGTTGTCATTATGCCACCTCAATATTTTTAATAGCTTGCGTTTTTACTTCACTTACAAATCTAACAAATTGCTTAGTCAGTTTTTTAATATGCGCTTCATGTAAATCATTACACAGTTGTGATTGCTTACGCCAAAGTGTATGTAGTTCTTGCGTATACGCTTTTACCGTTTCATCAACAATTTGGTTTTGTTTAACGACAGTTGCTAAGGCAAATGATAAAATTTCATCATTTAATGCTTCTTTTTCATCGGTGATTTTATCTTCTAACACTTCTATCCATTCCTGTTGCTCAAACATAAACTCACGTTGTTCTTCTAGCTCCTGTGTTAGTAATTGCTTTTTTAGTTCATGCTCCTCTGTAAGAGCAGCCATTTTCTCTTGCCATGCTACAAGCTCGCTATCATCTGTGTGTATATATTTTTTCTTCCACCATAATGCACCTTCTGTATACTCATGCTGTTTTACTTTAGGCGCTTTGCCTAGCGCAATAACATCTTGCTCATAATGGTCGTTTTCTAAATTAAATTTACGTTCAAGCTTTTTGGCTTCGTGCTCAATTTCTGCAAGCTCTTTTTTGCTTTTTTTAGCCGCTTCGTCTAGCTCACCAAGATACTCGTCGTATTCGTCTACTTTTTCATGTAGTTCTTCGGTTTCAAAGGCGATACGCTCAATCTTCAATGATAAACGCTTAATTTGGTCTTCAAACGTGCGCCAATCCATCGCTACATCTGTTTCAAGTGAAGTCATTAACTCAATAAACATTTGGTCTTCTGCTTTAATTTGCTGTTCAATCTGTTGTACCTTTTGCTCATTTAACTTAGCTACGTTATCCGCCCAAGCTTGATACGTTGCATTTAACTCTTTTTCAAGTACTTTATAATAGACGATAAATTTACTTGTAACATCAGGGTGATTAAGTATAACGTTTTTAAAGTCTTCAAATTTTTTAGCAATTTTTGCTTTATATTTTTTTGAAATTGCACGAAGCGCTTCGTTATTTTCGAGTTCTTCATTTACTAATTGGTCGCTGCGCTTACGTAAAATATCCTTACCATAGCGCTCAATCTTGTCATAACTTAACGCAGTAATCGCAACCAAACGCTCATAGCGCAGCTGACGGTGTTTACGCGCAAGGGCTTCTTTTTCTTCTTCACTTGCTTCTTCCTCAGCGATTTCTTCCATTAAAGTCGTATAGTCATGCTCAATTGAACGCAGGCTTGCTTGCTCATACGCACCACTTAACATAAATGCTTGTAAGGCATCTTCAAGTTGAGTAATACCTGATGCTTGAAGTAATGACGGGTTATGCTCTGCCTTGCCTTGTAGCGCTTGCATTGACGACACAGGATAAATCATTTGCTGTGACTTATCCACCTGCTGTTGAATTTTAGCAAGTACACTACTCTCTACTTCCTGCCACTCGCTTTGTGTTAAGCCATCTACATGTGTAGCTACAATAAAAATATGCTTTTGGCGTTCAATTAATTCTGTGAGTAACTTATAGTCAACCTGATCCATCCCTTTTTGCCCATTAAACAAATAAATAATCGCAGAGGCACTGCGTAGCGCTTCTTCTGTTACTTTAAATGCACTGGCAGTTAACGAGTTAGCACCTGGTGTATCAATTAAAGTCAACTCTTCATTTAAAAAGGAAACAGGCCAATACAGCTCTACTAATTTTAATTCATCAGTTTCGTCTGTACCTTGGAACGTTGTATAGCGTGCCAATTCTTCAATGTCTTCAATAGAAATGGTTTTACTCTCACCATTTTTATAATGTAAAACAATCGCTTTATCCTGCTCATTAGTAACTGTTTTAATTTTAGTTAATACTTTTGTTGATTCAATACGACGTGTAGAGAGTAACTCTTCGCCTAACAATGCATTTAATAATGCTGATTTCCCTACACTAAATTGTCCAACCACAGCGATAGAACTTTCGATTGCTTGTAGCCTTTCTTGTAACTCTAACAAAGGCCCCCCAAAAATAAAATCGTCCTCATACTGTGCTAAAGCATCTTCTACAAGCTTGATGTAATGAAACTTACTCTGCATATATAGCACCACCTTCATAATAAAATAGTCTTATGTTTCCTAAACTTTAAGACCTTAAATCATATATATTATACCATTTATGGCGGACATTTTATGTCCATCCTATTACTAGTATTTTATTTAGCGACAAGATATCGGTATTTTTTTAAAAACAAAAAAACCGCCACAAAAGGACGGTCTTTCGTTATTTAATCGTTGGTTCCACCGCAAATAATGGTGTTAGCGTTTCAAGCTGTTGCATTTCGTCCGCATTAAGCAATAGCTCGATTGTGCCGTGGTCATCGCTCGTGCGAATGAGGCGGCCCATGCCTTGCTGTAAGCGTAGCTGCATAAATGGCAACTCGACTTCTTCAAAGGCATCTTCTGCGAACGCGCGCTTCGCATCAAATAATGGGTCGTGCGGTGGGAATGGTAAATCATAAATAATAACACGTGTTAGCATGTCCGCTGGCAAGTCGAGCCCTTCCCATAAATGGTAAGAACATAATGTTTTTACCTCGCCTGCTTGGAAGTCACGCACGAGGGATGATAGCTCACGGTCGCCTTCAAAGGCCATCGTAAGCTTCGCCATCATCGGTAGTTCACTGCGGAAGCTTGCCATCGCTTGTTTCGATTTAAATAAAATAAGTGTTTGTTCGCGCTGCGCTAAAATGTGATCAACAAGCGCGGTTTTGTCGGCTTGCGCTACGGCGTGGACATTAATTTTCATGACGCTGTCATAATCAAATGGTGAGGCCACACTAAAGGATAAGTAGTTGCGAATGCCTAAGCTATACGCAATATACGAAAAATCTTTGCCGACGGATAACGTTGCCGATGAAAAAATAATCGGCAGTTTTTTAGAAAATAGCGTCTCTTGCAATACTTCGGTAATGAGGCGCGGCATAATTACGAGCGTAAGTGCCCCGTTTGTTTCCTCTGCCCAGTCAACGGCATCTTCTTTATTGGCGAAAATTTGCATCGCACGCAAGTAGTGCTCTAAAAATTCTTCTGCCATATTTAATTCATACTCAGGGATCATATACATCTCTGACTCAAAGACGAATTGCTCCATTAAATCGTCAACGTCAGCAATAATCGTTTTGGCGTGCGCTACTAATGCGCGCGACTTCTCAATGTGCATGCGCTCACTGCCTGGTGTTACGCAGTCGCGTAATTCGTCAAAAAATAGCTCATGATCGTCTTGTAGTTTTTCCATCGCAAGTAGCGTGCGCTCACGAACACCGTCGACCATTAAACGCTCAAGCATGCCAACAATCGTTTTGGCCTGTACTTTATAGGTCATCGCTTTTTGTGCCGCATACTCCAGTAAATGCCCTTCGTCTAGTACCATCATAGATACTTCTGGTAAAAGTGCCGTTTGTCCTTCACGCTCGCGTGACTCTTTTGTCGCTAAGTGCTCCATTAAAAAGTCTTGCGAACAAATAATAATGTCGCTCGCTTCACGGTAGTGCTGGCGGTGCAATGTCTGTCCGCAGCGGTTGCGCTCATCGCACACGGCACACTGCATGAGCTCGTTATAGTTCACTTGTTGCCACGCTTCGTCACTTACCGTTGGGTAGTCACTGCGGTCGCCGTATAAATACATTTCGCTCATCGGTCCGTGCGTAAATACCGCTTCTGGCATCGAAAAGGCAATGTCATCAATCCAGTCTTCATTGACGACATTTTCCGCCGCTTGGAAACGTTTTAAACATAAGTACTGGTCGCGTGACTTCGCAAGGCGCACGTCAATTTTTAAATCGAGCGCTTGCTGAATTTTTTCGATGTCGCCGCCTTTTTTCACTAATTGGTCAATGAGCGTCTCATCCGCACAGGCAATTAGCGCTGGGCGACCTGTGTAGCGCGCATAGGCGATGGCCGGTAGTAAATAGGCAATTGTTTTCCCTGTACCGACGCCCGCTTCGGCGAAAAGTACAGTTTTTTCTTTAAGCGCTTTTTCGATTTGGTACGCCATAAAAATTTGTTCATCGCGGCATTCAAAGCCCTTTTCTGGTAGTTCGTCATATAAGACATCGCCCATCCAGTCGCCTAATGACTCAAAAAATGAGCGGTCTTTTGATAATTCAAACGGTATGTTTTGTCGCATAAAAGTCTCCCCCGTAACAAAACGGAAGGCAGATGCCTTCCGTTAGCGTTTTGATTTTTGTCCCCAGTATTGGTAGTAGTCTGTACGAATAAAGCCGTTAAATAATTTACGCTTTTTCGTTGCACGACGTCCGTATAATGTTTCAAAATTTTCCATTGATGACAGCATATATACCGACCATGTTGGGTAGTTTTTCATCACATGACCTAAATCACTAATGACTTGTTCGATCACTTCGACTTCACCGATACGCTCACCGTACGGCGGGTTACCGATCATCACGCCGTCTGTGTCCATCGTCGTAAAGTCGCGTGCTTGCATTTGTTTAAACGTAATAATATCACCAAAGCCCGCTTCTGTCGCATTTTCCTGTGCTAAGGCAACCATGCGGTGGTCAATGTCTGAGCCGATAATATTGAGCGGTTGGTCGTAATCTGCTTTGTTGTCTGCTTCATTACGCGCCTCATCCCAAATGGCTTTGTCCATCCACGGCCACTCTTCACTAATGAAGTCGCGGTTATAGCCCGGCGCAATATTTTGGCCGATCATCGCGGCTTCAAGTGCGATTGTACCCGAGCCACAAAACGGGTCAACGAATGGGCGGTTCGGGTTCCATTTCGAAATTTTTACGAGTGCTGCCGCTAACGTTTCTTTTAACGGCGCCTCCCCTTGTACTTGGCGGTAGCCGCGTTTATGCAGCCCTGCGCCCGATGTATCAAGCGTTAACGTTACGACGTCTTTTAAAATCGACACTTCAATTTTAAATTTTGCGCCCGATTCGTCTAAAAAGCTACGGCGCTTGTAGACGTCTTTTAAACGCTCGACAATCGCTTTTTTCGTAATCGCTTGGCAGTCAGGCACACTGTATAATGTTGATTTTACAGATTTGCCCGATACCGGAAAGTTAGCGTCTACCGGTAAGTAGCGCTCCCAGTCTAGCGCTTTTACGCCTTCAAATAATTGATCAAATGTTTTGGCGCGGAATGTGCCGACTACGATTTTTACGCGGTCTGCTACACGCAGCCATAAGTTTGTGCGGGCAATAGCAAGCTTGTCGCCTTCAAAGTACACCTTGCCGTTTTCGACTTGCGTTTCATAGCCAAGGTCGCGTACTTCTTCTGCCACGATTGCTTCAAGCCCCATCGCTGCAGTTGCCACTAAATTAAATTTTGTCATGGTTTACACCTCTGTATGTTCATCCCAAAAGCTTAAAAACTCAATCAGCTCATCTAGGGGTAGTGGTTTACTATAATAATAGCCTTGTATAATATCACAGCCCATTGAACGCAACAACTCTACTTGCTTATCTTGTTCAACGCCTTCTGCGATAACTTTCATATTTAAACGGTGCGACATTTGAATAATCGCGTCAACGACTGCTTGTTTTTCGTCAAGCGTCGTAATTTGTTGGATGAAGCTACGGTCGATTTTTAAATAATCGAGCGGGAATTTAATTAAATAACTCAGCGACGAATAGCCTGTGCCAAAGTCATCGATCGCCAATTTAAAGCCGAGCTTTTTCAGGCGTACAAGCTTATCGACGGTTTCTGATGCATCATTCATTACAGTGCGCTCTGTCACTTCGATTTCTAAATTTTGTGCTGATACTTCATGCGCATCTAAAATACGTGTGAGCGACGCAATAAAGTCCGGTTGCTCAAAGTGAATGCTTGAGACGTTAACAGCAATTGGCATTTGGTGTCCTGCGCGTTTTAGCGCGTTATAGCCTTCGCACGCCATTTCAAAAATAACGTCACTTAGCGGAATGATTAAGCCTGTTTCTTCCGCATGCTCAATAAATTCATTAGGTGGGACAAAGCCTAGTTTTTCGTTTGTCCAGCGCACTAATGCCTCCACGCCTAAAATCGCACCCGTTTGTGTACATACTTTAGGTTGGAAGTTAAGTGTAAAATCTTTAGCCTCAATGGCTTTACGCAATTCGGCATCTAATACAATGCGTCGCTTAGCGTCCGTTTTTAAATCGTCAAAATAAAACTCATAGCCGCCGCGCCCCGTTGTTTTAATATACGTCATCGCCTTATCTGCGTTATGTAATAGCTTCTCAGTTGTCGTGCCGTCGTATGGGTAAAGGCTAACTCCCACACTAGCATTTAAAAATACTTCAGCGCCTGCTACATTCATTGGCTGTCGAATGGCATCTAGCACCTTATCGCCAAAAATACGTGCTTCTTCTGCGTCAGCTACGCTCGTTAACGTAATAACAAACTCATCACCGCCGTAGCGCGCAATAATATCTTTATTTTTAATAAGCCCTTTTAAGCGATTTGCAATGGTCGCTAAAATAAAGTCGCCATTCACATGCCCAAATGTGTCATTGAATTGTTTAAAGCGGTCAATATCAATGACATATACCGCGTGCTGCACTTGCTGTGACAATGCAGAAGATGTCGCAAGTAGCGTATCCATACGCTCCATATAGTTATGGCGATTGCTGACAGAAGTTAAGCTGTCCATCGCAATCGTTTGCTCAAGCTGTGTTTCCACACGGTGCCGCTCAGATAAATCCGAAAAAATGCCGCAGTAATTCATAACGTTGCCAGCCTCGTCACGCACTTCCGAAATCGTTAACCACTCCGGGTAAACATCGCCTGTTTTGCGGCGGTTCCAAATTTCGCCTTGCCATACACCGTCTATCAAAATTTGCTCCCACATTTCACGGTAAAAATGCGGACCATGCATGCCCGACTGCAAAATGGTAGGCGCAGTGCCAATGACTTCCTCACGGGTGTAACCGGTCACAAACTCAAACGCAGGGTTCACATGACAAATGCGCTTCCTGCAATCCGTAATCATAATACCTTCTGATACACTCTCAAATATTTTACGCATGACTTCATCAGGGATGGGAACCGCTTTATTTTGTTTATCGTTTATACTACTCACTTATGTCCACCCTATCTATATTCAAATTTCTCTACACTTGCCTCGTGTCAAACGTTATGTGGCCACGTTCTTTTGTGTAGCTCCCTACAACAAGTGCGGCTGTACGAATGTACAAAAGCTCTCTAAGGCTAGAGAGCTTTCTGGTTTAAAATTATTCATTAATCGACCTTGTAAGCCATGTTTTGTCCTCAAGTACTCAAGCGGCGTTAGCCTCGTACAGCTGAGTAGTAATCATCTGTCTACGGATTGCTCCGTCCCTCTATTCCGTTCAGTTCCTTCTAGAGAGTGCCCCTACCAAATTTGGGTTTCTCACTCGCGGGGTTTACCTCGTTCCACCTTTACGATTTCTCGTAAAGCTTCGTCTCTGTGGCACTTTCAGAAAGCGTTTACCATACCTCGCAAGGCTTAGGTAGTACTTCCGCCGTCAGCTACTAACTGCCATACCTTATTTTTTCAGTATGCACGAACACTACAGGCATCGCAGCACTGTGTGAGCATGGACTTTCCTCTACATCGTCAAAGCGACGCAGCGATTACTCGGGTCAACTAATGCTATGGCGATTATACTAGAAAAGCGGCTAAAAAACAACGATAACCGTCGTTTTAAGCCGCCCGCCTCAATTATTCAGATAACTTATCACCAAACACATGTTTCTCTAGGTTCGAAAGTCGCTTTAAAATGTCAAAATTTTGGGTATTTGTACGTGGCGCAGTGCCGTTACTTGCAGCACGACGTGATACAACCTCTCCCGCGTTTGCCTTTAGGCGACGATTTTCTTCTTGTAATGCTGTGATGGTTTTTTCAAACGTATTGTAGTCTTCAATAATAATATCTAAAAAATCATTAACCTCATCGGTATTATAGCCACGAAAACTTGAGCTAAATTCCTTCTCAAAAATTTGGTCTGATGTTAGTCTTCGTTCCATATAAATTCACCTTCCCTTGCATGTCAATGCTTATACTGTATTATAGCACAAGCTTATTAAGTATCGGCATCTTTCTGTGGATGTTTACTTAATAGCCGCAACTTTCTTTTGTGCCACTGTGCTAAGCGTCGCGCTTTCGTTGCTTGTTGTAAGCGCGTGCTCGCTTCGATTATGCGCAGCCCCGCTTCACAATGCGCAAGTGCCGACGCAACATCCCCTAGTTGATGCTCATACAGCATGGCGAGCTGCTCATGCGCACGTAGCCGCTCCACTTCTTTTAACTGCGGCAACGCCTTTAAAAAGTCATCGCGTGCTCGCTCATACGCTCCGATGCGCTTATGATGAAAGCCGAGTGCATAATGGGCGGCGTGGGTTTCGGTAACGTCGTAGTGCTCCGTCACACGCGTCAGCACCGCGCGGCTCGTCTCGCGCGCTTTAACATCACCGTACCACTTACCAATATTCGTATACGTGCGCGCACTTTCCTTTAACTGGAGCGCTAATAAATCGAGCGCTTTAGCGTACAGCGTCACGAGCGATAATAAGTCCCATTCATTGTGCATCAGCACTTTAAGCAATGTCTCAGGATTGCCACTTTTAACGGCGTCCGCATAAATGATCGGCGCTAAAAAGCCGGGAATATCGCCCTGCCGATAAAAGCCGAGCTTTTGCTGTTCAATCGCCGTTAGCTTCATCGACGTAACGTCTTCTTTCCAAATGCGGCGCGTGGCGTGCAATAAGTCAATTTGCGTACGCTCAGGCAGCAGCGGTAATTGCTCGCGGTGCATCGTAAAGCGCGTCGTTAGTTGCGGCCAGTCAAAGCTTTTGCCGTTATAGCTCACAACGGCCTCTTGCCCTTGCCACATGCTCGACGCATACAGCATCGCCGCTTCGTTTGCGGGGTCTGCTTGCACGTACTGTTTTAAACGAAAGCCACTCGGCTCTACGGCGAGTTCGCCTAGTAAAAAAATTTGCGTGCCGACGCCTTTTAGCCCTGTCGTTTCGGTATCAAAAAACATCACCGGTTGCGTAGGTACGAGCGGATGCGCCAGTGACGCGGTTTGTTGCACAGCGCGGTGAAAGTCACCGAGCGTCGCATCCCCGTGCTCATAATCATTCGGATAAAAGCATTCGCGCACGAAGCACACGCCAAAGTCATTTTCAATGACGTCTAGCCCTGCTTGTTGCCACTGTTTAACATAGGGCGGTGCGCTCGGCTTACGCGCCTGCTTTGGCGATGGTGGCGCTGCTTTTTTTAACATTTTTTTCATCGCCATCATTTTTTGCTCATACGACAACGGCTTCCTCCTTACTGATGAATGGTGAGCGCGGGCTTATGCGCCTCCACATAATGCGCGAGCGTTTGGTCGGTAAGTTCACCTTCATCTTGTAATGTTTGAATTAACTGCTCAATCGTTAAGAGCTCACGGTACTGTGCCATGACGCGCGGGTGGGTAAAATACGCCGCTTCACTCACGCCAAGGTCAGCCGCAAGCTGTTGATGTAAGTCGTGCATCTCAGGCGTCGCGCTTTTTAAAAAAGCCGCTTTCGTTTGCTGCGCATACGCTTCGATTTGTTGTTGTGTTGGGGTAATGCCGCGCTCTTTTGCTAGCCATAGCATCGTCTCGCGCGCAATCATTTCGTCAAGTAGTGCGCGGTCTGTGACGTCAAACGTTTGTTGTTTGCTCGCATAGACGCGCTGCACGTTGGCCTTATACGCCGCAAATGCATCGTGCGAAATCGTAAAGGCGTCGCTCGTCACAAGCTCATCTTGCTCGCTACATGCACTCAGCAGGAGAACTATAGCTAAGATTATCACTTTTCTCATACGTTGCCTCCTTGCTAGTTCGTACCCAAAATATAATAGATTTCGGGCATTTACGCAACTTTACACCACAAAAAAAGAGAACGAGACAAGCGCCTCGCTCCCTTATTGTAACTGCTGTAATAACGTACGAACGCGCACCTTTTGATCGGCGTCATGTTGCGCACCGATGCACGCGGGGCAACCGCTATCACACGGGCATTGCGCCACATGTTCGAGCGTGCGCTGAATGAGCGGCTCCCATAAATCATAGACGCGTTCGCTTAAACCAATGCCCCCTGGGTAACGGTCGTACACGAAAAACGTCGGTAAGTCGTTATGCGTCGCCTTCACTTGTGGCACGACCGCCATATCCTGCGCATCACAACGAATGAAGAGCGGGATGAACGCATTCATCGCATAGCTTGCCGCTACCATCGCCTCCGTTAGTTGCTCTTCTGTCCACTTATCGCTTCTCGTAAACGACAACCACGTCGCATTCGTATGCATTTCGTCTGCGGGTAAATGAATCGGACCTGAGCCGATATTATCGTGCGTGCCAAAGCGAATCTTTGTGAACTACCCACCACTTATTGACCTTGCGGTCTAATTGAAGTGGGGGCTTCTCGACTTATCGTTGCTTTTACTAGCCAACGAAAACTGACCGAGCTAACCCTCTTGTTCCAAGAGTTTTTGTTTCTATGCTAATGCCAATAGGCGAATGCCTTCATTT
>NZ_QAFW01000002.1 GCF_003057615.1 Metalysinibacillus jejuensis
CCGTCCGCCGCTAAATCCAGAGAAGCAAGCTTCTCTTTCATTCGCTCGACTTGCATGTATTAGGCACGCCGCCAGCGTTCGTCCTGAGCCAGGATCAAACTCTCCATAAGAGAGCGATTAAGCTCATGTTGCTGGCATCAATTTTGATGTCCAAAATTTTGTTTCAATTTAATGAAACGATTTATTGATTAACGTTTTGCTTGTTCAGTTTTCAAGGTTCATGTTTGCGTCGCTTGTTTCAGCAACTTTTATATCATAACATTTTGTTAAGTTGTTTGTCAACATCTTTTTTTAAAATGTTTTTTTGAAGTTGTTATGTCATTTGCGACTTACATAAGAATATCAGTATATCATTTTAATGTCAACACTTTTACGATATTAATTTAAATACTTATAAACAGCCCCTACAGCATGCACTATAGGGACCGTTAAATACGTGTCTTCTTCTTTATAGTAGAGAGTGATTTATCTTAAAATATGTTGGATATGAATATGCCTGAAGTTTTGTAAATCTAACATCTCGCCTGTTCGGCTTAATTTTATTAAAGGTCTAGTAGGTGCATTAGAATTCATATAAAGTACTTCACCATGCTCCAAATTAGATAATAATACACGACTTCCAATCGATAAATCGGAAACAACAGATAATAGCGCATCTGTTACGCGTAAGTTGAACTTACCAAACTCTTCTTCTTTAATTTTTTCTAGCACTTTAAAAGAAGGTTCTTTAGCACGATACGCTCGTTCACAAATCATAGCATGGAAAACATCTGCTACTGCTATAATTTGTGCTTCCATTGTTATTTTATCCACTTTCTCTCCTGTAGGATAACCACTTCCATCTAAACGCTCATGATGCTGAAACACAGCTGCCTTTACCGCTTGCTTTAGCACAGGGATATCTTTAATCATTTGATAACTATAAATCGGATGCTTGCGAATTTCATTAAATTCCATTTCTGTTAAAGCACCCTTTTTATCTCTTATGGACGGTGATATTTTAGCCATCCCAGAGTCAGCTAATGCGCCACCTAGTGCTAATTGAATAGTAACTCCACGATCATAACCTAGCTTTTGTGCAATCACTCCTGTAATTAGGCCCGTAGCGATACAATGATGATATAAGTATTTATTAGGATCAGAATATTCATTTAAATCTAAAATAATCGTACGGTCATTCAGTGCCATTTCAATAATAGGTAGTAAGATGCCGCGTAGCTTTGTAATATCTACTTTAGCTCCTGCTTCCCATGCTTGAAATTCCTTTTTAAATTGTGCAACACTTTCTAAATATACACGCTTAAATACAACTTCTGTTTTAGGAGCAGCTACTTCACGTTGCTCATTACTTTCGGCAACAGGGAGAGAGGCTACTTCTTCGTCACTTGAGCGTAGAACAGGTACTTGCGTAATATTAAAAACATCAAAAATATGTAAGTGCTCATATGTTAGTTTAGTATTTTCAGCTACGACAGGATATTTTGTATTTACTAAAATATCTTCTGCAATTATTTCACCTACACGTAGTTGATTAATCGGCACATGTGTCAATGCTAATTCAGTTTCCACATTCATTCACCTTCCTAGGTTTTTCTATTAGTTTACCACGTTGCTAAAAAAAATTGCCTATCTGCATAGAAAAAGCCACTGCCCTTTTTTAAAAAGGGCAGTAGCTTTTCATGAAGCTTCATTATTGCTCTACTTCATCTTCCTCAATTTCTTCATCGTCATCTTTTTTTACTTTAGCAACTGTTGCTACATACTCTTCGTCAGATAAACGAATTAAACGCACACCTTGTGTATTACGTCCGATTTGAGAAATATCATCCACATCCATACGAATGAGCATGCCTTCAACTGTAATCAACATTACGTCTTCTTCGCCAGTCACTGTTTTAACCGCTACGACATTGCCTGTTTTTTCAGTTACTTGCATCGTTTTAATACCGACACCGCCACGCGATTGCAGACGGTATTCCGATTGCTTCGTACGTTTACCATAACCATTTTCACTTACAACTAAAATATCCTGGTCTTCTTCGATAATTTCCATACCTACTACGTAATCTTCGTCACGTAAGCGAATACCGCGTACACCTGCTGCCGTTCTACCCATTGCTCGAATGTCGGTTTCTTCAAAGCGAATTAACATACCTTGGTGTGTCCCGATAATAATATGTTTCGCACCATCTGTTAAACGTACTGCAATAAGTTCATCTTCTTCACGAAGCGTAATTGCAATAAGGCCATTTGTACGGATATTAGCAAAGTTTGAAACAGCTGTACGTTTCGTTACACCTGTTTTTGTTGTGAAGATAAAGTAAGCATCCTCATCAAATGAAGGCACACGAATCATCGCTGTGACACTTTCTTCTTTTTCAAGGTTTAGTAAGTTAACAATTGGTAACCCCTTAGCTGTACGACTGTACTCAGGAATCTCATAGCCCTTGGCTCTAAATACCTTACCTTTTGTCGTAAAGAACAAAATAGTATCATGCGTAGAAGCAAATAATAAATGCTCTACAAAGTCATCTTCATTTGTGCCCATGCCTTGCACACCACGTCCACCACGTTTTTGACTACGGTAGGTGTTAGTAGCTAAACGTTTAATATAACCTTTATTCGTAAAGGTTATAACAGAGTCTTCTTGTGGAATTAAATCTTCGTCTTCAATAAATGCTGCGCCACCCGCCATTATTTCAGAACGGCGTGCATCACCATAGCGCTCTTTAATTTCTGTTATCTCCTCACGAATAATCGCTAAGATTTTATGTTCATCAGCCAATACAGCTTTGAGCTCTGCAATGAGCTGTTGTAATTCATTGTATTCATTTTCAATTTTTTCACGTTCTAAACCACTTAGACGCACTAAACGCATATCTAAAATAGCTTGTGCTTGGCGTTCGCTTAAACCATAAGCTTCGATTAGTTTAGGTTTAGCTTCTTCACCGTTGCGAGAACCACGAATAATGGTAATAATTTCATCGATATGATCAAGCGCAATACGTAAGCCTTCTAAAATATGAGCGCGGTCTTGTGCTTTTTTTAGTTCAAACTCAGTACGACGACGAATAACTACCTTTTGGTGCTCTAAATAGTGATAAAGCGCTTCTTTTAAAGCTAACACTTTAGGTCGGCCGTCTACTAAAGCTAACATATTAACACCGAAACTTGATTGCATAGCCGTTTGTTTGTATAGGTTGTTTAATACTACATTGGCATTAGCATCACGACGGATATCCATAATAATTCGCATACCACGACGGTCAGACTCATCTTGAAGCTTTGTAATACCATCAATTTTCTTTTCACGTACAAGCTCAGCAATTTTTTCAATCAGCTTCGCTTTATTTACTTGGTAGGGTAACTCGGAAACAACGATTGTTTCACGACCATTCGAAGTTTGTTCAATCTCTACTTTAGCTCGAATAATAATCGAGCCACGTCCTGTTTCGTACGCGCGGCGAATACCACTGCGTCCCATAATTAAGCCGCCTGTTGGAAAGTCAGGTCCTGGAATGATTGTCATTAGCTCTTCTGTTGTGATTGCTGGGTTATCTGCTAATGCTAGCACTGCATCAATTGTTTCGCCTAAGTTATGAGGTGGAATATTTGTTGCCATACCTACTGCGATACCTGCTGCCCCATTCACTAAAAGATTAGGGTAGCGACTAGGTAATACCGTTGGCTCTTTTTCTAAACCATCATAGTTAGGTTGATACGTAATCGTGTCTTTATTAATGTCACGTAGCATTTCCATCGCGATTTTAGACATACGAGATTCTGTATAACGCATAGCTGCCGCGCCATCACCATCGACCGAACCAAAGTTACCATGTCCATCAACTAACATATAACGGTAACTGAAGTCTTGCGCCATCCGTACCATCGCATCGTAAATTGAAGAGTCACCGTGAGGGTGAAACTTACCCATTACGTCACCAACGATACGCGCTGATTTTTTGTGTGGTTTATCTGATGTATTACCTAATTCATTCATGCCATATAAAATACGGCGATGTACGGGTTTTAAACCATCACGTACATCCGGTAACGCACGAGAGACGATAACACTCATCGCATAGCTTAAAAACGAGTCTTCGATTTCTTCTGTAATATTAATTCCTTTTATACTTTGTCTTTCCATTGACATTGTTACCTCCTCTCACCTTAGAAGTCTAGGTTTTTCACGTAAATTGCGTTTTCTTCAATGAATTGGCGACGCGGTTCTACTTCTTCACCCATTAAACGATCAAATGCACTGTCAGCTGCTTCAGCATCATCTAAATTAACTTGTAGCAATGTACGGTGCTCAGGGTCCATCGTAGTTTCCCATAGTTGCTCAGCGTTCATTTCACCAAGACCTTTATAGCGAGAAATGTTTGGCTTTGGAATTTTAGGCAGACGCTCTAAAATTTCTTGTAACTCTTCATCTGTATGACAGTACTCAATATGTTTACCTTGTTTGACTTGGTAAAGTGGTGGCTGTGCAATATAAACATAGCCTGCTTCAATTAAAGGTCGCATAAAGCGGAATAAGAACGTTAATAATAGTGTACGAATATGTGCACCATCGACGTCCGCATCGGTCATTATTACAATTTTATGATAACGCGCTTTTTCTAAATTGAAATCTTCTCCAATACCTGTACCAAATGCAGTAATCATTGCACGGATTTCAGCATTAGATAAAATACGATCTAAACGCGCTTTTTCAACGTTTAATATTTTACCACGTAATGGTAAAATCGCTTGGAAATAACGGTCACGGCCTGATTTAGCTGAACCACCAGCCGAGTCACCCTCTACGATGTAAATTTCAGATTCGCTCGGTTTTACTGACGAGCAGTCTGCTAATTTACCAGGTAAGCTTGATACTTCAAGTGGTGATTTACGACGTGTTGTTTCACGTGCTTTTTTAGCTGCCACACGAGCTCGTGATGCTAAAATCCCTTTGTCTACAATTTGACGAGCCACACGAGGGTTTTCAAGCATAAAGCGCTCAAAGCCTGCAGAGAATAATGAACTAGTAATTTGCGTTACCTCTGAGTTACCAAGTTTTGTTTTCGTTTGTCCTTCAAATTGTGGATCTGGGTGCTTAATTGATACGATTGCTACTAAACCTTCACGTACATCATCACCTGTTAAATTAGCATCTGCTTCTTTTAAAATATTATTTTTACGACCATAGTCATTAATTACGCGTGTAAGAGCTGTTTTAAAACCAGACTCATGTGTACCACCTTCATACGTATTAATATTATTAGCAAATGAAATAATAGTAGAAGCATAACCTGCATTGTATTGCATAGCGATTTCTACTGTAATACCATCACGGTCATTATAAATATCTATTGGCTCATGCAGTGGGTCTTTTTCTTCGTTTAAATGCTCAACATAGGAAGTAATCCCACCTTCATAGTGATACGTAACTGACTGCTCCATACCTTCTCGCTCATCAGCGATTGTTAAATAAATACCGCGATTTAAGTACGCTAATTCACGAACACGTTGTGCGAGTACCGCAAATTCATACTCCGTCGTTTCTGTAAAAATAGTCGGGTCCGCTTTAAAACGTACCGTTGTACCTGTTTCTTCTGTTGTACCGATGACATGTAGAGGCTGAATTGTTTCACCTTTAGAGAAAATAATCTCATGAATGTGACCTTCACGCTTTACATGGACAATTGTTTTTTCAGACAAGGCATTAACGACAGATGCACCTACACCGTGCAAACCGCCAGATACTTTATAGCCGCCTCCGCCAAATTTGCCGCCCGCATGCAGCACCGTCATAATAACTTCAACTGCTGGCTTCCCCATTTTCTCTTGATTGCTTACTGGAATACCGCGTCCGTCATCTTCTACACGAATCCAGTTATCCTTCTCGATTGTCACAACAATATTGTTACAATGACCTGCTAATGCTTCGTCAATACTATTATCCACAATTTCCCAAACTAAATGATGCAACCCTTTTGAACTGGTTGAACCGATATACATACCTGGACGTTTACGAACCGCCTCTAGGCCTTCTAACACTTGAATCTGCTCGGCATCATATGCCTCAACAGGCATTATTTTGTCTTCATTAGCCAACGTGTTCACCTACTCCTCTTTCAAACTAATATCTTCTGTTACTGTGCCTTGTTCCACATGAAACATCTTTGCTTCTTTAATAGTTGCATGTTCAATACCTTCTACACTCGTTGTTGTAACGAATGTTTGTACTTCACCTTTAATAGTATTTAACAAGTGAGACTGACGATAATCATCGAGCTCGGAAAGTACATCATCTAAAAGTAATACGGGCGCCTCCTGTGTTTGCTCTTTAATTAATTCAATCTCTGCTAATTTTAAAGATAAAGCCGTTGTACGTTGCTGTCCTTGAGAACCATACACTTGCACATCATAATCATTCACTAAAAATTGTAGATCATCTCGATGTGGCCCTATTAATGTTACCCCGCGTTCTAACTCACGTTGTTCGACTTCTTTCAAACGTGTTGTTAAAACAGCTGCAATCTCCTCGACAGTAGACTGAGCTGTTATCTCTTTTTCTGACTTATATTTAATCACTAGGGATTCCTTCCCTCGTGAAATGCTAGTATGAATGCGCGCTGCCCATTTTTGTAACAGCGTCATAAATAAAAACCTACGGTGAATAATTTCCGCTGCAGATAAGACGTACTGTGTCGTATACACCTCTAATAAGACAGGATCTGTTTTTTTATATTTTGCATTTTTTAAAAATTGATTACGCTGTTTTAAGATTTTAGTAAATTGCATAAGTTCATGTAAATATGTAGAGGAAATTTGACCAATTTCAATGTCGATAAAACGGCGACGAAACTGAGGCGATCCCTTCACTACATTTAAATCTTCTGGCGCAAACATTACGACATTAAATTGACCGATATATTCGCTTAATTTACTTTGTAGTAAGTGATTTACTTTTGTCTTCTTGCCTTGCTTAGTAATAACAAGTTGCAATGGAAAGCTTCCGTATTTGCGACTAATTGTACCCTCTACACGTGCATACTCTTCATTCCAGGCGATTAATTCTTTATCATTGCTCGTTCTGTGAGACTTTGTCATTGCAAGTGCATAAATCGCTTCCATCACATTCGTTTTTCCTTGTGCATTTTCTCCAATAAATACATTAATCTTAGGCGAAAAAGTTAATGCTAAATCTTTATAATTGCGGTACTGATGCAGTGTAATATTTTCAATATGCATATATCAAGCCTCGCGCTGACTTATCTTAAAACGACCCGACCCTGGAATCATAATCGCATCTCCTGCACGAAGCTTACGTCCTCGGCGATCCTCTAACTCACCATTTACAAACACTTCATGCTCTTGTAGAAACCACTTTGCCATACCACCGGAACTAATAGCATCTGTCATTTTTAATAGCTGTCCTAGCGTTATAAATTCACTATCAATCATTATTTCTTCCACGTTCACGCCTCCAACTTAATAAAATCGTATTTTCTTATCATACCATTGTTACGTCTATTATAACATTTTCACAAAAAAAGCGCCCTCTGAAAGAGAACGCTTTTTCTTAGCAAGCTATTAGCTTGTACGTACCGGTAAAATAAGTTGAAGATTTGTATCATCAGCAGCTGGACGTAAAATAAATGGTCGCATTGCTCCTGTAAATTGAATTAACATTTCTTCATCATCAATGGCTTTTAATGCCTCCATCATATACTTGGCACTAAACGAAATTTTTAGGGCATCACCCTCTAATGATTGCAGCGAAATTTCTTCTTGTACTTGACCAATTTCAGGTGAATTTGAAGAAATTTCTACCGCGCGGTTATCCACAGTAGTTAAACGCACAACATTATTGCTATTTGTGCGAGCTAATAATGATGCACGATCAATCGCTTGGAATAACTCACGGCCATTTAACACCATATTTGTTTGGAAGTCTGTAGGAATTAGGCGTGATGTATCTGGATAATTTCCCTCTAATAAACGAGAGAAAAATAACATATGATTTGTTTTAAATAGTACTTGTTGCTGGGTAATGATAATTTGTACAGGCTCTGCTGTATCAGCAATAATCTTTGATAGCTCAGTTAAACTTTTACCAGGGATAACAACATTATACGAACCCATTTGTTGTTCTAACTTTGTTTTGTAACGTGCTAAGCGGTGACTATCTGTAGCGATACAAGTTAAATCATTACCTTCGATGTCCCAGTTTACACCTGTTAAAACTGGACGACTTTCTGTCAGCGCAACGGCAAATACTGTTTTACGAATAATAGCTTTTAAAATATTAGCCGGGATAGAAAATTGGTTGTCTTGACTAAGTTCAGGCAATAAAGGATACTCCGCTGCATCTGTAGCAATTAAATGGAAAACAGATTTACCTGAACGAATATACGTTTGAACACCATTTGCTAATTCAATTTCCACTTTGTTTGTTGGTAACTTACGAACAATCTCATTTAACATGCGTGCCTGTAAAACAACAGCACCTGTTTGTTCAATTTCTACAATCTCTGTAGCATCAATTTCTGTAGGGATAAAAGTTTGTATCGTTACTTCACTATCACTACCAGTTAAACGCACGCCCTCATTGGAAACTTCAATTTTAACCCCCGTTAATATAGGCATCGTTGTTTTAGTATTAATTGCTTTCAAAATATCGTTTAAAGCGTTCGTTAAATGATCTTTCAAAATTGTAAATCTCATTTGTGTTATACCTCACTTATCTTAATATATATAGTTAATAATTAAGTAGTATTAATAATAAGGGCTGTGGATTTGTGGATAACTATAGTTTAACAGCGCCATATCAATATTACTGGTGTTAATAACATGTTAATAACATTGTGTGGAAAGTATAAAGTTATGCACACCTTATTTTCCGAGAGATGTTTTGATTTGCTGTATTTCTTGTTGGAGTTGCTTATCTACTTTTACTAAATTCGAGATTTTCTCATGTGCATGCAGTACAGTCGTATGGTCTCGACCACCAAACTCATTGCCGATTTTAGGCAACGAAAAATCAGTTAGTTCCCGTGACAAATACATAGCAATTTGTCGAGGATAAGCGATAGACTGTGTTCGTTTTTTAGCGGAGAAATCTTCTAATTGAATATTATAATAGTCGCCTACTACATTTTTTATATCTAAAATTGTTACTACACGTTGCTTACCAGTAGGCATAATATCTTTTAATGCTTTGCTTGCTACTTCTAGTGAAATATCGAGATCTGCTAAAGATGCATAAGCAACTACACGAATTAGTGCACCTTCTAACTCTCGAATATTGGAATCAATTTCATTAGCGATATACACCATAACATCTTCAGGAATTGATAAGCCATCAGCTTTTGCTTTTTTGCTTAAAATGGCAATACGTGTTTCTAAATCTGGTGGTGCAATATCTGTAATTAAACCCCATTCAAATCGAGAGCGTAAACGATCTTCTAATGTAGGAATTTCTTTAGGAGGACGATCACTCGATATAATAATTTGTTTCGCTTCCTCATGCAGAGCATTAAATGTATGGAAAAACTCCTCTTGTGTTGACTCTTTTCCCGCTAGAAATTGAATATCATCGATTAATAACACATCCACATTACGATACTTATCTCTAAAATCTATCGTTTTATTATCTCTAATTGAATAAATAAACTCATTTGTAAATTTTTCAGAAGATAAATACACAACTTTTGCTGCTGGATTGTGCTCAATTACATAATGACCAATAGCATGCATCAAATGTGTCTTTCCTAAGCCAACACCACCATAAATAAAGAAAGGATTATAAGCTTTTGCAGGGGCTTCAGCTACAGCAAGTGAAGCAGCATGTGCGAAGCGATTACCAGAGCCAATTACAAAGGTTTCAAATGTATATTTAGGATTTAACATCCCGCTTACATCAATAGTTGTATTGGGTGGGGGCTGTGTTTTAATAGGAGGTAAATTTACGACATCATCTTCCTCTTTAATAATAAATTGAACAGCCATATTTTGATTAGTAAGTTGCTTTAATACGCCTTCAATAAGGACGGTATAGTTGCGTTTTAACCATGTACAGACAAATTCGTTAGGTACAGCTACTACAATTGTGCTTCCTTCAAAATGAATGGCCTTCGTTGATTTTAGCCACGCTTCGAAACTAGGCTTGGCAATTTTTTGTTCAATTTCAGTTAATACACTTGCCCAAAATAATTCAATATTATCCAAATTTCAATGACTCCTTTCTTTAAAAAATCATCCTAAATTTAAAGCTATACACAGAAATCACAACCTGTGGATAACTATTATCCCAAACAACTGAACAACGTTATCCACAGGTTGTGTACAGTTGTGGATAAATAAAATAAGCCAAAATGGCAATAATAGAAGTATAGCAGAAGAATATTGATATAACAAGGTTTAAAAGGGTTATCCACAAGCTTATTCAAGGTGGTATTAAAGTTATCAACAGCCTATTGATATGTGAATAAGCTGTAAATAAGTCGTGAATGAGTTATTTTGCTGAAGAAAAATATTCACAAAGTTAAGAACAGAAAAGTATAAAAAATGGGGATAACTTAAAAACAGCGTAGAAAGTTAATTTTACCATAGAAAAATGGTAATTTGGGCTGTATGGAGGGAGCGTTAAAAATTAATTTTTACCATCTTAGTGTAGAGTAAAGAGATGAGGAAAATTGGAGGAAGTAATTTGTGGTGTGGCGTACGCACTACAATTTCATTGATGAGCCAAGGTATTCAACTTTTAAAAGAGGAGACCCCTCATCTGCGAAAAATGTCAGGATACCTTCTAATCGATTAGCGCTTTATGAACATACTTCACTACAGATCTCCGATTATAAATCATCTAGAAGGGTGTTAAGTGATAGGGATGAAAAAAGCCTATCCTTATATAGTGGGCACACACATTACGAATAAAGAAATAACGAGTCAAATATGTAATGCTAAAAAAATTTGACAAAATACCGTATAATTATATATAATGCATAGGTCTGTATGTAGAAAAATAACTTCATTTGGAGGTGTATATAAATGAAACGTACTTACCAACCAAAAACACGTAAGCACAGCCGCGTTCACGGTTTCCGCGCACGTATGAGCTCTAAAAACGGTCGTCGCGTACTAGCTGCTCGTCGTCGTAAAGGAAGAAAAGTATTATCAGCATAAGTCCACTGACCCAATCAGTGGTCTTTTTTTTCGAAAATTAGCAAGCTGATCGGGTCTTTTAATTGTTTAAGTAGGTGAAATAATGAATAAGCGTCAACGCATTAAAAAAAATACAGATTTTCAAAAAATTTTTAAACGAGGGAAATCTTTTGCGAATCGGCAATTTGTCGTCTACCTTTTGCCCAATGCAGATACTGAGACATACCGTGTAGGATTATCTGTTAGCAAAAAATTAGGCAATGCTGTAAAACGTAATCAGATTAAACGCTATATTCGTCAAAGTATCTTAGAAATGAATGATGAGATAAAACCGCATACGGACTATGTTATTATCGCTAGAAATCCAGCGTCCACAATGAATTTTCATGAAGTAAAGAAAAGTTTAACGCACGTACTCCGTGTTGCAAAAGCTATTAAGCCCACCAAACAGGAGGAGTAAGTTGTGACGTTTTAGTATAAACGCTAGTTAACGAGTAAATTTGTATTGTTAGTAGAGTAAAAGCTACAAAACATGATAGAATAACCTCGAACAATATGAAGTAATTGATTCAAGTAGGAGGAAGCGGTTTGAAAAAACGACTTTGGATAATGCTGACTTTGGTTGCTGCAACAGTTGTACTTTCTGGTTGTACCGAGTTCAAAGAACCTATCTCAGCAGATAGCAAAGGATTTTGGAATGAGTTTATTGTTTGGCCACTCGTTTCAGTAATTAAATACTTTGCTGATTTACTTGGCTCTTATGCTTGGGGGATTATTATTGTAACGATTATTATTCGTTTAGCAATTTTACCTCTCATGATTAAGCAAACGAAGAGCGCGAAACAAATGCAAGAAATACAGCCAAAAATGGAAGAGTTAAAGAAAAAATACGCTTCTAAAGACCAAGAGACGCAGCAAAAGTATCAACAAGAGATGATGAAGCTGATGTCGGAGTCAGGCGTAAACCCATTAGCAGGTTGTTTACCAATTTTAGTACAAATGCCAATTTTAATTGGTTTCTATCATGCGATTAGTCGTATGAATGCCACACCAGATGCCTTTGAGTTAGGTAGTTTCTTTATGTTCCCACTAGCAGAACCTAGTATAATTTTAGCGATTACAGCTGGTTTAATTCAGTACATCGTATTATTTACAGGTCCAGCTATGAACAATTCAAATCCACAAATGAAAATGATGTTATATATTATGCCATTAATGATTATCGGTTTTGGTATGGTATTACCAGCAGCCCTTTCACTATATTGGGTTATTGGTAACTTATTCACATTTGTGCAAAACTTATTTATTTACAAGCCTTGGAGAAAAGAAGACAAGTAACTTGTACTACAGGAGGAGCGAAATAAGTGAAACAGATTACGCAAATAGGCGCTACGACAGAAGAAGCGATCTCATTAGCGTTACAAAAGCTTGGCGTTGCCCGTGAACGAGTAAATCTTGAAATTTTGCAAGAAGGTAGAAAAGGCTTTTTAGGTTTTGGTACGCGTCCCGCAGAAATACGTGTGACATTAATTGAACAACCATCAGAAGAGAAACATGTAGAACCTCAATCTGCACCACCAGTAGAAACGCCTAGTCAAACAGTAGACCCATTATTAGCTACTGGTCAATATATTCAACATATTGCACAAGCAATGGGAGCTGAAGATACGACGGTAGAGGTGAGGGAGCAGGGAAAACGTATTCATTTTCAAGTGGAAAGTGCAAAAGCTGCATTAATTATAGGCAAGCGAGGACAAACTTTAAATGCTATCCAAGAATTAGCGCAACTTATGCTGAATCAAGAAGTGAAGCAATATAAAACAGCGCTAGTAGATGTAGGCAATTATCGCGCGAAGCGTAAGGAAGCATTAGAACAATTAGCTCACCGCGTAGCAGACCGTGTGGCAGACACAGGTGCCACCCATAAGTTTGAGCCGATGCCTGCGATGGAAAGAAAAATTTTGCATAATGCATTAGCCCACCGCTTAGATGTAGAAACGTATTCTGAAGGGAAAGAGCCACGACGTTATTTGGCCGTAAAAAAATTGTAATGGAAATGCCGACAATGGATTTGGATTGTCGGCATTTTTTATGTTTGCTTAGCTTTAGCTTTATGATAATTTGTGCTAATCTAAGTAGCTAGGAAGAAAGAACGGCATTAGTTATACACAGTGTGGATAACTTAAATGAGGAGGACAATACATGTATTTTGATACAATTGCAGCGATTTCTACACCGATGGGTGAAGGAGCAATCGCGATTGTGCGTTTAAGTGGGGATAAGGCTGTGGAAATCGCAGATCGCATCTTTAAATCTCCCGCTAATAAATCATTACAACATCATGCATCACATACGATACACTACGGTCATTTAATTGATCCAAAGAGCAAAGAAGTAGTTGAAGAAGTAATGTTATCTTTAATGCGTGCACCTCGAACGTTTACACGAGAAGATGTAGTAGAAATTAACTGTCACGGAGGTTTAACTTCAGTTAATCGCGTTCTAAAGCTTGCCTTAACAAATGGTGCTCGTTTAGCAGAGCCTGGTGAGTTTACTAAGCGTGCATTTTTAAATGGTCGTATCGATTTATCGCAGGCTGAGGCAGTGATGGATTTAATTCGTGCGAAAACAGACCGCGCGATGAACGTAGCTTTAAATCAAATGGACGGTAAATTATCACGTTTGATTGGGCAACTACGCCAAGCATTGCTAGAAATACTTGCGCAAGTAGAAGTTAATATTGATTACCCTGAGTATGATGACGTAGAAGAAATGACAATTCCTATGTTAGTAGAAAAATGCGAATTTGTACGCACGGAGATTGATCAACTACTGCAAACTTCATCGCAAGGTAAAATTTTGCGTGAAGGGCTATCAACCGTAATTATTGGTCGCCCGAATGTTGGTAAATCGTCACTTTTAAATAGCTTAGTACAAGAAAATAAAGCCATTGTAACTGATATCGCAGGTACGACTCGTGATATTATAGAAGAGTATGTTAACGTCCGTGGTGTTCCGCTACGTTTGGTAGATACAGCAGGTATTCGTGATACAGAAGATATCGTAGAGCGGATTGGTGTTGAAAAATCACGTCAAGTGTTGCGTGAGGCTGATTTAATATTATTTATGATTAATGGAGCTGAACCATTAGGAGACGAAGATCGCCGCTTATTTGAAACGATTGAACCAATGGATTATATTGTAATTGTTAATAAAACCGATTTACCACAACAAGTTGACTATGCTGAAGTACAAGCATTAGCAGGTGAGCGCCGTGTTGTGACAACATCACTTTTAGAAGAACAAGGCGTTATGGATTTAGAAGAGGCAATTGCTTCGCTCTTCTTTGAAGGTAATGTTGAAGCCGGAGATTTAACATACGTGTCCAATGCACGTCATATTGCACTATTGCATCAGGCAAAAGATGCGGTAGAAGACGCACTTGAAGGGGCGCACGCAGGTGTGCCAGTAGATATGGTGCAGATTGATGTGACGAGAACATGGGAAATCCTTGGAGAAATTATAGGAGACACTGTACAAGAAAGTTTAATTAACCAACTGTTTTCACAGTTTTGTTTAGGGAAATAATCCGAATAGAGAAGGGAAGATACGAGCATGCCAACACAATTTGAGGCAGGCACGTTTGATGTCATTGTAATTGGTGCAGGACACGCAGGAGCCGAAGCAGCTTATGCTTCAGCTAAAATGGGTGCCAAAACACTAATGTTAACGATAAATTTAGATATGATTGCTTTTATGCCATGTAACCCATCGATTGGGGGACCAGCGAAAGGTATTGTTGTTCGTGAAATTGACGTCCTTGGCGGCTTAATGGCGCAAGTAATCGACCGTACGCATATTCAAATGCGTATGTTAAATACAGGTAAAGGCCCTGCTGTGCGTGCATTGCGTGCACAAGCTGACAAAGTACTTTATCAACAAGAGATTAAGCGTGTTTTAGAAGAACAAGAAAACTTAAAAATTCATCAAGCGATGGTGGAAGAACTTATCGTGGAAAATGATGAGGTACAAGGTGTCATTACACAAATTGGTGCCATTTATCGTGCTAAAAAAGTTATCGTAACGACTGGGACATTTTTACGCGGAGAAATTATTATTGGCGATATTAAATATTCAAGTGGACCGAATAATCAGCAGCCATCAATTAAATTAGCCGATAGTATTAAAAACTTAGGTTTTGATATGGTACGCTTTAAAACGGGAACACCACCACGTGTTAACAACCGTACGATTGATTATAGTAAAACAGAAATTCAACCGGGTGATGACGTACCGCGTGCTTTCAGCTATGAAACAACCGAATTTATTATGGACCAGCTACCATGCTGGCTAACTTATACAAGTCCAGAAACACATGAAATTATCGAGGAAAACCTTCACCTATCACCGATGTATTCAGGCATGATTAAAGGTAAAGGGCCACGATACTGTCCGTCCATCGAAGATAAAATTGTACGTTTTAATGACAAGCCGCGTCACCAAATCTTTTTAGAGCCAGAAGGACGCAATACACGCGAAGTTTACGTACAAGGCTTATCCACAAGCTTGCCTGAGCATGTGCAACATCGTTTAATTGCCTCTGTTCCAGGGTTAGAAAAAGCAGAGATGATGCGTGCAGGCTATGCGATTGAATACGATGCGGTTGTACCTACACAACTATGGCCAACGTTAGAAACAAAAAAAGTGAAAAACTTATACACAGCAGGTCAAATTAACGGTACATCTGGCTATGAAGAAGCCGCAGCACAAGGTTTAATGGCAGGTATTAATGCTGCAGCTAGTTTACTCGGTAAGCCGGAGCTCATTTTAAGCCGTTCAGAAGCTTATATTGGCGTGTTAATTGATGATCTTGTAACAAAAGGTACGAGTGAGCCTTATCGCTTATTAACATCACGTGCGGAGTATCGTTTATTGTTGCGTCATGATAATGCGGATATGCGTCTGTTAGAAAAAGCTTATACGATTGGCATGATTGAGCAGGAGCGTTATGATAAATTTGTTATTAAGCGCCAACAAGTAGCTGAAGAAATTGAGCGATTACGCACTGTTTTTGTTAAGCCAAATGAAGCAACACAAGCAGCAATTCAAGCAGCAGGTGGCACAGCTTTACGTGACGGTATTCGGGGATCAGATTTATTAAAACGTCCAGAAATGCACTATGATGTAGTGGCGTCATTAATTCCAGAGCCAGCACATGCTGAGCTATCTGAAGAAGTAAAAGAACAAATTGAAATCCAACTTAAATATGAAGGCTATATTACAAAAGCTTTAGGTGAAGTGGAAAAACTTCATAAAATGGAAGGTAAAAAAATTCCAGAAAACATTGATTATGATGCAATTTCAGGGTTAGCAACCGAAGCGCGCCAGCACCTTAAAGAAGTTATGCCGCTAACACTAGCGCAAGCTTCTCGTATATCGGGCGTTAACCCTGCAGATATTTCGATTTTACTCGTCTATTTAGAACAAGGTAAAATTGCGAAAGTCCAAGCAGAATAGAACACAAATATGGCGAGCGCTAGCAGTAGTTGCTCGTCATCTATTTTTAAAGGAGACGTGACATGAACGAACAACAGTTTATCGAAGCCTTACGTGCTAAGGGGATTGAGTTAAGTCCAACGCAAATTGCTCAATTTAGAAAGTACTTCGAGTTATTAGTAGAGTGGAACGAAAAAATGAATTTGACAGCAATTACTGAAGAAAAAGAAGTTTATTTAAAGCACTTCTATGATTCAATTAGCGCAGCATTTTACTATGATTTTACGAAAGTGACGACCGTTTGCGATGTAGGAGCAGGCGCGGGTTTTCCGAGCTTGCCTATTAAAATTTGTTATCCACATCTTGAAGTAACAATTGTGGATTCTTTAAATAAACGCATTACATTTTTAAATCACTTAAGTGAAGAATTAGGTTTTCAAAATACAAACTTTGTACATGCTCGTGCAGAAGAGTTTGGTCAAAATAAAAAGTATCGCGAAACATTTGATGTCGTTACTGCTCGTGCAGTTGCGAGATTGTCTGTACTATCTGAGCTCTGCGTTCCTTTAGTAAAACAAGGTGGACAATTTGTGGCATTAAAAGCAGCAGCAGGTCAAGAGGAGCTAAAGGATGCTACACAGGCTATTAAACTGTTAGGGACAACCCTTGTAGATAGCCATGAATTCACACTACCTATAGAAGAAAGTGAACGTACGTTATACGTATTTGATAAAGTGAAAAATACACCGAAAAAGTATCCACGTAAACCAGGAACACCTAATAAAACACCAATTCAATAAAAGAGACGATGTACTTTTTTGAGATTATCCGAAATAATAGAGTAAGAGATAGTTTAGAGAAGGTGGTGCCAATTGGATGAAAAGTCCATTCTCACGATTTTTCGGAGGCGGCAGTAAGGAAGAGCCTCAAAAAACAGAGGAAGCGGTGAACGAAGCGGAAAAGGTTATACATATCGCTATCGACAACATTGTGCCAAACCGTTTCCAACCGCGGACAATATTTGATGAGGAAAAGATTGACGAGTTAGCACGTACGATTCATACGCATGGTGTTATACAGCCGATTGTCGTGCGTAGTACTAATGATGAGCAATACGAAATTATTGCAGGTGAACGAAGATTTCGTGCGATGAAAAAATTAGCATGGCAAGAAGTACCAGCAATCGTACGTATAATGAATGACAAAGAAACAGCTTCTGTAGCGCTCATTGAAAATTTACAGCGTGAAGAACTAACCGCTATTGAAGAAGCCGTAGCTTATCAAAAATTATTAGAGTTACATGATTTGACACAAGAGGCGTTAGCACAGCGTTTAGGTAAAGGACAATCGACAGTAGCTAATAAATTACGATTATTGAAGCTACCACAAGCTGTTCAGGATGCTATTTTACAGCGCCAAATTACTGAACGTCATGCACGGGCTATTATTACAGCGAAAGAAGAGTCGCTTCAGCTTGAGCTATTAGAGAAAACGATTGCTGAAGGATGGAATGTAAGGCAGTTAGAGGAGCAAGTGCATAGCTTGCTTTACCCTAATGAAGAAGAAGCACCAGTGCGTAAGAAAAAAGCACGTCGTAAAGTAGTAAGCCGCGATGTTAGAATTGCCTTAAACACGATTCGACAGTCATTAACGATGGTCAGCGATAGCGGTATTCAAGTGAAAACAGAAGAAGAAGATACAGAGGAGTATTATCAGATTACTGTTAAAATACCAAAAAAGAAAAAGTAGTGAAGAGGGGCATACCATTGCGTGTGCTCCTTATTTTTTTGTTAAACTAACAAGTATTGGGGGGAGCGTAATGCGTGATACGATAAAACAAGCACCAAATGCTTTTTTTCAAGAAGATACGGTTCGTGCAGAAGATCCAATTATGACAGTGCGCTGTCGACAAGTTAAACCTAACCCATTTCAACCACGTCGTTATTTTGATGAGCAAGCCTTAGATGAGTTAGCGCGTTCAATTGCTATTCATGGCATATTACAGCCAATTATTGTGCGAAAAAACAAGCAATATTATGAAATTGTTGCAGGAGAGCGTAGATTTCGAGCATCGCAACTTGCAGGGTTACAAGAAGTGCCTGTAATTGTGCGTGACTTCGATGAAAAAGAAATGATGGAGTTAGCGCTACTTGAAAATTTACAACGCGAAAATTTAACACCTATTGAGGAAGCGGAGGCTTATGAGGCGCTAATCCAACATCTTGGTTTTACACAGGAGCAATTAGCTGAACGTGTAGGAAAAAGCAGACCACATATCGCGAATCATCTTCGTTTGTTAAAGCTTCCACAGACTGTGCGTAACTTTGTGGATAGTGGCGAATTGTCGATGGGACATGGCCGCGCACTAGCGGGGGTAAAGTCAGCAACACAAATTGAACAACTTGCGCAACTCGCGTTAGCTAAAAAATTAAATGTAAGGCAGCTAGAGCAACTCGTTAAAGAACGTGCGCCCAAAAACAAAGCTAAGCGTTCAACAGAGCTACAAGCAGTAGAAGCCATATTGCAAGAAAGCTTAGGAACGAAAGTAACGATTAGAAGAAGCAAGAAAAAAGGCACGGTAGAAATTGATTTCTATTCCTCAGAAGAATTACAACAACTTGTGGATAAATTACTAGGAGAGGAGTAAATAATGAATATTTTACAGACGTTATGGCATCAATTTTCAAGACGCTTTATGGATAAGTTAACATCAGAGGCTTTTTGGGATCATTTATTTGAAGTGAGCATTCGTATTACGTTAATTGTGTTACTCGCATGGATTGTTGTGCAAGTGGGCCGCTTCATTATTCGGAAAGTCTTTCGATTACGCGCAAACTTGCCGGGTAATCATACGGAGCGCCGACGCAAAACAATCGAGCGTTTATTACAAAGCATCATTGCTTATGTCGTTTACTTCTCAGCAATTATGGCCTCCCTATCAGCAGTAGGTATTAATATTGCTGGTTTATTAGCGGGTGCTGGTATCGCAGGTTTAGCGATTGGTTTTGGTGCACAAAGTTTAGTAAAAGATGTGATTACTGGTTTCTTTATTATTTTCGAAGATCAATTTGGTGTGGGTGATTATATCCAAGTTGGTGGCCGTGAAGGTACCGTAATGGAAATAGGTTTGCGCACGACAAAGGTAAAAGGAAATTTTGGGGAGATGCATATTATTCCTAATGGTGCTATTACAGATGTTATTAACTACTCGCTCGCTAACTCTATCGCAAATATTGATTTTACGTTAGGGTATACGGCAGATATCGAAAAAGCAGAGCGTTTAATTCGTACTTATTTAGCGACCTTGCCTGAAAAGAATGACAACATTGTTACAGTACCTACATTACTTGGGGTACAAAATATGGGCGTAGGAGAAATGACTTGGCGTATTTCTGTAGAAACATTGCCGCTTCAACAGTATGCTGTGTCTCGTATGATACGCAAAGACTTAATCACATTGTTTGAAGAAAATAATATTGATTTACCTTATCCTAAAATGATGGTTTATGATAAGAATACAGTGAGCAAAAAAGGAGGAGCAGAGTAATGGACAAAGCGTTTCACTTACACGATGTAGTGGAAATGAAAAAGCCGCATCCGTGCGGCGTAAATGCTTGGAAAATTATTCGGATGGGTGCTGATATTCGCATTAAATGTGAAGGATGTCAGCATAGTGTAATGATTCCGCGGCGAGATTTCGTCAAGAAAATGAAAAAAGTTATTGTGGCAGCACCACAAGCTGATTAGACTTTTAGTGGAGTTATCAATATAATAGTACCGATTAGAAAATGAGGAAGGTTGTGTCTTTCATGGCATTAACAGCTGGGATTGTAGGTTTACCTAACGTAGGTAAATCAACATTATTTAACGCAATTACAAAAGCAGGCGCATTAGCTGCAAACTATCCATTCGCAACGATTGACCCGAACGTAGGTATCGTTGAAGTACCTGATGCACGTTTAGATAAATTAACAGAATTAGTAGAGCCTAAAAAAACTGTGCCAACAGCATTTGAGTTTACAGACATTGCAGGTATCGTAAAAGGTGCTTCTAAAGGTGAGGGTCTTGGTAACAAATTCCTTTCACACATTCGTGAAGTGGACGCAATTTGCCAAGTCGTACGTTGTTTCGTAGATGAAAACATTACACACGTATCAGGTGCGGTAGATCCAATTGATGATATTGAGGTTATTAACTTGGAGTTAATTTTAGCTGATTTAGAGTCTGTGGAAAAACGTTATCAACGTGTGGAAAAAATGACGCGTCAAAAAGATAAAGAGGCATTAGTAGAAGAGCCGGTATTACGCAAAATTAAAGAAGCATTAGAAGCAGAAAAACCAGCGCGTTCTGTAGAGCTTACAGACGATGAACTAAAAGTGGTAAAAGGTTTACATTTGTTAACGATTAAGCCAATGCTTTATGTAGCGAACGTTGCTGAGGATGAAGTAGCTGATGCAGCTAACAATGAGTATGTTAAAAAAGTGCGTGAGTATGCAGAGGCTGAAGGCGCACAAGTCATTACAATTTGCGCTCGTATTGAAGAAGAAATTTCAGAGCTTGAGGATGACGAGAAAGCGATGTTCCTAGAGGAGCTAGGCATTGAAGAATCAGGTTTAGACCAATTAATCCGTTCTTCATACGACTTATTAGGCTTAGCAACTTACTTTACAGCTGGTGTTCAAGAGGTTCGTGCTTGGACATTCCGTAAAGGTATGAAAGCACCACAATGTGCCGGCGTTATCCATACAGATTTTGAGCGCGGCTTTATTCGTGCCGAAACAGTAAGCTATGATGATTTAGTCGCAGCAGGCTCAATGCCAGCAGCGAAAGAAGCGGGTAAAGTTCGTTTAGAAGGTAAAGAGTATATCGTACAAGACGGCGACGTTATGTTATTCCGTTTTAACGTATAAAAAATAAAGCGACGAGTTCATGTGGGCTCGTCGCTTTTTTCGTAAATAAATAAGCGAGGCTTTTCGGTATCGTCTTTCACTAACACGTGGTTTGGAAATTTGCGTAAGCCACGGTACATTTCGAAATCGCCTGCTGCACCACCTGTGAGTAACGCGCCTACGAAAATTAACGGGTAATTATCATAATAAAAACCAATAAGGGTTGGGAGCACAGCTGTTAGCCAAAAGGGAAGCATAAGCGCCGCCTTCATTGCGCGATTATTTAAACATTTGGTAGTTGTAGCATAGGCTACACCAAGCTCAAGGTTTAAACCAAATTTAAGTGAGGTAAGCGGTGCACGACCAAAAATAATGAAACCAATCAAATGGCAAGCTTCGTGTGCAATAATGAGGGCTATATATAAAACAGTAATGAGCGCGATGGCTTTTAATATCGCAAAAAAAGATAATTGAAATGGCGCGCTCCTAACGAAAAGGTGTGCAGCAGTAAAGGTTAAAAGCGTTAAGCCAGTAATGCGTAAACTGTCACGCATTACGTCGTCAATAGTAAGCTCAATTGTGTCGAGTAACTTCACATAAAAACCTCCTTGTGTTCAGTATAACACTTGTACATGAACTATCACTGTGTTACAATTCATTGATGTGAGTAATAATTATTACTTGCTCCTTGCTCAGGTTATTACTTGAGCCTAAGTCCATAAGGAGGTGTCCAACAGATGAGAAAATACGAATTAATGTACATCGTACGTCCAAACATTGAAGACGAAGCGAAAAAAGCGTTAGTAGAGCGTTTCAACGAAATCCTAACAACAAACGGTGCTGAAGTTATCGAGTCAAAAGACTGGGGTAAACGTCGCCTAGCTTACGAAATCAATGATTTCCGTGAAGGTTACTACCAAATCGTGAAAGTAAACGCGCCTGCAGAAGCAATTAGCGAATACACACGTTTAGCTAACATTAGCGAAGATATCATTCGTCACATCGCAGTACGCGAAGACGATAAATAAGATTAAACACAATGCTGAAAGGGAGGTTGCTTAAATGATTAATAATGTTGTTCTCGTAGGTCGATTAACAAAAGATCCAGAATTACGCTATACGCAAACGGGCCTTGCAGTTGCTCGCTTTACTGTAGCTGTAAATCGTGCTTTTTCTAATCAACAAGGTGAAAAAGAAGCTGACTTTATTAACTGTGTGGCATGGCGCAAACAGGCCGAAAACTTAGCTAACTTTATGCGTAAAGGTAGTCAAGTAGGTGTGCAAGGTCGCATCCAAACAGGTAGCTATGATGATAAAGATGGTAAACGTGTTTACACAACTGAAGTTGTAGCAGACAGCATTCAATTTTTAGAGCCGCGTGGCGCATCCACTGGTGGTGGGCAATACAGTGCACCGCAACAAAGTGCACCACAACAAAATTACGGTGGGCAACAAGGCTATGCAGCGCCGCAACAGCGTCCGCAGCAAAACCAATATCAACAACAACCCATGAATCAGCAAAACTATACAAATATGAATGACGATCCGTTTTCAGCGCCACCAAGTGGTAATGCAGGCGGACCAATCGACATGACAGATGACGATTTACCATTCTAATTAATTTAAAATAAAAAGGAGGCTACACATTATGGCACCACGTCGCGGAGGCCGCAAACGCCGTAAGGTTTGCTACTTCACTTCGAATAACATTACGCACATCGACTACAAAGATGTTGACTTACTTAAAAAGTTCATCTCTGAGCGCGGTAAAATTTTACCACGTCGCGTAACAGGTACATCTGCTAAATACCAACGTAAACTTACATCTGCAATTAAAGTTTCTCGTATTATGGCATTACTACCATTCGTTGCAGAAGAAAAATAATTCAATTAAAGCGTTATCTGAGAGTTTAACTTTCGGGTAGCGCTTTTTTGTTCCTTGTAATCAGAAAATGGTACAATAAGCTAATAAGTTTGTAATTCAAAGGAAGGTTTTATATGCCAAGTACAAAAAATCAATCGCTCGTATACGGTGCGATGATGACAGCATTATTTGTCATATTGTTATTTATGACTGTGTACATACCTGTGGTTTCGTTCTTTACCGCATTTATTACACCATTGCCTTTAATGTGGTACGGAGCTAAGTTTACGCCTAAGCAAACCGTGCTCGTTGCAACAGTGAGCATTATTGTTGGCACATTACTAGGTGGAATTATTGTAGCACCGACGGCATTGTCGTTTGCAGTCATTGGAGTAGTAATAGGTATGGGGATTCGGGCTAACTACAGTAAAGTTGCCTTACTGATGGCTACAGGCTTAACAGTACTTACTGTTACTGTTGTTATGTATATGGTGCTTATTCAGTTTTTAGCAATTGATGTTATTAAAGAAATGTTAGCGACTACGCGCGAGTCATATCTCGCAATGAATGAAGCTTTTTTAGCTACGTCAGGAAAAGAAGCGATGAGTGTAGCAGATATTAATCAGCTAATGACCTTATTAGAAGCGCTCGTCCCTGCGCTAGTAACATTGTCATCTTTCTTAGTTGCATTTATGATGTTAAGTATTAATTTACCTATATTACGACGCTTAAGTGTACAAGTACCGAAATTTTCACCATTTAAAGATATGCGCTTACCGCGTTCTATTTTATGGTATTATCTCGTTGTAGTTACTGTGAAATTATTTGTTAATCCTGAAATAGGTACGACACTTTATACCGTAACGTATAATTTTGACGTTGTATTAAGTGTACTTCTTGTATTACAGGCATTTTCATTAATTCAGTACTATCTAGCAGCGAAAGGTATTGCTAAAACAGTGGGTGTAATAGTTTGTGTGTTATTAGTGCCGCTATTCCCTCTTCTTGTATTAGTTGGTGTGCTTGATTTAGGTATGGATATTCGTACATTTATTACGAATAAAACAAATAGGTAGGAGGTGCACTGATGAACACATATCGTAACCGTCCGCTCCGCTATCCTTTAGTAGCGCTCACAATTTTTGGTTTCGTTATATTTGCGGTGTTGTGTATATGGCATTTAGGCATTGCCTTTGCATTTATTAGTAGCTACAGTGCCCTTATCATTTATTTATGGAAAGTAGAAAATGATGTTTATCAAGCGACTGCACAACATATCGAAGCTTTGTCTCATCGAGTTAAAGATGTGGGCAGAGAGGCGCTACTTGAGCTACCTATTGGTATTATTTTAATTGATAGTGAGCATACAATTGAATGGGTTAACCCTTTTATTTTAAATATGTTAAGTGTGGAAACGTTGCTTGGTGAAGACATTACAGTAATATCAGAAGAACTTGGCTTGATTGTTAAAAAAGGTGAAGAAGCACTCGTTGAGACGACTTTAACGTTTAGAGAGCGTAAATATAATGTGACATTTAAACGCCATGAACGTTTATTTTACTTTTTCGATGTTACAGAAAAAGTGGAGTATGAAACACAGTATTATGCAGATCGTACCGTAATTGGTGTGTTATTTATTGATAATTATGATGAGCTTACGCAAGCGATGGATGATCAGCGTAGAAGCTTGACGAATACGTTAATTACTTCAATCGTAAATGGGTGGGCAGCGGATTATGATATCTTTGTAAAACGGATTTCTTCAGATCGTTTTATTGCGGTATTAAATGAACGGATTTTGCGTCGTTTAGAGAAAAAGAAATTTGATATTTTAGATACAATTCGCGAACGTACTGCAAAGAAAAATCTTTCTTTAACCTTAAGTATTGGTATTGGAGAGGGTTCTTCTTCCTTAGTTGAACTAGGCGTGCTAGCCCAGTCGAGTTTGGATTTAGCTCTTGGACGTGGCGGTGACCAAGTCGCAATTAAAGAGCCTAATGGTAAGTTTCGTTTTTATGGTGGTAAGACTAATCCTGTAGAGAAGCGTACGCGCGTTAGAGCACGTGTTATTTCTCATGCTTTACGAGATTTAATTCAAGAGAGCGATCAAGTTTTTGCGATGGGACATGCGAGCCCTGATATGGACTCCATCGGTGCTTCAATCGGTGTACGGAAAATGGCCGAAATGAATAATGTTAAAGGTTATGCAGTTGTGAATAAAGATGATATGAATGGTAGTGTCGTGCGCTTAATGGATGAAATTGAGCGCAAATCTGATTTTTATGATACCTTTTTATCGCCAGATGAAGTGTTGAGTAAAATGACCGATAATTCGCTTGTCGTTGTAGTGGATACGCATAAACCATCAATGGTAGTAGACCCAAGAATTGTTAAGCGGGCAGAGAAGGTCGTTGTTATCGATCACCACAGACGTAGTGAAGATTTTATTGATAACCCTACGCTCGTGTATATGGAACCGTATGCTTCGTCTACAGCGGAGCTCGTTACAGAATTACTCGAGTACCAACCAACTGAAAAGCATTTAGATATGCTTGAGGCCACCGCAATGCTTGCAGGTATAATTGTAGACACAAAAAGCTTTACGCTTCGCACAGGTTCGCGTACATTTGATGCAGCATCCTATTTACGTGCTAAAGGCGCTGATACGATTTTAGTTCAACGCTTACTTAAAGAAAATGTAGAGACGTATATAGAACGCTCGAAAATTATTCAAAATGTGGAGTTTTTCCGCCCTGGCATTGCCATTGCTACAGGTGAGGATAACCGAGTATATAGCTCGGTACTCATTGCACAAACAGCTGATATTTTATTGACGATGAAGGATGTAGGCGCATCGTTTGTCATAGCGCATCGTGCAGATGGTATGATAGGTATAAGCGCACGTTCTTTAAGTGATATTAATGTCCAACTCGTCATGGAAAAGCTCGGCGGCGGAGGGCATTTAACGAATGCAGCTTGCCAAATGGAAGCTAACTCGATTGACGAAGTGAAAGGTTATTTAAAGAAAGCGATAATAGAAGTTGTTGAAGGGAGTTCAAGTCAATGAAAGTAATTTTTTTAAAAGATGTTAAAGGTAAAGGTAAAAAAGGTGAAGTGAAAGAAGTAGCTGTAGGTTATGCACAAAACTTCTTAATTAAAAACGGTTATGCTGTTGAAGCAAGTACACAAGCGATGTCACAGCTCAAAGGTCAGCAACGTTTAGAAGAAAAAAATGCGGCTGCAGAACTAGCAGAGGCGCAAGCATTAAAAGAAAAACTAGAAGCTTTAACGGTAGATATGACAGCGAAATCAGGCGAAGGTGGCCGTCTATTCGGTTCGATTTCAACGAAACAAATCGCTGATACATTACAAAAAAAGCATGGCATTAAAATAGATAAGCGTAAGATGTCATTAAGCGATGGTATTCGTGCATTAGGTTATACGAATGTACCAGTAAAATTGCATAATGAAGTTAACGCAACGCTAAAAGTACATGTTACTGAGGAGTAATAATAAATGAGTGACGCAATGATAGAACGTGTGCCGCCTCATAATAAAGAGGCGGAGCAGTCCATTATTGGTGCTGTCTTTTTACAACCCGAAGCACTAATCGTCGCATCTGAGCGTTTGCAACCTCAAGATTTTTACCAAACAGCGCACCAACAAATTTTTGAGGTGATGTTAGAGTTAAGCGATCAAGGTAGCCCAGTGGATGTAGTAACGGTCAGTGAAGTGTTCGCCGCTCGTAAGTCACTCGAGGAAATTGGCGGTCTCAGCTATTTGTTAGAGTTATCAAATGCTGTGCCAACAGCTGCTAATGTAGAGTATTATGCTGATATTGTTAGTGAGAAAAGCGTATTGCGTCGTTTAATTCGTGCTGCTACAAAAATTGTAGATGACGGTTATATGCGCGAGGATGAGGTCAGTGAGCTTCTATCTGATGCCGAGCGTTCTATTATGGAAGTAGCAAATAAACGCAATGCGAGTGATTTTAAACATATTGAAGGCGTACTTCATGAGACGTTCGATAATATTGAAAAAATGCATCAAAATAAAGGCGATGTCACGGGTATTTCTACAGGTTATGTTGATTTAGATAAAATGACTGCAGGTTTCCAGCGTAATGATTTAATTATCGTAGCGGCTCGACCTTCGATGGGTAAAACGGCTTTCGCATTAAACATCGCACAAAATGCCGCCGTACGTTCTAAACAAAACGTAGCTATCTTTTCACTAGAGATGGGGGCCGAGCAACTTGTTATGCGTATGCTTTGCGCAGAAGGCTTGATTGATGCACAACGCTTGCGTACAGGCTCTTTAGAAAACGAAGACTGGAGTAAGCTAATGCTAGCAATTGGCAGCTTATCGAAAGCGGGCATTTATATCGACGACTCACCTGGTTTGCGTGTAAATGAAATTAGAGCAAAATGCCGCCGTCTCTATCAAGAGAGTGGTCTTGATATGATTTTAATTGATTATTTACAATTAATTCAAGGTAGCGGACGACCAGGCGAAAACCGTCAGCAAGAGGTATCAGATATTTCGCGCTCATTAAAAGCGTTAGCGCGTGAATTAAAAGTGCCTGTTATTGCTCTATCACAACTTTCGCGTGGCGTTGAACAACGTCAAGATAAGCGTCCGATGATGAGTGACCTACGTGAATCAGGTAGTATTGAGCAAGATGCCGATATTGTATCATTTTTGTATCGTGATGATTATTATAATAAAGAAGAAGATGCACCACCGAATGACTTAATTGAAATTATTTTAGCAAAACAGCGTAACGGTCCTACAGGTACAGTGAAATTAGCTTTTAACAAGCAATACAATAAATTTTCGAACTATACTGGGGAAGATGTGCCAGATTATTGACAAAACCTGTTGGTCGCTTAGGCGATTAGCGGGTTTTTTTAATGGATTTGTATGGTTAGGCTTTACAATAGCTCAATAATGGAACAGTATAGTTAAAGTGAAAAGGAGGGAAGAAATATGGAAAAACAAAAAAAGAATTTAAAACCGTATTTTTTAGTATTATCATTTGCTGTATTAATAGGTGTATTACTGTTACCAACACCTGATGATTTGCCAGTAATGGGGCATAGAGCATTAGCAGTATTAGCTTTCGCCATTATTTTATGGGTAACTGAAGCAGTTACTTACCCAGTAAGTGCGGCCATGATTGTATCCCTGTTAACCTTGTTATTAGGCTTATCACCAAAGCTAGACAATCCTGATGAGTTACTAACGACGAAGGAAGCGTTAAAAATGGCGCTTGGTGGGTTTTCAAGTCCGGCGGTAGCATTAGTTGCAGGTGCGCTCTTCTTAGCAGCCGCTATGCAGGCAACCAATCTACATAAGCGCTTAGCCTTGTATATTTTATCAAAGGTAGGCGCTAAAACAGGAGCTATTGTATTTGGTGCAATTTTAGTATCCATTATTTTAGCTTTCTTCGTGCCAAGTGCGACGGCTCGCGCAGGCGCTATCGTACCGATTTTATTAGGTATGGTAGCGGCATTTGGTTTACCAGCCAACAGTCGACTAGGTGCATTACTTATTATTACCGCGGTTCAATCTATTTCGATTTGGAACGTAGGGATTAAAACAGCAGCTGCGCAAAACATGGTGGCACTTGATTTTATTTATGAACAATTTGGTGTAGATGTATCATGGGGGCAATGGTTTATGTATGCTGCGCCTTGGTCTATTATAATGTCGGTCGTCTTATACTTCGTTATGATTAACGTCATCAGACCTGAAACAAAAGTATTAGAAGGTGGAGCATCAATCGTTCATCAAAATTTAAAAGACCTAGGGCCACTACGTGCAGAAGAAAAGCGTCTCATTATTATTTCTTTAGCTTTGCTATTTTTCTGGGCTACAGAGAAACGATTTCACCCGTTTGACTCTACAACCGTGACGATTATAGCGGTAGCGATTTTATTACTACCAAAAATTGGTGTATTCACATGGAAGCAAGTAGAGAAGTTAATTCCGTGGGGTACAATTATTGTCTTTGCGGTAGGTATCGCACTCGGTTCAATTTTACTGGCAACAGACGGAGCACAGTGGCTGTCAGATAAAATGTTCGGTTTAATGGGCTTAGATAGTATGCCACTACTTGCGACCATCGCATTGCTTGCACTGTTTAATATTTTAATTCATTTAGGCTTTGCGAGTGCCACAGCACTAGCTTCAGCATTAATCCCAATTGTATTAGTGTTCGCTTCAACGCTTGGCTCAGATGTTAACCCAGTGGGATTTGTATTAATCCAACAATTCGTTATCAGTTTTGGTTTCCTACTACCTGTTAACGCGCCGCAAAATATGCTGGCGTATGGTACAGGCTCATTTACAGTTAAAGACTTCTTTAAAGCGGGTCTACCAATTGCCATTATTGGTTATGTACTCATCCTAATCTTCAGTGCAACATACTGGAAATGGATTGGCTTACTATAAGAAAAAAGACGTGCCCACTTCACAAGCGGGCACGTCTTTTTTAGTGGATATCTTTTTTCTTGAAGCGTCCACCGCTCACTTCAGCAATATTACCAATCGCTAAGAAGGCGTGTGGATCAATTTCTTCAACAATCGTTTTTAATTTTGACTCCTCAATACGTGTAATTACTGTAAAAATAACTTTTTTATTATCGCCTGTGTAGGCACCTTCACCATGAAGGAACGTTACACCACGTCCGAGGCGGTCCATGATAGCTTGTCCAATTTCGTCAGTTTCGTCGCTAATGATGTAGATAGATTTCGATTCTTCGAGACCTTGTATAACTACATCAATCATTTTAGAGGCGATATAGTAGGCCATAATTGAGTACATGGCTTGTTGCCAAGAAAAAATGAAGCCAGCTGCTGAGAAAATAATAACGTTCATAAACATTACGATTTCACCAACAGAGAAAGGTAGCTTACGGTTAAATAAAATCGCTAAAATTTCTGTACCATCTAATGACCCGCCATAACGAATAACAATACCGACGCCCACACCTAATACAATCCCGCCAAACACAGTAGCAAGCAAAGAGTCCGTTGTAAATGGCTCTAAGTTATGTAAGCCAATCGTTGTTACAGATAATGTTGTAATACCAATACCTGTTAAAATCGCGAAGGTTTTACCGAGCTGTTTGTAGCCTAAAAAGATGAAGGGAATATTGAGTACGAAGATAAATAATCCAAGTGGTAAGGATAATAAGTGGGATATAATAATGGAAATACCGACGATGCCCCCGTCCATAATTTGATTGGGGACAAGAAATAATTCTAAGCCAACGGCCATAATCATGGCACCTATCATAACCATAATGATTTTTCGGGCAAATAATATTTTTGACGAGCGCTTTTTGCCCTTAGGCGCTCTTAGTGCTGTATCTGTCACATTGCATCTCTCCTCTTTCTTTACACTGTTTTATTTTACCCAACTGTGCAGTAAGTAAAAAGTAATAACGCTAATAATTTTGAAATTCTTTTATTTCCTAGGCAATAAAGCTAGCGTCGAAAAATGCAAAACGTTTAAAACAATGATACAGTAAAGGGTAGTGCAAGCAAATAGTTGATGCACTTTGCACTAAATAGCATCTAATCGCTTAGATAAAATAATTACTGTTAATTTACATGAAATTTATCTCTCACTTATTGTTAAGTGGGAGTCTTACTTTACAATACAATAAAAGGGGATGACCTAATGGATAAGACAATACTTGTCGTAGATGATGAAAAGCCTATTGCAGATATTTTACAATTCAATTTGCAAAAAGAGGGCTACAAAGTAATTTGTGCTTATGATGGTGAAGAAGCATTAGAGAAAGTAGAGGAAGAGCAGCCAGATTTAATGCTACTCGATATTATGTTACCGAAACGAGATGGCATGGATGTTTGTCGTGAAATTCGTAAGAAGTATGATTTCCCTATCATTATGCTAACAGCTAAAGGTTCTGAAATTGATAAGGTGCTCGGTCTAGAAATGGGCGCTGATGACTATGTAACAAAGCCATTTAGCACGCGTGAATTAATAGCACGGGTTAAAGCGAATATGCGACGTTTACAAGTGCAAAATACGATTGAAGAAGAGCAACCAGCAAATAATAATATTGAAATTGGTATGCTCATTATTCAACCTGAGGCCTATATGGTGAGAAAGCGTGATGAAGCTATTGAACTAACTCATCGCGAGTTTGAATTATTGCATTACTTAGCTAAGCATATTGGGCAAGTGATGACGCGCGAGCACTTACTGCAAACGGTATGGGGCTACGATTACTTTGGTGATGTAAGAACAGTAGACGTAACGATTCGTCGCTTACGTGAAAAAATTGAAGATAATCCTAGCCATCCTGCGTGGATTGTAACACGACGTGGGGTAGGCTATTATTTACGAAATCCTGAGCAGGAGTAAATTGAATGGAAAAAGTGAGCTTTTTTAAATCCGTACACGTTAAAGTTGTGCTGATTTATATTCTACTTATTTTATTAGCCTTACAAATTATCGGTCTATATTTTTCAAAAGGACTTGAGGAAAATTTAAAAACCAACTTTAAAGAATCGATTGAGCAACGATCTGAACTTGTGCAGTACAACATTCGTGAAGAGATTTTAAAAGAGCGCGATGAAAGCATGCCAAAATTAGAAAATGCATTAAGTCCAATTTTACGGGAATTTGCGACAGATGATATTTTACGCGTGCAAGTTATTGATGAGCATAATCAAATTATTGCTACCTCTGAAGGTAATAATCAAAGCATGGTAGGTCAACGTACAACGGTTGACCTTGTTCGTCGTGCCATTTCATTAGAAGCTCGCTCTGAGACGATTTCATTAGATAAACAAACGAATAATCGCATTTGGGTGTTAGTAAAGCCTATTCGAGAAGGTGTTGGTCCTAACGGTGAAGCCGGTGATGTGATTGGCGCCATTTATATTGAGGCTGATATTGAGAAAGTATTTAAGCAATTAAGTGAAATTAATGGGATTTTTGCTTTAGGTACAGCGATGTCTCTCGGTATTACGATTATTTTAGGGATTTTAATTGCGCGTACAATTACACGACCGATTTCCGATATGCGTAAACAGGCACAAGCCATGTCACGCGGCAACTTCTCGCGTAAAGTGCGTGTGTATGGCTCGGATGAAATTGGCCAATTAGCGATTGCTTTTAATCATTTAACGAATCGTCTGCAAGAATCGCAAGCGACGACTGAGTCAGAACGTCGTAAGCTAACCTCCGTTATGAGTAATATGACAGATGGTGTTATTGCAACTGATCGCAAAGGAAATATCGTCTTAATTAATGAGCCAGCTTTACAGCTCCTATCTTCTTCTTTTGAAGAAACAATAGGGCGCCCTATTACAACCGTTCTCGGTATTGAACAAGACTATGATTATACATTTGAAGATTTACTCAATATGAAAGAGCCACTTAATCTTGATTTTAGTAAAGACGATGCACCGTATATTTTACGTGCGATGTTTTCAGTCACGCAAAAAGAAACAGGCTTTATTAATGGATTAATTGCTGTATTACATGATATTACGGAGCAGGAAAAAATCGATATGGAGCGCCGGGAGTTTGTAGCAAATGTGTCCCATGAGTTGCGCACACCATTAACTACAATGCGTAGCTATTTAGAGGCATTAGCAGAAGGTGCATGGAAAGACGAAAATATTGCACCTACATTTTTAGAAGTGACACAAACAGAAACAGAACGTATGATACGCCTTGTTAATGATTTATTGCAGCTATCAAGTATGGATAGCCAAGACTACGAACTCAATAAAGAGTGTGTAATTTTCAATAAGTTTTTCAATCGTATTATTGATCGTTTTGAAATGTCAAAATCACAAAATGTAACGTTTACACGTCTCATACCAGAGAAGTCGTATTATGTTGATATTGATACGGATAAATTAACGCAAGTTATTGATAATATCATCTCTAACGCAATGAAATATTCACCAGACGGCGGAAATATTCGCTTCGGTTTAATTGAAGAAGATACGATGTTAAAGGTGATGATTGCAGATGATGGTATGGGTATACCTAAGGAAAATGTAGACCGTATTTTTGATCGCTTTTATCGGGTTGACCGCGCTAGAGCACGATCAATGGGTGGAACCGGGCTAGGATTAGCGATTGCCCGTGAAATGATAGAAGCACATGGTGGTAAAATTTGGGCGGAAAGTGATGAAGGTCAAGGTACGACGATTTTCTTCACATTGCCGTATGATACACAAATTTTTGATGAGGATGGTGAATGGGCGTGATTAAGTATATCGAGCATGTAAAATCTATCGTCTTATTTTTGCTCGTCATATCGAGCGTCATTCTCACCTTTGTGATTTGGACCTATACGCCTGACTATAAATCTATCGAACAAACGACTAACAACACTACTGTAATTGGTACGAAAAAAAATATCGAAAGTGTAGTAAAGCCTTACCGTATGTTGTACTACCAAAATGATGAATTTACAGGTACAACTTTACCGAAGTATATGGATAGTGCGCTAAGCTCTTTTAGGAACTGGAAAGACATTGAAATTGAACGTGCACCTGATATTACACCGATGCGTTTAAATGAACTAAAGCGTGAGAATAATCGTGTAACAATTGATTTTGCAGGTGCTGTGCCTTTTGGTAGTTTCAATAAAATTTTTATTGGTTCAGATAATGAATTACCCGAAACAACTTTTCAAAGTATTATTATCGATTGGAAGAGCTACAAAGAAAATCGGCTACAACTATTTTTCATTAGTGCCGGTCAAACTGTTGTTTACCGCGGTGTGGTGACGTTAACAGACGGTAACGCATTTTATACAAGCGTTGTAGAAGGGGCACATAAACTACCTGTATACCGGGAAATTGAGCGTACGGCGAGCCGTTCCTTATATGTGCCTGAAAAGCCGATAAGAGCTTTGCAATATACGTATTATATTGATGAAGTTTCGACAGAGGCGTTTAAAAATATTTTGTTTACAAAGCCAAGTATTGTACAGCGTAATGGTGATGATTCGAGCCATCAAAAATATACAGACGGTATGGGATTAATGACGCTTGATGCCAATCGCAAATCGCTCAACTTTGTTTATCCAGCTGCAGGAACACGTGCATTAATAAGTGCTACGGATTTATTAGACCGAAGCTTTGAGTTTATTAATGAGCATGGTGGTATGACTGCTGATTATCGTCTAACATCAGTAGCGCCTGAGACGAGCCGCGTCGACTACCAACTCTTTATGCAAGGAAATCCTGTGTTTAGCGAGGATATTGCGACGACGATTTCTACAACATGGGGACAAAAACGCATTTTCCGCTATAATCGTCCGTACTATAAATTAGATAAAGATTTTACGTCAGAAGACGATGTAATGACATTAGAAGATGGTCCATCTATGGTGCAACATATTCAACAATATAAAGGAATTTTATTTTCAGATATTGAAGAACTACTCGTTGGTTACCATTTAACACGTGATGAGCATAAAAAAATCTTTATCTTAACACCATCTTGGTACGTAAAAGTGCATGATGATTGGTTGCGTGTGGCACATGATGAAGTAGGGGGCGATTTTATTGGATTGGAGTAAAACCAAAACCATTTTTATACTCGTCTTTCTTATTATGAATGTGTTTTTATACTCGCTTTATTTAGACCGTTACCAAGAGGCTCAAAATGTAGAAGAGCTCGGTGAAAAATCGATAGAGACACGCTTAAAGGATGATAAAATTACACACCCTGTCTTTTCTAACTCGCCTAATGCGATTTCATATATTTCAGCAGAAATTTTAAATTTTAAAGAAGCTAACTTAACATTAACGAATCAAGACTTTTATTTTTATAACAATGATACGAGGTTGCATAGCACATTAATCAAGCCTGTAAAACTACGCAATGTAAAAGATAATGATAGCTTCCGTGAGTTTGTATCAGAAAGCGTTTATAAAGGTACGGATTACGCCTTATGGGAAATTAATCGTGATGAACGTAAGGCGACTTTTTTCCAGCGTGTGAAAGACCGTACGATTTATTATAATGAACATGGTTTACTAGAAGTGTATTGGAATGAGCGTAACGAAGTAACACGTTACGAACAAACGCTACTTAAAAACATTCAGAGCTTAGAACAGAGTGATAATGTTATGCCAGAATCACAAGTCGTACGCGCACTGTATGATAGAGGTTTACTGCGCCCTGAGACGACAATTGTGCATATGAAGCTAGGTTATTCCACATTAGTGCCTTTAACAGAAACACAAGTATTTGTGCCGACATGGGAAGTGCGTTTACAATTGCCTGATGATACGATTGAAACATATTTTGTAAATAATAGCGTAGAAGGAAAAGTAGTAGATTTAACTTCTTCACGTGAAGAAACGAAAGAGACAGACTTAGAAGAAAAGGATTAGGAAGAGTGATACAATGCGATTTAGTGTATTAGCAAGTGGCAGCACAGGCAATGCGGTTTATGTTGAAAATGATACGCATGCCTTTATTGTCGATGCAGGATTAAGTGGCAAGCGCATGGAAGCATTATTTGATAAAATTGATCGCGAAGCAAAAAAGCTAAGTGGTATTTTAGTGACGCACGAGCATAGCGACCATATTAAAGGTGTAGGTATTTTAGCGCGCCGCTATAAAGTACCTGTGTATGCCAACGCAAAAACATGGGATGCGATGTTACCTAATATAGGCGACATTCCTTCCGATCTTCGCTTTCACTTTGATATGGAGGCTGTAAAAACATTTGGTTCAATAGATATTCAATCGTTTGCGGTATCACACGATGCAGTTGACCCGATGTTCTATACTTTCCATGAAGGTGATCGAAAATTAGCAGTCATTACAGACACAGGCTATGTGAGTGACCGCATGAAGGGTATTATTAATTGCGCGGATGCCTATGTGTTTGAAAGTAATCATGATGTAGGTATGCTACAAATGTGTGGCTATCCTTGGTCTACGAAACGTCGCATTTTAAGCGATGTTGGGCATGTGTCTAATGAAGATGCAGCGGTAGCGATGAGCGAGGTAGTAGCTGAGAAACCTACACAAATCTATTTGTCTCATTTAAGTAAAGATAACAATATGAAGGATTTAGCACGTATGAGTGTAGCTCAAACGTTACAATCTCAAGGTGTCATCGTAGGTGAGTATGTTCACTTACATGATACCGATGCTAATGAACCAACCTTACTTGTAGAAGTATAAAAAAATTCGCCTCGTGCGAATTTTTTTATTATATTTTCATCGAATTTTAATGTTAAATGGGTATGATACAACTAGAACGTTGATAACAGAGAGGAAGATGACAATGTATGAGCAACCAACACCACAACCACCAATGAAACATAAAGGTAATTCCCTAGGTTATTTTTTAATGGGGCTTTTCGGTGTAATGGTAGGCGCTTTACTCGTTTGGTTTATCGTTGGGCCTAAGCCTCAAACAGATAGCGCGACAACACCTAGTAACGTAACTACGCAACAAGTGGCTACTGATGTCACAACAGACGCTACGGATGCTGTGGGAAAGGTGTCAAAAGCAGTTGTTGGTATAACAAACATTCAAAAAGTAGCTGATTTTTGGTCACAGCAAACAGGTGAACAAGAAGCTGGATCAGGCTCGGGTGTTATTTATAAAATTGAAGATGGTAAGGCATTTATCGTAACAAATTACCACGTCATCGAAAATGCCGAACGTTTAGAAGTAACATTAGACGAGGGTAGTAAACGTGAGGCTGAGTTATTAGGTGGCGATATGTGGACAGATTTAGCTGTCATTGCAATTGACGCAAAAGATATTACGACAGTAGCGCAGTTCGGTGATTCAGATTCATTAAAGCAAGGTGAGCCTGTTTTAGCTATCGGTAACCCATTAGGTTTAGACTTTTACGGCTCAGTAACACAAGGTGTTGTGTCAGGTGTGGACCGTACGATGCCAATTGATTTTAACAAAGATGGTATAGCTGACTGGGAACAAGAAGTACTACAAACAGATGCAGCGATTAACCCTGGTAATAGCGGTGGTGCATTAGTAAACATTAAAGGTGATGTAATCGGCATCAACTCAATGAAAATTGCAGTCGCAAAAGTAGAAGGACTAGGATTTGCGATTCCGATTAACGCGGCGATTCCAATTATTGAAGAGCTTGAACAACGTGGTGAAGTACAGCGCCCAGTGCTTGGTGTATCATTAACGGACTTAACGAATGTCCCAGCCTTTTATCAACAACAAACATTACAAATTCCAAAAGAAATTACCACGGGTGTAGTCATTACAGATATTGTACGAGGTTCAGCAGCGGCAGAAGCAGGAGCTAAACAATATGATGTTATTGTAGAGATGGACGGCGAAAAAATCGAAAGTGCTTCTGATTTACGCAAACATTTATACAATAAGAAAAAAATTGGGGATGAGTTAACAATGAAAGTGTATCGCCAAGGTAAGTTAGTCGAGCTACAAGCAAAATTAGTCGACGATAAAACATTGTAAGAGAAGGGGCCTCGGCTCCTTCTTTTTTCGTGCTACAATACAAGTACATTGATAGAAAAGAGGAACGATTATGCAAAAATTTAGCTGTAAGGAACATATTGGCTACGCATTAGATATGTTTGTAGCCGAACAAAAAGACTTCCCTATTATGGATGAGTTACCAACAGATGTGGATGAATTATGTGAATATTGTGAGGAAAAAGCAGCTTATATAGTATCAAGTAAATAACTTTACACAATATGTTGTGGAAATGTGGATAACTTCTGTGGATAAGTTTTCAGAAAGGACTAAACAAATATGAATATTACTATAATAACCGTCGGCAAATTGAAAGAAAAATATTTAAAAATGGGTATCGACGAATACGCCAAACGCCTCGGTGCTTACGCTAAACTTAATCTTGTCGAAGTACCAGACGAAAAAGCACCAGAACAATTAAGTGAAGCGGAAATGGCACAAGTCAAAAAGAAAGAAGGCGAGCGCATCCTCGCCAAAATTTCGGACGATATGTATGTCTATGCCCTTGCTATTGACGGCAAAATGAAAACGTCAGAACAAATGGCAACAGACCTCAACAACCTTATGACATACGGCAAAAGCAAAGTAGCCTTCGTTATTGGTGGCTCTCTCGGCTTACACGAAGACGTGTTGCGCCGTGCCAACGAGCAACAATCCTTTGGCAAAATGACGCTCCCCCACCAACTCATGAAGCTCGTACTCATCGAACAAATCTACCGCAGCTTTCGTATTATTAAAGGCGAACCGTATCACAAATGATGGTAAAGCAGAGAAGTGAATTTACGGTAGAAGGAAATACATTAAGTACAATATTACAAACGGGAAAGTGAGAATGTAATATAGATGTTCTTATAATGTTTCTACAATAGAATTTAGGGGGATATGCGATGCAAAATGGAACAAATATTTTGATTTACCAAACAGAAGAAGGTAATACAAAAATAGACGTTCGCTTGGAAAATGAAACGGTCTGGATGACGCAAAAGGCAATTGCGGAACTTTATCAAAAAGGTATTAATACGATAAATGAACATATAAAGAATATCTATGCAGAAGGTGAATTACAGGAGTCGGCAACTATTCGGAAAAACCGAATAGTTCAAACTGAAGGTAAACGTGAAGTTGAACGTGAAGTATCTTTTTATAACCTTGAAATGATTTTAGCAATCGGTTACCGCGTTCGCTCTCACCGTGGTACACAATTTCGCCAATGGGCTACTGAGCGGTTAAATGAATACTTAGTTAAGGGATTCACAATGGATGATGAACGCTTGAAAGAGATGCGTAATTTTGGACAAGATTATTTTGATGAATTACTTGAGCGAATTCGTGATATTCGTACCTCGGAAAAAAGGTTCTATCAAAAGATTACAGATATTTATGCAACTTCTGTTGATTATGATTCAAAAGCAGAAATTACACAGGGATTTTTTGCTACTGTTCAAAATAAATTACACTTTGCTATTCATGGTCAAACAGCGGCTGAATTGATAGCCGCTAGAGCAAAGGCAGATAAAGAAAATATGGGCCTCACTTCGTGGAAAGGTGACAAAGTACGAAAAGGGGATGTAACAGTCGCAAAAAATTATTTATCTGAAAAAGAACTTAAATCTTTGAATCGTATTGTGACAATGTACTTAGATTATGCGGAGGATCAAGCCGAAAGACAGCAACCTATGCATATGAGTGATTGGATCGACAAATTGAATGCCTTTCTTCAATTTAATGGTCGAGAAATTCTTGAAAATGCTGGGAAAGTTTCAAAGGCAGTTGCTGACCAATTAGCCACTCAAGAGTATGAAAAATATAATCAAAATAGAATTATTAACAAATCAAATGATGATTTTGAGCGTTTTATTGAAAATAATAACCTCAAAAAATAAGTTTGCCTAAAAAATTTTAGTAGCACGGGAAGATAGGTTAATTTACCAAGATATACGGAGAACCGTATCATAAGTAAGCATGGCTTACTACGCTAATTTTATAAATTATTAATGTCGTCACTATCTAGTAAATTACTTAAGTAGTTTTTTGCAAAGTAGAGAAGTGGAAATTTCTACTTTTGCAAGAAAGTTAAAAAATCATAAATCCTTGTGCGGTTAATGCATTTAAGCCTCCTCCAATGTTATGATATGGAATAGATAATTAGTTGAGGAGGAAAGCGTGCAATGAAAAAGATTTCGATGATGCTGTTGCTTACGGCGATGGTACTTGTACTTGCGGCTTGCAGCAGTGATAAAAAGGCAGCGCCAAAGGAAGAAGCGGCGACAAGCTATGCTGATGAAGTGAAAGAAAACCCGATTGTGACGATCACAATGGAAGACGACAAAAAAATTGTTGTTGAGTTAGAGCCAAAGGTAGCACCTAATACAGTAGCTAACTTTGTATCATTAGTTGAGGATGGTTTTTATGATGGTTTAATCTTCCACCGTGTGATCCCTGGCTTTATGATTCAAGGTGGCGACCCTGATGGTACAGGTGGCGGCGGTCCAGGCTATGCGATTGCGGGCGAGTTTGCGAGCAATGGCTTTGACAATGAGTTAAAACACGAGGCTGGTGTTATTTCGATGGCACGTACAGGAGATCCTAACTCAGCAGGCTCACAGTTCTTCATTATGACAGATGCTTCACCACATTTAGACGGTGAGTATGCGGCATTTGGTAAAGTAATCGAAGGTTTAGAAGTGGCACAAGAGATTGTGGCGGTTGACCGTGACGAAATGGATAAACCAACAGTTGAACAAAAAATGAAAAAGGTAGAGGTAGATACAAAAGGTTTTGACTACCCTGCACCTGTAAAACAATAAAAAAACTTATCCACAAGAGCTAATTTGTGGATAAGTTTTTTGTTTTATGTCGATAGCTTAACGCAAGCATCATAGAAGGCACTGTACAGCTAATCATACCTAAAAACGCGTACCGTGGCTCGATTTCATATAAATAGCCGCCAAGCATTGTAAGGAGTGCTGTGCTCCAACTAAGCGCAAGCGCAGAGTAAATGCCTTGTGCTTTCGAAATAGCAGCTTGTGGTACCTCATTAATAAGAAATTTCATAAATGCATAATGTCCCATCGCGAAAGATAGGGCGTGCAAGGTTTGAGCTATACAAAATATAACGAGCGTTGGTGAAATAAAAATCAATAACCAGCGTACAGTAGAGCCAAGTGCTGCGATAGCTAGCAAACTACCGATAGAAATCGTCCGCAGTAGACGGTCTGCCACACTAAAGAAAATAATTTCTGCTATAACGGCAATGTTAATAATGAGCCCAATTGCTGAAGCAGGTGCACCGATATGCTGTAAGAAAATATAACCATAGTTATAATAAACCGCGTGCGCAGCTTGGAGTAAAATAACAATGGCCAGTATGAGTAAAAAAGATCGATTATTTAACAATGTTTTAATGCTACCACTTGATTCACTACGTGGTGGTGGACTAGTTAAAACAGCCGGTGAGGGACGTAATGTGAGTATCGTAAATAATAAAGTGGTGAAAAGCAATGCCCAAAAAATTGCAGTTTCGCCTAAACTCGCTGTAAATAAAGTTAATGTCATACCTGCTACAACAAAGCCAATTGACCCCCAAGAGCGACTTTTGCCGTAGTTAGGTAGCTGTTTATGTTGAGCGAGTAAACCCGCAACACTATCTAAAGCGGGCATTAATGCAGGATAAAATAAGTGCAGTAGTAATGTAACGAGCAATAACGCTGTAAAACTAGTAGCAGGAATATAGCTGATCAAGGCGATAAAAGAACCGATAGCCATAATGCGTAATAATGTCTGGTTGCTAAGGCGTTCTGCTGCAAATGGAAATACAAGTAAAGTTGACACGCCACGCATTAACAGACCAGCGCTCATAATAATACTAGCTTCACCAATTGAGATTGATTTAACATTAATTAACCAGCCTGTCCAATAGGGAAGAAAAATCCCCCACGTCATAAAAAATACAAAAAACTTAGCGCTCATCCAACGTTGTACATTCATAGTTGAAGCCTCCTTGTTTGTGCATCATATCATCGAATGGATTAATAAAACTATGCATTTTAAGTTATTTTTTTAGAAAAACGTAAACTTAAACAGAGGGTAAAAATGTTAAGTGCACGTTAATGCTCGTTCATTCCTAAAATCGCCTTACTTGTGAAGTTGTGGGCGTAATTTACGCAAAAATTTGTACTTAATAGTAAAATAGAGATAGCTAATCCTACGAAAATAATAGAATTAGCGAAATTTCTAGAAAAAAAGTAGCGTAAATTTTTTTTACAAAGCTTTACAATATAATAGTAGATATTTTAATACGCAAGTAATTATGGTACAATATTAAGCGTTTAGTGACTTACAAATTGATAAGGAAAAATGTGCGTACATTGCGGCTTAGTAAGCGGTGATTGACTAAGAAGTAGGCGCTCACATTCTTTCTGAAAATCTTACAAATAAGGATGGTAAAAATGAGTAACAGTAAAATGAAAAAAGACGTTATCTTAATTGGTGCCGGCATCATGAGCGCAACTCTTGGAACAATCTTAAAAGAGTTAGACCCGACGATTACTATTAAAGTGTTTGAAAAGCTTGATAAAGCAGGCGAAGAGAGCTCAAATGAGTGGAATAACGCTGGTACAGGTCACGCAGCATTATGTGAACTGAACTACACAACAGAAAAAGCTGATGGTTCAATCGACATTACTAAAGCAATTAATGTTAACGAACAGTTCCAATTATCACGTCAATTTTGGTCATACTTAATTGAAAACGGTTTATTACAAAACCCACAAGATTTCATTATGCCTATTCCACACATGAGTATGGTACAAGGCGCCGACAACGTAGAGTTTCTTAAAAAGCGTTTTGCAGCATTAATCGACAATCCATTATTTGAAGGTATGGAGTTCTCTGAAGATGAAGAAACATTAAAAGAGTGGATTCCTGTTATTATGGAAGGTCGTACATCACCTGAACCAATCGCAGCAACTAAAATTGACATCGGTACAGATGTTAACTTTGGTGCATTAACACGCATGTTATTTGATAACTTAGAAAAACAAGGTGTAGAAGTACATTACAACCACACAGTAAAAGACGTTAAGCGTACAAATGATGGCCGTTGGGAAGTTAAAGTACAAGCAGATGGCAAATTAGCTTACCATACCGCTGATTTTACATTCCTAGGTGCTGGTGGCGGTAGCTTACACTTACTACAAAAAACAGGTATCCCTGAATCAAAACATATCGGTGGCTTCCCTGTAAGTGGTTTATTCTTAGTTTGTAATAATCAAGAAGTAGTAGAAAAACACCATGCAAAAGTGTATGGTAAAGCAGCAGTAGGTGCGCCACCAATGTCGGTGCCACACTTAGATACACGTTATATTGATGGTAAAAAATCATTATTATTCGGACCATTCGCTGGTTTCTCACCGAAGTTCTTAAAAACGGGTTCTAATATGGATTTAATTAGCTCTGTTAAACCGAACAACGTATTTACGATGTTAGCAGCAGGCGCTAAAGAAATGTCTTTAACGAAGTATTTAATCCAACAATTAATGTTATCTAAAGATCAACGTATTGAAGAATTACGTGATTTCATTCCAACAGCTAAAGCTGAAGATTGGGATGTTGTAGTAGCTGGTCAACGTGTACAAGTTATTAAAGATACAGAAAAAGGCGGAAAAGGTACATTGCAATTTGGTACTGAAGTTGTTACATCTCAAGATGGCTCTGTAGCCGCTCTACTAGGTGCATCTCCAGGTGCTTCTACAGCTGTTAAAGTAATGCTTGATATCGTTGAAACATGCTTCCCAGCACAATACGAAGCATGGCAACCAAAAATTAAAGAGATGGTACCATCTTATGGTCAAAAGTTAATGGATAACCGCGAATTATTCAAAGAAATCCATGCATCAACAGCAAAATCACTAGGTTTAGAAAACTAATATATTAGAGCTAGCGCAATCTGACTACTGTTAGGTTGCGCTTTTTTTGTAACAAAAAAGCCGAAAGCAATTGCTTTCAGCTTAGTGTTATTTAAAAAGTGGTGTGTTTTTTAAGACAACACATACAGGAATTGCAATGACGAGGCCGACAACGTTTTGTACGATGTCGCCTGGAATAGAAGCAAGAGGTAAAATCCAGCTATCAAATAATACACGTTCGCAAATATAGTAACCTGCAAGCATCGGTGGTATTGAAACAATTGTTGCGAGTAAGTTATAGCCAAAGCTTTTACCTTTACGTCCATTAGACCAAGCGATTTTACCTACAATATAACCTTGTAAGCCACGCGTAACGAAAGTGAAAGGTGCCCAAAGTGTCCAGCCAGACACTAAATCAAATAGTCCCATGCCGACAGCGCCTGCAATCGCTCCTTTTTTAGGACCAAATAAAATAGATGCAATAAATAGTAAAGCGGTTCCGAGGTGAATTAATCCACCGTTAGCCGCGATAGGTAATTTAATATTGAGCATCAGTGTAGCAACAAACACCATTGCAATTAACATAGCAGTAATTGTAATGTCGAGTACACTACTGTTTCCTTGTGTTTTATTAAATGTAGTAGAGTTCATCTTTTTTCCGCCTTTATGTTTTTGCTAACAATACCAAACAATTGAACTGTTTAAAAGTGTCAAAGTTAGCTAAAATGAAGGGGTCAGTTAGTTATTGGGCAAATACGATTGGCCATTCCTCTTGTTTTGCTAAAAATGATTGAGCGAGGGAGATAGCACCTTCTAAGTTATGACTAGCTGCCCATCCACATTGCACTTCGTTGCAGGCCGGTACCGAAGTTGCTTTCGTTACTTCTTCAAACGTAGCAGCCAAAATACGTAACACGTCATCATAATCATTATGATTAATTAACGATAAATAAAAGCCAGTTTGGCAACCCATCGGTGAAAGATCGATAACTTTATCCGTATGGTTACGAATACGGTCAGCTGTTAAATGCTCTAATGAATGTAATGCTGGCATCTCCATATGTTCTTTATTAGGTTGCTTAAAGCGAATATCATATTTATATACTTCGTCACCGTTAGCGCCACGTTTAATATCCGCTAGGCGCACATAAGGAGCAACTACCTTCGTATGATCCAAGTCAAAACTTTCTACATTTGTTTTATCTTTTGCCATTTTATAAAACCTCCATAAAACATATTGAATTAGTATGGATTATCATAATACACTTAAAAAATAAAAGCAACCTAATTATTTGAAAATTAGGTTGCGAAGGATTAATGCTGCACGATGAAATGTAAGTGGCGTCCACAAGTGCGGTCTTCTCTATAAGAAAAGCCCGAGTCACTTTTAAACGTACATGTAGCATCTACGCTAATATTTTCGCTAGGGATGCCGGTTAACTCACATTGTTTTTTGACAACTTGTTGGTTATCAATATGATATTTTTTTGTAGCTGGATTAAAATACATCCATTCATCCGCGTATCCTAGTGTTTTAAACTTATGATAAACGTCTTCATCGACTTCAAATTTTTCTTGACTAAGGGCTGCGCCGATATGGATGTGTAAATTTTGTGGATTGCACCCTTCATCTTTAATGATAGTTTGAAACGTATGGCGGGCAATTTCTTTAACAGTACCTTGCCACCCTGAGTGAATGACGCCGATTAAAGATAGAGTAGGGTCATAAAAAACAATAGGTACACAGTCTGCGGTAAAGGTACATAATACAATATTTTTTTCACGCGTGTAGAGTGCATCGGTATCAGCGATAGCATCTTCAGCAGAAAAAGCACCACGGCCTTTTAGTGCGCTCGTAACTTTCACGACGTTTGCGCTATGCGTTTGATTGGCGCATACAAAGTGCGCTAATGGGATAGTTAACTCATCGGCTAAAGTTTGCCTATTATTTAAAACATCCTTAGCATTTTTAGCTACATGTAAAGCTGTATTATTGTTTTCTAATTGGTCAATATCTTTTTCGGTGAAGCCAGCGCGTAAGTTAGCACTGTTTTTATACCATTTCATAATATTCCTCCTTAAAGTTTGAAATTGCGCCATGAATTATAAAAAAATGGATGCAGAAAAAAGTAAAATTACGTTATACTATAAGTATTAAGACTCAAAAAACGAAAAAAGGGGTGACAGGTGTTTTAGTATAAAGTAACTAAACACAAAGCGATGAAAAACAGCCAGAGGAAGACCTCTATTAATGTAAAGTTAAGTGTAGCATTTTTACTAGCTTTACTCGTACCTACGTTACTTATTGCGAGCAATTCATTCTTTGCTGCAAAAAAAGAGATTAGTTCTCAAATACATAATAGTGCAAAGCAGAGTGTTTTAACAATTGACGATGTTATCGATCAATATGTCGCACCGATTGTGCATGATGCGGCATACTTTGCCAAAACATTGGATGTAAAAAAAGAAGAGAAGCAAGTGATTTTAGAGCGTCTCGAACAATATTTTGAAACGAGTGATGGTATTGTTTCTTCATTTATCGGTACAACTGAAGGAGCAATGCTTCAGCATCCTGATTTAGGCTTAATGACCAACAAAGATTTTGATCCTCGTACACGTGATTGGTATAAGGCTGCAATGGCTAGCCCAGATGAAGTTATTATTTCTGAGCCCCATGAGACAGCATCTACAGGTGATTGGGTAGTAACGATTTCTAAAAAACTCGCTAATAATCAAGGTGTATTTGCAACTAATTTAAACTTAGAAGCATTACATGAGGTAGTAACGACTATTACTATTGGTAAAGAGGGTTACCCTGTCGTACTTTCGGATGGAGGAGCAGTCGTTGCCCACCCGACATTAGCAACAGGGCAAGATGTAACTGAGGAAGAGTGGGCTAAGCAGTTAACAACATTAAATGATGAAACATTTATGTACCAACTGGATAAGCAAAATACCGAAGTATTTGCTCATGTTAATGAGTTAACGAAGTGGCATGTAGGCGGTATGATGTTTACCAAAGAAGTAAATGAAGCTGTAGCACCTATTTTAAAAGTGATTTTGTTAATTCTTGTACTGTCATTAGTAGTACTGGGTGTGTATGTCTACTATATTATCCGTTCTATTGTTAAGCCGCTGCGCAATATGACTGATGTTGCTGAAGTGATGAGTGAGGGTGATTTACGCCATGAGTTAGAAGTGCGTACACGCGATGAAATTGGTATTTTAAGTCGTGCTTTCAACAGTATGAGTGATATGTTAGCCTCTATTATTGGTCATATCCAAGGTAAGTCATCATCTATTTTAGCAGCTTCTGAGGAGCTAACAGCGACAACAGAAGATAGCACAAAAGCAGTTGAACGTATTGCGAGCTCAATGGCACGTATTCAAGAAGGTATGGATGAACAAGCAGCACGCATTCAAAAAAGTGTGGCTGCTATGCAAAGTGTATCAGAGGATATTCAATTAATTTATGAGCATACCAACAAAGTAACGAATGATGCGACAACAGCTGAAAATACAGCGGATGTCGGGCATAATATCGTTCTGTCTACTGAACAACAAATGCGCAAAATTGACGGTATTATTACAGAGCTATCAAGCGATATTAGCACTGTAAATGATTATGCTACTCAAATTAATGAAATTGTGAATGTAATTACTTCAATATCTGAACAAACCAATTTACTTGCGCTAAATGCAGCGATCGAAGCGGCACGTGCAGGCGAGCATGGTAAAGGCTTTGCGGTAGTAGCTGACGAGGTACGTAAATTAGCCGAGCAAACGAATCAGTCTACAATCGAAGTACAAGATATTGTAAATGCCATTCAGCGTGAATCGACACGTTCAGTAGCTTCTATGCAACGTACAAGTGGCGAAGTAGCAAAAGGGCTCGATATGTTTATGCAAACTGAACATAATTTTATGGAAGTTAAACAGTTTATCGAAGCGATTAATCAACAACTTGATGCGGTCTTAGCTAACTCGCAAAAAATTGCAGCAAGCAGTGATAGTGTCGTTGATGATATGGAAGAAGTAGCGCGTATTTCAGATGCATCTGTTAGTGAGATGGAAACTATCGCTGAAGCAACAGAGGAGCAACTAGGTGCTATGGAGGAGATTACAGCTACTGCCGAGACGTTAGAGTCAAGCGTTGAGGAACTACAACATGAGATTACTAAATTTCAAGTGAAATAAAAAGAGTGCTTTACGAGTAATAGTGAATTTCTCAGTTGTTAACTTATAGTGAAAAGAAAAAATGTGAGGCGACTTTAGAGTCGTCTCACATTTTTAATTGCATTAACGAATTGTTACAGCTGTCCCAGCAGCTACGCACATCATCATACCTTCACGCAATGTTTCGAAGTCTAAATCTACGCCGACGATAGCGTTAGCGCCTAAAGCTTTAGCACGTTCTTCCATTTCTTTTAACGCAATCTCGCGACCTTCTGCTAATTTATCTTCGTATGCAGCACTGCGACCACCAATAATATCGGTAACAGATGCAAAAATATCACGTACCACATTGGCGCCCATAATAGCTTCACCACTTACAATACCGTGGTACGTTACAATTTCGTGCCCCTCGATTTGGGGTGTAGTTGTTACTAACAAAGTCATCACTCCTTTGTATACTATACGTATACCTTTCTAAAAGGTTCTCATAATTTTAAAAAATCCCTAAGTATGAGAGCAATCTACATACCTAGGGATAGCTTAGTTATTATTTTGTAAAGTTATCGAAGTAGCCTTGGATGAATACGATTGGTGTACCTTTGTCGCCACTACCTGAAGTTAAGTCAGCAAGAGAGCCGATTAAGTCAGTTAGTTTACGAGGTGTAGTACCTTGTGCTTCCATCGCACCTGTAAGGTCTTCGTCTTTTTCATTGATGTGTTTTTTAATCGCTGCTTCTAAGTCTGCACCGCGTAGGTTAGCAAAGTTGTTATCAGCTAAATATTTTAATTTTACTTCGTTTGGTGTGCCATCTAAGCCGTCTGTGTAAGCTGGAGATACAACAGGGTCAGCAAGCTCCCAAATTTTTCCCACTGGATCTTTAAACGCGCCGTCACCATAAATCATAACTTCAACGTCTTGACCTGTTTTTTCTTTTAACATTGCTTGGATGTTATCAACGACAGGTTGGCAGTTACGTGGGAATAATTTAACGCCGTGCTCTGTAGATTTGTTTGAGCCTAGTAAGCCGTATTGTTCATTATAGCCACTGCCGTCAATTGATTCCGCTAAAATATCATCTAATGTGAATACTTTTTCTGCACCATTTTGTTCTAAAATACGTTTTGTACGGAAACGTGTGTGGATATCACAAGTTAATACGCTCTTTGTATAAGCTAAAATTGTTTTTGGTTTTTGTGAGAACACAATCTCACATTCAGCGCCTTCAGCTGTTACTAACTCTTTGTAGTAATCAATGTAGTCAATACCGGTGAAACTGTGCTTGTTAAAGCCAAATAATTCACGGAATTGTTCTTCAGTTAATGTATCTGTCCAAGGGTTAACACCTTTTTCGTCTAACATATCTAAAGAGATTAAGTGGTTACCAACTTCATCTGAAGGGTAGCTAAGCATAATAACGACTTTTTTAGCGCCACGTGCAATACCACGTAAGCAGTTTGCGAAGCGGTTACGACTTAAGATAGGGAAAGTGATACCTACTGTATCGTCACCAAATTTATTTTTTATGTCTGTTGCAATTTGATCGATAGATGCATAGTTACCTTGTGCACGTGCTACGATTGATTCTGTAATTGCTACGATATCTTTATCTTGAATAGTGAAGCCTTCAGCTTGTGAAGCTTTTAATACGCTATCGACAACAATTTGTTCAATATTGTCGCCTTCATTAATAATAGGGCAACGAAGACCTCTTGTTACTGTACCAACTGTTCGTTCCACTAAAAATCGCTCCTTTTTACGTTTACACGTAAATAAATTTCATTACTATTGTAATATACACGCTCAAGTGCTATAAGTAAAATGAATATATTAGATATAGGGTATAAGGAGTGCTTATATGGTAAGTAAACTAGATTTATATCGTGTTTTTAGTCAAGTTGCACAAAGTGAAAGTTTCTCAAAAGCCGCGCGAGGCCTGTATTTAACACAGCCCGCTGTGAGCCAATCCATTTTACAATTAGAAGAAGAACTAGACATGCGCCTCTTTAATCGCACCCCAAAAGGTGTGACACTAACGCAAGAAGGCAAACTATTATTTGATTATGTACAATCAGCCTTGAATTTAATTGACTCTGGCGAAAAGAAAATGCAAGAGTTTAAAACATTAACAGCAGGTAAGATTGCTATTGGCGTAGGGGATACGATATCTCGTCATTTTTTGCTGCCCTATCTCGAAACCTTTCATACGCTTTATCCCGACATTAAATTTAAACTCGTTAATGGTACAACATCGGAGTTATGTCGCATTTTAAAATCAGGAGAAATTGATGTAGCAGTATGTAATTTTCCTATTGAGGATACTAAATTAACATTAATTCCTTGTGAGATTGTACAAGATACGTTTGTTTATGGTGAAAAATATAATAAGATGTTCGCTAGTCCGGTAACATTGAAAGAATTAGTAAAGTGGCCGCTTATTTTTTTAGAACAAAGCTCTAACTCTCGCAGGTATATTGATCAGTTTATGGCTTCTCACGGCATTGAAGTAGCACCTGAATTTGAACTGGGTTCACATGAATTATTGTTAGACTTTGCTAAGATTAATTTAGGCATTGCTTGTGTAACACGTGAGTTTTCAGAGGATTATTTAGCGAGTGGTATTTTAAGAGAAGTACAATTGATAGAACAAATTCCTGCAAGAGAAATTGGAATTTGTTATTTGAAGAGCGTACAGTTATCCCCAGCTTCAATGAAGTTTGTGGAAATCATTGTGAATAAGCAAGTGGATTATTTTTTACAATCTTGAGGAGGTATAGGATGGGAGAGCAACATGACCATACACATGGCGCGAATAAAAAAGTATTAGTTATTTCGTTTACTATTATTACATTGTATATGCTTGTGGAAGTATTTGGGGGACTATGGACTAATAGTTTAGCGTTGTTGTCAGATGCAGGTCATATGTTGTCGGATGCGATTTCTTTAGCTATTGCGCTTATTGCTTTTAATCTAAGCGAGCGTGCAGCAACCGCAACAAAAACGTATGGCTATAAGCGCTTCAAAATTATTGCAGCTGTAGTGAACGGTGTAACATTAATTATTGTTGCATTATTTATTTTTTCTGAAGCTGTGCAACGCTTTGCTAACCCACCAGCCGTAGCCACAACAGGTATGCTAATCATTAGTAGTATTGGGTTACTCGTTAATATTTTAGTAGCATTTATTATGATGCGCGGTGCAGATACAAAGGAAAACCTCAATATGAGGGGAGCGTTCTTGCATGTAATTAGTGATATGCTCGGCTCAGTAGGTGCGATTATTGCCGCACTTTGTATCATGTTTTTTGGCTGGGGTTTTGCTGACCCATTAGCGAGTATTATTGTAGCTGTCTTGGTATTACGTAGTGGTTATTATGTGACAAAAGCATCCGTCCATGTATTGATGGAGGGTACACCTACAAACGTAGATACTGATAAAATTTTACAGGTTATCACCGAAACGGATGGGGTAGAAGGTATACATGACTTACATTTATGGACCATTACTAGCGGTCTAAATGCGCTATCCTGTCATATTGTTGTAGCATCAACTATGACAATAGTAGAAAGTCAGGCCCTATTGCACAAACTTGAACACAAGTTAGCTGACCATAACATTCAGCATAGTACCATACAGGTAGAAACAATAGCGCATACACATACTAATGCAGTAACCTGTGCAATAGAAGGGCAACAGATGAATCATCATCACCACCACTAAAAAGGGGGATGTGTATGGACTTAAGTACAGTAACTGTTATTTTAGCGCTCTTTATTATTGCGATGTTAATTTTTTTATTGCTTACACGTCATAAAGAGCCCAAGCCACGAATTGATATTGCCACAGCTTATCCACATGTGGAAGAGTTAGTAAAACAAGCATTCGCAGCAGGAACAAATGAAGTGAAAATTGTTAAAATGGTACGTGAACAAACGGGTGCAGGTTTGCTTGAGGCAAAACTATATGTGGATGAAGTAAAAGCATCTATACAGTAAAAAAAGCAGGAAATGCGAACGTGCATTTCCTGCTTTTACTATTTAACCATGGATTCGTACATAAATCGTAAATTCATTTTCCCAGTCATAATTCGGAAGGATTTGGTACTTAATTAAACCAGGGGCTGCAAAAATATTTGTGTCGTCAGAGCCTTCTAGTACGCTAGACATAATACGTACGGGCTTTTCGAGCTAGTTGTTTTTTTCTGTGTAAAAATAATTTGTTTGTCTTCATTAATAGAATAATTAATTGCCACGGCACTATGAGGCATAGTTACAGGAAGAATTTGTGTTAATTTTTTTTGAGTGACGGTAATAGTAGGCTAGGCACACTATTATGACAAATAAAATAGGTTTTTGTTGTGCGATCAATTGGTATGAGGTGCTCGGTGAGCTGGTCTTGCGGCTCAATGAGTTTAGTGTTTAACACAGCGGCCATGCGTGGCAACTGCAGTAAGTCTTTAATTGTACCAACAGAGTCAATTTCTTTGAGTTGGTAATTAATATTTTCACTCTCTAACCACTGCACAACCTTTGTGGTGTAGACACAGGTTTTACTTAATACTAATAAGGTGAAGTCAGGTTGATTTGGTTTTAATTGAATTGCATGATGCGACACAATATCAAAAAACTCATCAGCTAAAATAGTATAGCGTACGTCTTCAAAAAATTGTACAGGTTCACTAATAATAGCGTAGCTCAACTCGTTACGACGTACCTGTCCATTAATAATCCCACTCGTTTTAATGATAAAGTTTGGGCTATTGCCTTGTTGCTGAAGCGCTTTGGCTATCACACTGCCATATAAATGAATAGATGAGCGCGACATGCCGAGGGTGATTTGTGTGGGCTGTACTAATAATTGTTGCTGTAATAACTCGTAGTGCTCACAAGTTTGGCGCAAAAAATTTTTATAAAGGATGCCCGCTTCTGTAATTTGGAGACCAAATGATGTACGTTGAAAAACTGCAGCACCAAGTTCCTGCTCCATTTTTTGTACACGTGCGGATAGTGTGGATTGGGTATAGTTAGTAGTACGAGCAGTTTGACTTAAGTTTTGTTGCTCTAAAATTAAGTTGCTCTAAAATTAAGTAGTGTAAACGATATTTTTCGATGTCCATTGTATTCTCCTATCGAAAATGCTGATATGGTGCATTCACTTTGTCGATTTCACGCTATTGCAAAATACTTATATACTTAAAATATAGCACAAGGAGGGGATGCGCTGTGCACGAAGGTTATACAATGCGAGACGCTAAGTTTTGGGGGATGGTGATTAGCTTAGGTTTAGCGTCCGCTTATATTTTTGCGGTAATGTATGCGTTTCAGCCATTATTACCGATTTTAACTAAGCAATTTGGTATTTCGATTTCGTATGCAAGTACTACAATGTCAATCATGACTGTAGGGTTAATTATTGGTCTTTTAGCGATAGGTTTTGCCTCAGATCGCTACGGCCGTGAATGGTTTGTAAAGAGTGCGATTTTAGTTGTAGCTGTGCCCTTTGTGATTTTACCGTTTGTTACCGACTTTGCCTGGGTTGTTGTACTGCGCTTCGTACAAGGCATTGCATTAGCGGGTGTAATTGCCGTAGGGCTTGCCTACTTAGGGGAAGAAATTCACCCTAAATTTAGAAGTACAGCGACAGCATTATATATTTCCTTTAATAGTATTGGCGGAATGCTCGGGCGTGTGTTAACAGGTGGGTTAGCAGAAAAACACTCGTGGGATTTTGCGCTGTATGTTTTGGCAGCTACAGGTATTGTTATTTTTATTATTGTGCTTATTTTCCTGCCAAAATCACGCAATTTTATGCCAAGTGAAGTGAGTGTAGCAAAGGATGTAAAAGGATTTTTAGTGCATTTAAAAAATCCGAAACTGGTTATCATTTTTGGCTTTGGTATGGTGTTGCAAATGACGTTTACGAGTGTTTGGACCTACTTGCCGTTCTATTTAAATGCCGCACCTTTTAACTGGAGTTTGCATCGTATTTCGTTTATTTATTTAACGTATGGTTTTGGTATTGTTGGTGCGCCTTTAGCAGGGTTTTTAGCGTCTAAAATGGGGTTGCCTATTGTCCGTACTATGGGCGTAGCCACATTAGTTATAGGGGTAATTATTACAATGCTACCTAGCACAACAGGCATTATTGTAGGGATGTGTGTGATTTGTTTAGGCTTTTTTGTAGCTCATTCATTAATGGCATCAACGGTTACAATGGAAGCTACTCATCATAAGGGAAGCGCTTCAAGTTTATACCTTGTTTCTTATTATATTGGTGTAGCGATTGGTAGCTCTGCCTTTAGTACGATATGGGAAAGCTATCACTGGCAAGGGATTACATTACTTGCAGCTAGCTTACCAATTGTTTATAGTGTGCTAACTTTAATAACGCGTAAGCCCCATAAAAAAATGACCTAGTCGCTACAGGCTAGGTCATTTTTTATTTGACGATCAGTACAGGAAGCGTAGCGTGTTTAACGATTTTTTTACTTGTGCTACCAAGTACAAGCGCACGTAAGCCATTCATTCCACGGTGCCCGACTACAATCATATCTGCTTCTTTTTCATCTGCATAACGAATAATTTCTGTTACAGGATCACCCTGTAAAATAACGATCTGGCAATGAATATTTTGTTGTTTAAGTACGGTTTCCACATTGGCGATTTTACGACGACGCTCAATTTCTTGTAAACCAGATCCGCCGCTATAGGACTTTGTCGCAAATTCTTCATCAGTTTCAGCTACATAGACAAGGTTAATGGTAGCGGGTTGGTTATGCACGAGTTTTGCGGCTTCTTTAGCAGCTCGAATCGCATTTTCGGAGCCATCAATCGCTACTACAATTTGTTTATACATCAGTATCCCCCTTATTACGTTAAGTATACAATAAATTAGAAAATACAGGAATATGCGACGGAAGGCGAGGTCGTTCGTCTATATCAATAAGGGAGGGGATGTAATGCCTAAACGCGAGCTAGAAGATTGGTATAACGCTTATAGTACAACCATTTATCAATATGTATTTTTCCTTGTGCGGGATGTAGAGCTAGCCGAGGATATCACACAGGAAACCTTTTACCGTGCATATAAGCAGGCAGCGCGCTTTCGTCAGCAGGCAAGCGTAAAAACTTGGTTGCATCGTATTGCACGTAATGCCGCGTATGATGAATTGCGACGTAAAAGGCTCATTGCTTTTGTTACATTTACAAAGCAACACGAACCTCAAATGGATGATTTAGCGCTACGCTCCTTATTAACGAAGGAGTTACATAGCAAGTTGTATCAAGCGATTTCACAACTTAAACTCGTTTATCGTGATGTACTTGTACTGCGCTATATTGAAGAGCTTTCTGTTAAGGACACCGCACAAATTTTAGGTTTTAGTGAATCTAAGGTTAAGAGTACAGCTGCACGAGCACTGCAAGCATTAACGACTATAATGAAGGAGCGTGGGTGGGATGACGAAATGGCAAGATGAGTTGCGTACTATTAAGGTGAAGCGTAGCCATAAAGAGGAGAGCTATAAAGCAATTGAAGCTCGAATTGCGACTAAATCAGCAAAGAAGTGGCCTATCCCTGCGCTGACAGCTATAGTTATGCTGGCATTACTTATTATTGCTTTGCCAATGACACCAAAACAATCCACAAGTGATAATTTAAGTGTTTATAAGGTAAGTTATAAAGCAAATCAGCACAAATATTTCGAAGCGGGTTCGCCGCTAACTTATTATGGTATTAAGACAACTGCTAATGCAGATGTTGTAGCACTAGCTAAACGCATCATTACTAAACCAGAAGAAGTTGCACCGAGTCAACTACATTATATGTATGATATTGTGGCACACACTAATCAAGGTCAGTATAACTATCGAATTGCCCTAGCAGATGATCAGTATTTTGCGATTAATCAGCACACAAATGGCGCTGTAGCCATTACGTATAATGACCAATATCTTTTTTATGAGTTATACGAAGGAGGCACTAGTGTAGTCCTGGTGATACCATTATTTTTATTACTCTTGCAAGGCTTAGCCATTATTGTGATACGTAAGCGCTATGGTCAGCCAAACTACCGATTAAGGAGTATGAAAGTTGGTGTACTTTATTTTGTTATTGCTATTATTACAAGTACGATAATGTGGAATACACCTAAATGGTTAGGGTTTACTGTACTACTACTAGTCGTAGTCGGGGATATCATTTACCGCAGACAGTATTTTATGAAGCATCAAGCCAATTACTCTGTCCATTTACAACAGCTTGTTACTATAGCTGTTAGGTTAATGATAATTAGCGTATTGTTTTTTTACCTATAAGCCTTATGCTTATAGGTTTTTTTATTTCACAAAGACGAAGTTCACGTGAATTTTATTTGTCAAAGCTTCGAACTTTAATGATTACACGATGATTTCACAGCCTTTTCAATGTTCCTTCACTTCCATTTAGTACGATGAGTAAGAAAAATGATAATTAAAAGGAGGAAAAGGAATATGAATTTCCCATCGGTGGATTATTCATGGTTTGGTAATGGCTCGGTTATTGCCTTAATTGCTATCGTACACGTCGTAATCAGCCATGGTGTTGCGATTGGTACTATCGCTTTAATGGTAACAATGGAATACCGTGCTGTGCGTACAAAAAATGCCAAGCTTGACCAGTTAGCAAAGAAAATTGCTAAATGGGTACTTATTATAACGACAACCGTAGGCGCTATGACAGGCGTTGGGATTTGGTTCTCAACAACGGTAATCCAACCAGACTCAATTGGTGCACTTTTACGTATATTCTTCTGGGCATGGGTTGCTGAGTGGGCGGTATTTATTACGGAAGTAGTACTACTTATTATTTACTATTACACATGGGATATTTGGAAGGATGGCAAAGCAAAATTACGTCACCTTAAGCTCGGTATGGTATTAGCATTTGCCTCATGGTTAACGATGGCTATTATTACGGGTGTATTAGCGGCTAAATTAACACCAGGGCTATGGTCAGAAACATTATCGTTCTGGAATGCCTTTGTGAACCCAACATACTTACCATCATTAGGTTTCCGTATGTTCTTAGCAGTAATGTTAGCAATTGCTTTATTATCGTTCTTTATTCGTTGGCGTGTAAAAGATACAGAATTACGCGGCGAAGTATTTAGCGTTTTTGGATTATGGGGCGCAATTTCCTTGCCTGCAACGTTTATTTTCGGTCTGTGGTATTTATGGGCAATTCCTGAAGAAGCGTACAATATGATTGTTTGGTCAACAGGTATGCCAGAAAACGTCTTTAAACTATTAAATGGCGTAGCATTTGCTATTTTAGTGCTATTTTTAGTTTGGGTGGTTGTTAAACCGAAAGCTGTACCATGGCTATTATCGCTTGTAGTAATGGGGGCTTCTATCGGATTCATTGGTGAATTTGAAGTCGTACGTGAGTCAATTCGTAAACCATTTATTATTTATGATTACATGTATGCTAATGGTTTATTAGCTAAGGACCGCGAAAAGTATGATGAAGAAGGCTTCTTAACCCATGCTACTTGGGCAAAAGAGAAAGAGGTAACGGCTGAAAATATGGTAGAGGCTGGTCGAGAAGTATTTATTGGCCAATGTATTACCTGTCATACTGTAGACGGATGGCGCTCTAAACGCTCACTTACTAAACGTATGGATGGTTGGGATGAAGAAGCAATGAAAGGCTTTATTCCTACGATGCACAACGTGCGTGTAGCGATGCCACCATTTATGGGCACAGATGAAGAGCTTGCTGCGCTTGCGGCTTATATTAGTACGGAGCTAAATGGTCAGCGTACAAATAACACGCAAGAGGTGAGTGCAAAATGATGTTTTTATCTACACTAATTGCACCGGATAATCAATTGCCGATTCCAGCGAATATTGGTTTATTAGAAGTGCTAATCGTCGTAACATTTATGTTGCATATCGTATTTGTCAATTTTACAATTTCATTAACTGCAGGGGCTGTCGGTTTAGAGGCAGCCGGCATGATTAAGAAGAATCCAATTATGGATAAGATGGCACAAATCGCTTCATTCCATGCTTCGATTCATAAAAGTATTGCCGTTGTACTAGGCGTAGGGCCGTTACTGATGGTAAGTGTAATTTATACACAGTATTTTTATGCTTCGACTATTTTAATAGGTAAAGCTTGGTTAAGCGTATTAATTTTATTAATTGTAGCTTTCCTATTGCTATATCTCTATAAATTTACGTGGGATAAATGGCAAAATAAAAAAGCATTACACTTATTTGTAGGCTTTTTAGCAATGGCTATTTTATTTTTTGTACCATTAATTTTTATCGTCAATGTAGTGTCAATGCTTTATCCAGAACAATGGGCAACAGCGAATGGTTTCTTCCATAGCTTATTCCACTACCCGCAAATTTGGCAGCGTTACTTACATTTCATGCTAGCTAGTTTAGCAACAGGTGGCTTCTACTTCTTTATTTACTTCGGCTATAAGAAACGTCGCGGTGCTACGTTAACTCCTGCTGAACAAGCAGCTAAAGTATTCGGAGTAAAAGTAGGCTTTTGGGTAACAGTCGTACAATTAGTTGCTGGTTTCTTGTTATTATTTTCATTCAAAAAAGAAATTCGTATGTTGTATTTAGGTGAAGATCTGTTGTTAACGAGCTTGCTCGTATTGTCGATTATTTTAACAATCATATTATGCGCTTGCTTATTTACAGCAGGACAGAAGGACTCATCTAAAGCGTTTATGGCATCGCTTATTACTTTCGTATTTATTATCGGTGTTATGGGATGGATGCGTCATGAGTTACGTGAGGCGTATTTACAACCTTATTTAGATGACAATCCACGTACGACAGACTACACAGTAATTGATAAAGGAAACGAAAAATAGGGTGGATAAAACGTTAGCGAGAAAATTTCTTGCTAGCGTTTTTATTTTCATCAAGCAAAAAGAAAGGGATTGGAAATACATAAAGCAGAAAAAATGATACATTAAAAATATTTTACTTGCTTTTTATAGCTTTTGTGTGAAAATTAAGATAAGTAAGAAAGTGTTAGGTAATAGTTGTGCTGTACAAGTAAAGTGTAGTAGTACAATAATTTCCTAAAAACAGTATAGACGAAAAAACATTACTGCTGTACAATAGCCTATGGAAAACAAACAGAAAAATATCTATATTCATTATATTCTGAAAATATAGATAATAGTATTGTGTATTTCTTGTACTACGTATATAATTGTCAGAAATATCACACTTTTACGAAAACATCTTTGAGGGGGATTAATTATGACAGAGACAAACAAATTTAAAAAAGTAGGATCTTTAGTATTAGCTTCATCTTTAGTAATGGGCGCGTTAGCTGGCTGTGGTGCTAAAAATGAAGGCGATACAGCAACTGGTGGAGATAGCGGTAAGAGCTCTGGTGGAGATACGATTAAAATTGGCGCTAACTTAGAATTATCAGGCCCAGTGGCATCTTACGGCTCATCTATTGGACAAGGTGCCGAACTGGCAGTTAAAGAAATTAACGATGCGGGCGGTATTGATGGTAAAAAAATTGAACTCGTTAAGCTAGACAATAAATCAGAAAACGCAGAGTCTGTAGCGCAAGCGATGAAATTAGCTACGCAAGAAAAAGTAGTAGCTATGCTTTCACCAGCTACTTCAGGTAATACGATCGCAACTGTACAAATTGCTAACGAACAAAAAATCCCTACAATCGGTGCAGCAGCGACTGCCCCAAATGTGACAATTAATGAGGATGGCTCTTTAAATGACTATGCATTCCGCACATGTTTCATTGACCCATTCCAAGGTACAGTAGCAGCTAACTTTGCTGTGGATGAGTTAGACTCAAAAAATGTAGCAATCTTTGCAGATAATGCATCTGACTACGCTAAAGGTTTAGCTGCTTCATTTAAAGAAACAATCGCTGAAAAGGGCGGTAAAGTAGTAGCGGAAGAAGCGTATGTTGCTAAAGATACTGACTTTAAAACGACGTTAACACGTATTAAAGCAGCTAAGCCTGACTTTATCTTTATTCCGGGCTATTACGAAGAGGTAGGTTTAATTGTTAAACAAGCACGCGAACTTGGTATCGACGTACCATTAATGGGTGCAGACGGCTGGGATTCACCTAAACTTGTAGAACTAGCGGGCGCAGATGCGTTAAATAAAACGTATATTACGAACCACTATTCAGCGGAAGACCCAGACAAAAAAATCCAAGACTTTGTAACAGCATTTAAAAAAGAGTATAGCGATAAATCACCAGACGCATTTAACGCATTAGGCTATGATAGCGTGTACTTCTTAAAAGATGCAATTGAGCGTGCAGGTTCTACTGATGGCGAAGCAATTAAAAAAGCTTTAGAAGAAACAAAAGATCTTACATTAGTAACAGGTACTTTCTCAGTTGACGAAAACCACAACCCAGTTAAAACAGCAACAGTTCTCGAATTCGTAGACGGTAAACAGAAATTCAACTCTAAAGTTAATCCGTAAACAAATGGGTATGTATGGGGGCGAGCAACTTCGCCCTCTTTTTTCGGTTGTAGCAAGTATAAGGGAGTGAATAATATGGAATGGATACAACAGTTAATCAACGGGATTTCAATAGGTAGTATTTATGCCTTAATTGCATTAGGCTATACGATGGTTTACGGGATTATTAAATTAATTAACTTTGCCCACGGTGATGTGTTCATGGTAGGCGCCTTTATCGGATTTTATGCGATTGCGAAATGGGAAATGAACTTTTTTGCAGCACTGCTTCTAGCAATGATGCTATGTGCAGTTTTTGGTGTAATTATTGAGCGAGTTGCTTATAAACGTTTGCGTAACTCAACACGTATTGCCGCTTTAATTACAGCAATCGGTGTGTCTTTACTTATCGAATACACAGTCGTGTTTTTCAGAGGAGCGCAGTTGGAGTCTTATCCAAAAACGATTGAAAATAAAACAATTACGATTTTAGGTGCACAAATTGGTACACATTCTATTTTAATTTTATCAGTGTCAATTGGTTTAATGATATTACTACAGTTTATTGTACAAAAAACAAAGATTGGTAAGGCGATGCGTGCGGTATCACATGATGCAGACGCAGCGAGATTAATGGGTATTAACGTAGATAATACTATTTCAGCTACTTTTGCAATTGGTTCATCATTAGCAGGTGCTGCAGGTGTAATTTTCGGTTTATATTATACGAAAATTGACCCGTTTATGGGTGTTATTCCAGGGCTTAAAGCTTTTATTGCTGCAGTATTAGGTGGTATTGGTATTATTCCAGGCGCGATGGTAGGCGGCATGTTATTAGGTGTAGTAGAAACTGTCGTAAGCGCATTAGGTTTCTCTTTATGGCGAGATGCAGCAGCCTTTATTATTTTAATATTAATTTTAGTATTCAAACCAGAGGGCATCTTCGGTAAAAATGCTCGCGAGAAAGTGTAGGTGACGAAAACGATGAAAAAATCAAAAATCTTTTGGGGTTATCTCGTGTTAGCATTAGTCATCTATGGTGTAGGACAAGCGCTAATTTCGATGAACGTCATTGACTTGTACTATCAAAATATGTTGATTACGATGTGTATCAATTTAATGCTAGCAGTCAGTTTACATCTTGTCATTGGGATTACGGGACAGTTTTCAATTGGTCACGCAGGCTTTTTAGCTGTCGGTGCTTATGTATCGGCTATTGTTACGATGAAACTTGGCATGCCATTTATTGTCGCAATTTTAGCAGGCGCGATTGTGGCGATGCTAGCAGGTCTATTAGTAGGTATTCCTACATTACGTTTAAAGGGTGATTATTTAGCAATTGCTACACTCGGATTTGCAGAAATTATTCGTATTGTAATTTTAAATATCGATTATGTTGGTGGGGCAGCGGGTATGCAAGTAAGCCATATGACAACTTGGACATACGCTTTCTTTACAGCGCTTATTACAGTAATCGTTATTTCAAATTTCACCAAGTCACGCCATGGACGTGCGTGTATTTCGATTCGCGAAGACGAAATTGCTTCAGATGCAATGGGCATTAACACGACTTATTATAAAGTAGCAGCTTTTGCCATTGGTGCTTTCTTTGCTGGTGTAGCAGGAGCTATCTTTGCTCATAATACGTATATTATTCAGCCAGCATCTTTCGGGTTTTTAAAATCATTTGATATTTTAATCTTTGTTGTCCTTGGTGGTCTCGGTAGTTTATCAGGATCTGTTATTTCAGCTATTTTATTAACGTTCGTTTCGGCATACTTAGCTAACTTCCCAGAGACGCGTATGATTATTTATAGCCTTGTATTAATTTTAGTAATGCTATATCGTCCTACAGGATTAATGGGCACAAAGGAAATTACAGATCTCTTCAAGTCAAAGAAAAAAGGAGGTATGACGCATGACGAGTAATACATTATTACAAGTGGAAAACATGGGGATTACTTTCGGGGGATTAAAAGCCGTACAAGGTGTAAATATGGTGTTACAACAAGGAGAGCTTGTTGGGTTAATTGGACCAAATGGTGCGGGAAAAACGACAAGCTTTAATATGTTAACAGGTGTATATAAACCGACAGAAGGCAATATTACTTTTGATGGAAATTTATTGAATGGTAAGCAACCTTACCAAGTAACCCGCAGCGGTATAAGCCGTACTTTCCAAAACATTCGTTTATTTAAAGATTTATCGGTATTAGATAATGTAAAGGTAGCCAATCATTCGTTAGCGAAGCATACCATTTTATCTTCCATTTTTCGCTTGCCGACACATTTTTCAGGCGAGGCAAAGATGGAACAAGAATCATTAGCTTTTCTAAAGATTTTTGGGCTTGATAAATATAAAGATGAATTGGCCAAAAATTTACCTTATGGAATGCAACGACGTTTAGAAATTGCACGTGCGCTAGCCGCAAAACCTAAGTTACTTTTATTAGATGAACCCGCAGCTGGTATGAATCCGCAAGAAACACAAGATTTAATGGAGCTCATCGCTTTTATTCGTAAGGAATTTGGTTTGACGATTTTATTAATTGAGCATGATATGAACTTAGTCATGGGAATTTGCGAACGTATTTATGTGCTCGATCATGGGCAACTTATTGCAGAAGGTACGCCGCTAGAAATTCGTAATAATCCTAAAGTAATTGAAGCGTATTTAGGTGAGGAGGTCGTTGATTAATGCTAATTGTAAATGACATTGATGTATACTACGGGAATATCCAAGCATTAAAGGGACTTTCCTTAGAAGTAAATGAAGGTGAAATAGTTACGTTAATCGGTGCCAATGGAGCAGGTAAAAGTACGCTCCTTCAAACGCTATCAGGGTTATTAAAGCCAAAGCGTGGAGGGATTGAGTATTTAGGAGAGTCCATTGCAGGCAAGCCCGCTCAATCGATCGTGAAGGCAGGTATTTCTCATGTGCCAGAAGGTCGACGTGTATTTGCTAATATGTCAGTTGAAGAAAACTTAGATTTAGGTGCTTATTTACGTAAAGACCGCGATGGAATCGCTAAAGATTTGCAACATGTTTATGAGTTATTCCCAAGGCTTTATGAGCGACGTAAACAACAGTCTGGTACTTTATCCGGTGGTGAGCAACAGATGCTCGCGATGGGAAGAGCTATTATGGCCAAGCCAAAATTATTATTACTAGACGAACCTTCTATGGGATTAGCGCCATTGATGGTGAAAAATATTTTCAGTATCATTGAAACGATTAATCAAGAGGGGACGACCATTTTACTCGTAGAACAAAATGCGAATATGGCACTGTCAATCGCTAACCGTGCTTATGTACTTGAAACAGGCAAAATCGTATTATCGGGTACAGCTAAAGCATTGCAGGAAAGTGAAGAAGTAAAGGCAGCTTATTTAGGCGGCTTATAATATAAGGTGGAATAAGACTTTGTCCATTGTCCCATTTTTCTGTACAATTACGTTGAGGTGATGGTAATGATACAAATAAAACCGCTTCAAAAAGCACATATGAAAAGCTATCTACGTGCAACAGAAGATGAGGAAATACGTTATTTAACAGGTACAAAGTCAACGTTTACTTTGGCTCAGATTGAAGCATATTACGATCGTATTAGCGTAGATAATACACGTAAAGATTATGCGATTTGTTTAGGCGACGAAGTGATAGGAGATTTCACCTTAATGGATATCGATACAGAGAACCATTCAGTAGGTTTTAGAATAGCGTTACATGATCGAACGAAATTTGGTAAAGGTTACGGTAGTGCTGCTGTAAGAGAAGCGCTACGTATTGCATTTGAAGAATTAGATTTACATCGTGTACAATTAGAAGTGTATAATCATAATCCACGAGCAATTGCAGTATACGAAAAGGTAGGATTTGTTAAAGAGGGAGTACTACGTGATGCGATTTGTTTAGATGGCGTCTATCATGATGAGATTATTATGAGCGTCTTACGAACAGAGTATTCATCTTAATGAAAAAAATCATCATTTCTAAAGAGATGATGATTTTTTTTACTTAATTTTTAGGTGTGTAGTTCAGTAGCTCAAACAATGTAGTTCGTTCATGGTCTGTTAAATCACGCCACTGCCCTACTTTTAAATTGCCGATTTTAATATTCATAATACGAATTCGTTGAAGGCGTTGCACATTATAGCCTAGTGTAGAACACATGCGGCGGATTTGACGGTTTAACCCTTGTTCTAAAATAATACGAAAAACATTTCTTGAGATTTTTTCGACTCGACAAGGCAGTGTCGTCGTATCTAAAATATCCACGCCTGCGCTCATCTTTTTAATGAAATCATCAGTAATAGGCTTATCAACTTGCACAATATATTCTTTTTCGTGATGATTTTCAGCACGCAAAATTTTATTGACGATGTCACCGTCATTTGTTAACAATAGCAGCCCTTCAGAATCTTTGTCCAAGCGTCCAATATGAAAGATGCGTAGCGGATGGTTAACAAAGTCTACCACATTACCTTTAATGTGTTGTTCGGTTGTACTAGTAATGCCTACAGGTTTATTAAGTACGAGGTAAACGAGTTCTGTTTGACGCTTTACAATTTTACCGTCTACGCGTACTTCATCACCATCGTTTACTTGGCTACCAAGAGTAGCATGCTCACCATTAATCGTAATGCGCTTGTCTTCAATCCATTTATCTGCGCCACGGCGTGATGTTACACCTGTTTCACTTAAAAATTTATTAATACGCAAAATAATCACCTATCTAGTTATAGTTTGTCTCTAGTATACACGAAACTAAAGTAACGTGAACAAGGAGTGGTACAATGCAAACAAAATTGTTAATTCGTAGATATTATGACTTGAAAAATAGTCGCGTCGCTCATCCTAGTGTAGCGATGGCGATGGCTATGAAATATATATTAGAAAAAATCGAATTTCAGCCTCTCGTTCATTTACGAATTAAGCAAGATGACCATGATAGCCAAATACTCAGCTATGTACAGCCGGTTATTATGGCTGACCCATATCCTGAGATTAGATATTTAATGATAAAAGATTACTACATAATGCTAGGGGAGTTGACCAATTTACCCCCTAATGTTCGTGCGTTAGCTGCGGGTTATATTTTAAATAGGGCGCATATATTACGAGCTTATAGATGTTATAAAGCAGTGCCACATAAATCAAAAGCTAGCGGTCAGTTAGATATTTTTATTTTCGCCGTATTATTAACAAGAGATAAGAAGAATGTAAAAGCCTGTGTTGCCACGGTGAAACAATATATCATGTATTTACAGCGCTATGATTATGCGATGAGCAATGAACTTATTATCGTTGCTTTCGGTTTAGCTTTACAATTTGATTCTTTTCAACATCATTTTATGCAACGACTTCTTAGAAAAAAAGACATGTTGCTAGCGTTTGGCTTTTCTAATCGAAAAACGATGTATGTGTTAAGTAGCATTCTTACAATGGCTGATATTACACATAAAAACTTTATAAATATTATGTTAAACTATAACGATTTACAGGCGCGACAACCGTTCTTAGTGTATAAACCGATTACTTTATTAAATTCTTTTCAAAATACGGTGCATGCGGTATATAGCAGTAAGAGAAATCGATTAACACCTCAACAATACGAAAAGGTTACTACGTATATTTATGTCTATCAAGTGTTGTTAGCTTATACTATGCATTAAATGTTTCATGTGGAACACTTTATAAGTATAACTATGCTACTTAAATGACAACTATTTTGAAATAATAAAATAGTGTTGATTTATCTATAGTCTTATAGGTAAGATTGACATAAGCATATTTTGCAAAGGGGTGTTATGCTATGCACACAAATAAAGTGCCTATGGGGCATTCAAGAACGATTCAGAGTCATTTGATTTTACCGCCTGATACGAATCATCATAAAACTATTTTTGGTGGCAAAGTCTTAGCGTATATTGATGAAATTGCGGCGATTACTTCGATGAAGCATGCGCAAGGTGAAGTAGTTACAGCTTCAATTGACTCTGTAGATTTTTTATCACCTGCTCGCGAAGGTGATATTATAGAACTAGAAGGTATTGTAGCTTCGACGGGACGTACATCAATGGAAGTTTATGTGCGCGTTGTTTCACGCAATTTAATGACAGGAGAAGAACAACTAACTACAGAGTCTTTTGTAACAATGGTAGCTGTTGATAGTGAAGGTCATCCGAGGGAGGTACCGAGTGTTTATCCCGAAACAGAAGTTGAGCAACGTCTATTTAATACAGGGCCAGCGCGCCGTGACCATCGTAAGAAGAAGCGTATGATTACGCATAAGTAATAACCTTGAGCTGCAACCATAAGAGGGTGCAGCTTTTTTAGTATAAAAATCCCCCTAGAAGCAAGTGGTAACTTAAAGCTTTTAGGGGGATTTGTCAATCTTCGCTTAATTGGCTAACTACTTCAATGAGCGCGTCAGATGAAGTAGCGACTAAGCTAGCAGCTTGTGACATATCAGTAATTAAGCGCGAAATTTTAGTAATGTCTTGAGAAGTACTTAAATATTGATCTTGAATACCTGAAACGGCAGTAGTAATAGCACCGAAAGATTCTGATAGGCGTGACTGTGTATCTACACTTTGATGAATTTGAGCATCCACATTTGTTACAGATGTGGCCATAGATGTAATATTCATTTCTGTATCATTAATGAGGTGTGAAACATTTTGAACAGCTTTTTTTGTTTCTTCAGCTAGCTTACGTACCTCATCAGCTACGACAGCGAAACCTTTACCGTGCTCTCCTGCACGTGCCGCTTCAATCGACGCATTTAAAGCAAGTAGGTTAGTTTGATCTGCAATATTCGTTACTAAGTTAACAATTTCAGAAATTTTATTAGATGATTCACGTAGTTTATTCATTGTGACATCTAATTCATTGACACTCGTTAAAATAATATGCATTAATTCGTTTTGTTCATGTAACTCAACTTGACCGTGTTTTGCTTTATGCTCAGTTTCTGCAACTAAAGCTAGACCTTGTTCAGTTGCCTTAGCAATTGCGTCTGTCTCTGCAGAAATTTCGTGAAGGGAAGCAGTCGTTTCCTCACTAATAGCATTGAGTTCTTGAGCCGTACTTTGAATGGTATTTACGATGCCTTGCTTTGTATGCTGTATGCGATCCCGTGCTTGCTTTTCCACATCTTCATAGGCTTCGATAACTAGCTGTTGCTCTAAGTTAATAATTTTAGTAAAAGCAGCAATTGCTTTTTTAGCATCTTCATGTGATAAATTCATAGACGTTAGTAGATTAATAAATGTAGTGATTAATGATTGAAAAGAACCGAGATACCACTTAGATTGCAGACCGATGCGTACATGAGTTGAGGCGATGCGCTGACGATCTTTAATGTAAGCGTCGTCAATACTGCCTTCAAAAATCCCACTAATATGACGATGCAATGTAATTTTAAGGCGCTCGATTTGTGAGTATGTATTGATGATAGAAGCGAGTTCGCTATTCGCACTCACACCTTCATAAAATCGATCTACCATTACAGGAATCGCTTGTTGTATTTGAGGTTGTAACTGCTTTAAAATCGCTAAATCTTCTTTCGTTAGCTCTAATAAGTGTAGCTGTTTTTGAATAGAAGGGTAACGAGAAAGGTCAATATGTACTTGTGATAAATAATCAGATGGTAATAAAACTGTTTGTGGTGTTGTATCTTTAGTAAACCAGCGCATATAATGACTCCCTTTAAATGAAAATTATAGTTGGATGAAATGAATAGAAATAAGTAGTTATGACAAGAATTCAGTCGTAAAATACAAAAAGTAAGTTATAAGAGAAGCAGTTATTAGTAATAATAGCAATACATGATTAAAAAATCTATGACCTATGCTATACTTATTAGATTAATTATAGTATAAAGCAACGAGTAGTGCGCAAAAAACAGTATTTGGCACACAATTGTTAAGTCCTTAATGAAAAATAAATGAAACGTATGCTAGTATATGAGTAAGAGAAATAGTAAGGGAGGCACAAATCATGCAGTGGAAACGATTTAAATTTGTCATTCCTATGATGGTTATTGTGGCAGCAACAGCATTTTACATGCTAGGGGAGTTTCATCCACTTGTAGAGTCACAAGAGCGTACATGGATTATTATTGGCGCTACTATTGTAGCTGGTATTATTTCGTACTTCTTATTTCCACAAGCTAGCGAAGATAATCGAGACGATTATTGGCCAGACCGTACAGAGATTAACTTTTTAAAAAAGAAAAAATAATAACTAGACCGTTCCTTGGATGAGCGGTCTAGTTTTTTTATCTAAACTTATGGTTTAAAAAGTTTAAACCAGCCTTTAGCTTGGAAAATGGCTAACATGCCAACACCGATAATAAACATGACGCCTAGGACGATAAAGTAATTATATTTACCGGCTAACTCAGGCATATTTTCGAAGTTCATACCATAAATCCCTGCAATAAACGTTAAAGGAATAAAAATTGTAGAAACGATTGTTAATGTCATCATAATACCGTTCATGCGATTGGAGTTCATAGCCATATAGCTATCGCGCATATCAGCTGTGAGCTCGCGGTTGGACTCTACCATCTCCGTTAATTTTATAAGATGGTCATGAATGTCAGCAAAGTAAGCTCGTTCACTTTTTTTCAAAGGGAAGCGGTAAGAGCCGAGTATACGGTAAAGTAAGTCGCGCATCGGTAAAATAATACGGCGTAAATGCAGTAAATCACTTCGGAAATCAAAAACAAACTGCATAGTTTTAACGCTATTATGATATGTCATTTCATCTTCTAACCGATTTAATTGGTCTTCAATTTTATACACTAAAGGGAAATAGCTATCGACAATTTTATCAATCGTTTGATAAAGTACAAAATAAGAAGTGCTATCCCATTTTTTGGGTTTAGTTGCTAGGCGATGACGTACAATTTCAATTTCAGGTACATGTTCCTTGTGAAACGTTACAACAAAATTATCAGAAATGAATAAGTTGATTTCTTCAGGGTCCAATGTATCTTTATTGATACGATGCGTGACAAAAAAATAATATTCATCATAGTAGTCCATTTTTGGTCTTTGTAGGCGCATGAGACAGTCTTCAATAGCTAATGGATGAAAGTGAAAAAAGCTATTTAAAAGTTGTTCTTCTTCAATTGTAGGTTGATCAAAGTCTACCCAAAACCACTCAAAATCACCACTTGCTACTTCTTCTAGTGATAAATTCTCAACTAATTTTTGCTCTTTATTGCGAGCAATAATGTGAAGCAAGGATCATCATCTCCTTATTTTTTAAAGCATGTCCAACCACAAAAAAGTGTGGTAGAAAAGAAACGTGTTATTTTTTCGAAGCCAGCTGTTTGTAACATTGAGCGCATATCAGCTTCAGTCAAAAAGCCAAGCGTTCGAATTTGTTGCTCCATCGTTTCTACTTGTTCAGGCGTTAGCTTCGTATTTTGTAGCCAATAAGCACGCCATAAGTCAAACTGTTGTTCCGTTTCTGGATTGCCAAGCTCTCCGCATTTACAAACGATAATAAATGGTGCACCTGGCTGCAGATGTTCGGCTATTTTTTGTAATGTAGCGAGTTGTTCTGCACGCTCTTTAATAAAGTGAAGGACGAGTAAACAGGTAGCTGCTTCAAACGTTGCTGTAAGCGGTGCTTGTAATACCGTGCCTTCTACTAATGTTACACGAGGTTGTAATTGGTCATTTTTTAGTTTTTCTGAAGTAATCGCCAGCATAGCTTGCGACGGGTCGAGCGCCGTAAACTGCCAGTGCGAATTAGCTTGTGCAAAGTGTAAGAGCTCATTTCCGCTCCCTACACCCGCGACTAAAATATGTGCTTGATCATCTAGTGTGAGACTTAAAAAAGCTTGAGATAAGCGTAACATAGCATCATAACTTGGCAAGGTGCGTCGAATCCCACGCTCGTACTCAGCGCTTAAATCTTTTGTGAATTCCATCAGATATCCCCCTTATGTTTGAAACTTTTTGTAAATGTGTACGTATAAATAGTATAAAGGATTTACAGGAAGGATGAGGGATTTTGGATAATAAACTTTCTAAAATAATTGTACATTCAAGTTTTTACTATGCGCCATTTTTAGTCCCTGTCATTATGTTTTTTATCGCGCCTGATGAGGAAGTTCGCCGTTTATCTGTTCAAGCCGTACTCTTTCAAATTGTACTAGCGATTTTACTAGGTATTTCATGGGCTTTTACATTCGTAATTATAGGGTTACCATTTTTAATCGTTTTCGGTTTAATTTATTTTTGTGCGCCAATTATCGGTATTATCCGTGCATTACAAGGAAAGTCTTGGAATTACCCTATCGTTGGGCGCCTTGTATAATACAGTGAACTAAGAGCAATCGTATAAATGTACGGTTGCTCTTTTTGTGAGGGTTTTTTTTTGCAATACGCAGTCACTTTTTTTATAATAAAGTCAAAGATAGTCAAAGTCAGTGATAATTGTAAGAGAGGTGGTCGACGTGCGAAATATATCAGATATTATCGAGAGCTACTTAAAACAAATTATAGAAATGAATGAGCAAGGGTTAGCAGAAATTAAGCGTAGTGAAATTGCCTTAAAATTTAATTGTGTTCCTTCACAAATAAACTATGTTATTAACACGCGTTTTACCGAAGAGCGTGGCTATTTAGTAGAGAGTAAGCGCGGTGGCGGTGGGTATATTCGAATTTTACGTGTGCAGCCCCACTCACAAAAAGAGCTAATTGAGGCGATGATTACTCAAATCGCGGAAGAAACGACGCAAACGATGGCGGAGGATTATGTTTATCGTTTATTAGATGAGGAAGTTATTACAAAAAGAGAAGCTAAAATGATTATAGCTGCTACTATGCGAGCGACATTAAATGTACCTCTGCCATTACGAGACCAATTACGTGCTCGTATATTGAGTGCAGTTTTAGTGACGTTGAAGTATGAACAAAGAAAAGAAGGTGAGTAATGTGTTATGCGAGCGTTGCGAACAGCGACAAGCTGTCATTACAGTTTCTAAAAATACAAATGGTGAACAAGAGGTTCATCATTACTGTGAAAAATGTGCACCTAATTTTTATCCTTTTACTAATGAGTTACCAAAAGAACCGATTTCGATACAACAATTATTAGCCAACTGGCAAGCTCCTAAAAATGTGAGAAAAGAACAGCTGCGTTGTACAGGCTGTGGCTATACGTATGCGCACTTTAGAAAGACCGGGCGTTTTGGTTGTGCGAAGTGTTATGACACTTTTATTGATCAAATGCCAAAAATTTTACAACCTATTCAAGCAGACTTACAACATGTTGGTGCTATGCCAACAGCGGTAGAAAATAAAAAAACAATAAAGAAACAAATTACAGAATTACGCGATCAAATGCAACTTGCGATAACACAAGAAGCTTTCGAGGAGGCTGCAACATTGCGCGATAATATTCGTGAGTTAGAAACGCGTTTAAAAGGGGGCGAGACTGATGGCGAATATTGATGATTTTTTGCAGCAGATGCGTGATTGTGATATCGCACTAGCAGATGCTACACCTAATAGTGTAGCGATGAGTACCCGTATTCGTTTAGCTCGTAACCTAGATGGCTATCGTTTCCCGCCTTATTTGACAGAAGGTGAGGAAATGGAGGTAGAAAATGCGATTGCACATACACTGCTGGATTTTGATTCATCACTCACCTATTTTTCGTTAGCAGATATCCCTTTGTTAGCACGCCAAGTTTTAGTAGAAAAACATTTAATTAGCCCACAATTTTTACAACAACAACAAGGCGCGTTAATCGTATCAGCGGATGAGAAAACGAGTGTGATGGTCAATGAGGAAGATCACTTACGTATTCAATGTTTAGCTCCAGGTTTACAGCTAAAAGAAACGTACGAGCGAGCATTTGCGCTAGATCGCAAAATTGAACAAGAGCATAACTATATGTATCACCAGCAATACGGTTATTTAACAAGTTGTCCTACAAATCTAGGTACAGGGTTGCGCGCTTCTGTGATGTTACATTTACCGGCACTTACGATGACGAATCGTATCAATGTAATTATTCAAGCTATGCTACGCTTAGGAATGGTAGTGCGGGGTATATACGGAGAAGGTAGTACGAGTTTAGGTAATATTTATCAAATCTCTAACCAAGAAACATTAGGGAAATCTGAACAACAAATTTTAACGGACTTACAACAACAAGTAGAGCAGATTATAGAGTATGAGTTACGAGCGCGTAAAGCACTTATGCAACAATCAGCTGTTTTACTTGAAGATCAAATACAACGTGCACTCGGCACACTGCGTTATGCACGTGTGATGACGAGTGAAGAGGCTGCTAAAAGCTTATCAAGCGTACGGTTAGGCATTGACTTAGGCATTATTCAAGATGTGCCAATAAAAGCGGTGAATGATTGTATCAGCTGCATGCAACCAGGTTTTTTACAATACTATAAAAATGAAACATTGCAAACGCAAGAGCGCGATATTGCGCGAGCGAAACTTATTAGAGATTTATTAACTAACGTTTAAGAGGAGGAAATCATATGTTTAATCGATTTACAGAGCGTGCAAATAAAGTGCTAAATTTAGCACAAGATGAAGCAAAGCGTTGGAAAGCATCAAAAATTGGTACAGAGCATTTACTCTTAGGTCTTGTAAGAGAAGGAGAAGGCATTGCGGCCAAAGCGTTAGCTGCTGCAAACGTTACACCTGAAATGATTGAGCGTGGCATTGAGCAACTCGTTGGACGCGGTACAGAAGAGGTAGATGCTGTCGTACATCATACACCACGTGCAAAACGTGTTTTAGAGCTAGCGGCAGATGAAGCGCGTAAGTTAAATCATAATTATATTGGAACTGAGCATATTTTACTCGGCCTTATTCGTGAGGAAGAAGGCGTTGCAGCTCGCGTATTAAATAATGTAGGTGTAGGTTTAAATAAAACACGTCAGCAAGTATTGCTGTTATTAGGAAATAGCGAGCATGGTCAACAAACACCAAATGGTCAAACGATGAATCAGCAAGCCAATACACCAACATTAGATGGCTTAGCACGCGATTTAACACAAATCGCTAGAGAAGGTACACTTGACCCTGTTATTGGACGTAGTAAAGAAATTACACGTGTCATTGAAGTATTATCTCGCCGTACTAAAAACAACCCTGTATTAATTGGCGAGCCAGGTGTTGGTAAAACCGCAATTGCTGAAGGGTTAGCACAACAAATTGTTAATAATGAAGTACCTGAAATTTTACGTCACAAACGTGTGATGACATTAGATATGGGTACAGTTGTAGCAGGTACTAAATACCGTGGTGAGTTTGAGGACCGCCTTAAAAAAGTAATGGAAGAAATTCGACAAGCTGGCAATGTTATTTTATTTATTGACGAATTGCATACATTAATTGGAGCAGGCGGTGCAGAGGGTGCAATTGATGCCTCTAACATCTTAAAGCCATCCTTAGCGCGCGGAGAGCTACAATGTATTGGTGCAACAACACTTGATGAGTACCGTAAATATATCGAAAAAGATGCGGCGCTTGAGCGTCGATTCCAACCTATTCAAGTCGATGAGCCTTCAGTAGAAGAAGCGATTCAAATTATTTACGGGCTACGTGACCGCTATGAGGCACATCACTGTGTGAAGATTACAGATGAAGCAGTAGAAGCAGCCGCACAAATGAGTGATCGTTATATTTCAGACCGCTTCCTACCTGATAAAGCGATTGACTTAATTGATGAAGCTGGCTCTAAAGTGCGCTTACGTTCTTATGTCTTGCCACCTAACCTTAAAGATTTAGAAGAGGAATTAGATAAAGTACGCGCTGAAAAAAATGCAGCTGTACAAGGTCAAGAATTTGAAAAAGCGGCTAAATACCGTGACCGAGAAAAACAAATTACACTTGAAGTGCAAGAAATGAAAGACAAATGGAAAGAAGAGCAAGATAAAGCTGAATTAGAAGTAACAGTTAACGATATTGCACAAGTTGTAGCAATGTGGACAGGTATTCCGGTAGCTAAAATTGCAGAAGAAGAGTCGGCAAAACTACTTAATCTTGAAGAAGAACTACACAAGCGTGTAGTAGGCCAAGGCGAAGCGGTAGAAGCTATTTCTCGCGCAATTCGTCGTGCACGTGCAGGGCTTAAAGATCCAAAACGTCCAATTGGTTCATTCATTTTCTTAGGGCCAACAGGGGTTGGTAAAACGGAGCTTGCACGCGCATTAGCTGAAGTAATGTTTGGCGATGAGGATGCTATGATTCGTGTAGACATGTCTGAGTATATGGAAAAACATTCGACTTCTCGTTTAGTAGGCTCTCCTCCAGGTTACGTTGGTTTTGAAGAGGGCGGTCAGCTCACAGAAAAAGTGCGTCGTAAACCGTACTCAGTCGTCTTGTTAGATGAAATTGAAAAAGCCCATCCTGACGTGTTCAATATTTTGTTACAGGTATTAGATGACGGTCGTTTAACAGATTCTAAAGGACGCGTTGTGGACTTCCGCAATACGGTAGTTATTATGACATCAAACGTCGGTGCGGATGCATTAAAATATCGTAAAAATGTAGGCTTTAATGTCAATGAAAGTGCAGAACAAGAGCATAAAGATATGAAAGGCGTAATGTTAGAAGAATTGAAAAAAGCATTCCGCCCAGAGTTCTTAAATCGTATTGACGAAATGATTGTGTTCCATTCGTTAGAAAAAGAACATTTAAAAGAAATCATTCGCTTAATGGCAAAATCGTTAACAAAACGCCTTGCAGAACAAGATATTGATTTAGCGCTAACGGACGCAGCATTAGAAAAAATTGCAGAAGAAGGATATGATCCTGAATATGGTGCGCGACCATTACGCCGCGCGTTGCAAAAGCATGTGGAAGATCGTCTATCCGAAGAGCTATTAAAAGGAACATTAAATAAGGGCGAGCAAGTAGTATTTGATTATGTCGATGGTGACTTTACAGTAAAAACTACGCAGCCTAAAGCATAAAGCGTCGATTTTTCAAATTTAGTACGGAAACGCTATACAAATTGATAACTTTTTGCGTTTAAATGGCTAATAATTTAGCAAAGATAAAAAAGTGTTAGGTTGTTATTTATCGACAGCCTAACACTTTTTTGTTTAGAATGTACGTTCTGCTATACTGAAATAAAAAAGGAGTTTACTATGGCAAAGAAAAAAACAAAATTTGCATGTAATGACTGTGGTTACGAGTCGGCAAAATGGATGGGGCGCTGCCCAGGTTGCGGGGCATGGAACACGATGGTTGAGGAAATTGAGGTAGTAACGAAAGGGCCGCGTGGTGCTTTCCAACACTCAGCAACAGTTACTACAAAAGCTACACCTATCGTAGATGTAGAGACTGTAGAAGAGGCGCGCGTACCTACTACAATGAATGAATTTAATCGTGTACTTGGCGGTGGCATCGTACCGGGGTCTTTGATTTTAATCGGTGGTGACCCAGGTATCGGTAAGTCTACATTGCTCCTACAAGTATCTGCGATTTTATCAAACGCTAACCACCGCGTGCTGTATATTTCAGGTGAGGAGTCTATTCGTCAAACAAAGCTACGTGCAGAGCGTTTAGGTGTAACATCTAAAGAGCTCTACATTTATGCCGAAACGAACTTAGAATTTTTGCATCAAACAATTGAACAAGTAAAGCCCAAGTTTGTTATTGTCGATTCTATTCAAACGGTGCATCACCCTGAGGTGACGAGTGCGCCAGGTAGTGTATCACAGGTGCGAGAGTGTACAGCTGAGCTGATGCGTATCGCTAAAACGCAAAACATTGCTATCTTTCTCGTAGGGCATGTCACAAAGGAAGGGCAAATTGCTGGGCCGCGTTTACTGGAGCATATGGTAGATACTGTGCTTTATTTTGAGGGAGAGCGCCATCATACGTACCGCATTTTACGAAGCCAAAAAAACCGCTTTGGCTCAACAAATGAGATTGCGATTTTTGAGATGCTACAAAATGGATTAAATGAAGTGCTTAACCCTTCAGAAATGTTTTTACAAGAGCGCTCACAAGGAGCGGCTGGTTCGAGTATCGTAGCATCGATGGAGGGCACACGCCCCATTCTAGTAGAAATTCAGTCCCTAGTTACGCCAACGAGTTTTAACTATCCAAAACGTATGGCTACTGGACTTGATCAAAACCGTGTGCAACTATTAATGGCTGTTCTTGAAAAGCGAATGGGCTTTATGTTGCAATCACAAGATGCTTATATCAAAGTTGCGGGCGGTGTAAAGTTAGATGAACCTGCGATTGATTTGGCGGTATTAGTAAGTATCGTCTCTAGTTATAAAGATCAAGTAGTAAAACAAGGCGATTGTTTTTGTGGTGAAGTAGGCTTAACGGGTGAAGTTCGCCGCGTAGCGCGCATTGAACAACGTGTGCAAGAAGCAGCTAAACTTGGTTTTACACGAGCTATTGTGCCGAAGTCGAATTTAGGCGGGTGGGACTACCCTACAGGTATTGAAGTCATAGGCGTAGATACCATTCAAGAGGCGCTAAGACTAACTTTTCCTAACGCTTAATATGGGCTAACACTACTTCTAGCCGGAAGTAGTGTTTTTTCTTTGCAAGTTGCTAGCATATGAACAGCTAAGTGACAGTAAAAAATGTATAATACAACTATATAGGAGGTGGTATACCCATGTTGAAAAGAACGATTCAAATTGCTTTTTTATTGTTGGGTGGCGCTCTTGGGTTTGTCTTTTTACCGGAATTATACAAACTTATGAATTTATCTACAAACCCATGGCTCAATAACCCTTATGTTTCAGTGTTGCTCGGTGCGTTAATGTTGTTTATTTTATCCTTTGCTTTTTCCGATTACTTTGTAAAATTAATTAGCTTGTTAGAGGATATTTTGATAAAAGTACCTATTGCTGATTTATTATTCGGTACATTAGGGTTAATAGTAGGCCTTGTCGTAGCCTTTTTATTTAGCTTTGCAGTAGAGAGTATACCAGTGTTACTTGTTCAACAAGTTGTACCTATTTTGCTTAGCATTATGTTAGGCTACTTAGGATTTAGAGTAGGTTCTACGAAGCGTGATGAAATTTTACAAATTTTTGCACTCAAAAGCCAAAATGCACAAAAGAAAGCTGTAGCAGATAATGAAGTTAGTCCCGGACGACAGAAAGTATTAGATACGAGTGTCATTATTGATGGCCGTATTGCCGACATTGCCGAGACAGGTTTTTTAGAAGGGGCACTTGTAGTTCCTCAATTTGTACTAACTGAGTTGCAACACATTGCAGACTCATCCGATACGTTAAAGCGTACGAGAGGGCGTAGAGGTTTAGACATTTTAAAGCGGCTACAAGATGATAAAACATCAAAGGTAGTCATTACCGATGAAGACTTTGAAGATGTAGCTGAAGTAGATTTAAAGCTAGTACGCTACGCTAAAAAACATCATGCTCAAGTTGTAACAAATGATTTTAACTTAAATAAAGTTTGTGACTTACATCAAGTCGATGTATTAAATATTAATGACTTAGCAAATGCAGTAAAACCCGTTGTTATTCCAGGGGAAAATATGCAAGTCGTCGTCATTAAAGACGGTAAGGAGCATAACCAAGGTGTAGCTTATTTAGACGATGGCACAATGATTGTAGTTGAGGAAGGTCGAGCATTTATTGGCCAAGCCATTATGGTAACAGTAACGAGTGTTTTACAAACATCTGCTGGTCGCATGATTTTTGCGAAGCCAGCTGAAGAGTAGGAAGTGAAAAAATGCAATATGAAGTAGTATTACCTGCTGCTGGTAGCGGTAAGCGCATGGGTGCTGGGCAAAATAAATTATTTTTGCAACTTATGGGCAAGCCTATTTTAATACACACTTTAGAAGTGTTCGAACAAGATATAAATTGCACAGGTATTTGGCTAGCTGTAAAGCCTAGTGAACGCATATATATCCGTGAATTATTAAAAAAATATGGTATTACTAAGGTGAGTGGTATGCCTGATGGAGGTGCAGAAAGACAGCATTCTGTACATGCTTGTATTAAAGCGATGAATGATGTCAGCATCGTGCTTGTACATGATGCCGCTCGTCCATTTATTACGCATCCGATTATTAAAGAGCTCGCTAAAACAGCATTTGTTAATGGGGCGGCGGTAGCGGGCGTGCGCGCAAAAGATACGATGAAAAAAGTAGTGGATGGTCGAGTGCAAGAAACGATAGACCGAGATAGCTTATGGATGGTTCAAACACCTCAAGCGTTTCGATTTGATTTATTAGCACAAGCGGAAGATGTCGCCGAAAAAATTGGCTTTTTAGGTACAGATGAGGCTATGCTAGTCGAGCGTTTAGGACATACCGTTCATATGGTGGAAAGCACGTATGAAAATGTTAAAATGACAACACAAGAAGATTTAGTTTTTGGCGAAGCAATTTTACAGCATCGCCAACAAGGAGGACAAATGAATGTTTAGAATTGGTCAAGGCTTTGATGTTCACGAGTTTGCAGAAGGACGCCCTTTAATTATTGGTGGTATTACTGTGCCACATGAAAAAGGTTTAATTGGTCACTCTGATGCCGACGTGTTATTACATACGGTGACAGACGCTGCTTTAGGTGCGATTGGCGAGGGAGACATTGGACGCCATTTCCCTGATACAGATCCTGAATTTAAAGATGCGGATTCCGCTAAGTTACTCGAGTATATTTGGAAGATGGTAGAAGAACGAGGTTATAAATTAGGCAATATTGATTGTACAATTATGGCACAGCGACCTAAAATGGCGCCGTATATTGAGCCGATGCGTCAGCGTATTGCAGAGTTATTGCATGCAGATCCTTCGCAGGTAAATGTTAAGGCTACAACGACAGAAAAGCGTGGATTCGTAGGCCGAGAAGAAGGTATTGCAACAATGGCAACGATTTTATTAATCAAGGCATAACACAGTATGTTAAAATGGAACACATACATTCAAGCATAGCTTGAACGATAATTAGGAGGCTATTATTCATGACGAACGAAGTACGCGTACGCTATGCGCCAAGCCCAACAGGTTTTTTACACATTGGTGGCGCTCGTACAGCATTATTCAACTATTTATATGCAAGACACCACAACGGTAAATTTATTGTACGTATCGAGGATACTGACATCGGACGTAATGTTGAAGGTGGCGAAGCATCACAGCTAGATAACTTACGTTGGTTAGGTATCGATTATGATGAGTCAGTTGATATTGGTGGACCTTATGCACCTTATCGTCAAACAGAACGTTTAGATATTTATACAAAATACGCGCAACAATTATTAGATGAAGGCTTAGCATATAAATGTTTCTGCTCATCAGAACAGCTTGAACAATCTCGTGAAGAGCAAAAAGCAAATGGCATTGCAGCGCCAACATATGATGGTACTTGCCGTAATTTATCAGCTGAAGAAGTAGCAGCAAAAGAAGCCGCGGGTGAAGCTTATACAATCCGCATGCGTGTTCCTGAAAATGTAACTTATGAAATTGATGATTTAGTACGTGGTCATGTGACGTTTGAATCGAAAGATATCGGTGATTGGGTTATCGTCAAAGCGAATGGCATTCCAACGTATAACTTTGCTGTAGTATTAGATGACCACTTTATGGAAATGACACATATTTTCCGTGGTGAAGAGCATTTATCAAATACACCAAAGCAAATGATGATTTTTGATGCATTCGGTTGGGAGCATCCACGCTTCGGCCATATGACATTAATCGTTAATGAAGACCGTAAAAAATTATCAAAACGTGATGAATCAATTATTCAATTTGTTACGCAATATAAAGATTTAGGTTATTTACCAGAAGCGATGTTTAACTTCTTTGCTTTACTAGGTTGGTCACCAGAGGGTGAGGAAGAAATTTTCTCTAAAGAAGAGCTAATTAAGCTGTTTGATGAAAAGCGTCTTTCTAAATCACCGTCGATGTTTGATAAACAAAAACTAACTTGGATGAATAACCAATACATTAAAAAGTTGTCGCTAGATGAAGTAGTGGAGCTAGCATTACCACACTTACAAAAAGCAGGTCGTTTACCAGAAACATTAACAGCAGAGCAACAAGCTTGGGCTAAAGAGGTTATCGCGCTGTATCACGAGCAAATGAGCTTTGGTGCAGAAATCGTTGAATTAACAGAGCTGTTCTTCACAGACGAAATTCATTATGATGAAGCGGCAACAGAAGTGCTAGCTGGCGAGCAAGTTCCTGAAGTAATGGCAGCATTTAAAGTACAATTAGAGCAACTAGAAGCGTTCACACCAGAAGCAATTAAGGCGGCAATTAAAGCAGTACAAAAAGAAACAGGACATAAAGGTAAAAACCTATTTATGCCAATTCGTGTTGTTACAACAGGTCAAACGCATGGTCCTGAGCTACCAAATTCAATTGCTTTATTAGGTAAAGATAAAGCAGTTGCTCGCGTAGCAAAATATGCGCAATAATAATTGACTTTCGTAGCGTTCATTGTAAAATGAACTACAATACTATGCGTTGACGAGGAGAAGTAAGCGTTGCAAGCTCTAAAAGAGAGGACCATCACTGGCTGAAAGTGGTCTGAGCCTAGGCACAGCTGAAATGCACCTTTGAGCAATTTAATTGAACTACAGTAGATTAAATCGGTTCGCTACCGTTACTAGCGCTTAAAGATGAAGAGTTATTCTTCAAATCAGAGTGGAACCACGTCATTAAACGTCTCTGTCACCTATTATGGTGATAGAGGCGTTTTTATTTTATAAAAGGGAGAGAATAAAATGGCAATCAAAATTTTTAATACGTTATCGCGTGAAAAAGAAGTGTTCGTTCCTATGGAAGAGGGCAAAGTAAAGATGTATGTATGTGGCCCTACAGTTTATAACTACATCCATATTGGTAATGCTCGACCTGTAATTGTTTATGATACAGTACGTCGCTACTTGCAATACCGCGGTTATGATGTGACATACGTGTCTAACTTTACGGATGTTGATGATAAAATTATTAAAGCAGCAAATGAGTTAGGCGAGGAAGTTTCGACGTTAACAGAACGCTTTATTAATGCATACTTTGAAGACGTTACAGCACTAGGTTGTAAAAAAGCAGATGCTCATCCACGTGTAATGGATCATATGCAAGATATCATTGAGTTTATTAAAGTGCTAGTAGACAAGGGTTATGCTTATGAGTCGCAAGGTGATGTGTATTACCGTACGCGCAAGTTTAATGGTTATGGTAAATTGTCACATCAATCGATTGATGATTTAAAAGTAGGCGCACGTATCGAAGCAGGTGAAAAGAAAGAAGATGCCCTTGACTTTGCATTATGGAAAGCAGCGAAACCAGGAGAAATTTCATGGGATAGTCCTTGGGGGGCTGGACGACCTGGATGGCATATCGAGTGTTCAGTAATGGCGCGTGAGCATTTAGGAGATACAATTGATATTCATGCGGGCGGACAAGACTTAACATTTCCCCACCATGAGAATGAGATTGCACAATCTGAAGCACATAATGATAAAACATTTGCCCGCTATTGGATGCATAATGGCTACATTAACATTGATAATGAGAAAATGTCTAAGTCATTAGGCAACTTTGTATTAGTTAATGATATTCGCAAAAAAATTGACCCACAAGTGCTGCGCTTCTTTATGTTATCAGTACATTACCGTCATCCGATTAACTTTGCTAAAGATTTAGTTGATGCAGCAGCTACGAGCTTCGAACGTATTAAAACAGCCTATGCTAACGTAGCGCACCGCCTAACAGCTACAACGGATGTCGTACCAGCTGGTGACTGGCTTACACAAATTGCCCAACAACAAGAAGCTTTTGAGTTAGCGATGGATGATGACTTTAATACAGCGAATGCTATTTCAGTATTGTTTGAATTAGCCCGCTTAGCGAATGTATATTTACAAGAAGACAATACATCAAAAGAAGTGTTAGAAAAATTCCTTGCTGTGCTAGAAAAATTAAGTGATGTTTTAGGCTTAGTACTTGTTGAAGAGACTTTACTAGATGAGGAAGTAGAGCAACTTATTCAAGAGCGTATCGATGCGCGTAAAAACAAAGATTTTGCACGCTCAGATGAAATTCGTGATTTACTACAAGCGAAAGGCATCATTTTAGAAGATACGCGTCAAGGTACACGTTGGAAACGAGGTTCACTAAGTGAGTAAACTACGCAAAAGTGATGTGTTACAACTCAATGCTTTGGCGCTAGCTTACATGGGGGATGCAGTATTAGAAGGGCGCATTCGCGCTCATCTATTACATAGCGGTAGAGTCAAGCCTAACACACTGCATAAAGAAGCAACGAAGTATGTATCAGCTAAGGCACAGTCTTCAGTTGTGCAACAGCTATTAGCAGAAGGTTTTTTGACGGAGCAAGAAATTGCGACGTTTAAACGTGGACGTAATGCGAAGTCAGGAACAGTTCCTAAAAACACGGATGTTCGGACATACCGCAACAGCTCAGGGTATGAAGCGGTACTAGGAAGTTTATTTTTGCAAGATGAGCATGCGCGTGCTGATGAAATTATAGATCGCACTATTGAAATATGTGAGCAAATGGAAGGAGAAAGTAAAAAATGAGTGAACAACAAAGCGAAATGATTTGTGGGAAAAACCCCGTATTAGAAGCACTGCGCGCTGGTAGAGAGATTAACAAAATTTTTATTGCAGAAGGCGTTAAAAAGACGGGGGTTAACGAATTATTAGATTTAGCAAGAGAGCGCGGAGTTCTCGTACAATTCGTACCTAAGAAAAAAGTAGAGCAGTTAGCTAATAACGATAACCACCAAGGTATTGTCGCGGCAGTAGCTGCTTATGATTATGCGGAGTTAGAAGATATTTTTTCTGCTGCACAGGCGAAAGGCGAAGATCCATTCATCTTGTTGCTAGATGAGTTAGAAGACCCTCATAACTTAGGCTCAATTATGCGTACAGCAGATGCTGTAGGTGTGCATGGCATTATTATTCCAAAACGTCGCGCAGTAGGTTTAACATCTGTAGTGGCAAAAGCATCGACGGGTGCTATCGAACATGTGCCTGTTGTGCGCGTGAATAACTTATCACAAACGGTAGATACATTAAAAGAACGCGGTATATGGATTGCGGGTACAGATGCAAAGAAATCTGTAGATTATCGAAAGATGGACGCAACTTTACCATTAGCTGTTATTATTGGAAGTGAAGGTAAAGGCATGAGTCGTATATTAAAAGATAAGTGCGATTTTTTGTACCATTTACCAATGGTGGGTCACGTAACCTCGCTAAATGCGTCAGTAGCTGCAGCTTTACTGATGTATGAAGTATATCGTAAACGACAAGAAGAATAATTGCGATGAAACATATTCTTCTTGTTGACGGCTATAATATGATTGGCGATTGGCCAACGTTAAAAAAGTTACGAGAAGTTGACTTTGAAGCAGCTCGTAATCGGTTGGTAGAGTTGCTAGCAGAATATCAAGCCGCTAAAGGTATACGTGTAATTGTGGTATTTGACGCGTATTTAGTGCAAGGGAAGAAGAGTCAATACCGACAAAGTGGGGTAGAAGTGATTTATACCGCTAAAAATGAAACAGCTGATGAGCATATTGAGAAATTATCAAATGAATTAAAAGGCAGACAAGTGCAAATCCACGTTGCGACTTCTGATATGACTGAGCAAAATGTAGTATTTGGTAATGGGGCGCTTCGTAAATCAGCAAGGGAATTAGAAATCGAAGTGGGCATAGCTAAAAAGGCTATTGCTGCTGACGTGGAAAAAACGAAAGTAGCCCGCCGTACTGGGTTAGATGTTTCAGAAACTGTTATGGAGAAGCTAGAACGAATTCGTAGAGGGTTATGAAAGCGGGTGGCGTTAAATGATGGATTTTAAAGCATTGACAGACGAACAAGTAGTTGAATTGATTCAACAAGGTAATGTAGAAGCATTAGACTATATTATAAAAAAATATAAAGTACTTGTTTTGACAAAAGCAAAAACATATTTTTTAATTGGCGCAGATCGTGAAGATATTATACAAGAAGGTATGATAGGTTTATATAAAGCAATTCGTGACTACCGCGATGACAAAAATGCGTCGTTTCGTGTGTTTGCAGAATTATGTGTGACGAGACAAATCATTACGGCAATTAAAACCGCAACTAGACAAAAACATATGCCGCTCAATTCTTATGTGTCATTAGACAAACCAATTTATGAAGAAGATTCAGAGAAAACGTTAGTTGAAACGATGGTAGGTCCTGAAGCGATTGAGCCAGAACACGTCATGCTTCAACAGGAACAACAAGCTTACTTAGAGCTGAAAATGAGCGAGGTCCTAAGCGATTTAGAACAGCGTGTGCTCGCGCTATACTTAGATGGGCAAACATACGGTGAAATTTCAGAGCAACTTGACCGTCATGTTAAGTCAATTGACAATGCATTGCAACGCGTAAAACGTAAATTAGGGCAACATATCGAGGTGGCAGAAATTCTCGGATAGTTTTACACTTTATTGACAGCATGAAAGTAAGGTGATAGTCTTTAAAAGACTAAGTGCCGAAAAGGTGATGACATGGCAAATAAAGTCGCTCTAAGTTGTGAGAAGTGTGGGTCAAGAAATTATTCTATACCTGCTAAAAAAGATGCTACGAAGCGCATCATAATAAAAAAGTATTGTTCTCACTGCAATGAGCATACGGTGCATAAACAAACGGTATAGTGAAATATAGTATAGTATTTTAAGCTGTTCGGAGGTAAGGAAGCATGAATAAAATTATGCAGTTTTTACGTGAAGTCGGCTCTGAAATGCGTAAAACAAGTTGGCCTAAGCGCAAGGAACTCACTAAATACACGCTTGTCGTAATTTCGACAGTAGTATTTATGGCGGCGTTTTTTGCAGTAGTCGACTTTGGTATTTCGCAGTTCATGAAATGGTTCTACTCACTGTGATGAAATAAAATAGTAGTTATGAAATAGCCCGTCACAACATACGGGTTTTTTCATTTGTTTAAACATAAAACTAAGGAGGGACGGACGAGCAGTCCTATATAATTATGGAGAAAAATTGGTACGTCGTTCATACGTATTCAGGTTATGAAAACCGAGTAAAGCAAAACTTAGAAAAACGAGTAGAAACGATGGGGATGACGGATAAAATTTTCCGTGTAGTAGTTCCTGAACGTGAAGAAACGGAAATTAAAGATGGTAAGAAAAAAACATATATGCGTAAAGTGTTCCCGGGTTACGTATTAGTTGAGCTTATTATGACAGATGATTCTTGGTACGTCGTACGAAATACGCCAGGGGTTACAGGCTTTATCGGCTCTTCAGGTGGCGGCGCGAAACCAACGCCATTATTACCTGATGAAGTTTCACGTTTACTTGATCAGATGGGTATGACAGAAGATGTTGGCGCTGATATTGTTGTTGGTGATTTAGTAGAAGTACTAGAAGGGCCATTTGCGCACTTCCAAGGTAAAGTTGAAGCGGTTAATACCGAAGAAGAGTTATTAACGGTAATCGTTGACATGTTTGGGCGCGAAACAAACATGGAACTTAGCTTTGCACAAGTTACTAAAGTTTAAAGATAAAATGACTTGCTAACATAAAATAAAAGTGGTATCATTTCATAGGTCAGACCGTCACTTTTAAGTGGGTCAGATTTTATATGTTTAAATGTTATCAGTTTATAGGCTGACAGACAGATATGAGTGGGAGGGGCAACCCAATTACCACATCACGGACTTAAGGAGGTGTGTCTCGTGGCTAAAAAAGTTACTAAAGTTGTAAAACTTCAAATTCCTGCTGGTAAAGCTAACCCAGCTCCACCGGTTGGTCCTGCATTAGGTCAAGCAGGTGTAAACATCATGGGATTCTGTAAAGAGTTCAATGCGCGTACTGCAGATCAAGCTGGTCTTATTATTCCAGTTGAAATTTCAGTATTCGAGGACCGTTCATTCACTTTCATTACGAAAACTCCACCCGCAGCAGTGTTACTTAAAGTAGCAGCTGGCGTTCAAAAGGGATCTGGTGAACCTAACCGTAACAAAGTAGCAACGGTTAAACGTGATAAAGTTCGCGAAATCGCTGAAACAAAAATGCCAGACCTTAATGCTGCATCAGTAGAAGCTGCAATGTTAATGGTTGAAGGTACTGCACGAAGCATGGGTATCACGATTGAAGACTAATTTTTACTACTCAATTCACTTGATGAAGTAATTGTTTTTGGAGGTTGCGGAGTTTCTTTTGTAAACGCGCAACCTTTATTCGTGGGAGGTAAAATCCGTTAAAACCACAATCAAGGAGGAAAACATACAATGGCTAAAAAAGGTAAAAAGCTACAAGAAGCGGCTAAATTAATCGACCGCAACGCTGTATATTCTGTTGAAGAAGCAATGGAATTAGCGAAAAAAACGAGCACAGTTAACTTTGACGCTACAGTTGAAGTTGCATTCCGTTTAGGAATTGACACTCGTAAAAATGACCAACAAATCCGTGGTGCAGTAGTGCTACCAAACGGTACTGGTAAAACACAAAAAGTATTAGTTTTCGCTAAAGGTGAAAAACTTAAAGAAGCTGAAGCTGCTGGTGCAGACTACGTAGGCGATGCAGAGTACATCCAAAAAATCCAAGGTGGCTGGTTCGATTTCGACGTTATCGTTGCAACACCAGACATGATGGGTGAAGTTGGTAAACTTGGTCGCGTATTAGGACCTAAAGGTTTAATGCCAAACCCTAAAACTGGCACAGTTACTTTCGACGTAGCAAAAGCTATCGAAGAAATCAAAGCTGGTAAAGTAGAATACCGTGCTGAAAAAGCGGGTATCATCCACGCACCAATCGGTAAAGCATCATTTGACGCTGAAAAATTAGTTGAAAACTTTAAAGCGGTATTTGACGTAGTAGCTAAAGCTAAGCCTGCTTCTGCAAAAGGTACTTACATGAAGTCAGTAAACGTTACAACTACAATGGGTCCTGCTATCAAAATTGATACAGCATCAGTAGAAGTAAAATAATATATAAATATGATTGACAGGTGCTATATAATTTGTTATTATTAGCACCGTTGTGAATCATCCATTTGTACCGTAGACAGTAGGCGTGCTAGTCACTTAATTTCCTACCGAGGACAACGGAATTCAGATTCTTTTTAAGATGATGATATTCTGCCTCTATGTCTGCTCGAGATGTAGGGGCTTTTTTCGGTATAAATGACCCATTCTAAATAGGAGGTGTCATCAAGATGAGCCAAGCAATTGAAATTAAAAAAGGTCAAGTTCAAGAAATCGCTGAGAAATTCAAATCAGCTGCTTCTGTAGTAGTAGTTGACTACCGTGGTTTAACAGTAGCTCAAGTTACTGAATTACGTAAACAATTACGCGAAGCTGGTGTTGAATACAAAGTTTACAAAAACTCACTTACTCGCCGTGCAGCAGAACAAGAAGGATTTGAAGGTATCAATGAATTCTTAACTGGTCCAAACGCTATCGCTTTCTCTAATGAAGACGTTGTAGCACCAGCTAAAATCATTAACGATTTCGCTAAAGCTAACGAACAATTAGAAATTAAAGCAGGTATTATCGAAGGTAACGTATCTTCAGCTGAAGACATTAAAGCACTTGCAGAACTTCCATCACGCGAAGGTCTACTATCTATGCTTTTATCTGTACTACAAGCTCCAGTACGCAACTTCGCTCTTGCAACAAAAGCTGTTGCAGAACAAAAAGAAGAACAAGGCGCGTAAGTCTTGCTTCGTAAATGCAGCATAATGTTGCATACTAAAACAACATCCAATTAGGAGGAAATTATAATGAACAAAGATCAAATCTTAGAAGCTATCAAAGCTATGACAGTTCTTGAGTTAAACGATTTAGTAAAAGCAATCGAAGAAGAATTCGGTGTTACTGCAGCTGCTCCTGTAGCAGTTATGGGTGGCGCTGGTGGCGGCGACGCTGCAGCTGAAAAAACAGAATTCGACGTAGTTCTTGAGTCAGCTGGCGCTCAAAAAATTAAAGTAATCAAAGTGGTTCGTGAAATCACTGGTTTAGGCTTAAAAGAAGCTAAAGAATTAGTAGACAACGCTCCAAAAGCTCTTAAAGAGGGCGTTGCTAAAGAAGAAGCAGAAGAAATGAAAGCTAAACTTGAAGAAGTAGGCGCATCTGCAGAACTTAAGTAATTCTTTTTGAACAAAAAAAGAAAGCTCGTCATTATTTGTGGCGAGCTTTTCTTCATTTTATTTTAAGGAGGACGAAACGATGTCTGAACATTATTACTCAAACCAGCCTAAAGTGGAAAGTAAACCTCAGCATTTCCAGTTTACTCTGTTAGGACATACGTTTACGTTTGCAACCGATGCGGGTGTTTTTAGTAAAAGCGAGGTAGATTTTGGTTCCCGCGTGCTCATCGATGCTTTCGAGTTACCTGAAGTAGAAGGTGATTTACTCGATGTTGGTTGTGGTTATGGACCGATCGGTTTGTCGATGGCTAAAACATATCCCGAACGTCAAGTACAGATGGTCGATGTCAATGAACGTGCACTGGATTTAAGTCGTAAAAATGCACAGCAAAACGGGATTCAAAATGTACGCATATATTCAAGTGATGGACTATCTGCGGTGTCCGATGACCAGCAAATAGCAGCAGTCATTACTAATCCGCCGATTCGTGCAGGGAAAGAGACAGTGTTTCGTTTTTATAAAGGGGCATATACTTTACTTGTAGAGGGTGGAGAGTTGTGGGTGGTTATCCAAAAGAAGCAAGGCGCACCTTCAACAGTTGCCTATTTAGAAGAGTTATTCGGAGAAGTAGCCGTAATAGAAAAGAAAAAAGGTTATTGGATTGTAAAAGCTGTTAAAACAGCGTAATAGTCAATATTATTGACTTGACAAATCAATTATGATAACATAATAAAATGCAAAATTATTATTTTGAGGTCGTATGCCCTTTTTTATAAAGGAGCATATTACCAAGTAACATAATGTTTGGTTAACCGAAAATGCGGTCTTATTTTGGTAAGGCTCGTTTTCTTTTTGTCTTTCGAAATCATACACTATATCTATGTTTTTGAAAAGACCCATTATCGCTTTAATGAGGGGTGAATGAGTTGACAGGTCAACTAGTTCAATACGGACAACACCGCCAGCGCAGAAGTTTTGCGCGTATTAAAGAGGTGCTTGAGCTTCCGAATTTAATTGAAATTCAAACAGCATCTTATGAGTGGTTCCTTGAAGAAGGTTTACGTGAAATGTTTAAAGACATTTCACCAATTGAGGATTTTACAGGCAATCTGTCGTTAGAATTCATCGATTATAAGTTAGGGGAACCTAAATATGACGTCGATGAAAGTAAAGAGCGCGATGTAACATACGCAGCACCACTGCGTGTGAAAGTGCGACTGTATATCCGAGAAACAGACGAAGTGAAAGAGCAAGAAGTATTTATGGGAGATTTCCCATTAATGACAGAGACGGGTACATTCATCATCAATGGTGCTGAACGTGTAATCGTATCTCAGTTAGTGCGTTCTCCAAGCGTTTATTTCCATGATAAAACAGATAAAAATGGTAAACGTGGTTTTGGAGCAACTGTTATTCCTAACCGTGGTGCATGGTTAGAGTATGAGACAGATGCGAAAGACGTAGTTTATGTGCGTATTGACCGTACACGTAAATTGCCAGTAACAGTATTGTTACGTGCGCTAGGCTTAAGCTCAGATCAAGAAATCATCGATGTAATCGGTGATAATGAGTACTTGCGTAATACACTAGAAAAAGACAATACAGAAGGTACAGAAAAAGCGCTATTAGAAATCTATGAGCGTTTACGCCCAGGCGAACCACCAACTGTAGAAAGTGCTAAAAGTTTATTATTCTCACGTTTCTTCGATGCTAAACGTTATGATTTAGCTAATGTTGGACGTTATAAAATGAATAAAAAATTACACATTAAAAATCGTTTATTCAACCAAACGATTGCACAAGACTTAATCGACCCTGAAACAGGTGAGATTTTAGTTGAAGAAGGTACATTATTAGATCGTCGTACGTTAAACCGCATTTTACCTTACTTAGAGGATGCTAATAAACGTATCGGTATCGAATCAATTAGCCAAGTAAATGGCGTATTAGAAGAAGATATTGATATTCAAACGATTAAAATTTATGCGCCTAAAGATGATACACAAAAAGAAATCAACGTAATTAGTAATGGTTACATTACAGAAGACGTTAAAAATATTACACCAGCTGATATTATTTCATCAATTAGCTACTTCTTTAACTTGCTTTACAAAGTAGGAACAACAGATGATATTGACCATTTAGGTAATCGTCGTCTTCGTTCTGTAGGTGAGTTGCTACAAAATCAATTCCGTATCGGTTTATCTCGTATGGAGCGTGTAGTAAAAGAACGTATGTCAATTAATGATACAGCTGCAATTATGCCACAGCAGCTAATTAATATTCGTCCTGTAATTGCATCAATTAAAGAGTTCTTTGGTAGCTCTCAATTATCGCAATTCATGGACCAAACAAACCCGTTAGCCGAGTTAACGCATAAACGTCGTCTATCAGCATTAGGACCTGGTGGTTTAACACGTGAGCGTGCTGGTTTCGAAGTACGTGACGTTCACTACTCTCACTATGGTCGTATGTGTCCAATTGAAACGCCAGAGGGCCCGAACATTGGTTTAATTAACTCGCTATCATCATTTGCCAAAGTGAATAAATTTGGCTTTATCGAAACACCATATCGTCGTGTTGATCATGAAACTGGTCAAGTGACGGAGCACATTGATTACTTAACAGCTGACGAAGAAGATAATTACTACGTTGCGCAAGCCAATTCTACTTTAAATCCAGATGGCACATTTGCAAACGATGAAGTAGTAGGACGTTTCCGTGGTGATAACACGGTGTTTAATAAAGAGAAAATCGATTACATGGACGTTTCACCGAAACAAGTTGTTTCAGCTGCGACAGCATGTATTCCGTTCTTAGAAAACGATGACTCTAACCGTGCACTTATGGGTGCAAACATGCAACGTCAAGCTGTTCCGTTATTAAATCCAGAAGCGCCATTCGTTGGTACTGGTATGGAGCATGTGGACGCGCGTGACTCAGGTGCTGCGGTTGTAGCTAAATATGATGGTATTGTTGAACATGTTGAAGCGCGTCAAATCTTAGTTCGTCGTATTGAAATTAGCGACGGCAAAGAAGTGAAAGGCGATTTAACAACGTATAAATTACAAAAATTTATTCGTTCAAACCAAGGTACATCTTATAACCAACGTCCAATCGTTAAGGTTGGTGACCGCGTTAAGCCGCTTGATATTTTAGCTGATGGTCCTTCGATGGAACTTGGCGAATTAGCATTAGGCCGTAACGTGCTTGTTGCATTCATGACGTGGGATGGCTTTAACTATGAGGATGCGATCATCATGAGTGAACGCCTAGTTAAAGATGATGTATACACATCTATTCATATTGAAGAATACGAATCAGAATCACGTGATACAAAATTAGGACCTGAAGAAATTACACGCGATATTCCTAACGTTGGTGAAGAAGCACTTCGTAACTTAGACGATCGTGGTATTATTCGCATTGGTGCTGAGGTGCGTGATGGTGATATTTTAGTAGGTAAAGTTACGCCTAAAGGTGTTACTGAGCTTACAGCTGAAGAGCGCTTACTACATGCAATCTTCGGTGAAAAAGCACGTGAAGTACGTGATACATCACTACGCGTTCCACACGGTGCAGGCGGTATTGTACTAGACGTTAAAGTCTTCAACCGTGAAGATGGAGACGAATTACCACCGGGTGTTAACCAATTAGTACGTGTATATATCGTACAAAAACGTAAAATCCGTGTTGGTGATAAAATGGCCGGACGACATGGTAACAAAGGTGTTATCTCTCGTATCCTTCCAGAAGAAGATATGCCATTTATGCCAGACGGCACACCAGTTGATATCATGTTAAACCCATTAGGCGTACCTTCTCGTATGAACATCGGACAAGTATTAGAGTTACATTTAGGTATGGCAGCTCGTTACTTAGGCGTTCATATGGCAACACCAGTATTTGATGGTGCTAATGAAGAAGACGTTTGGGAGACGATGGAAGAAGCAGGTATGAACCGTGATGGTAAAACAATTTTGTATGATGGACGCTCAGGCGAACCATTTGATAACCGCGTTTCTGTAGGTATCATGTACATGATTAAATTAGCCCACATGGTTGATGATAAACTTCATGCTCGTTCTACTGGACCATACTCACTTGTTACACAACAACCACTGGGCGGTAAAGCTCAATTTGGTGGACAACGTTTCGGTGAGATGGAGGTTTGGGCACTTGAAGCTTATGGTGCTGCTTACACATTACAAGAAATTTTAACAGTAAAATCGGATGACGTCGTAGGACGTGTTAAAACATACGAAGCAATTGTTAAAGGTGAAAGCGTTCCAGAACCAGGCGTTCCAGAGTCATTTAAAGTATTAATTAAAGAACTGCAAAGTTTAGGTATGGACGTTAAAATGTTAACGATTAACGACGAAGAAGTTGAACTTCGTGACTTAGACGAAGAGGACGAAATTCAACCGTCAAATGCTTTAAATTTAGCGCAAGAAAAAGAAGAAACAGTAGAGTAAGTTAAAAGGGCGTGTGCGTCATGCCTCGCCCTTTTTAATATAAAGTTGTACGTTAAAAGTTGTTGAGCTACGAATAATAAAGTCCAAGAGACTTAGACTAGAGGGAGGTAGGCTCCTTGATAGACGTTAATGAATTTGAGTATATGAAAATCGGTTTAGCTTCACCTGATAAAATTCGTTCATGGTCATACGGTGAGGTAAAAAAGCCTGAAACAATTAACTATCGAACGTTGAAGCCTGAAAAAGATGGATTATTCTGCGAGCGTATTTTCGGTCCTACAAAAGACTGGGAATGTCACTGTGGTAAATATAAACGTGTACGTTATAAAGGTGTAGTTTGTGACCGTTGTGGCGTGGAAGTAACACGTGCTAAAGTACGTCGTGAACGCATGGGTCATATTGAATTAGCAGCACCGGTATCACATATTTGGTATTTTAAAGGTATTCCAAGCCGTATGGGTCTTATTTTAGATATGTCACCACGTACGTTAGAAGAAGTAATTTACTTCGCTTCTTACGTTGTAACAGATCCAGGTACTGTACCTGAAATCACGTATAAACAATTACTATCTGAAAAAGAATACCGTTACTGTGTAGATAAATACGGTGATAGCTTCCAAGCAGGTATGGGTGCAGAAGCAATCAAAACCTTACTGCGCAATATTGATTTAGAAGAAGAAACGACAGCACTTAAAGAAGAATTAAAAACAGCACAAGGTCAACGTCGTACGCGTGCGATTAAACGCCTTGAAGTTGTAGAGTCATTCCGTAATTCTGGAAATATGCCAGAATGGATGATTTTAGATGTGCTACCAGTTATCCCACCTGAAATTCGCCCAATGGTTCAATTAGATGGTGGACGCTTTGCGACATCTGACTTAAACGATTTATATCGTCGTGTTATTAACCGTAACAACCGTTTAAAACGACTGCTTGATCTTGGTGCACCTAGCATCATCGTGCAAAACGAAAAACGTATGTTACAAGAAGCAGTAGACGCACTAATCGACAATGGTCGTCGTGGTCGTCCAGTTACTGGTCCAGGTAACCGTCCATTAAAATCGTTATCTCATATGCTTAAAGGTAAACAAGGTCGTTTCCGTCAAAACTTACTAGGTAAACGTGTTGACTACTCTGGTCGTTCGGTTATCGTTGTAGGTCCAAACTTAAAAATGTACCAATGTGGTTTACCAAAAGAAATGGCCATCGAATTATTTAAGCCTTTCGTAATGAAAGAATTAGTAGGCCGTGGTCTAGCTCATAATATTAAGAGTGCTAAACGTAAAATTGAGCGTTTACATGATGATGTATGGGACGTTCTTGAAGATGTCATTCGTGAGCACCCGGTATTATTAAACCGTGCACCAACGCTTCACCGACTCGGTATTCAAGCGTTTGAGCCAACATTAGTAGAAGGTCGTGCGATCCGTTTACACCCGTTAGTATGTACAGCTTATAACGCTGACTTCGATGGTGACCAAATGGCTGTTCACGTACCTTTATCTGCTGAAGCACAAGCCGAGGCACGTTTATTAATGCTAGCTGCACAAAATATCCTAAACCCGAAAGATGGTAAACCAGTAGTAACGCCATCTCAAGATATGGTTTTAGGTAACTATTACTTAACTTTAGAGCGTGAAGGCGCACGTGGTGAAGGTAATATTTATAGTGATACAGATGAAGTGTTAATTGCTTACCAAAATGGTCATGTACATTTACACACACGTATTGCTGTGCAAGCAAGTTCACTTAAAAACCAAACATTTACGGAAGAGCAAAACAGCAAGTTTTTATTAACTTCTGTAGGTAAAGTAATCTTTAATGAAATTTTACCAGCTTCATTCCCATATATTAATGAACCAACAGATTACAATTTAGAAGAAGCTACGCCAATGACATACTTCGTTAACTTAAATGTAGATGAAGAAATGTTAGCAGAGCTTGAACAAGACACTTCTTATCAAGCACTAGCAGAAGACGAGAAAATTGCAGCACAACGCCAAGCCGTATTAAAGAAATACTTTGCTGAAGTACCAGCAGTGGCGCCATTCCGTAAGAAGTTCCTAGGTAATATTATTGCTGAAGTATTCAAGCGATTCCATATTACAGAAACATCTCGCATGTTAGACCGCATGAAAGATTTAGGCTTTAAGTATTCTACTCGAGCAGGTATTACTGTAGGTGTATCTGATATCGTAGTATTACCGAATAAAGGTGAAATTTTACAAACTGCTCAAGAACAAGTTGACCGTGTCCAAATGCAATTCCGTCGCGGTTTAATTACAGAAGACGAGCGCTATCAACGTGTTATTGCTAGCTGGACAAAGGCTAAAGATGATATTCAAGCTAAGCTTATGAAGTCGCTTGATAAAACGAACCCAATCTTTATGATGAGTGACTCAGGTGCCCGTGGTAACGCATCTAACTTTACGCAACTTGCTGGTATGCGTGGTCTGATGGCCAACCCGGCTGGTCGTATTATCGAGTTACCAATCAAGTCTTCTTTCCGTGAAGGTTTAACCGTTTTAGAGTACTTCATTTCTACTCATGGTGCGCGTAAAGGTCTTGCCGATACAGCACTTAAAACAGCCGATTCAGGTTACTTAACACGTCGTTTAGTAGACGTAGCACAAGACGTTATTGTCCGAGAAGACGACTGTGGCACAGACCGCGGTTTAACAATCGGCGCATTAATGGAAGGTAGCGAAGTAATTGAAACGTTAGATGAGCGTATTGTAGGTCGTCATACGAAGAAAACGATTTTTGTACCAGGTACAGATGAAGTGCTATTAGCTAAAGATGGCTTAATTACACAAGATATTGCACGTAAAATTATGGAGTTAGGTATTGAGGAAGTAACAATCCGCTCGGCATTTACATGTAATACAAAGCATGGTGTATGTAAAAAATGTTACGGTATTAACTTGGCAACTGGTGAAAACGTTGAGGTTGGTGAAGCAGTAGGTATTATTGCTGCTCAATCTATCGGTGAGCCAGGTACACAGTTAACGATGCGTACCTTCCATACAGGTGGGGTAGCTGGGGATGACATTACACAAGGTCTTCCACGTATCCAAGAGATTTTCGAAGCGCGTAACCCTAAAGGTCAAGCAGTTATCTCAGAAATTGCAGGTACTGTAACGGAAATCGAAGAAATTCGCGAAGGATTAAAAGAGCTTACTATTACAGGTGAAGTAGAGACACGCAAGTATCAAGCACCTTATAATGCACGCTTAAAAGTGCAAGAAGGCGATACAGTAGAGCGCGGTCAAAGCTTGACAGAAGGTTCTATTGATCCAAAGCAATTATTAAAAGTAAAAGACGTAGCTGCGGTACAAGATTACTTATTAAAAGAAGTACAAAAAGTTTATCGTATGCAAGGTGTAGAAATCGGTGATAAGCACGTTGAAGTTATGGTTCGTCAAATGTTACGTAAAGTACGTGTAATCGAAGCAGGCGATACAGACTTATTACCAGGTTCATTATTAGATATTCACCAATTTGCTGATGCTAACGCAGATATCGTAATCAAAGGTAAAAACCCAGCGACTTGTCGCCCGGTAATCCTAGGTATTACGAAAGCATCGCTAGAAACAGAATCATTCTTATCGGCTGCTTCATTCCAAGAAACAACTCGTGTGTTAACAGATGCAGCGATTAAAGGTAAGCGTGATGAGTTACTAGGACTTAAAGAGAACGTAATTATTGGTAAACTTGTTCCAGCAGGTACTGGTATGCAACGTTATCGTCAAATTGAAATTGAACAAGATTTAGCACCAAAGCAAGAAGCTTCACCTATTGAGTAAACAAATAAAGAAGAGATGTTGTCATCTCTTCTTTATTTCATGCTATAAACAGTTGACAGTGAAATTCAGAAATGATAATATATCTAGGGTTGATAGTTATACTTTATGTGTAGCTGTCATTGGTACAAAGCAAGTGATTGAAGCAGCAACAGCATACAAGGTCGATAACGACTTATTCTCGCTTAAGATGACTGGGCAATTGGTTTGGCCATTACTTTCGCGAAAGCAACCGAGATGCCAATTACTCTTAATTTGAGTTTAAGCATATTGGCATAATTTGTAGCTTAGCTATTCAATTACAAAAGTTGTTTTTGTGTGATTTACACAAAAACTTTGTTTTTACCCAAAAATGAACCACCTGGATGTGTGGATTAAGAGAAATGTAATGAAGGGAGGACATATCGATGCCTACAATCAATCAATTAGTTCGTAAGCCTCGTAAATCACAAAGCACGAAATCAAAATCACCAGCGTTAAACAGAGGTTACAATAGCTTCAAAAAAGCACCAACTTCAGTTAACTCTCCACAAAAACGTGGTGTTTGTACACGTGTTGGTACGATGACGCCTAAAAAACCTAACTCAGCTTTACGTAAATATGCGCGTGTTCGCTTAACTAACCAAATCGAAGTAAACGCATATATCCCGGGCGAAGGTCACAACCTACAAGAACACAGTGTTGTACTTATTCGCGGCGGACGTGTAAAAGACTTACCTGGTGTACGTTACCATGTTGTACGTGGTGCGCTTGATACAGCAGCTGTACAAGGACGTATGCAATCACGTTCACACTACGGTGCTAAAAAGCCTAAAGAAAAGAAATAAGATTATGACTACTAGATAGTCCATTTGAAAGGAGGAAAACACATGCCTCGTAAAGGTCCTGTTTCCAAACGTGACGTGTTACCAGATCCAATTTATAATTCGAAACTGGTTACTCGTTTAATTAATAAAATGATGGTTGACGGTAAAAAAGGTACTTCTCAAAAGATTTTATACGGTGCGTTCGAATTAGTTAAAGAACGTTCAGGTGAAAATCCAATCGAAGTATTTGAAACTGCATTAGACAACGTAATGCCAGTTCTTGAAGTTCGCGCTCGTCGTGTTGGTGGTTCTAACTACCAAGTACCGGTTGAAGTTCGTCCAGAACGCCGTACAACTTTAGGTCTTCGCTACATTGTTAACTACTCTCGTCTACGCGGAGAAAAAACAATGGAAGAGCGTTTAGCTAACGAAATCCTTGACGCTTCTAACAACACTGGTGCTTCAGTGAAGAAACGTGAAGAAATGCATAAAATGGCAGAAGCGAACAAAGCATTCGCTCACTACCGCTGGTAATTCCTATTCGGCGTAAGCCAAAATTCGGAAGGAGAAATATCCTATGAAACGCGAATTCTCACTAGAGAAAACACGTAATATTGGGATCATGGCTCACATTGATGCTGGTAAAACAACAACAACTGAGCGTATCCTTTATTACACTGGTAAAATTCATAAAATCGGTGAAACTCATGACGGCGGCGCACAAATGGACTGGATGGAGCAAGAGCAAGAACGTGGTATCACAATCACATCTGCTGCGACAACAGCTCAGTGGAACAACCACCGCATTAACATTATCGATACTCCAGGACACGTAGACTTCACTGTAGAAGTTGAACGTTCATTACGTGTACTTGATGGTGCTGTAACAGTACTTGATGCTCAATCAGGTGTTGAGCCACAAACTGAAACAGTATGGCGTCAAGCTACAACTTATGGCGTTCCACGTATCGTATTTATTAATAAAATGGACAAAATGGGTGCTGACTTCCTTTACTCTGTAGGTACACTACATGATCGTTTAGAAGCTAACGCTCATCCAATTCAACTACCAATCGGTGCTGAAGATGAATTCCGCGGCATTATTGACTTAGTTGAAATGAATGCTACTTTCTATGGTAATGACTTAGGTACAGAAGTTACTGAAGGTGAAATTCCAGAAGAGTACAAAGCACAAGCAGAAGAATACCGTGAAAAGTTAATCGAAGGCATTGCTGAAGTTAACGAAGACATCATGGAAAAATACTTCGCTGGTGAAGAAATCTCTAAAGAAGAGTTAGTTGCGGCTATCCGTAAAGCTACTATCGCTGTAGATTTCTACCCAGTAATGTGTGGTACAGCATTCAAACACAAAGGTGTACGTAAAATGTTAGATGCTGCAGTAGCTTACCTACCAGCACCAACTGACGTACCTGCTATTACTGGTATCCGTCCAGACTCAGAAGAAGAAGTTGTACGTCACTCTTCAGACGAAGAGCCATTCTCAGCTCTTGCGTTTAAAGTTATGACTGACCCATTCGTAGGTAAACTTACATTCTTCCGTGTGTACTCTGGTGTTTTACAATCAGGTTCATACGTACAAAACTCTTCAAAAGGTAAGCGTGAGCGTGTAGGTCGTATCCTACAAATGCATGCTAACTCTCGTGAAGAAATTGCTGAAGTATTCGCAGGGGATATCGCAGCAGCAGTAGGTCTTAAAGATACAGGTACAGGTGATACACTTTGTGATGAAAAGGATCTAGTAATCCTTGAATCAATGGAGTTCCCAGAACCAGTAATCTCTCTTTCTGTAGAACCAAAATCTAAAGCTGACCAAGATAAAATGGGTCAAGCATTAGCTAAACTACAAGAAGAAGACCCAACTTTCCGTGCGCATACAGACCAAGAAACTGGTCAAACAATCATCTCAGGTATGGGTGAGCTTCACCTTGATATCCTAGTTGACCGTATGCGTCGTGAATTCAAAGTAGATGCTAACGTGGGTGCTCCACAAGTATCTTACCGTGAAACTTTCCGTAGCTCTGCGCAAGTTGAGGGTAAATTCGTACGCCAATCTGGTGGTCGTGGTCAATTCGGTCACGTATGGATTGAATTCTCACCTAACGAAGAAGGTAAAGGTTTCGAATTCGAAAACGCTATCGTTGGTGGTGTAGTACCACGTGAATACGTACCAGCTGTTGAAGCAGGTCTTCGTGACTCTTTAAACAATGGTGTCGTTGCGGGTTACCCATTAATCGATATTAAAGCAAAACTATATGATGGTTCTTACCATGATGTAGACTCAAACGAAATGGCGTTCAAAATTGCTGCATCTATGGCACTGAAAAACGCTGTTTCTAAATGTAATCCGGTTCTTTTAGAGCCAATCATGAAAGTAGAAGTTGTAATGCCAGAAGAATATCTTGGTGACGTTATGGGTAACATCACTTCTCGCCGTGGTCGCGTAGAAGGTATGGAAGCTCGCGGTAACGCTCAAGTTGTTCGCGCTATGGTACCACTTGCAGAAATGTTTGGTTACGCTACTACTTTACGTTCTTCAACTCAAGGTCGCGGTACATTCTCAATGGTGTTCGATCACTATGAAGAAGTACCAAAATCGATCTCTGAAGACATCATCAAAAAAAATAAAGGTGAATAATTGAAAATTCATCTTGCATAAAGTATAACTAATTTGTAAGCTATGATTGCAAGGTGTGGGAAGGGCCCTCCTACACCACCGCAACATACCATAAATTAAAATACACACTTAAATTTGAGGAGGAAATCTCTAATGGCTAAAGAAAAATTTGATCGCTCGAAAACGCATGCTAACATTGGTACAATCGGACACGTTGACCATGGTAAAACAACTTTAACTGCAGCAATCGCTACAGTTCTTTCTAAAAAAATGGGTGGCGAAGCTAAATCATACGCTGACGTAGATAACGCACCTGAAGAAAAAGAACGTGGTATTACAATCAATACATCACACGTTGAATACGAAACTGAAACTCGTCACTACGCACACGTAGACTGCCCAGGACACGCTGACTATGTTAAAAACATGATCACTGGTGCTGCACAAATGGACGGCGGTATCTTAGTAGTATCTGCTGCTGATGGTCCAATGCCACAAACTCGTGAGCACATCCTTTTATCACGTCAAGTAGGTGTTCCTTACTTAGTAGTATTCATGAACAAATGTGATATGGTTGACGACGAAGAATTATTAGAATTAGTAGAAATGGAAATCCGTGACCTACTATCTGAATATGACTTCCCAGGCGACGATATTCCTGTAATTAAAGGTTCAGCTCTTAAAGCACTTGAAGGCGAACCAGAATGGGAAGAAAAAATCGTTGAATTAATGGACGCTGTAGATGAGTACATCCCAACTCCAGAACGTCAAACTGACAAACCATTCATGATGCCAGTAGAGGACGTATTCTCTATCACTGGTCGTGGTACAGTAGCAACTGGCCGTGTTGAACGTGGTCAAGTTAAAGTCGGCGATGTAGTTGAAATCGTTGGTATTACTGAAGAAGCTAAACAAACAACAGTTACAGGTGTAGAAATGTTCCGTAAGTTACTAGACTACGCTGAAGCTGGTGACAACATTGGTGCTTTACTACGTGGTGTTTCACGTGAAGATATCCAACGTGGTCAAGTATTAGCTAAACCAGGTTCAATCACTCCACATACTAACTTCAAAGCTGAAGTTTACGTATTATCTAAAGAAGAGGGTGGCCGTCATACGCCATTCTTCTCAAACTACCGTCCTCAGTTCTACTTCCGTACAACTGACGTAACAGGTGTTTGTAACTTACCAGAAGGCGTAGAAATGGTTATGCCTGGCGACAACATCGAAATGGATGTTGAGCTTATTTCTCCAATCGCTATCGAAGAAGGTACTAAGTTCTCTATCCGTGAGGGTGGCCGTACTGTAGGCGCTGGCGTTGTAGCATCTATCGTAAAATAATTTTAGCTTAGGCTAATGAACCAGTTTGTGGGGACGCTCACAAACTGGTTTTTTTATTGTGAAATCATGTTGACATCACTCATAAAATATTTTAACATATTAGTACATTAGTGAACGAAAGTAGTGTTGGGATGAATGCAGTTATTGTAGCGGTAGGCGTTATGTTAATATTGAGTTTATTACGCATAAATGTTGTACTATCTTTAGTTATTGGTGCTTTTGCAGGTGGTATTGTCAGTGAACTAACAATTAGTGAAACAGTGGGAGCTTTTACAGACGGATTAGGGGGCGGCGCTGTTATCGCATTAAGTTACGCATTACTTGGAGGTTTTGCAGTAGCAATAGCAAAAACAGGTATTACTAACGTATTAATTGCTAAAGTAGTTAACTTATTAAATGCTAAAGAAGGCAATAATCGTAAAGGGTTAATTAAAGCATTAATATTTTTCAGTATTTTCGCTATGGCAATTATGTCACAAAATTTAATTCCTATTCATATCGCATTCATACCGTTATTAATTCCACCGATCTTAAAAATTTTAAATTTATTAGAAGTTGATCGACGTATTATTGCTGTAGTAATTGCTGTTGGATTAGTCGGCACATATAGCTTTGTACCTTTTGGCTTCGGTTTTATTTTCCAAGAAATCATTACTAACCAAGTGACGAGTGCAGGCATGCTCGCGCAGATGAGTGATGTACCTAAAGCGATGGCTATTCCGGTTTTTGGGATGGTTATCGGTATGTTTATCGCGATATTTGTCTACCGTAAACCACGACACTATGAAGATCAAAAGTTAGACACTGAGGTAGAACAGTCGACGGTGTCTACGTGGCTAGTTGTAGCGACAGTAATGGCACTCATTGCAGCATTAGTAGTACAAGTACAGACAGAGTCTATGATTATGGGGGCAATGGCTGGTATACTGACGATGTATATAACAGGCGCTTTGAAATGGCGAGAAGCTGACGAAGTATTAACCGACGGTATGCGTCTAATGTCTTTCATTGGTTTTGTAATGATTGCTGCTAATGGTTTTGCTAGCGTGATTAAGGCGACGGGGCATGTCGATAGTTTAGTTGCAGGTGCACTTGATATTTTAAATGGTAATACAAGTTTAGCTGTATTTGGTATGTTAATTGTCGGGTTAATCGTAACGATGGGCATCGGTTCATCATTTGCTACTATACCTATTATTGCAGCGCTCTTTGTACCACTATCATTAGAGTTAGGGTTAAGTCCACTAGCCATCATTTGCTTGATTGGTACAGCGGGTGCATTAGGTGATGCTGGGTCACCTGCCTCTGATACAACACTCGGCCCAACTTCTGGTTTAAATGTTGATGGGCAACATAATCACATTTGGGACACTTGTGTGCCTACCTTTACATTTATTAACATACCTCTAATTTTATTTGGTTGGATAGCAGTGGCGTTTATACTGTAATATATAGAAGGAAAATCTTTGTGTGCTAAGCATGCAAAGATTTTTTTATTTTATAGCCTTTATAGTTGCAATTTATGATGAGATTTTATAAAATAATAAACGGTAAAAATATTTATTTATAAAAATGTCAACATGGAAAAGAATTTAGCGAAAAGTATTGCTTATTCTTTTTTTATTGTATATAATGTTGAATGTTGGTCTTTGACTGCGATGAAGCGAGAGGTTGCCGACACACCCGGCCGCTTTGCCATGGCGCTGTGTTGGATAATTTTCGTGGAGAATGTCTAGAAAATAGGCGAGAAGGAGGGAAAATAATGGCAAAACAAAAAATTCGTATCCGTTTAAAAGCATATGATCACCGTGTGTTAGATCAATCTGCTGAGAAAATTGTGGAAACTGCGAAACGTTCAGGTGCTAGTGTATCAGGTCCGATTCCACTTCCAACTGAGAAGTCGGTGTACACAATTCTACGTGCGGTTCACAAGTACAAAGATTCTCGTGAACAATTCGAAATGCGTACGCACAAACGTCTAATTGATATCGTTAATCCTACGCGACAAACTGCTGATGCATTAATGAAATTAGACTTACCATCTGGCGTTGATATTGAAATCAAACTTTAATGGTAAAAAAACAATATAAAATTATTTTTCAAAAATTACAGGAGGTGTGACCAATGGCCAAAGGAATCTTAGGAAGAAAAATCGGTATGACGCAAGTATTTGCTGAAAACGGCGATTTAATCCCAGTAACAGTTATCGAAGCTGCTCCAAACGTAGTACTTCAAAAGAAAACTGTTGAAACAGACGGCTACAACGCTGTTCAGTTAGGTTTTGAAGATAAACGTGAAAAGTTATCTAACAAGCCTGCTAAAGGACACGTAGCTAAAGCAAACACTGCTCCTAAGCGCTTCATTCGCGAGTTCCGCAATGTAAACGTTGACGAGTACGAGGTTGGTCAAGAAGTCAAAGTAGAAATTTTCGCAGAAGGCGATGTAATCGATGTAACAGGAGTTACGAAAGGTAAAGGTTTCCAAGGTGTTATTAAACGCCACGGACAATCACGTGGACCTATGTCTCACGGTTCTCGTTACCACCGTCGTCCTGGTTCAATGGGCCCTGTAGCTCCGAACCGCGTATTCAAACAAAAGAAATTACCTGGTCAAATGGGTGGTACTGTAGTAACTATTCAAAACTTATCAGTTGTAAAAGTTGATGCAGAGCGTAACCTATTATTAGTAAAAGGTAATGTTCCTGGTTCTAAAAAAGCGCTAGTTACAGTGAAAACTGCAATTAAAGCTAACTAATCATTACAAGAAAGGAGGAAACAGGAATGACAAAAGTAGCCGTACTTAGTCAAACAGGTTCTTCAGTTGGTGAAATCGAGTTAAACGAAGCTATCTTCGGTATCGAGCCAAATGAAGCAGTATTATTCGACGCAGTAATCGCACAACGTGCATCACTACGTCAAGGTAACCATAAAGTTAAAAACCGTTCTGAAGTTGCTGGCGGTGGTCGCAAACCATGGCGCCAAAAAGGAACTGGACGCGCGCGTCAAGGTTCTATCCGTTCACCACAATGGCGTGGCGGTGGTATCGTATTCGGTCCTACACCACGTAGCTATAGCTTCAGCATGCCTAAGAAAGTTCGTCGTTTAGCTCTTAAATCTGCACTTTCAACTAAAGTAGCAGAAGAGAACTTTGTAGTTCTTGATGCACTAACATTAGCTGCACCAAAAACTAAAGACTTCACTCAGGTATTAAAAGATCTTTCTATCGAAAAGAAAGCTCTATTCGTAACTGCTGACCTAGATGAGAACGTAGCATTATCTGCTCGTAACATCCCTGGTGTAACAGTAATTACAGCTGCAGGTATTAACGTACTTGACTTATTAGGAAACGACAAAGTCGTATTCACTAAGTCTGCAGTAGAAAAAATCGAGGAGGTGCTTGGATAATGGAAGCACGTGATATTTTAAAACGTCCGGTCATTACTGAGCGTTCTTCAGAACTTATGGCAGAGAAAAAGTATACTTTTGAAGTAGACACTCGCGCTAATAAAACTCAAGTTAAAGATGCAGTTGAAGAAATCTTTGGCGTTAAAGTTGAGAAAGTCAACATTATGAACTACAAAGGTAAATTCAAACGCGTTGGCCGTTACGCTGGATACACAAACAAACGCCGTAAAGCTATCGTTAAATTAACAGCAGATAGCAACGAAATCGAATTATTTGAAATGTAATATCCGATAAGGATTTGAATTTTCAAGAAGGAGGGAAAACACATGGCGATTAAAAAGTACAAACCTACCACTAATGGACGTCGTAACATGACTTCATTAGACTTTGCGGAAATCACTACTAACAAGCCTGAGAAATCATTGCTTCAACCGACAAAACGCAAAGCTGGTCGTAATAACCAAGGTAAAATCACTGTTCGTCATAATGGTGGCGGCCATAAGCGCCAATACCGTGTCATTGATTTCAAACGAATCAAAGATGGCATTCCAGGACGCGTTGCTACAATCGAGTACGATCCAAACCGTTCTGCAAACATCGCATTAATTAACTATGCTGATGGAGCTAAAACTTATATCTTAGCACCTAAAGGATTAGAGGTTGGTCAAACAATCGTATCTGGTCCAGAAGCTGATATTAAAGTAGGTAACGCATTACCGTTAGCTAACATTCCAATGGGTACAACAATCCATAACATCGAATTAAAACCTGGTAAAGGTGGACAATTAGTTCGCTCTGCAGGAACATCTGCACAAGTTTTAGGTCGTGAAGGTAAATACGTAATCGTACGTTTACAATCAGGTGAAGTACGTTTAGTATTAGCTACTTGCCGTGCTACAATCGGTCAAGTTGGTAATGAACAACATGAATTAGTACACATCGGTAAAGCCGGTCGTACACGTTGGTTAGGCAAACGCCCAACTGTTCGTGGTTCTGTAATGAACCCTAATGATCACCCACACGGTGGTGGTGAAGGTCGTACACCAATCGGTCGTCCATCTCCAATGACACCATGGGGTAAACCAGCACTTGGTTTAAAAACTCGTAACAAAAAAGCTAAATCCGACAACCTTATTATTCGTCGTCGTAAAAAATAATGTGATAGGGCTACGGTTCGCTAAAAGAACCGTGGTGGAATCACGGAGGGAGGTTCCTAAATGGGTCGCAGCTTGAAAAAAGGACCTTTTGTGGATGATCACTTAATGAAAAAAGTGGAAGCACAAGAAGGATCTGAAAAGAAACAAGTTATCAAAACTTGGTCTCGCCGTTCTACTATTTTCCCTAACTTCATCGGTTTAACAATCGCTGTATATGACGGACGTAAACACGTTCCAGTATACGTAACTGAAGACATGGTAGGTCATAAACTAGGCGAATTCGCACCATCTCGTACTTACAAAGGTCACGGTGCAGATGATAAGAAAACACGACGCTAATTTTGAGAGGAGGTAAATCCTAATGACACAAGCTAAAGCTATCGCTCGTACAGTGCGCATTGCTCCTCGTAAAGTTCGTCTAGTAGTAGACTTAATTCGAGGCAAGCAAGTTGGTGAAGCAGTTGCAATTTTACGTCATACTCCAAAAGCGGCGTCTCCAGTCGTTGAGAAAGTATTAAAATCTGCAGTTGCTAACGCTGAGCATAACTACGACTTAGATATCAACAACTTAGTAGTTTCTGAGGTATTTGTTGATGAAGGTCCAACATTAAAACGTTTCCGTCCACGTGCTCAAGGACGTGCAAGTTCAATCAATAAACGTACTAGCCACATCACGTTAGTGGTATCAGAGAAGAAGGAGGGGTAATCTGTGGGTCAAAAAATACATCCAATAGGTCTACGTATTGGTGTTATTCGTGACTGGGAGTCTAAATGGTATGCTGATAAAGACTATGCAACTCTCCTTCATGAAGACATCAAAGTTCGTGACTACATTGAAAAAGCTTTAAAAGAAGCTTCATTATCTAAAGTAGAAATCGAACGTGCAACAAATCGTCTTAACGTAACAGTACACACTGCGAAACCAGGTATGGTTATCGGTAAAGGTGGTTCAGAAGTTGAAGCACTACGCAAAAAACTTGGTGAACTTACTGGTAAACGTGTGCACATTAACATTATCGAAATTAAACGCGCAGATTTAGATGCTCGTCTTGTAGCTGAAAATATTGCTCGTCAATTAGAAAACCGTGTTTCATTCCGTCGTGCTCAAAAGCAAGCGATCCAACGCACAATCCGTGCTGGCGCTAAAGGGATTAAAACACAAGTATCAGGTCGTTTAGGTGGCGCAGATATCGCGCGTGCTGAACACTATAGCGAGGGAACTGTTCCACTTCATACGCTTCGTGCAGACATTGATTATGCTCACGCAGAAGCAGACACTACTTACGGTAAGTTAGGTGTTAAAGTATGGATTTATCGTGGCGAGGTCCTTCCTACTAAGAAGAACTCTGTGGAAGGAGGCAAATAATATGTTATTGCCTAAACGCGTAAAATACCGTCGTGAACACCGCGGCAGCATGCGCGGACAAGCAAAAGGCGGTAAAGAAGTAACTTTCGGTGAATACGGCTTACAAGCACAAACAGCTAGCTGGATCACTAACCGTCAAATTGAGTCTGCACGTATTGCAATGACACGTTACATGAAACGTGGCGGTAAAGTATGGATTAAAATTTTCCCACACAAACCTTACACGAAGAAACCTCTAGAAGTCCGAATGGGTTCTGGTAAAGGTGCTCCTGAAGGTTGGGTAGCAGTAGTAAAACCAGGTAAAGTAATGTTTGAAATTGCTGGTGTATCTGAAGAAACTGCACGTGAAGCTCTACGCTTAGCAGCGCATAAATTGCCTGTTAAATGTAAAGTAATTAAACGTCAAGAAACTGGTGGTGAATCTAATGAAAGCTAAAGAAATCCGTGAACTTGGAACTCCAGAATTGGAGTCAAAAGTGAAATCACTGAAAGAAGAGCTTTTCAACCTTCGCTTCCAATTGGCGACTGGTCAATTAGAAAACACAGCTCGCATTCGCGAAGTTCGCAAAGCGATTGCGCGTATGAAAACTGTGATTCGTGAAAGAGAAATCAGTGCAAACAACTGATAAAGAAGGAGGTTTTCAGGCATGACTGAGCGTAACCAACGCAAAGTATACACAGGTCGAGTGGTATCTGACAAAATGGATAAAACTATTACTGTTGTAGTAGAAACTCACAAAAAGCATAAGCTTTACGGCAAACGTGTAAAATACTCGAAAAAATTCAAAGCTCATGATGAGCAAAACCAAGCGAAAATCGGTGATATTGTACGTATCATGGAAACTCGCCCGCTATCAGCTACTAAACGCTTCCGATTAGTCGAAGTTGTAGAAAAAGCGGTTATTATCTAATAACTATTTCGGAACGACCATATTCCGAAGGGAGGTAACCTAAGTGATCCAACAAGAAAGTCGTATGAAAGTTGCTGACAACTCAGGTGCACGTGAAGTTCTTACAATCAAAGTACTTGGTGGTACGGGACGTAAAACTGCTAACATCGGCGATATCGTCGTGTGCACAGTTAAGAAAGCAACACCAGGTGGCGTTGTCAAGAAGGGTGAAGTCGTTAAGGCTGTAATCGTTCGTACAAAATCAGGTGTTCGCCGTAAAGATGGAACATACATCAAATTTGATGAGAACGCATGTGTAATTGTTCGTGATGATAAATCACCACGCGGAACTCGTATTTTCGGACCTGTTGCACGTGAATTACGTGATAGCAACTTCATGAAAATCGTTTCTCTAGCTCCAGAAGTTCTTTAATTTCATGATAGTACCAATCAAGGAGGTGCGACAGCATGCATGTAAAAAAAGGTGATAAAGTTAAGGTTATTACTGGTAAAGATAAAGGCAAAGAAGGCGTTATCTTAGCAGCATTACCAAAACAAGATCGCGTTTTAGTTGAAGGTGTAAATATTGTTAAAAAACATATGAAGCCTAACCAATTAAATCCTCAAGGTGGCATTGTTAGCCAAGAAGCAGCAATCCACGTATCGAACGTAATGCTTATCGATCCTAAATCTGGCGAGCCGACTCGCGTAGGTTACAAGATTGAAGACGGCAAAAAAGTTCGTGTTGCAAAAAAATCAGGTGCAGTAATCGACTAATCTTAATCAAAGAAGGGAGGTACAACAATGAGCCGCCTAAAAGAAAAATTTGTTAACGAAGTAACACCTGCTCTAATGAGCAAGTTTGAATATAAATCAGTTATGCAAGTACCTAAAGTGGACAAAATCGTAATCAACATGGGTGTTGGTGACGCTGTACAAAACTCTAAAGTACTTGACTCAGCTGTTGAAGAATTAACTACAATCGCTGGTCAAAAACCAGTTATTACTAAAGCTAAGAAATCTATCGCTGGTTTCCGTCTACGTGATGGTATGCCAATCGGTGCTAAAGTTACATTACGCGGAGAGCGTATGTACGAATTCTTGGATAAACTAATTGCTATCGCACTTCCACGTGTACGTGACTTCCGTGGTGTTTCTAAAAAAGCATTCGACGGTCGCGGTAACTACACTCTAGGTGTAAAAGAACAATTAATTTTCCCTGAAATCGATTACGATAAAGTTTCAAAAGTACGCGGTATGGATATCGTGATCGTAACGACTGCGAATTCTGACGAAGAAGCTCGCGAGTTATTGACACAATTCGGTATGCCGTTCCAAAAGTAATTAAACAAGGAGGGCGAGAACGTGGCTAAAAAATCAATGATCGTTAAACAACAACGTAAACAAAAGTTTAAAGTTCAAGAATATACACGCTGTGAGCGCTGTGGTCGTCCACACTCTGTATATCGCAAATTCAAACTTTGCCGTATTTGTTTCCGAGAACTTGCATATAAGGGACAAATTCCTGGCGTGAAAAAAGCCAGCTGGTAATCCCCTAATTTGGGAAGGAGGTAAATGTAATGACAATGACTGATCCGATTGCAGATATGCTAACTCGCATTCGTAATGCGAACATGGTTCGTCACGAGAAGTTAGAAGTGCCGGCTTCAAACGTGAAAAAAGAAATCGCTGAAATTTTAAAGCGTGAAGGTTTCGTACGTGATGTTGAGTATGTAGAAGACAACAAGCAAGGTATTATTCGTATCTTCTTAAAATATGGTAAAGATAACGAACGTGTTATCACAGGCCTAAAACGTATTTCTAAACCAGGATTACGTGTTTACGCTAAAACGAACGAAGTGCCGAAAGTATTAAACGGTCTTGGTATCGCTTTAGTATCAACTTCAAACGGTGTGTTAACTGACAAAGAAGCTCGCGCTAAACAAGTTGGCGGCGAAGTTCTAGCATACGTTTGGTAATAAGCAATAAAGGAATGGAGGTGCAACTTAATGTCTCGTATTGGTAAAAATCCAATTGAGGTACCAGCAGGCGTAACTGTCACTGTTGCTGCAGGCAACGAAGTTACTGTTAAAGGACCTAAAGGCGAATTAACTCGCTCTTTAAATTCAGATATGAAAATCGAACAAGAGGGTTCAGTGATCACAATCACTCGTCCATCTGATTCTAAACAAGACCGTACGAATCACGGTACTACACGTGCGCTATTAGCGAACATGGTTACAGGTGTTTCAACAGGTTTCGAACGTAAACTTGAATTAAGCGGTGTTGGTTACCGTGCTCAAATGCAAGGTACGAAATTAGTGTTAAACGTAGGTTTATCACACCCAGTAGAATTCACACCTGAAAAAGGTGTTGAAGTTGAAGTACCAGCAAACAACGTTATTATCGTTAAAGGTATTAGTAAAGAACGCGTAGGTGCTCTTGCTTCTAATATCCGTGCTGTACGTCCACCAGAACCTTATAAAGGTAAAGGTATCCGTTATGAAGGCGAATACGTTCGTCGTAAAGAAGGTAAAACAGGTAAATAATGCGTAAACCGCATTAGAAAGGAGTGACCTCTGTGATTACGAAACAAGATAAAAATCAAGTTCGTAAAAAACGTCATGCGCGTGTTCGTACAAAAATCTCAGGTACTGCTGAGCGTCCACGTTTAAACGTATTCCGTTCAAACAAGAACATCTATGCGCAATTAATCGATGATGTTGCAGGTGTTACAATTGTTAGTGCTTCTTCAAAAGAAACTTCATTTGAAGGTGCTGGCAATAATGTAGAAGCTGCTGCAAAAATTGGTGAAACAATCGCTAAACGCGCTGCGGAAAAAAATATTACAACTGTTGTATTTGACCGCGGTGGTTACTTATATCATGGCCGTGTTAAAGCTTTAGCTGAAGCTGCACGTGAAAACGGCTTACAATTTTAATAAGAAGGAGGGACACATTTCATGAGTCAAATTGACGCAAACAAACTTGCAGAACTTGAAGAACGCGTTGTAACGATCAACCGCGTTGCTAAAGTTGTTAAAGGTGGACGTCGCTTCCGCTTTACAGCACTAGTTGTTGTTGGCGATAAAGACGGACATGTAGGCTTCGGTACTGGTAAAGCTCAAGAGGTTCCAGATGCAATCCGCAAAGCTGTAGAAGACGCGAAGAAAAACTTAGTTGAAGTGCCACGTGTTGATGGAACAACTCCACACTTAGTGATTGGTCGCTTCGGCGCAGGAGAAGTTTTAATTAAACCTGCTGCTCCAGGTACAGGGGTTATCGCTGGTGGTCCAGTGCGTGCCGTACTTGAATTAGCTGGTATTACTGATATTCTTTCAAAATCACTTGGTTCAAACACACCAATTAACATGGTTCGTGCTACAATCCAAGGTTTAACTGAATTAAAACGTGTTGAGGACGTTGCTAAACTACGTGGTAAATCAGTGGAAGAAATATTAGGTTAAGGGGGGAATTAACTAATGGCTAACAAATTACAAATTACCCTTACTAAATCTGTGATTGGTGCTAAACCAGCACAACGTAAAACAATCGAAGCTTTAGGCTTACGTAAAATGAACCAAACTGTAGAACAGAACGACAACGCTGCTGTTCGCGGTATGTTAGATAAAGTAGCTCACTTAGTTACTGTAACAGAAAATTAATTTTCAATTATCGAACAAGGAGGTGCCACCCATTATGAAACTGCATGAGTTAAAACCATCAGAAGGATCACGCAAAGTACGCAACCGCGTAGGTCGTGGTATCGGTTCTGGTAACGGTAAAACAGCAGGTAAAGGTCATAAAGGTCAAAACGCTCGTTCAGGTGGCGGCGTACGCCCAGGCTTTGAAGGCGGTCAGAACCCGTTATACCGTCGTTTACCAAAACGTGGCTTTACGAACATTAACCGTAAAGAATACGCTATTGTAAACCTTGACACTTTAAATCGTTTCGAAGACGGTGCAGAGGTAACACCTGCAGCGCTTGTAGAAACAGGTATTGTGAGTAAAGAATTAGCTGGAATTAAAGTTTTAGGAAACGGAACTTTAACGAAAAAGCTAACAGTAAAAGCTCACAAATTCTCAGCTTCTGCTAAAGAAGCAATCGAGAATGCTGGCGGACAAACTGAGGTGATTTAATGTTTCAAACAATCTCAAACTTTATGCGTGTTCGAGATATTAGAAATAAAATCATTTTCACACTATTAATGCTCATCGTCTTTCGTATTGGTACATTCGTACCAGTACCAGGCGTCGATGCAAGTGTATTACAGGCAGCGAATGAGTTTAACTTAGTCGGTTTCCTTAATACATTCGGCGGTGGTGCACTAGCAAAATTCTCTATCTTCGCGATGGGTATTATGCCGTACATCACAGCATCAATTATCGTTCAGCTTTTACAAATGGACGTTGTTCCTAAGTTTGCTGAGTGGGCGAAGCAAGGTGAAGTCGGAAGACGTAAACTTGCACAGTTCACACGTTATTTTACGATTGTATTAGCATTCATCCAATCATTTGCGATGTCATTTGGCTTCAACAGAATGTACGGTGGACAACTAATTCAAAATGAGACTATTTTAACGTACGTAACAATTTCAATTGTATTGACAGCAGGTACAGCTTTCCTTTTATGGTTAGCTGAACAAATTACCGCCTACGGTGTAGGAAATGGTGTCTCAATTGTGATCTTTGCGGGTATCGTAGCAGCTATTCCAAACGCTGTTAACCAACTATATGCGCAACAAATCCAAGGTGCAGGTGAACAGTTATTTATTAACTTAGTAATCATTGCTTTACTACTACTTGTTATATTAGCTGTAATTGTCGCGGTAATTTATGTGCAACAAGCGTTGCGAAAAATTCCAATTCAATATGCTAAGCGTGTAACTGGGCGTAGTCAGCAACAGGCAGGTGGACAACAAACTCATTTACCTTTAAAAGTAAACGCAGCAGGTGTTATTCCGGTAATCTTTGCTGTGGCGTTTATTGTTACACCACAAACACTGTCAATGTTCTTTGGTGAAAACAACGTAACAACATTTATCCAAAACACGTTCGATTATACGAAACCAATTGGTATGATGATTTATGTTGCGTTAATCGTTGCCTTCACATATTTCTATGCATTCGTTCAAGTGAATCCAGAAAATGTGGCAGACAACTTAAAGAAACAAGGTGCTTACATTCCGGGCATTCGTCCAGGTGCAAACACACAAGAATACTTAACGAGTGTATTATACCGCTTGACGTTTGTTGGAGCGATTTTCTTAACGGTAATTGCGATTATGCCAATTATCTTTATTAATGTTATGAACCTTCCACAATCAGCTCAAATCGGTGGTACAAGTATGATTATCGTAGTCGGCGTAGCGCTTGAAACGATGAAACAGCTAGAATCACAACTTGTTAAGCGTCACTACAAAGGCTTTATGAAATAATGTTGGTTTTTGGGAACGTTTTTCGTTTCCTTAACCAGCTAACTTTTGTGGGGAGAGAAAAACGTATGAATATCATTTTAATGGGTCTGCCAGGTGCTGGTAAAGGTACGCAAGCAGATGAAATTATTGAAAAATACGCAATCCCGCATATTTCTACAGGCGATATGTTCCGTGCTGCTATTAAAGATGGTACGGAGCTAGGCTTAAAGGCAAAATCGTATATGGATCAAGGTGCGTTAGTACCTGATGAAGTTACGATTGGCATCGTTCGCGAGCGACTTAGCCAAGCAGACTGTAAAGAAGGCTTCTTATTAGATGGTTTCCCACGTACAGTTCCACAAGCTGAAGCGTTAGATAACATTTTAGCAGAACTAGGTAAATCAATTGAACATACGATTAACATCGAAGTTCCTAAAGAAGACTTAATTGCACGTTTAACTGGTCGTCGTATTTGTAAAACATGCGGAACATCGTATCACTTAATTTTCAACCCTCCTAAAGAGGAAGGAAAGTGTGATAAAGATGGTGGCGAGCTTTACGTTCGAGCAGATGATAATCCTGAAACGGTTACAAATCGTCTGGAAGTAAATATGACTCAAGCACAACCACTATTAGATTTCTATGAAGCTAAAGGTGTGCTTACAAATATCAATGGTCAACAAGACATTAAATTAGTCTTTGCTGATATTGAAGCTCTTTTAAAGGGCAACCGCAGCTGATACCCGGCTCCGGGCGCAGAATACTGCTTCCGTGGGAGCATGCGGGAGCAACAACGAAACATAATTTTTTGAGAGTTGCAAAAGCATATTGTGCCCGGTATATGTACAATAGCTAATTTATTAGTGAAAACTACATGAAATGGGTTCGTGGAAGCATCTGTATTGCTCGGATTGTGTGAAGCGAAAACCAAACGAGGCGTCTTTCAAACATCTCTCATGCAATCCAAACATATATGTTGAAACGAGTTGCTTCGAGTAAGAAGAGTGCGTTACTAACGTAATGTATGAGACCTGAATACGCATATAGAAGGGAGACAGAGTAAGATGGCGAAAGATGATGTAATTGAAGTCGAAGGTACAGTTGTTGAGACTTTGCCAAACGCGATGTTTAAGGTAGAATTAGAGAACGGTCATATCGTGCTAGCACACGTATCTGGTAAGATTCGTATGCACTTTATCCGTATTTTACCTGGAGATAAGGTTACTATCGAGTTATCTCCATATGATTTAACTCGCGGTCGTATCACATACCGTTTTAAATAATCTTTTGCGCTCCGGACTATTAAGGAGGTTAGGTTAGATGAAAGTGAGACCATCTGTGAAACCGATCTGCGAAAAATGTAAAGTAATTCGCCGACGCGGTAAAGTAATGGTAATCTGTGAAAACCCTAAACACAAACAAAAACAAGGTTAATCCTAAAGGAGGTGCTGTAACTCATGGCACGTATTGCTGGTGTTGATATCCCTCGCGACAAACGCGTGGTAATTTCATTAACTTATATTTACGGTGTTGGTAAAACAACAGCTCAAAAAGTTCTAGCTGCAGCTGGAGTTTCAGAAGAAGCTCGCGTACGCGACTTAACTGAAGATGAGCTTAACAAAATCCGTGAACAACTGGATTCATACAAATTAGAAGGTGACTTACGTCGTGAAACTTCACTAAACATTAAACGTTTAATGGAGATTGGTTCATTACGTGGTATCCGTCATCGTCGTGGTTTACCAGTTCGTGGTCAGAATACGAAGAACAACGCTCGTACGCGTAAAGGTCCTCGTAAAACTGTAGCGAACAAGAAAAAATAATCGGTAAAGGAGGTTCCTACTTAACATGGCTCGTAAACAACAATCTCGTAAACGTCGTGTGAAAAAGAATATCGAATCAGGTATCGCTCACATCCGTTCTACATTTAACAATACAATCGTAACGATTACTGATATGCAAGGTAACGCGGTGTCTTGGTCAAGTGCAGGTGCTCTTGGATTCCGAGGATCACGTAAATCTACACCATTCGCTTCACAGATGGCTGCAGAAACTGCTGCAAAAACATCTATGGAACATGGTATGAAATCACTTGAAGTAACTGTTAAAGGACCTGGTGCTGGTCGTGAAGCTGCAATTCGTGCACTTCAAGCTGCTGGTCTAGAAGTAACAGCTATTAAAGATGTTACGCCAGTTCCTCATAATGGTTGCCGTCCGCCAAAACGTCGTCGTGTGTAATGGGTGCTAACTCAACTTGTTGAGTGACACCATCTGATGTACATTCGTCTTGTGCAAAATTAATGTAATTAATTGATGGATAAACCTATTCATTCGATGTTTTGAAGGAGGGTAAATTGAATGATCGAAATTGAAAAACCAGAGTTTGAACCAAAGGAGATCAGCGAAGATGCCAAGTTTGGCAAGTTTGTTGTAGAACCGTTAGAGCGTGGCTTCGGTAATACTTTGGGTAATTCTTTACGTCGTATCCTTCTGTCTTCGTTACCAGGAGCTGCTGTAACATCAGTGCAAATTGATGGTGTATTACATGAATTCTCAACAATCGAAGGCGTGGTAGAAGACGTTGCTTCAATTATTTTGAATGTAAAAAAGCTTGCTCTAAAAATTTACTCTGATGAAGAGAAAGTTATCGAAATAGATGTGAAGGGCGATGGTCAAGTAACAGCTGCTGACATTACACATGACAGTGACGTTGAAATCTTGAACCCAGATTTATATATCGCAACACTCGCTAAAAATGGTCACTTACGCATGCGTATGTATGCAAAACGTGGTCGTGGTTATACTCCTGCTGATCAAAACAAGCGCGAGGATCTTCCAATCGGCGTGATCCCGATCGACTCTATTTACACTCCAGTATCTCGTGTTAACTTCCAAGTGGAAAACACACGTGTTGGTCAGTCTTCTGACTACGATAAACTATCGCTTGATGTGTGGACAGATGGTAGCATCAGTCCAAGAGAGGCGATTTCGCTAGGAGCGAAAATTTTAACTGAGCATCTTAACATCTTTGTTGATATGACTCACGAGGCACAAACAGCCGAAATCATGGTTGAAAAAGAAGAGAACCTTAAAGAGAAAAATCTTGAAATGACAATCGAAGAACTTGATTTGTCGGTTCGTTCTTACAACTGCTTAAAACGTGCAGGTATTAATACTGTACAAGAGCTTTCAAGCAAGTCTGAAGATGACATGATGAAGGTTCGAAATCTTGGCCGCAAGTCATTAGAAGAAGTAAAAGCGAAGTTAGATGAGCTTGGTTTAGGGTTACGCAAAGAAGACTAAGCGATTTTTAATACAGCTAGATCAGATATAAATGAAGGAGGGAAACATCCATGGGTTACAGAAAACTTGGTCGTACAAGTTCTCAACGTAAAGCGATGTTACGTGACTTAGCTACAGACTTAATCATCAATGAACGCATCGAAACTACTGAAGCTCGCGCTAAAGAGTTACGTTCAGTTGTTGAAAAAATGATTACTTTAGGTAAGCGCGGAGATTTACATGCTCGTCGTCAGGCAGCAGCATTTATCCGTCGTGAAACTGTGACAACTACTGATGAAGAGGGCAACGAGTCTACTACTTTTGCACTTCAAAAGTTATTTGACGATGTAGCACCACGCTACACAGACCGTCAAGGTGGTTACACACGTATTCTTAAAGTTGGTCCACGCCGTGGTGACGGTGCGCCTGTAGTTGTGATTGAACTAGTTTAATCCTTCGAACATGCGAATTTGTAGGATGGTCCGGTTCACCGGTTGAACGGTCATCCTCTTTTTTATAAATGCTTCATACGACAAATAAATAAGCTGAGCGTTATGATGAGCGAGCCTTAGGGCGGCGTCTCGTCTAGCTCTCCGCACCTCATTCTCGTGCACTAAGGCTTGAGCACCTTAGTGCACATGTAAAATGTAATGATAAAGCGCATTTCTTGAATGAGGTGCGCGCTTTTTTATTATAACGACCATTACAGAGCGCCAAATAAGGTGCTTTTTTATTTACCCAAAAATCACTATACACGTAGTAGGGGGAAAACGCGTATAATGGACAATACATAAGTTAAGCAAAGGGGAATAAAAGATGACAGAAATTTTAGCGTTAAATCATGTAACATTCGCTTATCCTTCTGAAGATCCTACACCTAGAAATGCAGTAGAAGATGTGTCTTTCTCTGTGAATGAAGGGGAGTGGATTGCCATTGTAGGACATAATGGTTCGGGTAAGTCGACGATTGCCAAGTTAATGAACGGGTTGTTGTACCCTCAGCAAGGTGATGTTCGTTTTATGCGTGACGTCTTGTCAGATGAAAATTTATGGGATGTGCGTTCGCAAATGGGCATGGTATTTCAAAATCCAGATAACCAATTTGTAGGTGCTACGGTGCAAGATGATGTAGCTTTTGCATTAGAAAATAACGGCATACCTTATGAAGTAATGGTAGAACGTGTGCATGAAGCATTAGCTCAAGTGAAAATGGAAGACTTTTTAGATCACGAGCCTCATCATTTATCAGGGGGGCAAAAGCAACGTGTAGCGATTGCAGGAGCATTAGCACTACGACCTAAATTGTTAATATTAGATGAAGCTACTTCGATGTTAGATCCACAAGGTCGCATGGAAGTATTACAAACCGTACAACAACTACGGGCAGAAACAGGGCTCACAGTAATTTCAATTACCCATGACCTAGAGGAAGCGATTTTAGCTGACCGCTTATTGTTTATGAATGGCGGTAAAAAATTTGCCACGGGTACGCCTAACGAAATTTTTGCGCTAGGTGATGAGTTAATTGAGCTAGGGCTTGACCTACCATTTGCTATGAAACTCTCTCGCTTACTTAAAGCTGAAGGCGTTGCGTTAAATGGTCAAAATATGACAGAAGAAGAGTTGGTGAATGATTTATGGACATCGAACTTCAACGCGTAGGGTTCTCGTATGCTGCAGGCACACCCTTTGAAAAACGTGCGCTCTATGAAGTAGATTTTAAAATTGATAGCGGTACATACCAAGCGATTATTGGTCATACAGGCTCAGGTAAATCTACGGTATTGCAACACTTCAATGGTTTACTAAAGCCAACGGAAGGCCAAGTTGATATCGGTGATTATCGTATTACTGCTGGGAAGAAAGCTAAAAATTTAAAAGAAGTACGTCAATATGTAGGTATTGTTTTTCAGTTTCCAGAACATCAATTATTTGAAGAGACCGTGTTAAAAGATATTATGTTTGGCCCTTTAAATTTTGGTGTAAGTAAAGAAGATGCTGAAGCGCGAGCACGTGAACTGATTACGCTTGTGGGGCTCCCAACAGAAGTGCTAGAAAAATCACCGTTTGATTTATCGGGTGGGCAAATGCGTCGGGTTGCTATAGCAGGTGTATTAGCAATGAAGCCAGATGTTATCGTCCTAGATGAACCTACAGCTGGCCTTGATCCTAGAGGGCAAAAAGAAATTATGGATATGTTTTACACATTGCATAAAGAAGAAGGATTAACGACAATACTCGTTACTCATAGTATGGAGGATGCTGCACGTTATGCAGATGATATTATTATTATGCATGACGGCAAAAATGTACTGCGTGGTACGCCGCGAGATATTTTTGCAGATGCTGCTACTTTGAGAGGTTACCGTTTAGAGCCACCGCGTATTGTACGTTTTCAAGAAAAAGTGGAAAAGCTATTAGGCCACCCACTTGATACGGTCTGTTTAACAGAAGAAGAACTCGCAAAGTCAGTGGCAAAACATTTACCTAAGGAGCGTGGAAAGTAATGGATAAAATTATTTTTGGACGCTTCTTACCAGGAAATACGTACGTGCATAAGATGGATCCAAGAGCAAAACTCTTATTTGTGTTTGGGTTTATTGTCGTTGTATTTTTAGCAAATAATACGATAACATATAGCATATTAATAGGCATTACGTTATTTGTTATGCTTTTAGCACGCATTAAACCGAGTTTTTTAATTAATGGTTTAAAGCCTGTCGTATTTTTATTAATATTTACCTTTTTACTCCATCTATTTTTCACGCGTGAAGGAGATTTGCTATGGGAATGGGGTATTTTGAAAATTTACGAAGGTGGTTTACGTCAAGGTATTTACATCGCGATTCGTTTTGCAGTTCTTGTTATTATGACTTCATTCTTAACACTAACGACATCGCCAATCGCTATTACAGATGCAATCGAAATTCTATTAAATCCGCTTAAGAAAATAAAAGTGCCTGTTCATGAGCTAGCGCTGATGATGTCGATTTCACTGCGCTTTATTCCTACATTAATGGATGAGACAGATAAAATTATGAAGGCACAGATGGCACGAGGCTCTGATTTATCAACAGGACCGATAAAAGATCGTATTAAGGCGGTGGTACCACTGCTTGTGCCGTTGTTTGTTAGCGCTTTTAAGCGAGCAGAAGATTTAGCAACAGCGATGGAAGTCAGAGGTTATAAAGGTGGCGAAGGTCGCACACGCTATCGTCAATTAGCATGGCATAGCAGAGACACGCTAGCATTAGTGGTGTTATTCGCATTAGCTGGCGTTTTATTTTATTACAGAGGGTAGGTAACTATGCGAATTAAAGCAATAATTGCATATGATGGAACAGACTTTGTAGGTTATCAAGTACAGCCGAATGGACGCACAGTACAGCAAGAAATCGAAAAGGCTTTACAAAAAATGCACAAAGGGCCAATTAAAGTAGTAGCGAGTGGGCGTACGGATGCGCGTGTCCATGCAACAGGACAAGTTATACATTTTGATACGTCACTTACATTAACACCAAGCGCCTGGCAAAAAGCACTCAATGTAAATTTACCGAGTGACATTCGTGTAATGGAAGTAAATGAGGTCGCTCCTAACTTTCATGCACGCTTTGATGCAGTCGGTAAACGTTACCGCTATATCTGGTCTCTTGAGGAAGTACAATTACCATTTCGTCGTAATTACGCTGTATTTATGAAAGGTGTACAACCTAATATTGAAGCGATGCAACGTGCGGCTACATTAATTGTAGGTGAATATGATTTTTCAGCATTTTGTGCAGCAAATACGAGTGTCATAGACAAAGTGCGTACGGTGCATAGCTTAACCTTTGAAAAACATAGCAATGAATTGCATATGGTAATAGAAGGCAATGGCTTTTTATACAATATGGTGCGCATTATAGCCGGCACATTATGGGAAGTGGGGATTGCTAAGCGCAGTGAGCAAAGTGTGAAGGAAGCAATCGAAAGTTGCCAACGAGAAAAAGCGGGTAAAACCGCGCCAGCTCAAGGTTTATACCTTGAAAAAGTATGGTATTAGAGGGCTAGCAACTTGACCACGTGTTTTCTGAAAAAAACTTGACCTAACTGTTTTTTTATAGTATGATGACTAATGGTATTTTCATTACCACCACAAAATAAGCCCCGAAAACTTATTAATTGTAGACTAATGAAAAATAACGGTATTTTTAATCGATTAGGAGGATATATACATGCGTACAACATTCATGGCTAAAGGTCACGAAGTAGAACGTAAGTGGTTATTAGTTGACGCAGAAGGCCAAACGCTTGGACGTTTAGCTTCTGAAGTAGCTGCTATCTTACGTGGTAAACATAAACCAACATTCACACCAAACGTTGACACAGGTGATCACGTTATCATCATCAACGCTGACAAAATTCATTTAACAGGTAACAAATTACAGGACAAAATTTACTACCGTCACACACTTTACACAGGCGGTCTTAAACAACGTACTGCAGGCGAAATGAAAGAGAAATACCCTACACAAATGCTAGAATTAGCAATTAAAGGTATGCTTCCAAAGAACTCTTTAGGTCGCAAAATGTTCGGTAAACTTAACGTTTACGCAGGCGCGGAACACCCACACGCTGCACAACAACCAGAAGCTTACGAGCTTCGCGGATAATAGAAATTAAGAGGAGGATATTACTTTGGCACAAGTTCAATACATCGGCACAGGTCGCCGTAAAACTTCTGTAGCTCGCGTACGTTTAGTACCAGGTACAGGTAACATTGTTATTAACAAACGTGACGTAGAAGAGTACGTACCATTCGAATCTTTACGTAACGTAATCAAACAACCATTAGTTGCTACTGAAACAGTAGGCAGCTACGACATCCACGTTAACGTTGATGGCGGTGGTTTCACTGGTCAAGCTGGCGCAATCCGCCACGGTATCGCTCGTGCGTTACTACAAGTTGATCCAGATTTCCGTCCAGCACTTAAATCTGCTGGTTTATTAACTCGTGACGCTCGTATGAAAGAACGTAAAAAACCAGGTCTTCGCGGCGCACGTCGTTCTCCACAGTTCTCAAAACGTTAATTTTACGATTATACGTTCAAAGCCATGTTCGCTATTTGCGAGCATGGCTTTTTTTGTTGTATGTTGTGCTGAAACATCTGTGACGTTTATTGAAATTGATTATGTTATAATTGGAGAAAATGAGGTTAGGGAGTGTCATGGCTTTATGATCACAATTGAAAAGGCGCATAACGCGTTAAGTAAGCTACAAGATCCTTTTTTACATAAATCGTTAGAGGAAACTGGCGGTATTGTAGAGGTTAAAGTAAAAGAAGAAAAAAATCATGTTAGTGTTAAAGTTGCGATTGCGAAAACGAATACACCTGAACAAATGCAACTTCAAATGAAAATAGTAGAAGTGTTAAAAGAGCAAGGGGCAGAGACGGTAGGCATTCGTTTTGAAGAGCTCTCAGCTGAAACATTAGCAAGCTTCCGTGGCACTGCAACTGAAGCAGAGTCACAAGATTTATTATCGCCACTTAATACTACACAATTTATTTCAATTGCATCTGGTAAAGGTGGCGTTGGTAAGTCGACAGTATCTGTTAACTTAGCGGTGGCACTAGCGCGATTAGGTAAAAAAGTAGCGTTGATTGATGCTGATATTTACGGCTTTAGTGTACCAGATATGATGGGTATTCAAGAGATGCCTGTTATTAAAGAAGATCGCATTTACCCAGTAGAGCGCATGGGTGTTAAAGTAATTTCAATGGGCTTCTTCGTAGAAAACAACGCACCGATTGTTTGGCGTGGGCCAATGCTTGGTAAAGTACTCGACCAATTTTTCCGCGACGTAGAGTGGGGCGAATTAGACTATCTACTATTAGACTTACCACCAGGTACAGGTGACGTAGCACTCGACATTCACCAAATGTTACCTGCATCAAAAGAAATCGTAGTAACTACTCCTCATCCAACCGCAGCTTTTGTAGCGGCACGTGCAGGTGCAATGGCATTGCAAACAGATCATGAAATTCTTGGTGTTGTAGAAAACATGGCATGGTTTGAGTCAAAAACGACAGGGGAACGCGAGTATGTATTCGGTAAAGGTGGCGGTACTAAACTAGCTGAAGAGTTACGTACAGATTTACTCGGACAGATTCCATTAGGACAACCTGATTGGACAGATGAAGACTTCGCTCCTTCCGTTTATGATGCTGAGCACCCAACAGGTAAATTGTACTTAGCAATGGCAGAGCAAGTGATTAACAAATTATAATATAGAAGGAAGACGGGCCAGCCAGCTCGTCTTTTTTCACGCCTTAGTCACAAAGCATGAATGACTTTTCGAACGAACATAGCTTTTTTACAGTAGCATTGTTAAAATAATAATTATATTTGAACATTGGAGGACGCAAAGTCGTGACAATACGTAATTGGATTAAATTTTTCTTTGTAGCCTCACTTATCGGTGGGGTTGTCAATGGCGTTTTTAGCTTAATAATTCGTTGGAACTTTTTCCAACCTTATGTAGCAGCGGGAGAATGGGGCGAGTTTCTTGCGGCATTGGCATGGATGGTTTTCTTAGGGATTACGATGAGTGTAATTGCGCAAGCAGGTTTCTTTGCTTATTTAACACTTCATCAAGTAGCCGTTAATATTTTCCGTTCATTAACTTTATGGAACTGGGTGCAACTTTTATTAATTGTCATTGCATTAGTTGACGTTATTGCATTTCGCTTTATACCTGAAGCAGATACAGCGAAGGATTGGATAGTATATAGCGTATTAATTTTAGTACTTGTTGGTGGTTCTATAGCTACAGCATTTAAAAAAGTTAAAATGACAGGAAAAAAACACGTGCTAATATCTGCACTATTTTTTATGATTGTCATTACAACATTAGAATGGACAATTGCCTTAATGGGACGCGATGCTAAAATTGATGAGTATGTAGCATTATTACTTTTCCCATTGTTAGCAGTTAACGCATTCCAACTATTGATGTTGCCAAAATACAATGAACAATCAGAGCGTGACCGTAAACGATTAGAAGAGCGACGTAAAGCTCGAAAGCAACAAACGAATGCTTAATTCAAAACTCTACGGCTAGTAATTACCTAGCTGTAGAGTTTTTTTAATAAAAAGGATAAAGACATCGCTATTTCAAGTGTGTTATCCGCTCTTAACTTACGAAAAAACATAAGATTTAAGCAAAGCTTTGACACATCATTTAAAAGCGTGTTACTATATATGAAGTCGCAAAAACAACATTGTTGTTAAGCACTAAATTACAATTAAAAAATAGTTGACAATAACAAGCACTATTTGTTAAGATGTAGAAGTTGTTTCTTTCTTCTGAAAAACTTTTATAAAATAAAGTGTTGACAACGAAAGTTGAAAAATGCTATAATATAAAAGTTGCTGAAACAAGCGACGCAAACATGAACCTTGAAAACTGAACAAGCAAAACGTTAATCAATAAATCGTTTCATTAAATTGAAACAAAATTTTGGACATCAAAATTGATGCCAGCAACATGAGCTTAATCGCTCTCTTATGGAGAGTTTGATCCTGGCTCAGGACGAACGCTGGCGGCGTGCCTAATACATGCAAGTCGAGCGAATGAAAGAGAAGCTTGCTTCTCTGGATTTAGCGGCGGACGG
>NZ_QAFW01000030.1 GCF_003057615.1 Metalysinibacillus jejuensis
TGATAATGGCAAAGAGGTCACACCCGTTCCCATACCGAACACGGAAGTTAAGCTCTTTAGCGTCGATGGTAGTTGGGGTTAGCCCCTGCGAGAGTAGAACATCGCTAGGCAATAGAAAAAACGAGTAACTCTTAGGAGCTGCTCGTTTTTTTGTATATAATAACGCTTACAATAGTCGGAATAATCTTTTATTAGGAAGTTTCTTGACAGTCCGGCATTGCATTGTTAATCTTATGAATAATATTCTTTTAAATATAGGAGGAGTTTAAGAAATGTGGGAAACGAAATTTGCTAAAGAAGGCTTAACATTTGATGATGTATTATTAGTACCGGCTCATTCGGAGGTATTACCGAAAGATGTAAGTCTATCTGTGCAACTAACACCAAAAATCAAATTGAATGTACCTATGGTAAGTGCTGGTATGGATACTGTTACAGAATCACGTATGGCGATTTCTATGGCGCGACAAGGTGGCTTAGGTATTATTCATAAGAACATGAGCATTGATCAACAAGCTGAAGAAGTAGAGAAGGTTAAGCGTTCTGAAAATGGTGTTATTACCAACCCATTCTTTTTAACTCCAACACATCAAGTTTTTGATGCAGAGCATTTAATGGGGAAATATAAAATTTCAGGTGTTCCAATTGTAAATAACCAAGAAGATTTAAAATTAGTAGGTATTATTACTAACCGTGATTTACGTTTTATTTCAGATTATTCATTAAAAATTGACGACGTAATGACAAAAGAAGATTTAATTACAGCACCAGTAGGTACTACTTTAGAGGGCGCTGAAAAAATCTTACAACAGTATAAAATTGAAAAATTACCAATCGTTGCTGAAGATGGCACGTTAAAAGGTTTAATTACAATTAAAGATATTGAGAAAGTTATGGAATTCCCGAATGCAGCTAAAGATAAATTAGGACGTTTACTAGTAGGCGCAGCTGTAGGTGTTTCTAAAGACACAGACATTCGTGTACAAAAGCTTGTAGAAGCACAAGTAGACGTTATCGTTATTGATACAGCACATGGTCACTCTCAAGGCGTGCTTGAAGTAGTGAAAAAAATCCGTGCAACTTATCCTGAACTAGAAATTATCGCAGGTAACGTAGCAACTGGTGAAGCAGCTCGTGCTTTATATGAAGCAGGTGCTGATGTAGTAAAAGTTGGTATTGGCCCAGGTTCTATTTGTACAACACGTGTTGTTGCAGGTGTAGGTGTGCCGCAAATTACTGCCATTTACGATTGTGCGGCTGTAGCGCGTGAACTAGGTAAAACAATCATTGCCGATGGTGGTATTAAGTTTTCAGGTGATATCGTTAAAGCTTTAGCTGCAGGCGGCCACGTTGTAATGCTAGGTAGCTTATTAGCAGGTACAACTGAGGCTCCTGGAGATACTGAAATCTTCCAAGGTCGTCGCTTTAAAGTTTACCGTGGTATGGGTTCAGTTGGCGCAATGGAAAAAGGTTCAAAAGACCGTTACTTCCAAGAAGACGCTAAAAAATTAGTGCCAGAAGGTATTGAAGGTCGTTTACCTTATAAAGGACCATTAGCAGATACAATTCACCAACTAGTTGGTGGTGTACGTGCAGGTATGGGTTACTGCGGTACTAAAGATTTACATGCCTTACGTGAAGAAGCACAGTTTGTACGCATGACGGGTGCAGGTTTACTAGAATCTCATCCACATAACGTTCAAATTACAAAAGAGGCACCTAACTACTCACGATAAAATGTAAACACTCTTTTAGTGTCCTAAAAGAGTGTTTTTTTTTGGAGGTAAGGGTTATGATTAAAAAATTACTCATAGGTCTTTGTATAATGCTACTATTACCTATTCAAGCGTTTGCAACAGAAGATAATTTTAAAGTAAATGCAGACGGCGCTATTTTACTAGATGCTGATACGGGACAAATTTTATATGAACAAAATGCAAATAGCGCACTCGGTTTAGCTAGTATGAGTAAGTTAATGACGGTTTATATTTTATTAGATCATATTCGGGCAGATAAAATTAAATGGGAAGATACGTATACCGTGTCAAAACGCGTGCATGAACTATCTATGGACATGAACTTGGGCAATGTCATGTTAGAAGAAGGGCGCGCATACACGATAAGAGAATTATATGAGTCAATATTAATTTTCTCGGCTAACGCATCGACGGTAGGAATTGCTGAATTCATTGCAGGGAATGAAGCTGATTTTTTATCACTTATCGATAAGAAAGCGAGCGATTTACAATTAGAGCATTACCACTTTGTAAATGTTACAGGGTTAAATAACAGTGATTTACAAGGTCATCATGTACCGGGTACAGGTGTAAATGATGAAAATGTGATGTCAGCGAAAGATGTAGCTAAAGTAGGTTATTCCATTATGAAAGATTACCCTGAAATAGTAGAAGTAACGAAGCTACCTCGTAAGGTGTTTGGTGCTGGTACATCTTCAGTTGTGGAAATGACAAGTTGGAACTATATGCTACCGGGATTTTTATATGAATATGAAGGCGTTGACGGTCTGAAAACGGGTAATACACTGTTTGCAGGGCAGTGTTTTATCGGTACAGTGAAGCGAGATGATCAGCGTTTAATTGCAGTTGTATTAAATGCGAAAGATAAAGAAGGTAATAGTAACTATGCAGGTCGCTTTGGTACAATGAAAGAATTATTTGAACATGGCTTTGCTGATTTTACAAAAGAAAATATCGCAACTGAACAGAGCAGCGTCCAAATTAATGGGGACACTGTAACAGTTGAGAGTGAAGCAGTACCAATTTTAGCTGAAAAAGGTGCTAGTTATCATGCTAAGGTAGAGCCGTATACAGATGTAACTACAATTACAACTGGAACACCAGTAGGACATACTGTAGTGGAGGAACTCAATTATTTATATGAGCCGCCAGCAGTGGAGGCTACATCTACTATGAAGGTATCTTATGCTAGTAAAGCTAAGGATGTGTCGAAGGGATTAGGCAATTATTTTAGTACCTTTTGGCAAACTATCCGCGATTTTGTTGCTAATTTATTTTAAGGTTTGAGCACAATGCTCAAACCTTTTTTATTTGCCAAACGTGCATTAAATCATCTACAGCTTTAGCAATTGAAGTTAAGCCACCAAAGCCTAATAAAAATTGTGCTGCGGTTGTAGGTTCGTAGCGTATGGCGTACCGTGACATTGGATACACAGCAATACCAGCTTTTTTTGCTTGTTCAAAGAGTTGTTGTTCAGACTGATGCGCAATAGTTATCACAATATGCATGCCGGCTTGTGAGCCGCTAATGCTTACATCTGGATAGTGTTGCAATGCTTCGATTAACTCATTATGTTTTTTACGGTATACCTTACGCATACGATTTAAATGCTTAGCAAAATGACCATCGCGCATAAAGTTGGCTACAATATGCTGGTCAAAGCGTGGCACTGTAGAGGAGTAATACGTAAATAACTTATTGTACGTAGTCATTAAAGATAATGGTAATACAAAGTAAGCTACACGTAAGGACGGCATTAAGGATTTAGTGAAGGTACTCATATAAATTACCTTATCATTAGCGTCTAATGCTTGTAGTGCTGGGATGGGTTTACCTGTATAACGAAATTCAGAGTCGTAGTCATCCTCAATAATAAAACGTGAGGGGGAAGCAGCTGCCCAGTTGAGTAGTTGTGTACGACGAGTGGCTGATAATACAGCACCAGTTGGGAATTGGTGCGATGGCGTGAGGTAAACAACATCTGTATTTGTTTGTTCAAGCGCCTGTACTTGTATACCTTCCTCATCGACTTTAATGGGTAAAGGTGTGCGATTGTGTTGGCGTAAAATACGCGCAACAGAAGGATAGCCAGGGTGCTCAAGTGCAAATACGGTGTAGTGATTAAATAATCGAATAAGCATTGGTAAGAGTTGCTCTGTACCTGAACCAATGACAATTTGTTCAGGTTGACATTGTACACCACGTGATTGATATAAGTAGTCAGCAATTTCTGTACGTAATGCGTACTCACCTTGGGCGTCGCCTGCTAATAATAAGTGGGCATTTGCTTCGTCATAACTGTCACGCGCATATTTACGCCATGTGCTAAAAGGGAAGTTAGCTGTATCAATAAAGCTTGGATTAAAATCATAGCGGTAGCTGGGTATAAAAGACGGTTTAAAATGCGTTTTAGGCGTTGCTATCTCAATATAGGGTAATTCATCGAGTGCCTCTACAAAATAGCCTACGCGTGCTTTAGAGCTGATATAGCCCTCTGCTAGGAGCTGTGCATACGCTAATTCAATCGTTGTTTGGCTAATGTTTAAAAAATCAGCCAATTTTCGCTTAGAGGGTAGTTTTTCGGCTACTTTAATTTTTTGCTGAATGATGGCATCTTTAATGCCATTGTAAAGTTGTTCGTATAGCGGGGTTCCGCTTGTTTTATCAAGCGAAAATAATAACATATCCATTTACTGACCTCCTTATTTAGTTACTAACTGATTATTTTAATGTGGTCAATACTTAGTATACTAAATTGTAAGAAAACTTTGGGAGGTTTTTTATAATGAATGAAAAATTACAAATGCCATATGCTGGCGTCATTATGGATGTTATTAATGCAGAGCAAGCTAAAATTGCACAGGAGGCAGGCGCTGTAGCTGTTATGGCGCTAGAGCGAGTGCCTTCGGATATTCGTAAGGCGGGTGGTGTAGCGCGTATGGCTAACCCTTCGATAATGGAGGAAGTTATGGGTGCTGTGACAATACCTGTTATGGCTAAAGCACGTATTGGGCATATTGTAGAAGCGCGTGTGTTAGAGGCAATGGGCGTAGATTATATTGATGAAAGTGAAGTACTTACACCTGCAGATGATGAGTTTCATTTGTTAAAACGTGAGTATAGTGTGCCATTTGTATGCGGATGCCGTGATTTAGGTGAAGCTGCGCGTCGTTTAGGTGAAGGGACAGCGATGTTACGTACGAAAGGCGAACCAGGTACAGGTAATATTGTGGAGGCTGTACGCCATATGCGTAAAGTAAATGCGCAAGTACGAAACATTGTAGCTATGACACCAGAAGAACTTATGACAGAAGCTAAAATTTTAGGAGCACCCTATGAGATTTTAGTCGCTATTAAAGAGCGAGGGCGTTTACCAGTAATGAATTATGCAGCAGGTGGTGTAGCAACGCCTGCAGATGCCGCATTAATGATGGCATTAGGTGCGGATGGTGTTTTTGTAGGGTCAGGTATTTTTAAATCCGAAAATCCTGAAAAATTTGCGAAAGCTATTGTGCAGGCTACTAAAAATTTCGAGGATTATGCATTAATTGCCGCGCTATCTAAGGACTTAGGCGAGCCTATGAAGGGTATCGAAATTTCTACATTAGCCGCAACTGAGCGTATGCAAGAGCGTGGTTGGTAAAGTGAAAAAACGAGGTGGGTGATGATACACGCCTCGTTTTTCTTATGTCTTGGCTCATGATATAGTTAGGGACTCTAGTGAATTGGGAGGCATAGCTATGGCGATGATATATGTACTAAGTTGCTACATTGTGGGCACATTGTTAACGGCAGAGTGGGTGAGCCGTTTATTATATGATGGAAAAATTAGAGAGCGTGGCAGTCGAAATCCAGGTGCACGCAATATGGGGCGTGTGTATGGTAAAACGGCATTTATACTTACACTGCTTGGTGATGCGAGCAAGGGGATAGTAGCGATTAGTGTGGGTCGCTTGCTTGGCTTATCAGAGGAGTTTATTATAGTAGGTTTATTAAGTGCAATGACAGGGCATATTGCGCCCTTTTATCGCAAGTTTAAAGGTGGAGAAGCAGTCGCAACATTTATTGGTGGCATAACAGCGTTTAACCCAATGCTTTTGGTGGTATTTTTAAGTGTTTGCGCTGTTGCACTGTTAGTAAGAGCCTCTGCTACTGTAGCAGGCTGGTTAGGATTTATTATTATTCCGCTAGCGAGTTATTTGTTAACGAAGGAGTTAACAACAGCTGTACTACTAGGAGGTGCGGTGCTTTTACTAGTAATTGCCGCGCAACGTGATAAATGAGGAGGCAATCAAATGAATTTACGAGAACATGACGAGCGTTACGCTGAGGCGATGAGTGCTTTAACATCGCAACCTGCAGTAAAGGAAGCACTAGGTTTACCTGATGATATGGTAACGGTAGAAGGAGCAAAAAAATTTATATGGCATGTAACGACGGACGAGCGGCAATACTCTCGTGCGATTTTTGATGGTGATACGTTAATTGGCGTCATTACGCTAAAAGATATTTCGGCAGAGAGTGCACACATTGGCACGTGGCTAGGTGAGCAGTACTGGGGGCTTGGCTATAATGAGGAGGCAAAGTCGGCTGTGTTAGCTTATGCCTTTAACGTACTGGAGTTAAAGCGCGTATTTGCAGGTGCAGCTAAGCGTAATATACGTTCATTAAAGGCACAAGAGAAACTCGGCTATGTCACAATGGATGTAGGAAAACGCTATCCTATTGATTTAATTACAATTGAAAAAATAACAGGAGAACCTTGTCAGTTAAATGTTATTTTACGTGATAATTTTTTAGCTCAAGTTGCGAAAAGGTAGCGGCTATAGTACAATTAAGGCAAATTTATAGGTAGGTACGAAGATAGGAAGTAGTAGCAAATTTCGTTTTTTTAAGAGAGTTAGCGGTTGGTGTGAGCTAATAAAAACAGTTGTGAATCCGTCCTTGAGTTGCTCGGTTGAATAAAGTAAGCCGTAGCCGGTTGAGAAGCCGTTACTAATACGAGTGAGCCAGCAAATAATGCTGGTTAATTAGGGTGGCAACGCGGGTAGCTCTCGTCCCTTTTGGGATGTAGGGCTTTTTTTATTTTCGTATGAAAAATTGGAGGGAATACGATGTTAGACATTAAATATGTACGCGCAAATTTTGAACAAGTAAAGAAAATGCTAGAAACACGTAATGAAGATTTAGGCAATCTTGATGATTTTGAAGCACTAGATGTAAAACGCCGTGAACTCATTGCAAAAGGTGAAGTGCTAAAAGCTGAACGTAATAAAGCATCTGAACAAATTTCTATTATGAAACGCAATAAAGAAAATGCAGATGAAGCAATCGCTAAAATGCGTGCAGTAGGCGAAGATATTAAGGCACTAGACGAACAATTAAATGCAGTTGAGGATAAATTTAAACATATGATGATGCGCTTACCAAATATCCCACATGAAAGTGTACCAGTAGGCACTACAGAAGACGATAATGTCGAAGTGGAAAAATGGGGAGATGTGCCAGCATTTGATTTCGAAATTAAACCTCACTGGGAACTTGGTACAGACTTAAATATTTTAGATTTCGAGCGTGGAGCTAAAGTAACAGGTAGCCGCTTCTTATTTTACCGTGGCTTAGGCTCTCGTTTAGAACGTGCGTTAATTGCCTTTATGATGGATTTACACGTAGAAGAGCATGGCTATGAAGAAATGCAAACGCCGATGATTGTTAACAGCGACAGCTTAACAGGCACAGGTCAACTACCTAAGTTTGAAGAAGATTTATTTAAACTAACGGAGGATAACTTCTACCTAATCCCAACAGCTGAAGTACCTGTAACAAACTTCTACCGTGACGAAATTTTATCAGCCGATATGTTACCACAAGCCTTTTCAGCGTATAGCGCATGCTTCCGCTCTGAAGCGGGTTCTGCAGGTCGCGATACACGTGGTTTAATTCGTTTACACCAGTTTAATAAAGTTGAGCTTGTACGCTTTGTTAAGCCTGAAGATTCTTACGAACAATTAGAGTTATTAACAGGACATGCGGAGAAGGTTTTACAGCTGCTTGAACTACCTTATCGTAAATTAAAAATGTGTACAGCTGATTTAGGCTTTACAGCAGCTAAAAAATACGATTTAGAAGTATGGATCCCAGCACAAAATACGTACCGTGAAATTTCTTCATGTTCAAACTTTGAAGACTTCCAAGCGCGTCGTGCTAATATCCGCTTCCGTCGTGAAGCAAAAGGCAAGCCAGAGTATGTGCATACGTTAAATGGCTCAGGTCTTGCGATTGGTCGTACAGTAGCTGCGATTTTAGAAAACTACCAGCAGGCTGATGGCTCTGTAGTGATTCCTAAAGTGCTACGTCCTTATATGGGTGGCATTGAAGCCATTACAAAGTAAAAAAATAAGAGGTGTTGGGCAATTGCCCAACACCTCTTTTGTAATTTAAATAACGATTTTACTCTTTTGTGCTTTTTCCATAAATTTATCGCTTGAGCGGTTAAAGAATTGTTTTAAGCCGACACCCACAGTGATTGCTAGCAACATATAAACAATCAAGTATGCAATGTGTACGGCTGCGACACTCCAAACGGTGCCACCAACTGCCTCACGCAATAAAGAAATCGCATGTGTAAATGGTAAGAAGGCATGGATACGTTGGAAGAACTCTGGCGCCATTTGAATTGGGAATGTACCACCTGAACCACCAAGCTGCATAACCATTAAGATAATGGCTAGTACCTTACCTGTGTTACCAAATACAGAAACAAGCGTATAAACAATCGTTACAAAGGAAATACTAATAATAATCGCAAATAACACAAAGAATAATTTATCTACGACAAAGGCTTTTAAAATAAAGATATCACCCATAGCTACGATAAATGATTGTGCGATACCAATCATTAAAAATGTGATTAAGCGACCAAAGTACGTTTGGTAACTTTTAAAGCGCTCTTTACGGTCTACGTCTACTTTTAATGAAGATACCATTAAGAGTGCACCTACCCACAAAGATAGCGTAGTATAGAATGGATTCATAGCTGAACCATAGTTAGGGATAGGGTAGAGCTTATGCTCATCTAAAATAACGGGTTCTGCAAAGAAGTCACTCACGCGGCTTGGGTCATTACGTAACATATTAATAAAGTCATCAAGGTCGCCCTTTTCTTCGATTTCACGAATGCGGTCTGCGGCATTTTCGATAGCCTCAGCTGCTTCTGGGAAATGTTCATTAATATAGTCGAGTTTTTCTTGACCAACGCCAACACCATCTCGGATTTTTTCGAGACCATCTCGGACTTTAGGGATTTTGCCGTTAACATCATCTAGCACTTTTGTGATGTCGTGTAACGTATCAATACCACTATTTGTTAAGTCTTTATATTTAGGTCCTAGTTCATCATTGATGTAATCAATCATATCTTGTAGTGAGTTGACCATATTCATTGCGCTTTCATCAATGTTATCCAATACATTTTTGCCGGATTCTTTTGTGTTTTCGATACGCTCAATCATATTGTCGAGAGAGTCTTTCGTATTTTCTAGTTTATCACGGAAATCTAATAGACGATTAATTTCATTCGTCACAGTGTCAGAGTCAACAAAGTCTTGGAAGCGACCAAGGCCAGCGTACATATTTTGCATAGCATCTGCTGAGCTGTTAAGCAAACCTACAGCGGCTTCTAATACTTTAATAGAGCCTTCTGGATTTTGAGCAGCATCTTCTAATAGACGTACAGTATGCAGTAGGTCTTGTTGAGCTTGTTGAATACGTGAGAAGGCATCTTGTAGACGCTCATCTAATCGTTCAACATCTTGTTCAAAGGCATTTAATCGGTCTTGTAATTTACGTAAAGAGTTATTCGTTAACTCCAGCTGTTCTTTCGCGATTTTTAAGCCTTCTGTTGTACCTTGTTGAGCTCCCGCAATAGCATCTTGTATAAATGACGTGTCGGCACCGATAATCGTGCCAATTTGTTCGGCAATTTTATCTAATTGCTCTAATAAACCCGCATTATTAGAAGGATCTCCACCTGCAAGCAGTTCATCAATTAAAGCGATAGCTTCGTTATTTAGCGTAATCACGCGATCAATAGAAGCTGCTCGGTCTTTAAGACTTTGTGCAAGCTCTTTTAAACGCGGTAAAATGACATCATTATAATCCGCGATAATTTTATCGGTATTTTCAATCATTCCTTGTACGCGGTCACGAATGTTACCAAGTTGCTCTACTGTAGGGTGTCCACCATTTTGTAATTTATCAATAATTTGTTGAAGCTCCTGAGACGCATTGCGCAGGGATTGCTCATTTTCTTTTAAGCGCCCCATCATCTCTACAATTGTCGAGGATTCTTTCCAGTTTTCATCGTATTCTTTCAAAAACTCATAAATTTCATTAATGCGTTGTGATACATCATCGAGTCCATCTTGACGGTCGTGCAATGAAGCGATAAGGTTGTCTAAATCTTCCCCTTTTTTAGCAATCTCACTTGTGGAGTCAGGGATTTTACGGAATGTATCTTGAGATGATTTGAGTTTTTTTGTAATAGATTCAATCGTGCTATCGACGGATTCTTGACTTTCTTTTAAGACGCGTTCTAAATCACGGTTTAAGCGTTTAGCACGGTCATCGATATCATTAATACGGTCAAGACCGTCGTGTGCTTTATCAATAGAGAAGTCAGCTAAATCTAAGTCGCGTTGTGCAAGACGCAATTGTGCCTGTAAATCAGGTAAAGCTTCTTCTAATTCAAAAAGCTTGTCACGCATATTTTCAATATCTACATGGTTTTCCTCTAATTCAATACCGAGTGTATTAAAAATGGTCATTACTGATTTATTCGCTTCTTCTACGAAATTTGCTCGAATATTTTCAACGATAGCAGATGCACCCGAGCCCGTAACTTTAGGGGAGATAGCATTTACTTTTTCATTAATGTAATATTCCAAACGTGGCTTTTGAATGTCATCAGAGATAACGCTCGTGAGCTTTTCTGAAAAATCACGTTGAATTACAATAGCAGCATAATATTCTCCGGATTTTACACCTTCGATTGCATCGTCCTCAGAGACGAATTGCCACCCTAATTTATCGTTTTTGGTTAAGGAGACGACAATCTCATCACCAATATTGATTTCTTCGTCCTGAATTTCGGCACCTTCATCTAAACTTACAACTGCGACAGAGACGCCTTGTGTATTAGCGTAAGGATCCCATGAGGCAGCGATATTGAGCCAAGCATATAAAGAAGGTAAAAAAGCAAGAGCGGCAATTACGATAATAGCCGCTGGATTAGTTACGATATTTTTAATGTCGGTTCTTGCGATATAAAGGATTTTTTTCATTAAAAAACCTCTTTTCTAACAAAACTGACTATGTAATATAGCATACTTCTTAACAATCCTATAACAAAAAAACGAAAAAAGCTAGCAGACTTGCTAGCAAAATTATAGCGTGTAAAAAATGGCTTAGGAAATCATGAGCAATGTTGTAAAATATATCGTATGATACGTTATAGATGTTGATATAATCGTAATAATGATATATTACTAAAATAAAATATACGGGGGAGGTCCGTTATGATACAGCGAAATTGTGCGCAGTGTGGCGCTAGTGTACCGAAAAAAGCGAGCTTCTGTCCTACTTGTGGTAATGATTTAACAATAGAAGGCGCAGTCATAACAACTACACTAAAAGAAAGGCTCGCCAACAAACGACCAGCTTTCTTAGCTAAAGAAAAAATGCCAGTTTGGAAGAAGCGCTTGCTAGTAGCAGTGATTGTCGTTTTTGTGTTACTTATTGCTATGCATAGTACGATTCGGGCAAGTCTTACGCCAGAGCGACAAGTGACAAAGCTTATTCATGCGTACACAAATATTAATACTGATAAATTTTTTGATATGTTAGTGTTAGACAAAGACGTAACATACGATAAAAAAACATATATGAAGTTTCTTTTTAATGTAGATCGCGAAATGGACGGCCAGTTTGAAAAGAAATTAGTAGCAGTTGCCCAAGAAGTAGTTGATACAAATACGCCAAAGATGTTTAATGTGCCAGCGACTGACTTTAATGATGCGATGGCGGTATTTGAAGTGCGCCCACTAAAAAAATGGGGGTTTTATAAAACCGTTACGTTTGCTCCTGTAACCTATGACACGAAAATTGTTACAGATATGCAGGGAGTTAAATTAGATTTACTTGATAATGAATATATTTTTAGAGGGCATGATATTGAGTTAGGTAAGTTTTTGCCTGGTGACTATCCTTATACTGTGTTTGTAACGAATAAATGGATTTCACGTGATTACCCAAAAACATTGCGGGTACCTAACAGTGTGCAAGGAGCTAAATTAGACTTTATGTCGTGGAATCAAGTAGCGCGTCTAAAATCTAACGTACCTGATAGCATGCTATTTATTAATGACGAGCCAACTGACAAGACAGTGGCTGAAGTGCGTGAATTAGGACCAATTGTTAAAAATACGGTACGTGTGTATGCAGAGTATACGAATGATAAAGGGCAAAAAGTACGCACGGCGACGAAATATTTAAAGCCAGGTGAAGTAGCTGATTTAACCTTCCCAACGGTAGGTAAGGACAATACAACAAAATCATCAGGTAAAATTAGCAAGAGCAGTGCGGAGAGTTTTGTGAAGCGCTATCGTCGCGTCTATGAGCGTGCCCTTAACACCAACACGATTAAGCCGATTGAAACATATCTTGTAGAAGGTTCGGCATACGAACAAAAAATGCAAGCTTACTTTGCTGTACCACGAGCGATAGAGCAGTTTAAATATAATTTTATTAGCAGCACAAATCAAAATACCGTGATTGATGTAGACAAAGCTTTTGTCACAACGGTTGAGGAGTATTATTACACAGGTGCAGATGATCAAAGCGTATTAAAAACGGTGACAAGAACGTATGAGTTACATCTCGATGTTACAAATAATTATGTCGTATACAATGTGACAGAAAACAACTAACTTAAAAAGTACAATTTTTCTCGATTCGAGAAAAATTGTACTTTTTTTATTTATAAGGTTGTAAACCATTTTGATCAGCGCGATGCATGAAAGCAACGAGATGGGCACGGACCATCAACTCATTCGGTGCGAAGTTAGCATAATCTTGTGGCGCGTTAGGGTTTTTACCCGTTGTAATATGATTATTATACAGCCAAGTGATTGCGTCACGTTCAGAGAAATGGGTGCCTGTATAAAGGTAGGCTAACATACGAGCGATGTCGCCGCGACGCACAGGCTCATTCGGCATCGTACGAATAGGGAGACCTTCAGCACGAGCAACGTCATAATACGAATCATACCATTGCCACTTTGTTGAATCTTGTGTGCCAAACATATGACGGAACATCATTGCGAGTGCTTGTGCTTCCGTCACTTTTTGATAAGGCTTTAACAGTTTTGTAGCACTTTGTCCTTTAATAATCCCATTGTGATAGCCCCAAGCGAAAGCGCTCGTCCAGTAGGCACTCATATCATAATCTTTGAACGTAGTAATCCCGAAACCTAAAGGTGTGACGCTATATTCGCCGCCTTCTATCAACCCTTTAGGAGAAGTAACGTTTATATAGTATTTACCAGGTTCGGCGTTTTCAATCTTCATATTAAATGTATAAGGGTTAGTCTCGCTCGTGTTACGTGTTTCGGTTTTAATGCGATTCTGGTATTGATTATAAAGAGCTACCGTTGTACTTTTTGGTAAGCGACTTATTAAGTTAATTGTAAAATCACCTTTCGATGGCACGATAAATGAATAATAATCTGTTGTATCTGTACGACCTAAAAAACCTGTAGTCGTAGCACCGAACAGAATAGGTGTGGCGTCTGCAAACGTATTATTAGCAGACTGGTCATTGGCGCTCGTCGGTTGGTAGCTAGTTTCTAATGTGTAGTTACCTGTATTCATCTCTACATCGTTTAATCGGTTATACACTTTAATATAGTATGTTCCTTTTGATAAGGCGATGCGTTCGTTAAATTGTGCAGGCATCGTAACAGTGCTCTTTAACGTTTTAGTAAGCAACGGATTATCACGATAATCCAGCACTTGTAGCGATGTTTCTTTACGTAATAAACCATTTAAAAAGATAGTAATATAGCCATCTTTTTCGAGCTCGATTTTGTATATATCTTGCGCATGGTTACGCACAATAAAGCCCTCTACTTGTTCATTAAATGCCAATGGGATACGTTCAGTCATATCCTCTAATTCACCAGTAGAATAAGTTAAATTAACTTTACCGCCACCACTATCGTAGCGAGCGTGTAACTCGATAATATATTCTCCCTTATTTAAATCTAACTCATAAACAACAATTTGTGGGTTGTCTTTACGACCATCATTTAAATATACAGGATTGACGGGTACTGAAGTTCCATTTACTTCTTTTAATTTGAAAGTAAGTTTAGGTACTTCGCTTTCTACACGAATCATAATACGATTTTTGTTTTTTAGTATAAAGCTATAGCTACGATAATCGTCATCAGACAAAGAAACATTTACCGGTTTACCATCAATAAGCTCGTTAGCTGCCTTGGTATACGTGGGCATAACGATGCTAGCCGTAAAAAATAAGACAACGGCAAGCAACAGTTTTTTCATTACAAAACCTCCTAATTAATATCGTTGTATAGTTAGTATAACGAATTGCTAAGAAAGAATACAGCAAACACTAAAGGGTCTCAATAACGGATTTTAATGAACCAGCCTGTGCTAGGTGACCATTTACGCCAGACCACATCGAAACGAATTGAGCGTTGTGTTGCTTAGCACTTTCACTACGAAGACGTGCCGTTAAAAAATGTTGCGCAGGATAGGGGGCGATCGGTGCGCATGCCATTTCCTGTATAAATGTATTGGTAATACCTCTAGCTGTTTTCCCTGAAAAGGCGCGTGTTAACACAGTCGTGTCCTGCGTATTAGCTAGTAATGTTTGCTTATGGATTAAGCTTGCACCGCTTTCATCTGTAGCGAGAAGAGCAGTACCAATTTGTACAGCACTTGCACCTTTAGCAAGATAGTAATCGATATGTGCTTTCGTTGCGATACCTCCAGCTGCAATAAGCGGTATATTTACAGCGCGACCTACGTTTTTAAGCAATTGTTTTAGTGGCAATTGTTCACCTGTTAAAAAAGTACCGCGATGTCCGCCAGCTTCAATGCCTTGTACAACAATCATATCCATGCCTGCTCTTTCATTGACAATCGCTTCTTCCACAGTAGTAGCTGTGCCAATGAGCGTAACGCCTCGCTTCTTAAAACGTTCAATCCATATAGCAGGAGGGATACCAAAAGTGAAAGAGACATGCGAAATACCTGCTTCTAAAATTACTTCAAGCTGTGAATGAAAATGTTGTTGTACTTCAGGAAGCGGTTGCTCGTGAAGATTGAGTTGACGTTCGAAGGGACGAATGGCTCGGTAAGCCTCCTCCATTTGCGCAGTAGTAAACGCTATGTTCTCGGGCACAAAAACGTTTACTACAAAGCGAGATGTGACTTTTTTAATTTCATCGATAGCAAGTTTTGTTTGTTCAGCTGTTAAGTAGCCGGCGCCAAATGAGCCTAAAATACCCGCCTCATGTGCAGCGATGACAAAAGCGGGCGTAGAGACGCCAGCCATTGGTGCTTGAATAATGGTTTGCATACGTTTCCTCCTTTTATTTTGCGCGCGTACTTCCGCAAAAAAATGCTGTAAAATTTGCTTGCATTGTGGGGCTAATACACCTTGTGTAACACGACATTGGTGATTAAAGCGTTCATCGTTTAATAGCTCATATAAGGAGTGCACACAGCCAGCTTTGTCATCTTTTGCTCCATATACGACACGTGGAATACGAGCTTGTAAAATTGCACCTGCGCACATCGGACATGGTTCTAGTGTGACGTATAGCGTCGTCTCTTCAAGCCGCCAATCATCGAGATAGCGACAAGCTTGTTCGATAGCTAAAAGTTCGGCATGTGCTGTAGGGTTTTGTGTTGTTTCGCATAGATTATGAGTGTTTGCGATAACTTGGTCCTTATATACGATAATTGCCCCGATTGGTACCTCACCTAAACGTGCAGCTTGCTTAGCTTCGTCGAGTGCGAGTTGCATAAAGTAGGCATCTTTAGAAAAATCACGCATAAAAAACTCCCTCTCTTTTACGCATATTGTAGCACGTATGATACAATGAAAAGCACTGAATTAATAAGGAGGCGCCTGTATCTTGACAGTCCCATTCATAACAATCGAAGGGCCGATTGGTGTTGGTAAAACAACATTATCTAAAGCATTGGCAACGAAAAATAACTTTCACTTATTAAAAGAAATCGTGGATGAAAATCCTTTTTTAAATAAATTTTATGAGGATATTGAAGAATGGAGTTTCCAAACGGAAATGTTTTTCCTTTGTAATCGTTATAAGCAACTTACAGATATTAAAAAATATATGCAAGAAGCGGAACGACCTGTTGTAGCAGATTATCATATTTTTAAAAATTTGATTTTTGCTAAACGTACGTTACCACCAAGCGAGTACGAAAAATATGAAAATATTTACCGCATCTTAACGGCTGACATGCCACGACCTAATTTCGTGATTTATTTGCATGCTACGGTTGATACATTAATGAAGCGAATTGCTATGCGCGGACGTGAATTTGAACGTCTTATTTCGCGTGACTATATGGAAAAGCTTGTGCTTGATTATCATGTGTTTATTGAGCAGTTTGAAGCGAGTCATCCAGATATTCCTGTTATTCGTTTTAACGGGGATGCCATTGATTTTGTGAAAAACGATAATGATTTAATGTATGTGCTACAGGCATGTTACGAAACTTTAGAGAATAGAGGATTTACAGTATGAATTTACGAGAGAAGTATAATATCCCAGCTCAAACGGTCATTACGATTGCAGGTACTGTAGGTGTCGGTAAATCGACGATGACGCAGGCATTAGCGGAGGCTTTAAATTTCCGGACATCCTACGAAAAAGTAGACACTAACCCGTACTTAGATAAGTTTTATGAAGATTTTGCTGCTTGGAGTTTTCATTTGCAAGTGTATTTTTTAGCGGAGCGTTTTAAAGAGCAAAAGCGTATTTTTGAATATGGTGGTGGCTTTATCCAAGATCGCTCGATTTACGAAGATACCGGTATTTTCGCAAAAATGCATTATGATAAAGGCACAATGTCACCGACAGACTATGAAACGTATAAAAACTTATTCGATGCTATGGTGATGACACCTTATTTCCCACACCCCGATTTACTCATTTATATTGAAGGACCTGTGGAAAAAATTATTGAGCGTATTCAGTGCCGTGGGCGTGAAATGGAACAGCAAACATCGCATGACTATTGGTACGAAATGCATGAGCGTTACGAAAACTGGATTAATAACTTTAATGCATGTTCTGTGCTACGCATTACGATAGATGACTATGACTTGAAGAAAGATGAAGGGGCTGTTGAGCAAATTGTGAAGCGTATTGCCACTATGCTTGAACAGACAGCACATTTACGACAATGATTGAAGTGCATTTTCATCATAATTTACGCGTTACGGACAATAGTGTTTTAAGCGAAGCTATGGCACAGGACCAAGTTGTCGCAATTGCACAGCAACCGACGATTATGACAGCTCAAGATGTCTTTCGCTACCAACAACTGCGTCGATTGCATCGTGAACTAGCAGCGTTAGGTGTACCGCTCGTTTTAAAAGAGCAAGTAATAAAAGATAAGCCGACATTATTACATGATGTAGCTACTGTAGTGACAAAACAAGGCACCCCTTATAAGGTATTTACACCTTTTTATAAGGCTTGTCTTAAGCGTAATGTGCGCAGTGTAGTTGCAAAGCCTATGCAGCAAGAGGCGCCATTTACTACTGATTTTCCACAACTTGCATTACCGCAGTGGGCGCAAAAAATAAGTGCGTATTGGCCACAAGATGTGCAAGAAGTGCTAGCCAATTTTACACCACAGCGCTATGCAGCGAAGCGAGATTTTCCTTCTGAGCAAGCGATTTCGTATTTATCTCCTTATTTAGCAGTAGGTGCAATCAGTCCTGTGCAGCTACACGCTACATTTAGCGAGTATGAAAGCTTTATACGACAGCTCATTTGGCGAGATTTTGCTCACTATACTTTAGCGCAGTATCCACTTATGGCAAGTGAACCACTGCGTGAGCATTTTAACCACTTTCCATATCAACGGGACGAGCAGTTGCAAGTTTTATGGCAACAAGGAAAGACAGGGTATCCGCTTGTTGATGCAGGGATGCGTGAGTTATATGCTACAGGTTATATGCATAACCGTGTACGCATGGTTTGTGCTTCGTTTTTTACTAAGCATTTATTGCAACCTTGGCAAGATGGCGTTAAGTATTTTAGTGAACAGCTCGTGGATTATGACCTTGCCAACAATGCGGTCAACTGGCAATGGGTAGCAGGTTGTGGCATAGATGCCTCACCCTATTTCCGCATTTTTAATCCGATAACGCAACGCACAAAATTTAAAGCGGAAGCGTATATTAAAAAGTGGTTACCAGCTGATTATAATGTGTTACCAATAGTGGATCATAAAGCAGCGAGAGCACGTGCATTAGCTGCTTACGATATGATAAAAGGAGAGAATTAACGTGAAAATTGCAGTGTATTGCGGCTCACAGCTAGGGGTGTCACAAATTTTTGAAGAGACGGCCTATGCTTTAGGTGAGCAATTGGCAACAGATGGCCATACAATTGTGTACGGAGGTTCAAATGTAGGGTTAATGGGCGCTGTAGCGGATGCTGCGTTATCCAATGGCGGTGCAGTAATTGGTGTACTGCCTGAGCAATTAAAAAAGCGTGAAATCGCGCATGAAAAATTAACAGAGCTTCACTTTGTTGAGTCTATGCATGTACGAAAAGCGATGATGGCAGATATGGCAGATGCCTTTATTGCTTACCCTGGTGGTGTTGGTACACTCGATGAGTTTTTTGAAGTGTTTACATGGGCACATATTGGTATTCATCAAAAGCCTGTTATTTTATTTAATGTCGCTGGCTTTTATGATGATTTAATCCGTCATATTGAGCGCATGATTAAAGAGGGTTTTATTCAGCCTACGCACAAAAATTTCTTTTATATTGCGACAAATTTAGAGGAAGTTTCAGCCATTTTGTCGAACAACACCGTAACGCAGTAATTACTGCGATTTAACAAAGGGGTGTTAGTTTATGATAAAACGATTGCAACAATTACCAACGACAGCCGTCTCTGATGCGACTGGCGGTCATACAAATGTTAACCATGCCATTAAGCCACTCGACAGCGCTTGGCATATTGCAGGGCGTGCTGTTACCGTAAGATTGCCAGACGGCGAAAACGGCGCGGTGCTTGAAGCGATTAAAGGAGCAACGCAGGGCGATATTTTAGTCATTGATGCCAAGGGTAATACGAACCGCGCTGTAGCGGGTGACTTTGTTGCTTCACTAGCAAAAGGTGTAGGAATTGCAGGCTTTATTGTGGATGGCGTAATACGTGATAGCCAAGCGATGATTGCGATGGGCTTTCCTGTATTTTCACGCGGCACTACGGTAGCGGCAGGCGTTAAAAATGGCGGCGGTCAAGTAAATGTGCCAGTAGCCATTGGAGGCGTAAGTGTACAACCTGGTGATTATATTGTAGCTGATGCGGACGGAGTAGTTGTAGTGCCACAACAAACGCTTGATAATATTGTACAAAAGGCAGAAGACAAGCTAGCAAAAGATGAAGCGCGTGAACGACAAGCCCACGCCGATGGTGAAGCTTCTATTCGGGCCTATTTAGATAAAGTAGTAAAATGAGCAGGGGCCATTGCCCTTGCTTTTTTTAGGAAAAAAAGAAGCGAGTTGTTTTTATTATTGCGTATTTCCTTTACTGTGTCTGTAAAAGGTTTGAGCAATTTTAGGATATATGTCAACATAGCGATGGAATGTTGACGTTGTGTGCAATAACTGTTCGCAATGAGCGCTCCACTTCTGTTACACCGTAAACGAACACAAGTTTTTGATGCAATTGTGACACGTCTCTAATAAGTTGTATAATGAGGTATACTATTCGCATATCATACTAGGAGGTTTATATGGAGACTTATTCATTTTTACCTGTAATTGTCGGGACAAATATTAATGCTTATAATATGGCGATTTCATTTTATGATACATATCGTATTAAGCCTGTAATCGTAGGTCGAGCGACTTTACCATTTACTGCTTATAGCAATGTGACGACGATTCAAGAAATTAACCCTGCTTTGCATACACCTTCTGTCTTTGTTGCTTATTTAAAAGACATCGCAACTAAGTATATGAAGCCGAAGCAGAAGCTATTATTAGTCGGTACGGACGACTTGTATGTTGAGATGATTATTGCCCATCAGCATGAATTAGCAGAGCATTTTACATTCAACTATATGAGTAAGGAGCTTATGGACCAAGTTTATTTAAAAAAGAATTTTTATGAGTTATGTGCTAAGCACGGACTCGACACACCAAGCACTTATTATTATGACTGCACATCAGATGCTCCTTTTGAGGAAGAAGTGATGTTTCCAGTCATAATTAAACCGAGTGATGGGGTACAATACTATCGCAATCCGTTTGAGGGTTTACAAAAAATTTATAAGGTAGAGAGCCATGAAGAGATTAACCGCGTGATTAAACTAATTCAGTCAGGCGGCTATCGCGGCGATTTAATTATTCAAGATTATATCCCAGGTGACGATACATTTATGTGGGACGCTGTTTATTACGGCAATCAACATGGTCGAGGGCAGTTAATTTCTTTCGCGCAAGTTGCCCTACAAGAACATGAAATGACAGCTATCGGTAACTATACCGCGCTATTAACGCGCTATAATGAAGAAATGATGCAAAAGCTCGTGGCGTTTTGTGAAGATATTGGCTATAAAGGTTTTGGTAACTTTGATTTAAAGTACGATGAACGTGATGGTAAGTTTAAAGTGTTTGAAATTAATATACGTCAAGGTCGTTCAAGCTATTATGTCGATGCTTGCGGTTATCCGATGGCTAGCATGTTTGTTGATGATTTAATTTATGAAAGAACTAAACCGCTTGCTTATGTTACTAAACCGATGTTATTTACAGTTGTACCGAAGTATGTATTAAAAAAATATGTGAAAGATCCCGTGCTCCAACAAGAGATTAAAGAGCGCTTAAAAGCTGGTGAAGTCGTTAATCCACTATTTTATAAATACGATAATCATTTGAAACGCAAGCTATATTTAGCTGCGCGTCAAGTTAATTATATTAAGAAGTATCGCAATAGTAACTGGCAAGGCCAATAATTGCACTTTGCGCATAGGTGCTATACGCTAAATGAGCTTATTGTAATTAGGATGAAAGGATGAAATCATGCCTATTTTAGATAAAAAAAATGCACAAGATGTTGCGCGTTATATCCGCTTTACGCGTCAATCACCGTACCGTGCATTAACACAAGATTTGCACTGGGCAGATGTAAAAGACGACTGGGGTAATGAACAAGTATATGTAGAGCGAGACGGCGAAATTGTAGCTGCTATGTCATTATTAGTACGACGAGTGCCAGGAGGCTACGCTTTATTGTATGCACCTCGTGGTCCGCTATGCGATTTACATGATATTTCATTAGTGAACGAGTTAATTAGCGAGGTACAACCATTAGCTAAAAAGTATAAAGCATTTGCGCTTCGTATGGACCCTGAGCAACTTTATACGGATGAATTGCATGCTTTGTATCAAAAAGCTGGCTATCAAGTACGCAATGAGGGAATGACAGAAGATGATTTAATTCAACCTCGTTACAATATGATAGTTCGCTTAGCTGGAGAAGATGCTGACTCGTTAATGTTAAAGTTTCGACCTCGTGTACGCAGTAAAATTCGCCGTGCGATACGTGAAGGTGTTGTAGTTGACGCAGGAGCAAGTGACGACTACTTAAAAACATTTTTCCAACTGTATGATGTGATGGGAGAACGCCAAGGTATTATGACGCGCGATTATGCCTACTTTGAAAAGATGCGCGCAGCATTTCCGGAGCATTTTATCGTTTACCGCGCTAAACATGAAGATGATTATTTAGCGGCAGCTGTACTTCTAAATTATGAAGGAAAACAGTATTATTTATATGCGGGTAGTTCAAATGAAAAACGCAAGATGAATGCAAGCCATCTTTTAAATTATCAAATGATGATAGATGGTATCGAAGCGGGCGCCGAGCAATATGATTTAGGTGGCGTCTTTGTATTAGACGGTGAAGAAGATGGGCTCTTTAACTTTAAAAATGGTTTTTGCCAAACAGACGGTGTAACCCATTACATTGGCGAAATTGATAAAATTTATAAGCCACTTCTTTATAAAGGCTTTACACAAGTTGTACCAAAACTTCAAGAAGTGAAAAAGAAAATTGCTGAAAAACGCAAATCTTAATTTCAGCTGCCACAACATAGCGTTCGTGGCAGCTTTGCTGTTTAGCAACCTTTTATTATAAAAATCGTTTCTGTCATAGTGCAATTACTGCTATAATTTTGGCATAGTGACAATTAGGAGATGTGTACATTGGGATAGTTAATAAACTGCTTGAGATGCTTCGTAAATTAGATAAGTATTTAGTTATAAATATTGCTTTGTTAGGGATTGTAAGTAGCGTCTTTATTCATTCAACGGTAACTGTATTTCCACAATACGGCGTATCTAACCACGGTATGAAGCAAGCGATATTTTATGTAATTAGTTTTATGGTCCTTCTCATTATGACCAATGTTGATTTTTCCATTTGGATGAAGTTTCGTTGGTATATTTATACACTGTTTTTAGTGTTGCTCCTCATTTTATTTTTAGCACCAGCTTCAATGACTAGTAACCCTAATGGTATTATTCGAGAAGTTAATGCGGCGGTTTCATGGTTCTTCTTACCAGGGTTCGCCTTGCAACCTTCAGAATTTATGAAGTTTGCGTTAATATTAGTATTCGCGGCTGAAATTGAAAAACATAATAAAAAATATAGTATGCAAGATATGAAGACAGACGTTTGGTTATTAATTAAACTATTTATTATTTTAGCACCTGTTGCTTTTTTAGTTTACAAACAACCGGATACAGGTATGGTTGTATTATATCTCGCTATACTAGCACCGATGATTTATTTATCTGGTATTCAACGTAAAATTTTAATATTCTTCGCTGCGATACCAACAGCAATTATCGGTTTTGTCGTGACATGTTACTTCTTCTTTCATGATTTTTATCAAGAGAAACTACTCGGCTCTTTGTCTGGACACCAAATTTCACGTATTAATGGTTGGCTCCATCCATTTGAGTTTTTGGATTCTTCTTATCAAACACGCTTAGGGATTATGGCGATCGGTACAGGTCAATTTGAAGGTAAAGGCTATCTTGGTAATACAGTCTATACGCCAGAAAAACATACCGATTTTATTTTTACTACGATTGCAGAAGAAATGGGCTTTTTAGGTGGCGCTTTCGTATTAGTGCTAATGTTTTCTTTAATCTATCGCATTATTTTAATTACGATGCAAGCGGAGACGCGAATGAGTGCAATGATTGGCGCTAGCATCGCAACATTATTTGCGTTTCAGATATTCCAAAATATTGGCATGACGATGGGCTTATTACCGGTAACAGGTATCACATTACCGTTCATTAGTTACGGTGGTAGTTCGCTTATTTCTAACATCATGTTAATTTCTTTAGTATGTTTAATCAAACAGTCTTATGACGGCTTATTTTTTAAAAGTGATACGAAAGAGTAAGGTGGGGAGTAAAGTCCTTATACCTTGCTTTTTTTTTAGGTTTTTTAACATAGGTAAAATACGTTGAAAGTAATAAATGGATAAAATGTACTATAAAAAGCAATGTTAGTGTCGATATAACTTGTAGAAGGAGGAGGGGAAAGTGAGAGTAAATCGCAAAGAACAGTATAGCGCATATCGCTCAGCATCTCGCGTTCAAAATGAGTTAGTATATCGTGATTTCTTACACCAAGAGCGCCATGCATTTGATGGTCAACAACCGAAGAAACAAAAGAAGTCGCCATCTAAGCAACATACGCAAACAGAGCAAGTGCCAACTAATACGCTTGGCTACCCGATGAAGAAAGAAGTGAACATCAAGCTTGAGACGCAGCACAATCGTAAAAGTACAATTGCAAAATATCGCAATAGTATTTAACATATAAAAGGCATCCTAATGATTAAATCATTACGATGCCTTTTATGATGAATAAAATAAAAAAACCGCCGCAACAGTTGCGACGGATAAATTTAAAATGGAGGAGGTAGAGGGATTCGAACCCCCGCGCGGTCTTACCCGCCTGTCGGTTTTCAAGACCGATCCCTTCAGCCGAACTTGGGTATACCTCCGTATCGACAAGAAATAATATAACATAGTTTTTTTATGAAAGCAATACTTTTTATTTTAATTTTAGCGAGACTATGAATTATGTGTTAATGATTGCTTTTTATAAGAATAGTGATTATACTAATAAATGCCGTGCTAGATGGGGAGGTAGCGGTGCCCTATAACTCGTAATCCGCTCTAGCGAGATTGAATTCCTCTTTAGAGGCTGGTCGTATTGTTTGGTCTGACTTTTGCACGTAGTGTTGAAGTTCGGGTCCTGCGCAATGAATACCCATGAACCATGTCAGGTCCGGAAGGAAGCAGCATTAAGTGGTACCATTCATGTGCCGCGGGGCAGCCTGAACGGAGCTAACGACAAGAGTAACGCTTATGTGCGTCAGTCGAAGAGAGGTGCACGGCATTAATTTGCTAAGCTCAAAGCATTCGTTGATTGTAACGAATGCTTTTTTCTTTTATACTAATAAGTAACAACGAATCGAGTCATTGTGCTCGATTTTTTTTATGTAAGGGAGAGAAGTTAATGGTTTATCAAGCATTTTATCGTGTTTACCGTCCGCAAACATTTCGCGATATGTCAGGACAGACGCATGTAAAGCGTACGCTACAAAATGCTCTCCTCGCAAACAAAACTACACATGCTTACCTATTTTCAGGCCCGCGTGGCACAGGTAAAACAAGTGCAGCGAAAATTTTTGCTAAAGCATTAAATTGTGAGCATGCCCCAACAGAAGAGCCGTGTAACGAGTGTCCCACATGTATTAGTATTACAGAAGGAACGTTTACAGATGTTATTGAGTTTGACGCAGCATCAAATTCACGTGTTGAAGAAATTCGAGATGTCATTGAAAATGTACGTTTTGCTCCTGCACTAGGACGCTTTAAAGTTTATATTATTGATGAGGTGCATATGCTTTCGACAAGCGCATTTAATGCACTGTTAAAAACATTAGAAGAACCCCCAGCGCACGTTGTTTTCATACTAGCTACAACTGAACCGCATAAATTACCAGCGACTATTATTTCGAGATGTCAGCGCTTTGATTTTAAACGTCTTACTTCTCAAGAAATGATTGATCGTATGAGAATTGTGTTAAATGATATTAATTTGCCGTATGATGAGCAGGCATTGAAGGTGATAGCACAGTCAGCAGCTGGTGGCATGCGTGATGCTTTAAGCTTGTTAGATCAAGCAGTTTCTTTTAGTGAAGATAAGTTAGCGCTAGATAACACGTTGTTAGTAACAGGTGCAATCAGCCAAGATGTATTTACGAAGATGGCGATGCACATTCAACAAAAAGATGTCGCTAGTATGCTAACACTTTTAGAACAGCTCGTAGCAGACGGTAAAGACCCTTTACGTTTAACAGAAGACTTCATTACATTTTTCCGTGATTTGTTACTCATTCAATCTGATAATAAGCTTGAAGAATTATTAGAAGTTATTACGCTAACCGAAGAAATAAAAGAAATCGCTACAAGCTTTACGGCGGATAATTTATATCACTACATTGAAGTATTATCGAAAACACAACAAGAAATGCGTTTTTCACACCATACAAAAATATATTTAGAAACCGCTTTATTACAAATGGCACAAACACAGCCTGCTATTGATCCCCAAGTGAATGCAAAAGTGGCCGAGTTAGAAAAAATGATTTCAAAATTAACGACACAACTCGAACAAGTACCACCAGCCGTAGCTCAACCTTCTGCTGCGCCAGTGCGTCAAAATAGGGGCCCTGAAGTAGCGTATAAGGCACCGGTGACAAAAATTAAACAAGTTTTAAAAGAGGCGACGAAGGTTAACTTGAACTATATTAAAGAAAATATGGCAATAGCTTTAGGCACATTACAAAAAGCAGAAGAAGCACGTTTTCATAAAACAATGCCTGTTGCGGCATCACCGAGTGCATTTGTGTTAAAATTCGAGTATGATGTTCTTTGTAAAATGGTTGCAGAAAATACAGCTATACTTCAACGTGTAGCTAGTCAACTCGCCTACAATGGACAAATACCAACAATATTCTGTATTCCTGCTACTCAGTGGGAACAAGTACGTGCAGATTTTTTACATGAACGTAGCCTGATGCCTACAGAGCAAACTGAAGAAGCTATGGTTACCGTGGTGGAAGAAGATCCGCTTATCGTAATGCCGAAACAATTGTTTGGTGACGACTTTGTCGAAGTATATGAAGATTAAAAGGAGGAATTATTAATGCGTGGTATGGGAAATATGCAAGGCATGATGAAAAAAATGCAAAAAATGCAAAAAGAAATGATGGAAGCGCAAGAGGCATTAAATGAAAAACAATTTGAAGGTGCAGCAGGCGGCGGTATGGTGAAAGTAAGTGTTACTGGTCAACGCGAAGTAGTCGATGTAGTATTAAACGAAGCTGTAGTCGATCCTGAAGATATCGAGATGTTACAAGATTTAATTATTATTGCAACAAATGAAGCGCTTAAAAAAGTGGAAGATGAAACAGCATCAACAATGGGTAAATTCACTCAAGGTATGAATCTTCCATTCTAGGAGGTAGCAGATGCATTATCCAGAACCGATAGCAAAGCTAATTGATAGCTTTACAAAATTGCCAGGTATCGGGCCCAAAACAGCGGCTCGTCTGGCGTTTTTTGTGTTAACAATGAAGGAAGATGACGTATTAAGTTTCGCTAATTCACTTGTGGATGCAAAGCGAAATTTAGTATATTGTTCAGTATGTGGTCATATTACCGATGTAGACCCATGTCATATTTGTTCTGATAAACAACGTGACAAAACGATTATTTGTGTAGTACAAGACGTAAAAGATGTTATCGCTATGGAGAAAATGCGTGATTACCATGGTCTTTACCATGTGTTACATGGCGCAATCTCTCCAATGGATGGGATTGGTCCAGAAGACATTACAATCGCACCGTTAATTCAAAGGTTGCAAGATGACACTGTGCAAGAGCTGATTTTGGCCACTAATCCTACAATAGAAGGTGAAGCAACCGCGATGTACATTTCACGACTCGTTAAACCTTCAGGTATTCGTACAACTAGAATTGCTCATGGCCTACCTGTTGGTGGCGATTTAGAGTATGCCGATGAAGTTACTCTTTCTAAGGCAATTGAAGGGCGTAGAGAATTATAATGTTATTTCGTAAACCTAAATTAAAAAAAGTGTACGATGAGCAATTGATAGCATTAATTCAACGTGCACAAGATGAGCTTAATCAAGCAAAAGCAATGGAAGAACTCTCAGATGATTATGATTTGGCGGTTACTACTAAGCGTCAAATCGCTGAGAGTACATATTTTTATTTGTTTAAAGAGGCGCGTATTAGAAAAATATTAATACGCCCTTAAAACAGCATTATATAGAAGAAACTCGAAATTGCGTATGCACTCTCATAGCAAGAGGGTGCATTTTTTATTTTTTTAATAAAAAAGCTTGCGGTAATTTTTCATACGTGATATATTATTACTTGTCGTTAAGACAACAACTTGCAAAACAAAAACATTTCAAAAAAGATGTTGACAAACAACTTAACAAAATGTTATGATATAAAAGTTGCTGAAACAAGCGACGGAAACATGAACCTTGAAAACTGAACAAGCAAAACGTTAATCAATAAATCGTTTCATTAAATTGAAACAAAATTTTGGACATCAAAATTGATGCCAGCAACATGAGCTTAATCGCTCTCTTATGGAGAG
>NZ_QAFW01000031.1 GCF_003057615.1 Metalysinibacillus jejuensis
CTAAAAATGCGGTATTTAGTCAGCTTTTCGCCGCGTTAATTGCCTATGTTTTATTAAAGTTTTTACACAGCCGCATTCAATTGAAATCAGACGTAGACTCCTTGTCATTCGCAGGTTTTACACGCCTATTTCTTTGGCATGCGCTTCCGGTGGAATGGCGAACGTACGTCGAAGAAATCTTATCATCAGCTCGGATGATTTATCAAAAAAGTGTTACGTGATTTTGGCTAATCAACACGCGTGTTCTTATATATCAATACTAAGTCCTTTAAACCCTTGTTCTAGCGCAATCTCACCTAATTGTTTTATTGTACCTCTACCGTCATTCATGGTATAAAATTTTACACCTTTTATTTTCACATCGGTTATTTCCTCTTCAAATATTATTTCAGCTTCATGCTCATTAATATAAATTAATAAATCTTCTTTCCATTGCTCTTCTTCAATGTTACGCCCTTTTGGCTCAATAAATATTTGAATAAAATAGTCAGTATTTTTCAAGTACAAAATAAAATCAGGCTGGAATCCTGCAAGATTTACTTCGTCATGACCACTACCGAATTGATGTAACTTTAACTTATTATTTTTCGCCGATTCCCTATGCATATTTTCATCCATTCGAATTAAATACACATCTTCGTATGGTTCTTTCAATTCAGTCACACGTTCTGTAAGGCGGTCAATTAATTGCTTTTCTGTTAAGTTAATAATCGCAGAGTCATACACATAATAATCTTCTTTTAACTCATATCGTTGGACTGTTTGTGGATCGTTCTGTCCGAACACTTTACCTGTATCATAATTTGGTACTCGTTTACGATAATTACCGATATATTCTTTAATCGGATAACCGATAAATTTACCCGTACCACGTTGTTTACTAAAACCAGCTTTTATTTGTTTGGCGACGTCTGAAAAATAACGTTCTAAAATATTTAATTTCTCTGTTGGCGTCAAAATACTACTATCCATCGTTCTTGGAATTGTAACATAAATTGTCCGATTATAAATATTTAACCATTTTTCACCTAGAAATTCTTCCCTTGATGTTAAGAGTGGGATATATTTTTTTAAGTTTGCAAAGTGATAAAAAGATAAGCGATTTATCACTTTTTTTACATAACGTTCATCAAACGTAAGGGCTACATGATAAGCATTCGTATAGTCTTCATTTACTTCTGTATCTTTATAGCCGACTTCTTTTAAAGCGGATATATAAGGAATGTATTCGTCATTTTTCGTGTTCACACCATACTTCTCTAAAGAATCATAATAATCATCTGCCACTTCAACCGTTTCATTGTAAAAAACTTTTCCGTACTTCCATACATCCGTACGTTTGAAAGAAGGTTTTACTTTTACATCAATTAATGGGTTTTTCTTATCTTCACCCGTAGGTAAATTCATTTCATCTAAAGCATTAACTAAGTTCTTCAAATACTGAGGCTCATTAATTGTATGATAATGAATCGTCTCCATGATTAAACTATCTTTACTATCATCATCAAACCTTCTTGTGAAGGAACGTTCTCCATTAAGTAAGAAGGGGTAGTACCTTGCTCCACGTCCAATTAACTGTGCCTCTGACATCGTAGTCGCTTTCGTTCCTTTTGCTTTTGGATCATCACTCAGTCGCACAATATCAAAGAGGTTTAAGACGTCCCAACCTTCTGTCAGTCTTGCTACTGCAAAGATTACCCTGTACAGGTTTGTTGGACTTTCTAAGCTGTTCAATGCCTCGTAATGACCTTTCTCCAAAATACCCGATTGGCTCGTATCGTTGGCATTAATGATTCGGTTCGGACTCATCTCTCGTTTGATGTCTCTTACAACAGCTCCTAAATCATCATGATTACGGTAGTAGTCATGGGCAAGTGCTAAAGTTTCACTATCATCTTCAGAAGCAATCTGTGCTTGTCTTTCTAAAAATGCTTGTAGTGACTCAACGGTTAATTCTTCTACTATGCTGTTGAACTGTTCATGTGCTTCATTCGAGGCGTCAATTCGTTGAGATTTAAACATGATGACGGGTTTCATATAAACATCATATTCCTCTAATGCATACCTTCTACGGTACTCACTCAGGAGGATGACGTTCATCATGTTGTCTCGGTCTGTATTACTCGACTGAATTCGTTTTACATTCTTCGAGTACTTGTCTTGAATGAAACGGTCTAAAGCATAGCGGTAGAGTACCTTATCTTTATATTTTTCATAGACGTTCTTATTTTCTAAATCAATGGTCGCTGTAAATTCCAGCAAACGATTGTCTTCGTTTGCGTTCAGGATTGTCGAGATCGCCTTTTCCCAAGACTGTTCTGTTTCTTTTTCTGACTTTGTAGAAGCGGAATAGTGGTGAGCTTCATCACCGAGAATGACCATCTTGTCTCTAGCGTAATCTTCCTCACCCATGGCATTTTCCTTTTGCGTATAAATGTCTGCTGCTACACGTTGAACAGTTGCCAGCTTTAAGTAAATCGTATTCTTACTTTGTGTCTTTGGGAATGTTTCTACCTGTCTAATCTCAATTCTTTCCCCATCAATTTCAATGTTAGGTGTGTATAGATACTTGTCTGAAGCTTGATTGGTCAGGTTATCGATCGTCTTATTTAAAACACCATTCGTATTAACTAGGAAAAGAAAGTTTTGGTAACCATGTTCTTGGTACAAGTAGAGAATGAGTCCTGCCATGAGATCGGTTTTCCCACTACCCGTTGCCATGTTAAAAAGCACATGATTTACATTTCTAAAACGAAAAGTTTCATCCGTCTGTGAGTAATGGAAGAAACGTAAGGCAGCGTCCTGGTAGTATCTAAATGTATGTACCATGTTCTTTGACAAATAATCAGGTGTATCCCAATCGAGCTGGTCGTTAAATAAACTTTCATTTAAGTGTTTAACCTCATCATAGAGAGGTAAGGGTAATTGTTTTTTCTTTTTCGTCACGATCATTCATCCCCTTCACTGTAAAAGCTTTTGTTAAAGGAGTAATCATTGTCAGAAATTAAATCCCGAACGTTTTGATCGTCTATTTCAGAATAGTTGTAGTAAAGTTGATTCTTGTCGATGATTTTAATCAGTGTTTTCTTTTGTTCACTCAATGATTTTTCAAACAAAGTTTCTTTCACTTTTTCTAAATCCACTCTAAAATCAATTTCTGCTTCTTCTAACATGAAAGTGAACACATCTTGAAGTTCTGTCGTTGTTTCGGCATTTTGAATAGAAGTAAGGAAACCTCTGTTCTTCTCCATTAATTCCACGTAAACAAAAGAACCGCCACCTTGCCAATCAACATCTTTAGAAATCCCATTTTGCTCACCTTTAATAACTTTTTGAATTCTTGGAACTGTGGTTTTATTTATGTAGTCCATCTGCTCGACCCCAATATAACGACGATTCATCTTGTGTGCAACAGCTTGTGTAGTGCCTGAACCCATAAAGAAATCTAAAACAATGTCTTCTTCATCTGTTGATAATTCAATTACTCGCTTAATTAATGCTTCAGGCTTCTTTCCGTTTGTGAAATCAACTTCTCCTTCTTTTGACAAGTTATTGTATTGTATATCTTCCCATAAAGTTGTCATACTCTCGGTATAATATGCTTGACCATCTATTATTGGAGCCACATCGGACAAAAACATAAACATGTTTCTATTTGGATTTTTATAGAGTATTTTAGTTAATTTGTTTTTGTTTTTCCCTTTAATAGGATAATACTCTAATTCAACTACTTCAAAGTCCTCATTTACTGTTTCATTGATTACAGTTTGTCTAACACTAGATTGTGCGTTTGTAGTACGGAAGATTTTATCAGCATGCTGTGTATATACTTCTTCTTCGGTCATATTATTTTCTTTTGCAAATGTAGCAACTGATTTACTTTCAAATTTATCATACGAATAAAACTTATACTCTCCTACCTCTTTTAGAAATTTTCTCCCTGATAATTCAGTTATAATTGACGTGTACTTCCAACTTTTCCCTTCCGACACATACTGTTGTATATGTTGATATAATGGTGTAAGTGTATTAACACGATTAATGCTTACATGTTCTTTATTTTTCGCAAAAACATTAATAAATTCAGTAGCATCCCTTATACTTTTTCCTTCTGAACTACCAGATACACCTCCGATTTTTGTTTTTACAGTAATGACATTAATAAAATTATTTCTTCCAAATGTTTCATCCATTAGAACCTTTAAATAAGCTTGTTCGTTATCATCACATTGAACAAAAATAAAACCATCTTGCCCCAAAAGACTATACGCAACCTCTAATCTATTCTTGATAAATGTAAGCCAAGTTGAATGATTAAAGCGATCATTATAGTTAAATCCATCATTTCCTGTATTATAAGGGGGATCTATGTAAATTAATTTCACTTTCCCCGCATACTTTTCCTTTAACGTATGTAAAGCAAGTAAGTTATTACCTTTCATGATTAAGTTATCATTTTCATCAAAGCTGTCGATGTCATGTACACCGTTCTCATCGTATTTTTTTGCATTGACTAAAATCTTTTTGTCGAGTAAGACATCAATTTCTTCTTTTGCAATCACTTCATTTAAAAAGGGTTCATCTGGACGTAAATCGTCTTTGTCCGTATCTTCCTTGCTCATGCTTGCTTTCAGTACTGTATCTTTGTAAGGAAAGTCTAAAACGACATCTGTCGATTCATCGATAAATTTCCCACCTGCTGTCAAACCAATTTTCTTCGAGTATTTCGTGTAAGAATCCTGCCAGTACTCATCCGCTTCAAAGAGGTCGATTAATTTGTTCGTCTGCATGACAACGTTGCCTGTAATATCAATTGTAAAGTTGTTTTTAATCGTTTCATTTGTAATGAATGCCTCCAGTAAAGGGGCATCGTACCCATCTAAATCTTGAATGACCTTGCTTTTGTTTACTACATCTTCAATGAAGTACTTGTCTCCGAATTGTTTTAGTACTTGTTTAATTGCTTCATTATTTTTGGTATGCACACACTTCATTCCTCTCTGTAAAAAACTATAAATTTGTTTTGTTGTCGTTTTTATTAAACTTCTCTAGCTTTATTAATTTCATATTGTCTAATCTCAATATACCCTACCGTAATATTAGGTGGGGCCCCTGTGTTTCCTCAAGTATTTTTTCTTCAAGTATTTTTTTCACTTCATTAATATCATAATCGGGGGCTGGTTTAAATTTACCTCGTCCTCGTTCGTTAATTTTTAACATCTTTTGATAACTCCCTTCAAACAAATTATTGATATTATATCATTGAATATTTGTAAACACTCCTATCAAGTTTATTTTTCCAAAAACTTTTTCGAAACTTTTTCTATAATAAATGCTGCTACAATTCTAGTATAAAGAGCTATTCCCTTTGGGAGTGGCTCTTTTTATGTTATAAAGGGGGTCTCTAAATGATTATTAAACGACAAGTTACGCAAACAGACGAAATACAAATTAAAGTAATAGTTTTGGATAACTTATTGCAGCTTATTCAGGAGCAAAGTAACGATCCAGTAGAAGCTGCTTATTTGTTTGAAGCGCAGTCTACACAAGATTATAGTATTTGGATTAGAGTAAGATTCACTACTACGAAGAACCAAGAAGAAAAATGTGAGGAAGTACGTGTGATTGATGAAGAGCCAGAAGAAATTGAGGTTACCCTGCCCTTCAATGTAAACGAGTTATTGGGATTAGACACGGAAGCCACGACAGTAAAGGAGGAAAAACATGCATTACAGCCAGGTGGCCATGTAGAGCTTGCTGTTGTAATTTATCACAATGCTGCATTGTATCTCTTAAATGACACGAAAAAAAGCTATACAAGTGAGTTAGAGCCTTTTATACGAGCATTGCAGCGTAAACCATGCATTGACGAAAAGAAGCTTCAGGAACATGCATTAGATTATAGTAAAAATCTTCCGATAGCCATCGACTTGAACCAAAACTTCTTTTCTTTACAGACCGTTCAGTACACGTTAAAAGAGATTTTCGATAATCGCGCGCAGCTGACCCTATACGCGATGATGAGCAGAAATGACCATTCTGTAGTCTTAACTATTGAAGGTCAACAGCTGATTTATCAGGGCAATCACCAAGATAGCTCGCCTACTGTCTTTTTAGAAGCCTTACAACACTTCATGACAGCAGATTTCGCTACGTTCCAACAACACTTTATTTTACAAGACTAACATCATTTCCCCTACAAAGCTGATAATACAGCGTGTAGGGGATTTTTTTAAGGAGGGCTGACATGATGCAGCATAGACCAACAGGCTATCTCTCGCGAAAGAAGAAAAATAATACAACCTACATTTACCTGAGAAGATCTTATCGTGAAAACGGTAAGATCAAACATCAGTACATCTATGCATTCGGCAAGATGCCCATAGCACTTGATAACTTGTATGCCATCACAAACAATGAGAAACCTTTTCCCCTTGAGTTAGAACAGGCAGGCTTTGATATTTCAAATGTGATGGATTGGATTATGACGCTTGAAACTCAAATCACGCCTTATGGACGAGCATTTCCGTTATAACATACACACGACATACATTAAACATACTAAGGAGTGCTATGACATACATTAAACATACAGATAACATACACAAGTATGTTGAAATCACATTTTCGACATACATTAAACATACAAATTACGATATAACATACAATACAACATACATTTCGACATACAAAAAAGTATAAAACATACAGATAACATACATTTCGGCATACAACTTTAATTTACAACACACACAATACATACAATATATTATTTGTATGTATTAATTATTGAACATTTCATACTTTAATGTTATAATGTATGTAATAAAATAAAAAGGAGCTAATTATGATGACTAAAACTGCATTCGCATTTGATTTAGGTAATGGCTATGTTAAAGCTATGAATAGCAAACGAGAGGTAATTGCCCCGAGCATGATTGCACGTGAAAGTGCTGTAGGCTCAAGCAGCATCTTCAATATTTTGAAGCGCAGCAGCAATAAAGGCTATGAGGTGTTCGAAAGCCAATTAGATGACAATACCAAGTATGTTTGGGGAGAAGGCATCACGGAAGCCGTAGCACCTGAATCATTGATTGCTACGTACACCCATAACGATCGTTATACACAAAAACGTTTCAAATTACTTTGCACGTTTATTTTGGCAGAACTAGCAAGTGATTTTACGGATGAGGAATTACTCGATGTCGTAGTGGTTACGGGGCTGCCATCACAGGAGATTGGCACAGAAGATGAACGCAAATTCAAAGAGTTTCTTCAGCAAAAGCATGTGGTAACACGTAATGGCGAACAACGTATGATTAACGTAACTGATGTACGCATTGTCGAACAGCCATTAGGTACGCTCTTAAAGCTTTATATGAACAATGAGGGCCAATTCCATGAGGAGCTGCTAACAAGCACCTTAACCCTTTTAGATTTTGGTGCTGGTACCACCATCATGGACACCTTTAAAAACTTTAAACGTCTCCCTGAGAAGTCAGAAACGTTTTATGAAGGCATGAATGACTTACACCGTACCATCGCAAAAGAGTTGGAAAAACAACATAACATTAAAGGGTTAGATCCCGCCTACGTAGATGAAGGATTCCGCCGTGGGGATTGTATCGCTGAAGTTTCGGAACGAAAAAAATATGCTTTTGAAGTTATTGCTAAACGAGTGATTGAAGATTTCGTTGATAAACGATTAGCTGAGGTAGACCGTACACTTACAAACCGAGATAGCGTAGATAAATTCATCATTACAGGTGGTGGCGTAAACATTGTGAAGGATTATTTTCTAGAAGCTTTTAAAGAAGCTAACATTACTGTCATTCAAGACTCACAACGCGCAAATCTAGAAGGTTTCTATAAACTTGCCAGTCTACTATAAAACAATACCACTCGGCTTCCCCCTTAGTGGTACTGTAAAAGGGAGGAATTGAAATGAACGCTGAAGAAGATCACATTCGTAAAGGCTTTATGTATAACGCAATTGAAGATCAAGATATCCATGAATGGTTAAACGGTTTGCCTGCACGAAAGCATTCTGAATACATCCGAAAAGCCATTCGGCACTTTATGCATACTGAACAACCGCAGCTACCACAGATAGCTCAAGGCAGTGGCAACGAGTACTATGTGTCACAAGAAGAAATAGAAACGATTAAGCAACGTTTAAATGCAATTGAAGCACAACTTGCAAAGCAATCTTCACCTTCAGGGGCTACTACAGCAGAAAATAAACGAAATGAAGAAAACCGTTATATTAGCGCGCCAGACATTCTACAAAATTTAGGGAGATGATGATATGATGAAAGTAATTGAAGGAGGGCTTACGCTGAATAATCAGATTCGTAAAGGGTTTATGTATAACTCAGATAAAGATAAAGACATCCATGATTGGTTGATGAGCTTGCCAGAACGCCATCAATCTAAACATATTCGCACAGCTATTCGCTTCTATTTAGAACACCAAGGCGAAATCAAACATACTAAGAAACAAGAGTTTTTAGACAAGCTATATGATATCGAACAAAAAATCGAACAACTCAAAGAAGATTATTATAGCGATCCCGTGTTGAATACGTATGAATACCCACAAAAGGATGAATAACATGATATTAAAAAATAAATATGAACTAACTGAACGTGAATCACGTTTTCTTTTGAAAAAGTCTTTGGTCTCTCTGATTCATGCTAACTCTCGCTTAGAAAAAGTGAACACCACATTCCCTCAAACGAAAACAATTGTAGAAGGCATGAGCGTCAGTGGAGTTAGTATTGATGATATCCAAATTATTCTAAACTTAAAAAATGCTTATCAGTATATTCTTAACGAAACCGCACCTTTTTCAATTGATATTGCGAAAAAGATTAATTCCTTTGTTTCCTACAACGAATCCTTAGCATGGGGTGTTGTACGCAATGGTAACGTAGGTATACATGGTGTAAATTATCAGCCTTCTATCCCTGTAGAAAGCGAAGTAGTCGCAACCATTCATGCAATTTTGCAAGACGAAACACTTTCTACAACACATCGAGCGTTGAAGTATATGTATTATGCAATGCGTACACAAATCTTTTGGGATGGTAATAAGCGATCTGCGCTAATTGCCACCAACTATATCATGCTATTAAATGGTAATGGTGTGTTGCATATTGACGAGACACACTTAGAAAAATGGAATGAATTATTATCAGCCTTTTATGAAAGTAATGACGCTAGCGAAATCATCGCTTGGACCTATGAAAATTGCATCTTTGGTATTGATTATTAATACATTTCATAAAAAACAAGCCCATCTCTCGTACTGTTAAGAGATGGGTTTCTTTATAATAAACCTCGATGTTCGTAAAAATTCCGACCATAAAAAATACATTGAGCAAGATCTAGCAGCTAGACAACGTGACACAAGGAATTTACCCATCACAGATAATTACGTTACGCCTCCTGCATATAAAAAGCGTAATGGAAAAAAGAGAGCTTTAACAAATACAGTGATGAAACAGAGGCTCGCACTATTGAACAACATGTAATACAAAAAAATCAATACCATCTCTTTACACCTGCTAAAATTAAGCGAGCATCACCTCAATAGAAAAACGTTCAGCTACTTCATTTAGCTGAACGTTTTTTTAGGATAGCCAATCATAATAGCAATAACACCACATACACCAATTAATACAGGATAAAAAGAATACGGTAATATGCTGAGTGGCGAAATGCCGGCTAAACTTGCCGCTACTAAAAATTGTGCACCGTACGGTAATACGCCTTGTACCATACACGAAAAGACATCTAATAAACTCGCAGCCTTACGCGGCTCAATCGCATACTTTGTCGCAATGTCTTTTGCCAGTGGGCCCGCGATTAAAATAGCAATCGTATTATTAGCAGTAGCTAAATTCGTAAGGGCAACGAGTGCTGCAATACCAAATTCCGCACCTTTACTAGTCGAAATACGCTTCATAATCGCCTGCAAAATAAATTCAATGCCGCCATTAAATTTGATTAGCTCTACCATGCCTGCAATTAAAATTGCCAAAAAGGCCATATTATACATGCTTGCCATACCATCGCCAACTTGTTGCACAATCGCCATTAACGTATAACTGCCGTCTATTAGCCCTACAACACCTGCTAGCGTAATGCCTAGTGTTAATACTAAAAATACGTTTATGCCCATCAGCGCTAAGATAATCACAATAAGGTAGGGCATAATTTTTAGCACGCTATAGTCCGCGTACGCAATCGGTGCCGCTTCGCCCCATGTCAACACGCCGAAAATCACACTCGTAATAAGTGCTGCGGGTAGCACAATCCAAAAATTAACCCGGAACTTATCTTTCATTTGTGCACCTTGCGTACGCACGGCTGTAATTGTCGTATCCGAAATAATCGACAAATTATCCCCAAACATCGCACCGCCAATAATCGCTGCCGTTATTAGCGCTACCGCTAGCCCCGTATGTTCGCTAATCCCCAAACCAATTGGCACGAGTGCCACAATTGTACCTACTGATGTTCCCATCGCAAGTGAAATAAAACAGGCAATAATAAAGAGCCCGATAATTAAAAAGTTTTCTGGAATAATAGCGAGGGCAAAATTTACCGTCGCATCAACAGCGCCCATTCCTTTTGCTACACTTGAAAATGCGCCTGCTAATAGGAAAATAAAAGCCATTAACATCACATTACTATTGCCCGCACCTTGACAAAAAATATCAATTTTTTTAGTAAAAGATTGTTTATGATTCATCGCTATAGCTACAATCGCTGCTATCAAAATCGCAACAATGACAGGGAAAGCATAAAAATCCTTTAGTACAATGCCCGCACCAATAAATAATAGTAAAAACACAGCAAATGGGAGCAATGCCCACGGATTGCCTTTCTTCACGCTTTGCTCTCTCCTTCTCATGTAAAACTGCTACTTAATAGTAAAGTAAATAGCACGGAATAACAACAAACAAATGCCTACACTGCTCACAAAACGTAATCATTACTTTTTATGTTGACAACGATCACTGTCGCGTTTTATACTCATAAAGCGTAATGATTACTTTTTAGGAGGAACCAACATGAAAAAATACGTAGCATGTGTAAGCGCATTGGCACTCAGTGCCTTACTTGTAGGCTGTGGGCAATCAGCACCTAAAGTTGAGGAGTCTACAGAAAAAGCAACAGAGCAAGCAGCCGAACATAAACATGAACACACGCACGAAGAAAACAAAGGCGTTGCTCAAGGTTATTTTGAAGATAGCGATGTTAAAGACCGCACGCTCGCTGATTGGGAGGGTGATTGGCAATCCATTTATCCCCTGCTTATTGACGGCTCGTTAGACGAGGTTTTTGAACATAAAGCAGCGCATGACAGCTCAAAAACACCTGAGGAATTTAAAGCGTATTATGACGCAGGCTATCAAACGACGACTGAGCGCATTACAATAGAAGGTGATACCGTAACATTTTACGATCACGGCCATGCGCACGCTGGTAAATTTGCTTATGACGGGTACGAAATTTTGACGTATGACAAAGGTAACCGCGGGGTTCGCTATATTTTTAAACAGCTTGGCGATGAAGCGGGCGTACCGAAGTTCATTCAATTTAGCGACCATATTATTGCACCTGAGAAGTCAGGTCACTTCCATTTATATTGGGGAGATGATCGCGCTGCGCTATTAGAAGAAGTGACGCACTGGCCTACGTACTTCCCGAGCGCGATGACAAAAGAAGATATTGTACACGACATGCTTCACCATTAATGACCCAACAATTTGTGGCACTTGCCGCAAATTGTTTTTTTAGGTTTATTCTGTTCGTAAATACGTTATAGTAAAAGAGAATATATAGAAAGAAGGTGGGAAAATGAAGGACTTCCTCAAAGACTTGACCATGCTAATTATTGGTTCGTTCATTTTCGCGTTAGCCGTCAATTTATTTGCTATTCCTAATGGTTTAGGTGAAGGCGGGGTTACGGGTATTACAATTATTGCGTATTACTTATTTGAATGGCCCCCAAGCGTTGTCAGCTTCGTTTTAAATGGTATTTTACTCATCATTGGCTACAAATTTTTAAATCGTAAAATGGTGATTTATACGATTATTGTTATTTTCTTATTATCAATTTTTTTACATCTAACAGAAAATTGGCATGTTATTTCAGATGAGCGTATTTTAAGTGCCATTTTTGGTGGTATGTTTTCTGGTGTTGGTATCGGGCTTATTATTCGCGTTGGTGGCTCTACAGCAGGATCTACCATTTTAGCTAAAATCGCGAGTAAATATTTAGGCTGGAGCGTTAGCTATGCGCTATTATTTTTTGATTTAATCGTCGTAGCCGCTTCCTACTTCGTGATTGGCTTAGAAGCTGTTATGCTAACTATCGTTATGTTATACGTTGGCACAAAAGCTATGGAGCTTGTCATCGAAGGCTTTAACCGTAAAAAAGCGGTAACGATTATTTCCAATGAACATGCTGCAATTGCAGAGCAAGTTACGTATAAAATGAACCGTGGCGTCACGGTGTTATCCGGCTATGGTTATTATACGAAAGCCGAAAAAAATGTGCTCTACATCATTATTAGCAACCAAGAAATCGTTAAATTAAAAGCATTCGTTCAAGAAATTGATCCGAGCGCTTTCATTACGATTCATGATGTGCGTGATGTATTTGGCGAAGGTTTTTTAAACTTATCGAGCCATTAAGGAGGCCGTTTGTGCACGAGTACGGTATTGATGCTAAACGTACAAAAATCTTTTTTTACTTATCTTTATTTGCGATTTTATGCGCGAGTGCTGCAAGTCATTTATTACATGATTTACCGTTTGCGACCATTACGATACCCGTAACATCTTTCACGATTTTTTTACTGTTGTTACGCATTTTTTCTTCTGTCTTATGGAAACGCAAACGTTGGCACACGCTCGGTATTGTAAAAACACCTAACTTAGCTGGTGTGTGGCATGGCAGTTACACAACGTCAACACAACAAACACATCAACTCACGTTAGAAGTAAGCCAAACCTGGACAAAAATCAAACTGACGTTAACAAGTGAGCAATATCTCGCAGTTAGCTATATGGCAGCTATGAAAACAACTGATCCGCTCGGTGTCAAACTCATTGTGCACGCGCATCTTTTTGAGCAAGTCACTGAGCAAATGCCTAAAAAATGTAACACTATCGTCTTCGAACTTGTCCAAACGAAGCCTAATACGTTGTACGGCCGCTTTTATACAGCGCCGCATGCGTTTTCAGCATTTGGGACGCTAGCATTAAAAAAAGGAGAAAGTGCATCGTAACAGCACCTTCTCCTTTTTTTAGCGTATGATAATTTTTCGCTTTAAGTAAAACAGTAAAGCTAAGTCGACTATCCCAATGACGATTAAACTTACACCGTAGAATTGGAATAGCAATGTGAGCATTGATACCGGACGAGTTAATAAAAATAACGACACGACAATCAATACTATGCTGTAAATATAAAATGGCATTTTATTAACGGGGAAAAACGTTCGGAAACTGATCGTATTCACTAAGTGACTTACCCCAACGATTAAAATAACAAAACCAATTAAATAAGGAATTACTTTAATCATGTCATCTGCTAACGTATAAAGCAGTACCGCAGCTACTATGTAAAGCGTGGCTAACACCAGTGAACCCATCATACCTTGGTCATATTTACGATGATAAAGTGCCGTGACAATGCGAATGATACCTGTCACGAGAAAATACGATGCTACAATAATAATCATCACGTCATATGCTGTTTTAGGGCTCGCTAAAATAAAGCTACCTACAATAATAAAAATAATACTATTGATAATAAGATGTGTTTGGATTTTACGTAAAATATCAAGCACGATGATTCCCTCCATCCTTTACCACTTACTTTACAGTAAATTTTTAGCAAATGCCAATTATTCCCCCACTTACAGCAACAAGTGTAAATAGCGCTCAAATTGTACGCCCTCAACCTCTTTCGTTTGCGCTTGTGTCGTAGCTGTAATCGCTTGTATTAAGAAGGTTTCAGCAAGTTGAATCGCTGCGTCTACCGTCATCCCTCGCATCACACCACCTACGATAACAGAGGCAAATAAATCACCCGTACCTGAGTAGTTTTTACCGTTAAACGGTACCATACGACATAACGTATGATTCGCATTAATATATAAATTACCAATCGTTTGTTCAGTAGGCGGCGTTACCCCGGTAATAATAACGTCAGCTTTTGTCGTTTGTTGAAGTTGTTGCCCTACTTCTGTTAAGGCTTGCATAAAGTCGCTACCCTTATAGCGATATAATTTTTCATAGGACAATCCTGTTAATAAGCAACACTCTGTAACATTAGGCGTAATAACAGAGGCTTGCGCTACCAACGCTCGCATGCGCGCTAACATATCTTCCGTAAACAATTTATACGCCTCCCCGCGGTCCCCCATTACTGGATCCACTAATAGGAAGGTATTAGGCTGCGCGAACGTTTGCAAAAATGCGAAAATATTGTCGATTTGCTCGCGTCCCGTTACAAAACCGGTATAAATGCCATCGAATGTTACGTTCATTTTTTGCCATTCCTCGGTGAAATATGGCATTTTTGTCGTTAAATCTTCGTAAAAAAAGCTCGGATAATCCGTTTGAGCCGATAACACCGCAGTCGGAAGCGGATTAGGCTGCACGCCCATTACCGATAATACGGGAATCGCGGCAGTTAGCGAACACTTGCCAAACGAAGAAAGATCTTGAATTACAGCAACTTTTTTCATAACGTCCTCCAATACGTATAAACTCTACTTAGTAGTATCTCAAAATTTAGAGGAATGCGCTAGACGAAAAAAGGAAATCGCGATAGGCGACTTCCTCTGTTACTCTAGCTCATACGACAGGGCAGCGAGCGCATAAAGCGGCGCGGTTTCTGCACGTAAAATACGCGGTCCTAGTGACATCGTTTGTGCACCCGCAGCGCGTAGAGCCTCTGCTTCTTCCCTAGCAATACCACCCTCTGGGCCAAATACAAATAGCATTGTTTTAGCTTCTGTCGCTTGTAAAACTTGCTTAAAGCTCACGCGCTCAGTGAGCTTTGCCTCTTCTTCATCAGCAATAAAAACCATATCATATTTGCTTACTTCTGCTAATAATTGCTTAAAGCTAACAGGATTTTGTACAGCTGGGATGTGCGTGCGGTGCGACTGCTCTGCCGCTTCTTTTGCAATTTTTTGCAGGCGCTCTGTTTTTTTACCGCCTTTTTTAGCATCCCATTTAACAATCGAACGCTTCGCCTCAAATGGCAATAAGGTATGCATCCCTAACTCTGTACCCTTTTGGGCAATCAGCTCTAATTTGTCGCCTTTAGGCAAGCCACAAGCAATTGTCACTTCAACAGGCATTTCAGGCGAAGGAATCGTGCGCCCTGTCGGCTGTACTTCTACGTCTTCACCTATTGCTGTAATTTCACAAACCTGTGCCACACCTTGCATTACGACGATAATTTCATCACCAACTGCTTGACGCATCACGCGCGTAATATGGCGGGCATCTTCACCGCAAATTGTAGTTGTGTCATTAAAATAACGTTGCACCTTGCTTCTCTCCTACTCTGGCTTACGTGCCGTAATGGCTACCCAGTCTTCCATTTCCATTGTTTCGACTAACACAAAGCCTGATTTTACTAAACCTTGCTCGACTTCTGCGCGTTTTGCACCAATGATACCAGAAGTAATATATAAACCGCCTGGCTTTACCACTTTAAACGCATCGTCGGTAAAGGATAAAATAATATCTGCTAAAATATTAGCGACTACTACGTCAGCTGGTTTTTCTACTGTATCTAATAAATTGCCGTGATGTACTTCAATAAGGTGGTCTACTTTATTTAAGGCAATATTTTCACGTGCCGAACGTACCGCAACTTCATCTAAATCTAGCGCATGTACTGTTTTAGCACCAAGTAACGCTGCACCAATTGACAATACGCCTGAACCAGTGCCGATGTCTACTACTTCTTCATTAGGCTGTAGGTATTTTTCTAGAGATTGCAAGCAAAGCACGGTTGTAGGGTGCGTACCTGTACCAAATGCCATACCTGGATCAAGCTCAATGATGAGTTCATTATCTTGTTGTTTTTCGTATACTTCCCATGAAGGTACTACAGTAAAACGCTCCGAAATACGCACAGGGTGATAGTATTGCTTCCACGCATTTGCCCAGTCTTCCTCATGTACTTCTGTAATCGTTACTTCGTTTTTGCCAATCGCTAAACCAAAGCTTGTTAAGTTAGTTACGGCTGCTTTAATTTGTGCAAAGTTGTCTGCTGTTGCTTTCTCTTCTGATAAGTACGCTTTTACAATAACGCCCTCTGCTGGGAAATCATTAGCATCGAGTGCATACATTTCACCGTACATATCCTCGCGCTCTTTCGTTAAATCTGTAGCGTCTTCAATTACGACTCCGCTTGCGCCTGCTTGTTCTAGAATATAGGACACTGCCTCTACCGCTTCATGTGTTGTGTGAATTGCGATTTCTGTCCATTGCATGTACAACAACTCCTCTATGTTTTGTCTTTTGTAGTTTACCATAATGCACAAAAAGAGAGGGTGCTTATGCAACACCCTCTACATGTGAATGGCTTCATGTTGTGAACAATACTTACGGTTATTTAAACTTATTTTTCACCTTATCGAAGAATGAGCCACCTTCGTTAGTTGCCCCGTCGCCTTCGATTTCAGCTAGTTCTTTTAATAATTCTTTTTGACGCTCTGTTAATTTAGTTGGCGTTTGTACATGTACGGTAATATTTTGGTCACCTGTACCGTAGCCGTGTACGTTTTTCACACCTTTGCCTCGTAAACGGAAGCGTTTGCCTGATTGTGTACCTGCTGGGATTTTTAATTCCACTGTGCCATGGATAGTTGGTACTTCTACTGTGCCACCTAGTGCTGCACGTGGGAAGGAAATATTTAAGTTGTATAAAATATCATCGCCGTCGCGGTCAAAGTACTCATGACGCTTTACGCGGAATACAACGTATAAATCACCCGCTGGTCCACCGTTGACACCTGGTGCACCTTCGCCTGATACACGAAGTTGTTGACCATCGTCCACACCTGCTGGGATTGTAATTTTAATTTTTTTACGACGATTTACCGTACCTGAACCGTGACATGTTGTACATTTTTCTTTAATTTCTTTACCTGTACCGCCGCAGTAGCGACAAGTTTGACGATTCATCATACGGCCAAATGGTGTATCAACCGCTTGGTTAATTTCGCCTGCCCCGTTACAGTGTGAACATGTTGTTGGCTGTGTTCCTGGTTTTGCACCAGAGCCATGACAAGTTGAACATTCTTCTTCTTTTGTTACTTCAAACTCACGCTCTACGCCGAACACCGCATCTTCAAATGAGATGTCCATGCGGTATTGAAGATCATCGCCTTGACGTGGTGCATTCGGGTCACGGCGTCCGCCGCCACCAAAGAATGAGCTAAAGATGTCATCGAAGCCGCCAAAGCCGCCACCACCAAAGCCACCACCGCCACCACCGCCACCAAATTGTGGACCGTCATGACCGAATTGATCATAGTTTGCTTTCTTTTGGTCATCGCTTAACACTTCATACGCTTCAGCGATTTCTTTAAATTTTTCGTCTGCACCCGCTTCTTTATTAATATCTGGGTGGTATTTTTTTGATAATTTACGATACGCTTTTTTAATTTCGTCCTTTGACGCCGACTTGTCAACGCCTAGCACTTCATAATAGTCGCGTTTTGCCATAGTTCACACTCCGATTCTTTAACATAGATTTCATTGTATCAAGAGAAAAGCCAAAGCCGCAAGCGGTCTTTGGCTTTTTTAAGCTCTATTATTTTTTGTCTTCGTCTTTTACTTCAGTGAAGTCAGCATCGATGATGTCATCATCTTGACCACCTTGTGGTTGTTCGCCACCTTGTGCTGCTTGTTGAGCTGCTGCTGCTTGCTCATACATTTTCATAACAAGTGGTTGTAAAATGCCATCTAATTTTTCTTTCGCTGCTTTGATTGCGTCTGTATCGTCGCCTTCAAGTGCTGCTTTTAACTCATCACGTGCGTCTTCAACAGACTTTTTCTCTTCTTCGTTGATGTTTTCGCCTAAGTCTGTAATTGTTTTATCAACTTGGAATACCATTTGGTCCGCTTCGTTACGTACGTCTGCTGCTTCTTTACGTTTCGCATCTGCTTCAGCGTTAGCTTCCGCTTCTTTTACCATGCGCTCGATATCTTCTTCTGTTAAACCAGAATCAGATTGGATTGTGATCGTTTGTTCTTTTTGTGTACCTAAGTCTTTCGCTTTAACTGAAACGATACCGTTTTTGTCAATGTCGAAAGTTACTTCGATTTGTGGTACACCACGTGGCGCTGCAGGAATATCTGTTAATTGGAAGCGACCTAATGTTTTGTTGTCTGCTGCCATTGGGCGCTCACCTTGTAATACGTGAATGTCTACGGCTGGTTGGTTATCCGCTGCTGTAGAGAATACTTGTGATTTAGACGTTGGGATTGTTGTGTTACGCTCGATTAATTTTGTGAACACGCCACCCATTGTTTCGATACCTAAAGAAAGTGGTGTTACGTCAAGTAATACTACGTCTTGTACGTCGCCTGTTAATACGCCACCTTGTACTGCCGCACCCATTGCTACTACTTCGTCTGGGTTTACGCCTTTATGTGGCTCTTTGCCTGTTTCTTTTTGTACTGCATCTTGTACTGCAGGAATACGTGTAGAACCACCAACTAAAATAACTTGGTCTAATTCTGAAGCTGAAAGACCAGCGTCTTTAAGTGCTTGACGTACTGGACCAATTGTACGTTCTACTAAATCTTGTGTTAACTCGTCAAATTTAGCACGTGTTAATTTTACTTCTAAGTGTAATGGACCGTCTGCACCCGCTGTAATGAATGGAAGTGAAACGTCTGCTGACATTACGCCAGATAAGTCTTTTTTCGCTTTTTCTGCTGCGTCTTTAAGACGTTGCATCGCCATTTTATCTTTAGAAAGGTCAATGCCGTTTTCTTTTTTAAACTCTGCTACTAAGTAGTCGATTACTTTATCATCAAAGTTGTCGCCGCCTAATTTATTGTCACCAGCTGTTGCTAGTACTTCAAATACGCCGTCGCCAAGTTCAAGGATAGATACGTCAAACGTACCGCCACCAAGGTCATAAACTAAGATTTTTTGATCTTCGTCTTGTTTTTCTAAACCGTAAGCAAGTGCTGCTGCTGTTGGCTCGTTAATAATACGTTCTACTTCAAGACCTGCGATTGTACCTGCGTCTTTTGTTGCTTGACGCTGTGCATCACTGAAGTAAGCTGGTACTGTAATTACAGCTTTTGTTACTTTTTCGCCTAAGTAGTCTTCTGCGAAACCTTTAAGGTATTGCAGAATCATAGCTGATACTTCTTGTGGTGAGTATTCTTTATCTTCAATTGTTACTTTTTCATTAGAACCCATTTTAGATTTGATTGACATAATTGTGTTTGGGTTTGTAACGGATTGACGTTTTGCAACTTCACCAACTTGGCGCTCGCCATTTTTAAATGCTACTACTGAAGGTGTTGTACGGTTACCTTCTGGGTTAGCTACGATGACTGGTTGGCCACCTTCTAAAACAGATACGCAAGAGTTTGTTGTTCCTAAGTCAATACCAATAATTTTACTCATAATTTGTTTCCTCCTAAGATTTGTATGCTTTTAGTATATTTTATCAAATGAAAGTTGTCGCGCATTTCGCTCTCAACTTTTTTATTATGCTGCAAGTTGTTGGTCAGCCCGCGTAGTTATTCGTTTACTGATACCATTGATGGACGAATGACACGGTCTTTTAATTTATACCCTTTTTGCATTTCGCGCAGTACAATGCCCGATGGCTTGTCTGCATCCGCTTCTTGCATTACGGCTTGATGCACGTTAGGGTCAAAGGTTTCGCCTTCTGCTGGAATAACTTCCACGCCTTCTTTATTAACCGCTTCAAGTAATGAACGGTAAACCATTTCTACACCTTTTACAATTGAAGTTGCTTCCTCAGTCGTTGCTTCGACTTGGAGCGCGCGTTCAAAATTATCTAACACAGGAAGTAAATCCGTCACAAGTGATTGTGCACGGTATTTTTGTGCCGCTTCACGCTCTGTTGTTTGACGGCGACGCATATTGTCCATATCTGCAAGCAAGCGAAGATATTTTGCTTCTTCTTCCTCAAGACGACTTTGTAATTCGTCTACTTTTGCTTGTAGTTGTTGTTCAACAGTTAGCGTTTGTTCTTCTGTTTCAGTCGTTGCTTCAACTTCTTCCGCTGTAACTTCAACTTCCTCTTCTTTTGTAACTTCAACTTCTTTGTTTTCTTCTGCCATGATTACCCTCCTACTTCGCCTTATTAAAGGCGCGTGTTAAATCGCGTCTTACAAAATCCACTAAAGAAATAACACGTTCATAATCCATGCGTGTTGGTCCGATAATGGCGATCGCACCTGTGCTTTCACCTGCCTGATAAGTGGCGGTAATCACACTGCAATTTTCCATCGCAATTTGCTCATTTTCTGAGCCAATGCGGATATGAATGCCTGCTTCATTAGGTTGAAACAGCTCATACACTTGTTGACGTGCTTCCATCATATCCATTAGCATGCGAAGTTTATTAACATCGTGAAATTCAGGTTGTCGTAGCATATTTGTTTTACCGCCATAAAACAATTTCGTTTGACTCGGCTCATGATGTGTTAGTGAAGCGATAAATTCTTCAGCCGCATTAATATGTTGCTTTAACAGTCGCTGCACTTCAGTCTCTAAGCTTTGGGCAAAATGCTCTAGCGGTACATTATAAAGTCGTTCATTTAAAATGTTAACGGCTTTTTCCACATCCGATGCGCTAAAGTGCTCTGGCACATGGAAAGTACGATGCTCGACATGACCTTGATCTGTCACGATTATTGCTACTGCTGTATCATCTGTTAATGATACGATTGAAATCTTTTTAATCCGATGGCTTTGTACATCTGGGCCTAACATAATAGACGTATACGACGTCAACTGCGATAAAATAGTAGCCGACTTACGAATAATTTGCTCCACCTCAGCATGTTGATCAGTAAAAACAGATTGGATTTGAAGCATATCTTCTTTTAGAAGACGCTTTGGCTGTAGCAAGTGGTCTACATAAAATCGGTACCCCTTATCGGAAGGCACACGCCCTGATGAAGTATGCGTTTTTTCAAGTAAACCCATCTCCTCAAGATCTGCCATCTCATTTCGAATAGTAGCAGGACTATATGTGATATGCTTCTTCTTCGAAATTTGTCGTGAGCCAACTGGCTGTGCTGACGTGATAAAATCGTCTACGATGACTTGCAAAATTTCTAGCTGTCGATTCGTTAACATAATTCATCACCTCTGTTAGCACTCAGTTAAAGGGAGTGCTAATATCTATTTATAATTTATCAAACCCACTACATGATGTCAACGTTAACGCTCACTAAAATAAAAATTGTTGAAAAACCTCATTACCTACAAAGCGACCAGCACGCGTAAGCCTTAATCCCTCAGCATCTTGCACGACTAATCCCTTCGTAATAAGCGGGGCAATTACACCAGGAAATGCCTCGTCCATCGTTTTATTAAAACGTTGTTCAAACATAGCATGAGGTACACCTGCTGTTTTACGTAACCCTAAAAACAATTGTTCTTCCATTGCTTCTTGCTCAGTTACCTTATGTTCATTTAATAGAGGAAGCGTGTTAGACGCTAATGCAGCAAAATATTTTTTTAGTGGGCCGTGATTGCCATAACGTACGCCTTCTACATAACCATGCGCACCTGCGCCAATGCCAATATACTCGTCATTGTCCCAGTAGATCGTATTATGAACTGAATTTTGGCCAAAGTTACTAATTTCATATTGCGCTAAACCTGCCGCTTCCATCTCACGCATTAATACATCGTACATCTCACCTTCAAGCTGTGGTGTCGGTAAAGGCAAACGCCCTTTATTGTACTCCATATAAAAAATGGTCTTAGGCTCTACTAATAAAGAGTAGGCTGAGTAATGCGGCAGTTGTAAATCTAACGCCATACGTAATGAGCTTTGCCACTGTGCCATCGTTTGCTCAGGCAAGCCGTACATTAAATCAATGCTAATATTTTTAAATCCTACGTCCTTAGCGGTAGCTATAGTTTCCATTACATGCGCGTTACTATGCGTACGACCAAGGCGCTTAAGTAAAGCTTCATCAAAAGATTGCACCCCCATACTAAGGCGATTAACACCACCCTCATACAGAGCGACTAACTTATCACGTGATAGCTCATCAGGATTCGCCTCTGACGAAAACTCCTTCACTTGTGCAAGTGGTACTTGCTCAGCAATTACTGTAAGTAAACGTGTAATTTGAGTAGCAGATAGCGCTGTTGGTGTGCCACCACCTAAAAACACCGTTTCTACATTATTAAATGCCTCAGGTGCACGCGCCTTCCACAGTGCTAGCTCCTTGCCCACCGCTTCAATATATTCATCGACAGGCTGATTGGCGAAAAAAAATTTATTAAAATCACAGTAATTACAAATTTGGTGACAAAACGGAATATGAATATAAATACCACGTGCCATAGTTATAACCTACTTTCTTCGTTTCTAAAAATAACGTATTGCTATAGTATACTGGTTAGCTTGCAGGTGTGCGAAGAAATACACTAGCATCTCACACGCTTTTCCGTTAGGCTAAATAAAGCATAAAATAAAGGATGATGATAATGTACGCTGCTACTACCCCTAAATTCACACTATTTATTTGGCTGATTGTTGCGATTGCAATTGCTGTAATTCCTTGGCCTATTCCTTGGCTCAATTTACTAGCGGTATTTGTGATGGTAATCGTCGCGTTAATTTCATTTCTCCATTACCAATTAACGATTACAGATAAAGGTATTACTTACCGTGTTATCGCATTAAATAGCACCGTTAAAAAACGTATCATTACGCCGCAAGAAATGACCCATGTCACCTTTACGCGCCGACAAGACGATACGATTTTTCAAGCTGTCATTATGACGACGGCAAAGCCGCTTTCGCTACTGCGTTTTGACAGCCCCGATTTATATCAAGAGCTACGCGAATTTTGCCAAAAACATCATATTCCCCATAATTAATAAAAAGACGTTACGAGCTATAACGGTTTAAAGTGGTACCCAAGTCAAGGACAGACTAAAAAAGAGATTAAGCTACTAAAAGATGGTTTCTGTATTGTACAGGAGCCATTCTTTTTAAATTCCATTGGTAACGATAATTGTTGTAGTAGACCATATAGTGATCAATTTTTGCACGTAGTTCGTTTAGTGTTTTGACCATGCTGAAATCAACCTGGTCCTTGAAGTGACCGAAGAAGGATTCCTGGGGTGCGTTATCCCAACAGTTTCCTCGACGTGACATCGACTGACCAAGTTTATAGTGCTTTAAAAGTTTTTGGAATTTGGGGCTTGTATAATGAACCCCTTGATCTGAATGAAGGAAGGCTTCCGGATGGAGCTTTACACGATTGTTACGAAATAGTTTTTCAACGGTTCTTGTAGCGATATCGAGCGTAATACGATTTGATACATGATACGCTAAAATTTCATTTGTAGACCCGTCTTTTATGGTCGACAAATAAGCCATTTTTCCGTTGTAAGGAATATAGCTTATGTCCGTTAATAAGACCTTACCTGGTACACCTTGTTTGAAGTGACGATTTAATTTATTGGGAACCACACGGTGTTCTTTCGTTGCTTTGGCCATTTGTTTATAGGGATTCGCTTTACGGTGTGGACATTGAATGCCGTACTTTCGCATAATACGTTGAATTTTTTTGCGATTCATCACGATGCCAAAGTCGTGTTCAAGCGTCATTTTAATTGAACGCGAACCCTTCTTATAACCACGGTGATTAAAATCAAATCGTGTGCTTCTCTATCCTTCCGCTCTTTCACTGCACGTTCCTCGATTGTCGCTAAATAATTGTAATATCCAGAGCGGGAAACATGTAAAAGCTGGCAAAAATAAGTCACCATTTGCTTAAATGGCAACTGTTGAATGGTTTTAGAAATCAGTTGAAATATCTTTTGTGTGCTTAGTTTTTGGCTGTCGCTTAGCAGCCTCCTTTCTGTCACTTCGAGCTTTTTTAGCATTTCTACTTGGCCCTCTAATAGCTCAATACGTGCTGCTTGTCTTTCTACTATTTCTGCCATTGTTAGCTCACGCTTTAGGGGTCTGCCCGAACTCGTTTTCCGTGTATCCGTTAGTCCGATTAAGCCATTTCTCTCATATGATTTTCTCCAACGAGATGAGGCTTGTTCCACACGCTTCATGCCGAGCATCTCGATTTCAAAGCCAGCTTCCTCAAAAATCTTTCTAGGTGTTTTACCTGCTAAATATTCATCGATAAATTTACTTTTAAATGCATCTGCGTAGGTAATTGTGCGAGTACTTACCTTTAGTACATGGGGATTCTTTTGTAGTTGTGCTATCTGTTCTGGTGAAAATAATTGTTTACTCATAGCTGTCTCTTATCCGTCCTTATGTCTATTGAATTCTAGTATATTAAAAATACCTGTGAATAGCACACTCTTTTTCAAGTGTCCTATCCACAGGTACCATTTTAGTTCGTAACGTCTTTTCTTTATTTATCGTTTTTTAATACAGTTACCCAGTAAGCTACTGCTACAAAAACACCGCCAACAATATTACCTAATGTTACAGGTACTAAATTGTGAACGATTTCGCCTAACGTAATTACCCCATTAAAATACGCTACGCTAAAGGCTGTCATATTGGCAATACTATGCTCAAAGCTCATCGTAATGAATGGCATAATACAGCAGAAGATTACCGCAATACGACCAATTTCTGTTTTTAATTTATAGTTACCCCATACAGCAATACATACTAAAACATTACATAAAATACCGCGCATAAACAATTCTATTGTGTCAGGCGCTGTTTTACCATGCACTACTTTATCAATATATTCACCTAAATCACCTACGGCTAGGCCTGATGCATAAAATACACCTGCTAATAGCACGGCACCTACTAAGTTACCTGCATAGCTACCTATCCATGAAGCGATAGCTTGACCCCATGTCGTCTTTTTACTAAAGGCCCCTATCGTCATAACGAAGTGGTTGCCCGTAAATAAATCTGCGCCTGCTAATAATACCATCGTTAGTGCAACGCCAAACGTTACACCTTGTGCAAGCTTTAAGCTCGGCTCAGCTGACATATATCCCCCAAGTGTTACTAATAGCAACATACCGAAACCAATATAAATACCACCTAACATCGTATTCAGTAAATATGCTGGTTTGTCATTGCTTAGCATGTTGGCTTTCCCTAATGCTGCTTTCTCTACTAAGTCTCTCACTGATAATCCTCCTCAACATAAGTATTATAGTGGAAAAACAAATAAAAAAAGTACCTAAGATCGGTACTTTTTAACGAAATAGCAAACGACTTAACCAAGATCGTTTCTTTTGTCTCGTATTTTCGCGAATGAGCTGTTCAATCAAGTCATTTTGCTGTTTTATAACGTCTGACTGTTGTTCTAAAATATCGCCAACTTCGTGAACAAATGCCTTATGCATGGCATCTTGTGCTTGTACTTGTTGCACAATGCTATCAAGCTCACGTGCTACTTCATGAAGTTCTGTCGCACGCACTTGCGTCTGCTGTACAGCAGGCACATCGCCTTCTACTAGATTATCTTTATCTAGCTGTAAAATTTCTTTAATATTCGTATGCTCGTTCGTAACGATTTGCGCCGCTTCGCTAAACGGTATACTACGCAAGCGATTTAAAATGACCATCGCTTTCATACGCGCAAAATCTTCACCGACAAAACAACGGTGGTTTTTTGGGTTGCGTGCAATCATATAGCCGTTACCTTCTAAATGCTTGGCATAATTCGTTAAAGTCGCAGTGCTCACATTTAAAAATTTAGCGGCGTCTTTTGTTGTATACATTTTTTGATCCATAGTTTTAACTCCCCGCCTTACGTGTTGTTATAATTCTATCACTTTAATTCCCTTTCGTACAAATAAGGAAACAAATGCAGTGTTAATACTTGTCGGCACACGTAAAGCATATTATATTGAACACTAACATCTTGCAAAAAGGAGGCGAACTTATGCGCCCAGCGATTATTTGTATTTCTGCAGCGCAAGACGCGCACGCACTCGCCCTACATTTTGGGCAGCTACTCAATAAACCTAATAAAACAATTTTTGAGCGCCATCTATTGCTCGAAAACATATACGAGTTGCTAAGTTATTATTATCATATGAATTTGTATACACTAATCGATGAGGCAGAACAGCTGAGTCCGCAAGCAAGCTCAGCAGCACAAAATATGATGTTAATTGAAACAACGCTTTACACTACTGTACTCGTTAGTAACTTAACACAAAATACAAAGCTGCTAAAAAATGCACGTGCGGTTTTACTCGCGATGTTTGATGCACAAGTACCTTATGCCAAACAACACCTTTCACCTACACAATACGAAAAACTCGTAATGCCAACTATGCTACTGCGTCAATGGTTAGGTGATAAAGCACGATTTACTACAGCCGAAATGCAATATATTGTCGGGCAATTACTCGCATCAATTGATGAGGAGTTTATTCAAGGCAACTATTACCCACCTGCTGCACTCATTGAATATGTATCGAATGATTTTAACGTCTTTCCGAAAGAAGTCTCCCATCCTCAAGGAATGTGAAGGTGCGAATAGCACCAATGAGTAGGTGGGAGATGAATTTCGGTTGGCTTTAGCCAAAGCTTATAATATAATCAGTCTTAGATGTAACAAAGGATTGATATCACAATGAAATTAGATAGTAATAATCATTCAGTATTCTTAATGCATTATCATCTTGTACTGGTTGTGAAATATCGGATACAAGTTTTTGACAATGAATTATCTGATTTTGCAAAAGAAATGTTCATTAAGATTGGAAGTAAATACAACATTTCTTTAGTGGAATGGAATC
>NZ_QAFW01000032.1 GCF_003057615.1 Metalysinibacillus jejuensis
GATTCCATTCCACTAAAGAAATGTTGTATTTACTTCCAATCTTAATGAACATTTCTTTTGCAAAATCAGATAATTCATTGTCAAAAACTTGTATCCGATATTTCACAACCAGTACAAGATGATAATGCATTAAGAATACTGAATGATTATTACTATCTAATTTCATTGTGATATCAATCCTTTGTTACATCTAAGACTGATTATATTATAAGCTTTGGCTAAAGCCAACCGAAATTCATCTTCCACCTACTCATTGGTGCTATTCGCACCTTCACATTCCTTGAGGATGGGAGACTTCTTTCGGAAAGACGTTAAAAAAAGCATAAGCATTATAAAACGCCTATGCCTAATTATTATAGCTTGCCTGTAACAAACTGTGCTTCACCAAGACCGAAGCTCCAGTCTTCATCGCTATTTGTAACGATGGAGATGAGCACGTCTTGTGGGTCAATGCCACATTTATCGCGCAGCGCCTCAACCGTTTCTTTGTAAAACGCTTGTTTTTGTTCAGCGCTACGTGGGCGGCTCGTTACAGTTAGGACAACAACGTCCTGTGTACGTGTAAAGCCTAGCCCTGTGTCTTCAATCATCATTTCATTAGCAGGGTGCTGATGTACGATTTGGTAGCGGTCACGCTCAGGTACGTTAAACGCACGCACCATTGCATCATGTGCAGCGTCGAGTAGTGTTTGTAATTGCTCAGGTGAGCGACCTACAACGAGGTCAAATTTAATTAGTGGCATATTATCTTCTCCATTTCCTATGTGATACTCATAGTGTAGTAGATAAGTAGGCTTTATGGCAAGAAGAATCTTACTATTCAGAAAAGTTTAACCTTATTACGAGTTTGAAGCGGGCACGGGGCCCGTTGCTTCAACAGCAACCAGCGACGGTATGGTGCTTACCCCGACTAGCGAAAGCTAAAGAATGAGGAGGAAAATTTCATGACAAAAAAACAAATTCACTTAAACGGCTTTACCCAAAATTCGGTGTCACCCCACGCGACAGGTTTATGGCGTTACCCTACACATCAAGGCGATGAACATGGCTCGCTCGCCTACTGGACAAAGCTCGCTAAAACGTTAGAGCGCGGAAAGTTTGACGCCTTATTTTTAGCGGATGTTATTGGTGTTTATGACGTTTACCAAGGGAGTGCTAACACGGCGATTGCGCAAGCGGTACAAGTGCCTGCACATGATCCTTTACTAGCGGTATCTGCAATGGCAGCTGCAACTGATAAGCTCGGCTTTGCGATCACTGCTTCTGCGACGTATATTCCGCCGTATCAATTAGCGCGCCAATATAGTACGCTCGACCATTTAACTAACGGACGTATCGGCTGGAACATCGTTACTTCTTATTTAGAGAGCGAAGCAGTCAATTTAGGGTTAGCAGGTTTAATTGAGCACGATGAGCGCTATGACCGAGCTGAGGAATATTTAGATGTTGTGTATAAACTGTGGGAGGAAAGCTGGGCGGACGACGCGATAGAAAAAACGACGCATTATGCCAATCCAAACAAAGTCCAGCCTATAAAACATAAAGGTAAGTACTTTAACGTGCCTGGCATTCAACTCGTCGAACCGAGCAAACAGCGCACACCGTTTTTATTCCAAGCAGGTGCATCTTCACGCGGGTTAGATTTTGCGGCAAAACATGCGGAAGGCATTTTTACTAACACCCAAAACCCTAAAAATGCAGTAGCGGATTTACAAGCATTTATTGCGGATTTAACCGTACGTCTCGAAAAATTTGGACGCAAGCGTGAAGACGTTAAAGTCATTCCTGCTGTCATTCCAGTTGTAGGTGCTACGCGAGAAGAGGCGCTCGCTAAAGTCGAAGATTATAAGCGTTACGTAGATTATGACGGCGCTGCTGCGCTATTATCAGGACACTCGGGCATTGACTTTTCAACGCTTGACCCTGATCAATACATTGAAGAGTTACCGTCGCAAGCTATGCAAAGCCGCTTTAATAATTACACATCAACGGACCCTAATCATCGCTGGACAGTGCGCGATGCAGTCGTTTATCACGGTTTAACGAACGGCTCTGAAATCATTGCAGGCACAGCCGAACAAATCGCTGATCGACTAGAAGTGTTGTCACAACAAGGCGGTGCAGATGGCTTTAACATTCGTCAGCTCATTAGCCCGACAACGTTTGAAGAATTTGTAGATGAAGTAGTACCTGTGCTACAAGCGCGCGGGATTTACCGCACAGATTATGAAGGGACTACGTTGCGTGAACATTATTTAGGTAAAGGTCAGTCACGCCTACAAGCAAATCATTACGGCAAAACGGTACGCATTCGAGGTGAAGTGCATGTCTAATGTAGCGACAGCTTCACTCTATGAAGAAATCGAGGCTTTGTTGCCGACCTTTCAAGCGAGAGAGCCCGAACTCGATGCATTACAGAGTTTTCCTTATGATAATGTTCGTGCGTTAGTGGACCTTGGTTACACGAAATTAATGTTGCCAGAAGCTTATGGCGGTGCCAATTTATCGGCAAGTGAACTTGTACGTTACCAAGCGCTCATTGCGCAAGGTGACGGAGCGACAGCAATTGCTATTGGCTGGCATATGGGAACATTGCTCGGCTTACGTAGCAATACTGCGTGGCCTAAAGCGACGTATGATTTTTTATTAAATGAAGTAGCAAATGGTGCACTCATTAATTTAGTCATGTCAGAACGAGGAAGCGGCAGCCCGACGCGCGGCGCTACAATGCAGACGACTGCTAAACGCGTAGCAGGGGGTTATCGTATTACCGGTCATAAAGCTTTTGCGACACTCTCACCGATGCTAGATTATTTTATATCAGGGGTTACGTTAGACGGAGAAGATGCTTTCTTTTTAATTCCGATGGCAGCTGAAGGCGTAACGGTATTACCGGTATGGGATAGTGTGGCACTTCGGGGCTCGGCAAGCCATGACATCGTGTTAGAAGATGTGTTTGTACCAGAAGAGTACCTCGTACAATGTGCCAATATTGCCGATAGCGTAGTGCGTTCTCCTGGCGGTTTATTACACATCCCCGCATGTTATTTAGGTATTAGTGAAGCGGCACGCACCTATGCCGTTAATTTTGCGACAAGCTATATTCCTAAAAGCTTAGGCAAACCAATTAGCGAAACACTACCCATTCAACAAAAGCTAGGGGAGATGGCTTTATTAATCAAGCAATCGACGTATATGCTACACGGTGTGGCGCGTGAATTTGATGAAGGTACGGTAGCGCTTGCAGATTTATTAGCGACCAAGACAACCGTCGTTAACAATGCGATTAAAATTACAGATATTGCAATGCGCGTGTGCGGTGCGCATAGTTTAAGTGCTGATAGCCCGCTCCATCGCTACTATTTACATGTGCGTGCAGGTTTGCACAACCCACCGTCCGATGACGAAATTTTACGCTTATTGGCGACGTTGTAAAAAATCTAAAGACCCACATACTACAAATACATGGTAAAATAGGAATAAATCATAGTTTGTTAGGAGTGGGTCAAATGAAGAAGATAACGTATATAGCACCGTTATTTCTTGCGAGCTGCTTAGTCCCTGTATTAGCACAAGAGGCAGAGGCAAGTTCTTATACTGCTACTGGGCAACTAGAGCAGATTAATGGTACACGTTTGGTAATTGATGGTAGGGTTTATCAAGCAGCGCCAAAATACCGTTCATTTTTGGGGTATAATGCTAAAATATTAGAGGGTGCTCGCATTACTTATCAACTAGAAAATGGTCGAATCACAACTATTGAGGCTTTGGCAATTAATCGAGTAAAAGATCAAGTACTTGATGGCATGAATTTGCATTTTGAACATATCCATGTAGCTGGTTTACGTGGCCTGAAAAACCTAACAACAAAGGACTTATCTTTAGGTGAGGGTTACACTGATGAGATGACTGTGACTAATATTAAAGTTAATAATAAGGCTACGTTAGCTAATAGCCAACATAAAATATATCGTTTAGTAAATTCGTCTATTTATCAGTTATATCAATATCAAAATGGTACATCTATTTATAAGGATATTTATTCTCAAGTTACACATCTTAACCTTTTAGCGAATACTAAATTTTATCAAGCAGGCGACAAAGCAGTACCTTATACGACAGTAGAGCGCAATGTTAATACATTTGAAGGTAGCGGCTACTTTAGTCATATTTGGTTAGAAGGAGAACAACCTTTCACACTAGAAAGTAAACTGCTGGGTCAAATGTATGTACGTGCTTTACATCAAACACGACAAGGTAACTTAACTTTAAAAGAGGCTGTACATATTACAAATTTATACGCTGAGTCACCGGACTATAATTTAACGGTTTCAAAAGCTTCTACCATCCGCACATTAGTGATGCCTAGTTATTTATTAATTGATCGCTATGTTACTAATTATCCTCATATAAAAAATCATATTAACCACTATGATACGATGCATCAATTAGCAGTAGCGAGAAGCTATGCTGATTTAGGTCATTTTTATTTAGATGTAAATACCGATGCGCCTGATAGGTATGAAGTAATGTATGAAGGGATTGGTAAGGACGGTGTAGTGCCATTTAAAGGAGAGCATATCTCTGAAAATGTACATCCTTACGTGGAAGACCGTATCCGCTATTATCCAGATACCACATACTTTGTCTATTTAGTAGATACAGAAACTAACCGTATCCAGCAAATTTACCGTGTACCTTTAGATGAACACCGTTTACCATGGTATCATGTGATGATTGAGGAAGAAACGATGACTGTACGTGTAACTGAAGACCAACGTGATAAGTTACCACAGGATGTGCTAAAAGAGGTTCGATTATACAAATCAGTGGATGAGTACGATACTTACCAAGACTTTGCAGATTTATCATGGGAAATTAAAGATGATGTGACACAGGTGACGTTGCCATTAAAGACACCATTTATTGATTACTTTGGTTACACAGTTGTTACGCATGATGGTGGTGGCGGTGAAGTACAGCGAGCATCATATGCTTTCTTACAGGAGACTTTAGAAGGAGATACGTTAGCTGATGTTTATAGCTTTAAAGCAGCTCTAATGAAGTTGCTACCTTATGATGAATCAATCCATTATAAAGAAGAGTACTTACGTGCTTATCGGGAGGCTTTGCTTGATCAACGCTATCCGATTTCAACGTTAAGCGAGCTACGACAAATTATTAAAGATGTAAATGAACAGATGTTGTAAACTCATGCTAAATAAAACACCTTTACTATCTTGTAGTAGAGGTGTTTTTTTGATGCAATATTTTTCTAGAAATTATAAAAGTAAATGGTATTGCAAGAAAAGAGGCAATGAGCGGAGAGATCGTTTCGTTTAGACCTAACCATTCAACTAGTATAAAGATACTTGCTGTGGTAACTGTAATATTTACAACATACGTTGCAGGGAATTGTAAAAATTTTTTTAACGTAGGCTTTGTTTTATACGTAAAGTAAGAATTCATAAAAAAAGAACCAATCATACTAATCACAAACGCTATAATATGAGAAATCAAATAAGGTATATGCAAGAGATGCAGGCTAATTAGATACAAGAGATAGTAATTTAATGTATTGATAACGCCTACTATCACAAAACGTGCAATTTCAAATAAGATGGTTTTATTCATTGTCAGATTTCTCACTTATAATATAATGCGGACGTTGCTTAACCTCATAATAAATTCTTCCAATATATTCACCAATAACGCCCATAAAGAAAAGTTGTAAACCACCAATTAATAATATAGCTGCAATTGTTGTAAAATACCCAGGCACGTCAATACCATATAATGTGATGCGTATAAACATATAAATAACATATAAAACATCGACTAATGTAACGAGTAGACCTAAATATATAGCTAGGCGTAGTGGTTTATTGTTAAAAGAAATGACGCCATCTATGCCATAATTAATTAGTGATTTAAAGGACCACTTACTATTACCATCTTGTCGTGTAACGTTATCGTATTCAATAACGGCTTCATTAAACCCAATCCAAGAAAATAAACCTTTAGAAAAACGGTTATATTCCTTTAGTTTGAGTAAACTATCTACAGCTTTCCTGCTTAAAAGCCGAAAATCACCTACACCATCGACTAACTTTACATCGACTAAGGAGTTAATCACTTTATAATATATACGTGTAAGCCCTGTCCTTAGTACCCCTTCTCCTGTTCGATTACGTTTCGCAATAACTTGATCAAAACCATCGTTTGCCAGTTGTAACATTTCAGGAATTAGATGAGGAGGGTGTTGTAAATCAGCATCCATAATAATAACATTATCTCCTTGGGCATAGGAAATTCCAGCAAGCATACCAGCTTCTTTGCCAAAATTTCTACTAAATGAAATATAACGTACATACGTATAATCAGTGGCTAATTGTTTCATAATGTTTAAGGAGTTATCCTTGCTACCATCATTAATAAAAATAATTTCATAATCAATTGTATTGCTACACATTTGAGCGTTAATAGCATCAAAAAAATTTTGTAACGTTTGTTCTTCGTTGTAGCAAGGGACAATAATAGAGAGTTTCATAAATTACACCTACTTATTAGTTAAACTTAACTATTACCGTATTATCAAAGACTTTGACAGAATCTTTAGCAGGCCAAATAGGCATTAGTTTAAATGTTTCTGTTTGTTGTATTTCTTCTATGCGTTCAGGGCTAGCAGTTTGTATACGTTTGCCTAAAAAGTCCTCAAGCATTATTTTGTAATGGGCGGGTTCTCGTAAAAAAGTTTCCCCTGTTGAACCAATCATATTAGGTGTACGCTGGGGAATAGTTTCACTTAGTAACTTAGAGCCGAGGTTTACACGCCCTGTAACGGCAATCTCCTCCACTTGATTATAGTCATCAAGCTGCTCAATACGATCTAACAAGCGATTTGAAAGTGCTAGCGTTTTTTCATAGCGTAGTTCCATATTAAAGTAAGTGATATTAGCAATTACATTAAAATTCCAAATCATAATACCTAGCGTGGCAATAGTTACCCATGCCATTGATTTTTCAAGTAAATTAGGGGTAATGGCGGGTAGATTATCATATAAGATAACTAGATATACATAGATACTACTAATACTAAACACCATGAGCATATGGTAAAAGGCATCAGGTGAAATAAAATACACAATGAAGTACACAAAGGGCATTACACAGCAGATGAGAAGTGCAAGTGCTAACTGATCAATAGTCGTATAAACTTTATTTTTACTAATAAACCATAACGTAGCTAGTAGCACTACGGTGAGTAAAATGACATTAATATAATCATACAATGTTAATGGAATGGAGGAAGCGATACTAGGGAAAAAGAATAGTTCTAATTGTTCCCTTACTTGCAATAGCCTTGTAGGGATATCGCTCATAGATACACTCCCTACCTTATCAAGGCCTTGGTAAGGTGTAATATGTCCACCTAATAAAGAGGAATAAATTTTAAAGACAATATAATATAAACCCATACCAATAGCAGATGTAAGTAGTAATTTACTTATATGCTTCCATAAAGATGCTGAAGGAATGCGTACTACTATAATTTGATAAATGATCCAGAGGGCAGAGTAAGCTAGAAATGTAGATAAATTAGCTTGATAAATACCGACTGCTAGTCCCATTAATAGAGCTCCTATTAAAAAGCCATAGCGCCAAGATATGGCACAAATTACAGCAGTGATTGCTAAAAACATACCGATAATATACCCATCAGCAGTAAATAAATAAGAAAATGTTGCCGAAACACTAGGGAATGTGACAACAATACCTGCTATTAGAATAGCTGAGGAACGTTTTTTTATATTAAATAAAATGACAATAGCTACAGTTGTCAATGCGAGTGCAAATAAGGAAACTACACCAATCACCCAAGGCAAATCAAAGTAGCTACTTATTCCGCTTGCTGGTCCTAAAAAGAATCGTCCGGATTTTACTTTAGCTTGCGAGTTGTAAATATTATACAAGCTATCATGATTAGGAAGACGGTTAGTGAATACGAAAAGGTGCGTAATCAACCCTATAATAATAGCGCTGAAAAATGCATAACGCCATTCCGTTTTAATCTTGCTCTTTAGTAATGAAAATAACTGCTCGGGCATAAAACTATTCCTACTTTCTATAATATTCAAATGTTGTTTATAAAGAAGTATAACATGAAATAAAAGAGAGGTACTGCATAGACATCAAACTATGCTGTACCCCTCTTTATGGTTTAATAAAATTTTGCTTCCTGTAACGTTAGCATTAACATTTTTGCCATTTCTTCACGCGATAAGTTGCGGTGTGGGTAAAACGTGTTATTTTCAATGTTAATGAGCTCAAGATGTTCGAGTGCAATATAAATACGCTGAGCTTCTGGGTCTAGTAAGTTCCAATCATTTAAGTAAGGTTCAAACCCATCATCATCTAATGTGTAGCCAACCGCTTCTAATAAACGCCCCATCATTAGTAAGCCTTGCTGGCGTGTTAAGCTTTGGTGGGGGCGGAAGTAGTCAGGTGTTACACCATTAATAATTGAAAATTGCTGCAGTGCTTGAACAGCTTCTTCAAAATAAGTGTTGCGTGCGTCTACAAACTGTGACTGTTCTGTTGCTTTAACATTTAGTGCACGGGCTACCATTAAGGCAAATTGTGCACGTGTAACGTTGTTCTTAGGCGAATAGGTAAAAGGTGTTGTTCCTTTTACAATTTGACGATTAGCTAAGAAATAAATGGCTTCTTCAAATTCGTTTGCTCTAACATCATTAAATGTAATGTCTTCGTGACGAATAAAAAATTGACCGAGTGAACGCGTATTTAAAGTAATAATGCTACCATTTTCATAAAAAGGTGTAGCTGTAAATTCGTTATCGTTACTACGGACAATAACCATATTGTACGTATCATCCGTTAACCAATCTGTAGGCACTTCCATTTGCACAAAAGATGTTAAATCAATCACGTCTTTTTTCTGTGTGCCTGTGTGCAAAAGTAATTGAACGTCTATCATGTAGTCCTTAATTTTACGGATATTAACTGTCATTTCTGATAGACGTGCGAATCGGTGATTAAAATTTTCTGCATTTAAAGTCATCTTAAAGCCATCGTTTGTTTTTAAAATTAGGTCACGTGTACCATCTGGACTAATTGTTTGTGTAAGAATTGCATTGTCTACTTCAAACTGATAGCCATCAGGTTTTTCCTCACCAATAATAACAACGTTATCTCTATTAGGTGTAGTTGGCTTGTCTCCACCAATGACATTACCGCCATTATTTTTTTCGATATCTTTTTCTGCATCTTTTAGTTTGTTATAGTTATGGATTTTTGATTTTGCATATTCAGATAAAGCGTCATAAGCGAAGCGGGCTTCGTAAGTGGTACTCTTATATTTTGCCCAAGAATTGTTACGATTAATAGCTTCAATCATTTTAATTACTTTTTCAATATCTATTTTATACTGTACCCAATTTTCTAAATCTAGTAATTTTTTGTAGTTGCTAACTGTTAACTGTTCATTAGATGATAGCGCATAGTAAGCAACTAATACAGGATCCATACGTTTTTCAATTTCTTTAAGGTCAATTGATAGTTTTTCAATCTCACGTTCAATAGCGATAACATCGGCTGTACGGAATATTTGGCTCGCCCAGTTTTCCATAGTCGTTAAATTAGCTTCAAATGTGCTTAATAACTGTTGTTCTGTAGGCTTTAAATTTTCATAAGCTTCACGATAATTTATTAAGTTTTGTACAAAATTATCTCTGATCACGGTAGGAGGTGTACTAGCACCGTTAATGACATCGGTATAATGCGCAAAAAGTGTTGTAATATTAGTACGCCACTGCTCACTATTCGTGTTTAAATTATCAATTAGACGCTCAAGATTAATAAGTCGATTATAACGCTTGATATTGCGGTCCTGTACAACATGGATTTGATCATATAACGTGCGAAGAGCACGTACTTTTTCGACAAAACGTTCATCTGTTTCTTCTAACATTTCAACGCGGTAGTCAAAGTCAGCAGCGACTGCAATATGTGCTAGCACTTCACGCTTTTTATTAAATAATTCGTCATCTTGTACTACTAAAACTTGTTGTGCAAACGTTAAATTATCAAATCTTTCTACATAGCGTAAAACATTATCTTGATATTTTGTGACATCGACATCCAAGGCCTTAATATCTTGGTCTAATTGGTAAGCTAATGATAAGTTATTTTGAACCTTTTGTTCAGCATGCTTCAATTCTTCATAGTTATACACATCTCGTTTTTGCGCAGTTGATAAGTTGTCATAGGCATTTCGTGCTGCTTCAACGTCTACTCTAAAGCTAGGTTTTAATTCTTCTAACATAGCGATTTGTACTGCGATATTAGCAGATTGATTTTGAGCAGTCGTTAATGCTGCTTGCGCAGAAGCCCAACGTAATGAAGCTGGCATTGAAATGAAAGGGCGTGCATCAATCGGTAATAAATTGTATTTCGCGCGTACTTCAGCGACATCCTGCACAGTTGGATTTGAGCCGGATATACGCATAATCATTTCATCAACTTCTTTAGCTTCTCGTCGATTCACTTCAATTTGAGGCTCCAAATCCCAGGACGTAGTACCTCCACTCGCATATTCATAGTGTAGGCGATAGGTGCTAGGTGTAGAGCTACTGTTTTTGATTTCTTCAATTTTTAGTGATTTTCCACGTTCCCTGCTAACAATTTCAAAACGTGTCCCATCTGAACGCATTTTATATAAAAAGTTACCGTAAGATTTTCCTATGAAGTAAATCCAATCATTGACTTCATCATAAACAAAATCTTTAATGCGATGTCCAGCCATAATTGTATTATCAATACCTAATTCATCTCGTAAATCAAAACCATTAATATAAACGAGGTGGGCAGGTGAAAACTGGATTTTTTTCCAGTATCGATAGCGCTCATACATAGTATTGGTAGCTGCTGGTGTGCCGCGGCCTATCCAGTTATGTGTTGCATCTAATGTTTGGTCACTTAATAAAAAATATTGGTAAGGGAATTTTTCAATTTGTCCCGTGTAACCAGCACCTAAAGCGCTATCTAGATGGTACCATTGCCCATTTAAGCGTACGAGGTTCCAAAAATGATCTACATCTAAATCATTTGATAAGTCACCTAAAATAGATCCAGTCATAATACGAGAGTTAATATTGTTTTCTTCTAATAAACGAAATGTAAGTAGAGCAAATGCGCGAGATGTGCCTTTATCTTGCTGTAATAATGTATAAGTAGATTGTGGTTCAGTTGTCGTACCATCACGCGTCAATGTTTTTTGTGCGGTGATATATTCAAATATCGCTAACGTTTTATCAAAGTCTGTCATACCTACTTTTATAATTTCTCGACTGATTTCTTTAACTTTTCGATCTACTTCACGCTCCTGATTTAAGGTTGTGAAGTATGTAGGTTTAATGACAAATGTTAATTTATCAGTATTATTAATACCCTCAATTGTATAGTCTTTAATTGACCAACCAACATAAGGCTCAGCTTCTTTAAAGTTCATCGCATCATTTATGTAATTCTCAATGTGATTTTTAATGTTTTCGATTGTAATAGTAGGGTTATTTCTTCTATTAAAATGTAGTTCAAATGAATTTTCGCGATTTAACAAACGAATATCGAGTAAACGTTCTAGTTCAGCGTGGTTACTAGCTACATTCGTAGTGGTTGAACTCGCTGGTAACTCATCAATAGGTGTAGTACGCGCTTGTGCCTCTGGTATAAACGATAGTGTTGTAGGTAAAATAAGTGACGCCGCTAACGTATAGTGCAAAATTTTTTTCACGTAATAATCTCTCCTTGCTAAAATATACAGTTGTTTACTCCATTATATCGACAAAAAATTAAGAATGGGTAGCTTTATGTATGAATTGTCATAAAAACTTTTGTAATAGCTAACTACTATTGCTCTAGTTAAAATTTCTCATGTACAATGGTAATAAGTATGATTTTTATGGGGAGGAAGAATAATGAAAAAAGTAAATGCTTCTATGATTGCGGCCGTTTTGGCTACGGCTACAGTAGCTCCATATGCGGCAGCTAATACGACAGATTTTATTTATGAAGTTCAAAGTGTATATGCATATTTAGATGGAGAGACTTTTGTATTTCCAGCGTATGAGTTACCGAACTTATTAGCAGAGGGAAAACGTGTGACACATATTGAAACGAACACGGGGCATGTGATAGCAATTAATGACTACTCTACAGCGCTAGAAAATTCATATTATGATGAAGTGACGACTATTTTACAACAGTTAATTGAAGATAAAAAATATTTATCAGAGCGGGAGATTGAACGCTTAAATGTTAATTACAATGGCTCTGTAGAGGTAGATGAAACAGAAGGAGATATTACAATTAATGGACCTAGTTTACCAGTTTCACCTCCTGTCGCACCAGTTCGTATTACAAATATAAGTACGATGCAAGATATTACAAATGCTTTATTAGTTAGATTTGGTAATCCACCTAAAAATTTAGATAGGTTAATGATTGGAGAGTTTATTGAGTTACAACCTTTAACTCGAAGCATGCAGCCGTTTTCTTTACAGTCGCAAACCTCCCGCACAATGATGAATACGCAACAATCAGAGACGATTCGCTTAATGTATGCACGTAGTGGTATATATGACGATGAGGCTGTATTTAGAGTGATTGATGGTAAACAGTTGCAAAATAATATGACTTACCGTGTTTCTGTAGTAGGAAAGTGGGCAACTACAAATATTAATACGGTAACAATACGTAATGAAACGCCTTATGTTGCTTCAATTAAAGGACCTGATGTATTAGATCCTACAATTGTTAAAAACGGTGAGTTTGAATTACCTAGGTTACGTTATTACGCTGTAGATCAGTATGGTGAGCGAATCGATTTTCCAACAGAGATGGCTTTAACTCAAGTTATTAGTAATGGTATAACATTGAGCCGCGATGATTATGAGTTTATAAATGGCGTATTAATATTAAATAAACCTTTACTACCCAATACTAGTTTAGATGCTACTTTTACTTATAAAAAGAAAGGCAAAACATATACCATTACTCACAGCACTAAAATAAATGAATTTGCGCCGGCTACTGCAGATGAAGTAAAGCTCATTATCGATACGAGTCAGCCATTTTATGAAGGAAAAGAGATTACTGTAAACGCCAAAGTTTTTGACCAATACGGTGAAGAACTTAAAGATGCTAAGGTAGACTGGCAAGTCGGGAGTGCTTTTGTAAAAGACGGAAAGTTAACGGAGAAGCTCATACTACAAGATAGTGGGACAGTAATTGTTAGCGCAAACGTTAACGGTAAGACGGCGAGCCAAACGATAACAGTCCTTGCTGCACCGAAGCCAGCTAAAATTGAAGTAGCTGTTACACCTGGTGATTATTTTAATGGTGATAAGCTGCCAGTAACCGCTAAAGTATTTGACCAACATGGCAATGAATTAAACAATCAAAAAGTGGACTGGACAGTAGGCGATGCTACTAGTAAACAAGGTAAGCAAAGTGAAGAAATCACGTTACAAAATGATGGTACGGTTACAATCACTGCTACGATTGGTGAAGTGACAGGTGAAACGACAATTGAAGTTAAACCAACACCAACGCTTGCTGAAATTAGCTTCTTAAAAACAGAAGTTATTTTAGGGGATAATAATACGGTTTATCAACCTATGGTCGGAAAAGATACAAAGGGCCGCTTAGTAATGCCGACGGACCTTAAAAACTTTACACTAACTCCTAATGATAAAGAAGCAAAGCTAGTGCTCGTAAAAAAATCAGGCAATGCTTATATTGAAGTGGATAAAGAACAAGACGCAACAGCCATTGCCTTAAAAATTGATGTGAGTAAATATACACAAGAGGGCGATCATCTTTATAAAGTTAGCGTGAAAGATAAAGCGATTACTACGGAAGCACAAGTGGAAGTTCAACCAAAACGTGCACTGCAAGAAATAACGGTTGTACCAAATTCGCAAGAAATCGCTGTAGATAATACCGTACAAGTTACCGTAACGCCGCGTGATCAATACGGGGCAATCTATACAACAGACGATATTGAAGTTCTATCAGAAGACGATACTATTATTGCCATTGCTGAAGATATTAAGCCTGTAAAAGTGAATGGCGTAACTACGCATTATATCTTTACAGTGCGTGCTGATAATGTTGGTGAGTCTGTCGTTACTGTGAAGTTAGAAGATCAAGTGGCAACAGCAACATTTAAGGTACAAGTACCTAAAATAACAAAAATTCAAGCGACATCTTCGCGTAGCTTTACGGTTCAGTTTGATAGTGCACTCACATTCTTGTCCGCTAGTGCAATTAAAGTAAGCGGTGCGGGCGCTATTAAGCGAGTAACTTTATCGAAAGATGGTAAGACTGCTCAAGTTGAGTTGCTTGATAAACTACTTGATAAGAAAGAGTATCCTGTAGAAGTATCTGTCGGTGGTGTCAATACACCGGGCAAATTAACTTATACTATTGGCGAAGTCGCTAAAATTGAACTAGCTTCACAAGAAGTTGTTCAAGGGCGTAAATTACACTATAAAGTATTTAACCAACAAGGTGTAGATATTACAGACGAAGTAACTTTACTAGCTACTACAGAAGACGCTACGGATTTTGTTGTGAGCAATGGACAAATTCGTTTAGCCGCAACTGCAAGTGGTGAAATTCCTTTACAGCTTCGTTACGTGGATGCTAAAGGAAAAGTAACCCCATCTTCGCAAGTGAAAGTTACCGTAATTCCAAGTGAGCCAGAGCCGACAACGGTTGCCGCTTACTGGACATTAAAAGAGGAAGAGTCAAAGCTTTTACCTGTAAAAGATGCAGATAATCAAGTGAATCGCGTAGAGCTATCTAATGAAAAAACATATTTACATGTTTCTTTACAAGATCAGTTTGGGGATGATATTGAAGGTGACGTACAGTTCCAAACGTTAAACGCTTCAATTTTAGTAGTGGATAAAACAACAGGCCTACTTACACCTGAAAAAGAAGGCGCCGCATCTGTAAAAGTTGAAGCGGTTGTTGATGGTAAAGTAGTAGCTACGAAAGACGTGCGTATTACAGTTACAAAAGATAAATTCTTAAAAACAATTGAAGCTTCTAGCACAGAAGCTAATTTAGTGTTAGGTGGAATAGAGGACGCTAAACAAACGGAAATTACATTACAAGGGCTTGACCAATTTAAAAATGATTTTGACTTTAACGATCTCCAGCTCGAAGTTGCAGACTCAACTATTGTGAAAGCTGATTTAGTAGGTACTACAATTGAGGTTACAGCTTTAAAAGAGGGTACTACAGTAGTAACGGTTAGGGATGGTAATGTTAAACGTGATATTAAAGTTAACGTGAAAACAGCCCAAGATAAAACCGAACGCTATGAAATTGTAGGTGTTAAAGATTTAGCCTATGTGCAAGAAGAAGGAACATTTAGTGAGTTTACACTAGCAGTTCATGGTTTCGATGCAGCTGGTGTGGCAAGAGAAGCGCTTAAACCGGAGGATTATACAGTAATAATTAAAGACGCTTTAGGTAAAGAGGTTAAAGCTCCAAATCAAAGTGTTAAAGACTACCGTGATAAAAAATTAGCAGGTGAGTTTACGGCAATTGTAACGCTAACAAATCAAAAAGACGAAGCAGGTTTACCAATTGAATTGAAACAAAATTTCCATGTAATAGACAATCGCATCATGCCAATTGTAGAAGTCATTGACGATGAATTTTCACTTCAAGCAAAGGAAGGTATTGAATTTTTACACGAATTAAAACAGCATATTACTGTTACGAATGGTAAAGGTACAAAAATTAAAGATGAAGACATTACAGCAGTTACCTTCACCTCTACAGAACAAAAAGTAATTGAACACAATGGACCTAATTTAGCGGGTGGTGAAGGTGTAGCAGTTATCTATTTACAAACGTTAACTGTCAAAGATGGAGAAGAAGAGTACAAAGTGCCCATGTACAACTATCCGATTACTTTAACTGCAGATGAAATGCCACCTACTTTACATTCAATTACAGGTAAAGTAGAGGCGGGAGAAACGGCCTCTGTTACATTAAATGATATGACAATCAAGGCACCAGTAGCAGGTACAGCAGGCAATGATTTTGCGATTGAATTAAAAGCACAACCTAAAATTTCTGTAATTGAGCGCTATGCTGATGAAAACGGCGAAGTAAATATTGATCTTAGCTTTAGTAAAAAACGCTCTGTATGGGTAGATGTCTTTGATGCAACAGGTAAACGTGTAGAAAATGGTAAAATGTCAGACGAAGAGGCAACAGTGAAATTTAAAATACCTACACCAGGCAAATACCGTGTTGTAGCGCGTGAAGGTAATGAAAATGGTGCCGTAGTACGTGAGTTGGTATTACTCGTTCAACCTAAAACAGGCGACAAAAATACATGGCAACCAACAATTGATGTCCAAACAGAAGGTAAGAAAATCACAGTAAACTACCCAGCTGATGCTACGGAGCAACAACTTATAGAGGCCCTAAAAACGACAACGTTAATCGTAGAAACACCAGAAGAATTTGTAGGGACAAAACCGCTAACAGTAGGTGAGCATAAACTTGAAGGTGGTACAGATGTAGTTAAAACATTAACGCTAACTTATTCCGAAGCATTAACGACTAAAGACTTGAAAATAGATGAGTTTATTGTAGATGGTACAACAGCTACTAAAGTTACACCATCAGGAGATAATGACCTATTGATTTTAACATTTGCAACACCTCTAGATATTACAGGGAAAGAAACATTGAATGTTAAGATACCGAAACTTAAAGATGCAGTGGGCAATGAACAACCTGACGCACAGGAGTTTTCTGTAACAATAAAAGATGGTCAGCTCTACGTTAAAAAATAATGTTCAGTTTTTGTTCAGAGTAAGTAAGTTATAGTATATATGACAGTAAGTTACTCAATCATACACTCACTATGCCGCTTGCTGTCACATAAAATTATGCTTGCCAACATAATTTTGACCATGAGCTTGCCACTCATGGATCTGCATTCGTGTCAGTAATCTAACGGTAGATTGCACAAAAAGGAATGTCGCGTACACCACGCGACATTCCTTTTCACATTGTTACGATATAGTGGCTATAAATATCTTGAATAGGCTGCGGTATATCAATACCTAAATCATCTTGCCAAATTTTTTGCACGCCTTCAAAAAAGTTAATTAAGTCATTGGATTTCGTATGTTGTCCAAAGTGATGCAGTAGGGCAATTAGCCAATCATCATTAAATAATTTATTTTTGTGTAACAGTAGCACGATGCCAGAGACGATTTCCTTATTCCCCTTATTTGCTTCGACATAGCGCAGTAAGGCGAAAGATACGTCATGGCGCAGTTCTGCACGTCTTGTATGCGTCCATTCATAATTTTGGACGGCAAAGTAATCTCCTGTATAATGTAGCAAAATAGTGCGCGCATCTTCATCAGAGAGCTGTTGCTTTTTTAAGAGAGGTTCAATCGTTTCTACATCACTTGTGCTATCAACGTGCAAGTGATATTTTTTATTTTTAAACGTAATCGGCTTCAAATAGCCAAGCTTTTGAAGGGATTTACGCAATTGGTAAAAGGTAGAGTGCATCAAGCTGACTGCTTTCTCTTCGGGTAACTCTCCCCATAAGTGCTCTAATATTAAATGCCGAGTCACAGGTGAACGTTGGCTGTGCCATAAGTATAAAAATAGCTCTTCTACTTTTTCGGTGCGTACATCAAAATCCTCACCATTGACTAAGACGTGTGCATTATCAAAAGCAACGATTGTTAGTGGCGTTACAGGTTGCGTTACGACGACTTCTACCTTCTTTTCCTCTTCTTTTTTCTCTTCTTCCTCTTCTTTTGGTAAGAGGCGCTTCATCATTTTAAGTAGTCGTGATTCTAATACGGGCTTTAATAAGTAATCGACGGCATTTAAATCAAAAGCTTGAACGGCATACTCAGAGTACGCCGTTACAAAAATAATATTACTTGCGGGGTAGTCTTGCATAAGTTGCTCCGCTAAATCCAATCCGGAGATGCTGCCAAGCTCGATATCTAAAAATACAATATGAGGCTGATGTTTTGCTACTAAAGCTACAACTTCATCTGCATTTGTCGTCGTTGCGACAATTTGTAAGTTTGGGATTTTTTCGCATTGCTTTTGTAGTAAACGAATAGCGATAGGCTCATCGTCAACGATTATTGCCGTAAACATTATTTTTCACTCCTCAACGAAATTATAATGGTTGTGCCGACGTCTTTAGTGCTGTCAATTGCTATTGTAGCATGTTCGACGAGATGAATACGATGCATGGTATTGGCAATGCCTACTTCATTACAAACTTTTGCCGCACATACTTGTTCGAGCTGCGCTGTTGACATTCCAATGCCGTTATCATTAATAGTAATGCGTACGTTATCGTCTATATCTTCAATACGGATGTGCAGATGTCCGCCTTCTTTACGTTTTAAAATCCCATGGACGATGCTATTTTCGACGAGCGTTTGTAACACGAGGGTAGGAATATAAGCTTGTTGAGTAGCCGTATCTTCAATCGTAATGGCTAAACGTTCGCCGAAGCGAAGTTGTTCTATCGCTAAATAAGCGCGTACTAAGTCCATTTCGTCTTCTAAAGGTACGAGCTCTTGCTTCGTAAAGAAGTCAAGTTTCGCTCTAAAGTAAGTCGTTAAATGCATTAAACCTTCACTTACTTGTTCAGGCTTTTCATAGCTTAAACCAATTAACGTATTCATTGTATTGTATAAGAAGTGCGGGCTAATTTGTGTAATATAGTAACGCAACTCTTTGCGCGATGCCTCTGTTGCCGTTTGGCGAATGGCTAAAAATAATGCGATTTTGGCATGGAGTTGCTCCGTACTAACAGGCTTCACTAAGCAATCATTAATTTGGAAAGCTTCCCTTGCTTCTCTCGTCATCACGGTAGTGGACGTTAGTAATAAAATCGGCAATTGCACTAAATCATAATGCTGACGAATAGTGGCCCAAATGGGATGTTTTGTCGTAATGCCGACATCAATAATGGCCATATCGACCGTATGCATTTTAAGTACTGCGAGTGCGTCCATGGCTGACGTTACACCAAAAATACGATAGCCAAGCGGCTGTAGTCGGTGCACAATCGATTGTAATAAAGACGCCTCTTTAGCTGCGATTAGTAAAGTTGTTTCGCCTGGTATAACATAACTACATTGTGGTAACTGTTTTATCTGATATGTCTTGCTTGGCAATGTGTTAGCGATTGGTAATTCAAGTTGTACAGATGTACCTTTTCCTACTGTTGACGTAACGATGATGTCACCCCCTGCTTGTTTTACAAATTGTTGGGCTGTCGTTAAACCTAACCCTAATTGTTTAGTAGAAGGTATTACTTGATAAAAGGCGGTAAAAATAAGCGGAATATGTGTTGCTTCAATACCGCAACCTGTGTCTGTTATCGTCAATCTAATACGACTTCCGACCTTTTCACATGTCACGGTGATACTACCTTGAGCGGTATAACGTAGTGCGTTGTCAATAATTTGGAATATCACTTGCTCGAAGCGATAGCTGTCCATAAAAATTGCAGGTAGCTGTTGATCAATAGCGATGTTTAACGCTACTTCAGGTTTATGATAAAGGTAATCCATTTCTTCTAACCACGTCACAACTGTAGCCATCGTAATGGCTGTTGGTTGATTGGCTACTTTATCCGTTGCTTGCGAAGCATTTTGTAGCTTCATCGTAACTTGTGCAATTTGACGATGCGCATTTTGAATGGCGAGTAAATGGTGTTGTTGCTCCTTAACCACGGGACCTAATTCGCCTTCTACTAATTGATTAACTAATAAATCTGCAGCTTTTACAGGTTGCTGTAATTCGCTCGCAGTTTTTTGTAAGAAGGCATCTTTTAATTGATCTTGTACGAGTAAATCTTGCGTACGTTGGTGTAAATGTTGTTCTGTTTCGTGATAACGTGATGTAATAAGCGTCGCAAAGCATACAATCATCACTAGTAAGCTAAGCTGGGCAAATGGCAGCTGTGTCTCAAAAAATAAGTTAAGCCCGAGTGCTGTTATATAAAGCGCAAAAGCAATCGTTGCTAATAAAATATAAGGGCTATTCGTATCTTGTCGTCTAATAATTTGCGTACTCACATATAAAAGCTGGCTATAAATAAATAACATAAGTAACAGCAATACGATTTGCATGACGACACTAGGTATATTAAAAGGCAAAAGCGGCTGTACTATAAATGACAAGTGCCAGAGTAAACCAACCCCACCGACTAGGTATGTGGCACGTTGCCACCCTGAAGGCAAAGTAGTCGGGTAGAGTAATGTAATAAAGCGGTAAAAGAATAAACTAGCTAAAACGAATGTACTGAGTTGAACCGCCGTGAGTGTCATTAAAGGGAGCTCTCCTGTTACGACTTCAAATAACCGCTCACCTAACAATGTTTGATAAAAGGCCAATGTGGTAGCGTATAAGCCGAAATAAATGGCATAGGCATGTTTATTGCGAGAGAAAACACGCATATAAAATAAGCCGATAACAAAAAAGCCAACCGCTAACATCACTTCGAATGCTGTGTGTAAGGTAGTGTATCTTGTAATCGCTTGATAGTTGCCAAAAATAGGCGCTTGTACAATGCCAGTAGTAGGGTAGTCATAGTTAGCTACTTGAATGACGATATCTATTTTTTTATTGTCACTTTTATTAACCCCTACATATTTTTTAGAGCTAGCTTTATAGTGCGCGCGCTCAGTGCTTGGCACGCCGCTTTGTCCAACTAATTCACCGTTCATATAAGTGCGATTAGCATAGCGAATATCGCCGGTACGCAGTGCATAAAAGCCGTCCGTTGCGACTGTTGTTTGTAAGCGATACGTAGCCATAACCATTTCTTTTTTAGCTGCAGGTAGTGAGCTAGGTACCGTAATTGGCTCTGCATATTGTTCGTAAGGTGCAAAGGCATTAGGTTCTGTCGGGTCGATTAATACATCTGGATAAAGTACCCATTGGCCGTTAAGTGCCACCACTTGATCGTTAGGAGGGTGGTGATATGTGCCTTGCTCGACAACATCGGTTACGGGATTAAATATTAAGGTAGACACCATGTATAAACTAATCAACACTAAAATAAAAGCTAGGATTTTTTTCACGTACGTTCTCCTTTAGTTGTTAGTAGACACCTTTACTTGTAGTGTAGCATAGCTATTCTGAAGAAAAACTGAAATAAAGGATTGTGCGTTGAAAAAAACAAGTAGTGGTAGTATGGAGGTATCAAAAAATGAAGGAGTGACGAATTTGTCAAAGACAAAAATGTTTACAAGTGCTTTAGTCATGGCGCTAACAACGAGTGCAATCGTAGCGCCTGTATCAGCAAGTGCTATTACTTTATCAGATGTAGATAAAAATACAGAGGATGGTAAAGCAATTTATAATTTAGTAGATCGTGGTGTCATTAAAGGATTTGGTGACGGTACATTTAAGCCCCATAACCCAATTACACGTGCACAAGTGGCACAAGTTATTGCTAAGGTGATTGAGCTGGACACAACGAATGTAAGTAAAAACGGTTTTTCAGATATTCCAGCATCATCCCCTACATATAACCCAATTGTAGCGTTAGCAGAGGCAGGTATTATGCCAGGTTATGCTAATAATCAATTTAAGCCATACCGTGCCATTACTCGTGAAGAAATGGCTTCTGTTTTAGTAAAAGCATTTGAATTGGCGCCTGTGAAAAATCAACTAATGCCATTTGATGATGTGCGCACAGATACATTTTTATATGAGAATGTAAAAATTTTATATGCGAACAATATTACAAAAGGTGTATCGGCAACAAAGTTTGGTCCAACGAACGCTGTAACTCGTAGTCAGTTTGCTCTGTTTTTAACACGTGCTGAGGCTATACCTAAAGCGCCACCAGAGGAAGTAAAGCCAACACCACCAGAGGAAGTAAAGCCAACACCACCAGAGGAAGTAAAGCCAACGCCACCAGAGGAAGCAAAGCCAACACCACCTGTTACAATTGACAGTGTTAAACTAGCACTTGCATCCGCTGATTTTGGCGCAACTACACTTAAAGTACAACCTGTAAAATCTGAACAACTTATCGTTGAAGAAACAGCGGATGGTTTAGAAATCAATGCTACAGCACCAGGCACAACACGCATTGTTATTCATGTAATGAAAGATCAAAAAGTGCAACAAAAAATCAATTATGATGTAGTCGCCGTTGATAAAGCGGGTAAGCTACAAGTTAACCTTATTAATAAAGGAGCAGTTGTGGCAGATACACCTGTTGATAAAATCATATTAAACGAAAAGAAAGTAACTTTCGAACCGGCTAAGTTACATTTGAAAACGTCTAATGGTAAAGAAGTAAGTACCGATGATTACACGTACGAAAAACGAGGTAAAGATTATGTATTAACAATTAATAAATCGGGCGAGTATATTGCTACAGTAGAGAGCCCTCAAGGTCACCAGCAACAAGTAGGTGTAGCTGTTACAGGTAAAGAGGGACAGTTCATTTATGATTATGCACTAGATAAAAATTATATTGGTGTTAACCAAGATGAAGTAGCCATGAAGTTAAAAACGACACATTATACGCAAATGACAGATAAGCGCTCGTCGGCAGCACAAGTAACTGTGCGTATGAATATGTATAATTCTATTGATTTATTAGCGGCTGGTACGGAAGGCGTTCAATTTAAGGTTGCGCTGATTGATATTGTAGATCGTGAAAAATATTTATATGGTACAGCGCATACGATAGCGGGCATCACAGAAATTCGTTACGCAATCCAGTAAAATGAAGAAATGTTAGACCGGTTGCACTGGTCTAACATTTTTTTGTTATATACGTTGCGTATCTGCACGCCATTGTTTAATTGATTTTTTAATAGCGTCGGCTGATAAATTTTCTTCAGCAGCACGTTTAGCCAACGCAGGAAACTCATCGTCTGGTGCAAAGCGTAAGGCGATGATTTGCGCCAAAGTTAATGTAGCAGGGAAAGGTGTGTTTGTTAACTGGCTATGACGATAGTGTTCTTCTAAACGAATAATACGGTCTTGTAATTTTAAGCCGTATAAACGAGCGAGCATGCCTCCGATAATTGCGATGATAAGTGTGGTTGCCATTAATACCATTTGCAGTACATTGTTTTCCGTAAAGAAATAAACAATAAGTGCAACTAAAGATAATGCACTAAGTGGTAGCCAAATAAAATGTTGCAATGGAAATTTGGCCGTATGATTTTCGTATGATTGCATAAATATCCTCCTTTTTTATACCCTGTATCGTATTATAACAGAAATTTTATGTAGACTTAACATTCCTCAATAGTAGAAAGAAGGGAATGCTCGTAATGTTGCAGACAGGAGGGATAAATTATGCAAAAAATTTTAGCAATAGTGATGGCTTTATTAATTATTGGTATGCCAACAGTAGGGCAAGCACAACAAGATGGTGAAGTGTACACAGCGTTAGGCGATTCTTTAGCGGCTGGTATGAATGAGCACGGCATTATAGGTAAGGGTTATGCTGATTATATAGCGAGTTATTTACAACAACAAAGTCAACTCGCATCTTTTAACAAAGGCTTTGCGTATAGCGGTTATACGACACAAAATGTATTAGCTGATATTGCAGCAAACGTTGAAAAGCCGATTAACGGTATTGGAGAGTCAGCAACATCCTTACAAACAGCACTTGCTCAGTCAAGTATGATTACGTTAAGCGTGGGAGCTAATGACTTATTACAAGCGCTACAAGCGTTACAAATTGATGCTAGTCAAGGTGTACCTGCAGATGCAGCGCCAAAAATTATGGAGATGGTACGTCAAGTAGCAGTTGCCAACGCAAAAATTATTGAACAAATTCAAGCGATTAATGATAAATCGCAGTTACTTTGTAGCAACAGGCGGTAGTTATGTACCTAAAAAACCGTTAGCATTTACAGATGTGGCAAATGCGACGCTTGAAGTGAAACAAGCGGTTGCGATGGTTGCCGAGCTTGGTATTGCAAGCGGCTACGGTGATAAGTATTTACCAAATCAATTTGTCACACGAGCGCAGGCGGCAAAAATGCTTGTGACTACAGTGAAATTAGTGAAATAAAAAATAGCTACGTCACCTAGTTAAGAGGTGAGCGTAGCTATTTTTATTGTCCAGAAACGCTATAAATAATATAGTCTTTCCATTTTAACTTTTTAAAAGCACGCCATTGTTTTTTCTCTAATGTAAATGGCATTGTACGGAATGTGCGAGCTAAAGGTTCACGTTTTTTAGCGTTAAGCATTGGTGTACCATCATCAATAATGCTAGTAAAAACTGTTTTGTCTTTGTCTTCAAAATCGACATCTATCGCTTCTAATCGAACTTTACCGTCATAATCAATATAATAAATATTGTCGACAGCATAAGGCTCGGCAGTTTCATCTTCTTCATCATATTCAATGGTTTCAACAATCCAGTCACTATTTACTTTATTAGCATTCGTCGCCTCATCCGTAATAATGGCTACGTGACCATCTGCAGCAAAAGGTGCTTCTTCGATTGTTTGGTCAGGTGTAATCATAACTTCATAATAAGCTTCTTTTTTTGCGAGTGGATGCAATAAATTATAATTCGCTGTCCAAAGATTTGTTAAGTCAGCGGGTAATAACAGCTTTTGAGCTACAGTTCCTGTAAGTGAAGTATCCATTTCTTCAATCTCCATTTTAGCACGGTGCTTCGCAAGTGCTGCTTTCAACGCTTCTGATTGTTCTTCATCTACTACTTCATCATTTTTAATCGTTAATTCAGCCATGTCATTTGCTTCAATTTTACGCCAATCTTTTTCAGTAACATACGTACGTAGATGACGCTCATTGCTGAAAATTGTAAACGTTACATAGCCACCTGACTCTGTAATATCAGCTACAATACCATCAACCGGGCTACTTACACTTTGACGAGCTTGTAATTCAGAAATTTGTGCATCGACAATAGAAATTTGACGGTTAGCTTGAGCAATATTGCCTTCAATAATGGCCTTTGCTGTTGCTGGTGATTCGGATTGTGCAAGATCTAATTGTACATTAACATTTAAGTCTTTTTCCTTTTGTTCCGTTTTAATATTGCTGCTCGGTCTTTTAGGAGAGCGTAAGTCTCGTTCGATTGTAGCGAGTGCTGATTGCAAATCACTTAACTCACGTTGATAGGCAGAGCGCTCTTTTTCTAAGCGAGCACGCACATCATCAACTTCTGTCCCTTGATAAATGGCTAGCTCTTCTGACGCGCTAACGGCTGTACCAACTTGAACTGTAATAGATTCAAGCTCATCAGCCTTCGCTGTAATTAATTCAGTTGTAGTAGGTGTTACAATTGCTGGTTTTTCAATGCGTGCATCATAATCATTAGCATTAGCACGTTTAAATTCATCAATGAAATAGGTGCGAGTAACGGCACTGTCTTTTTCAAATGTCGCATAAATACTGGCACTTACTAAAATAATACACAGCATAATTCCAATAAATTGCCAAGGTTTGTCTTGAACATAATTGCGTAAACGAGCCATCATACTAGCCCCCTTATTATCCATTGTTGTAATGGCACATCTAGTGTAAAGCGTTAGCCTAACTTAGGGGATTATTCGTTTGAAGCGGAAGCGTAGGACCATGAGTTGGCGTGAATCTAGCTATGTGCCCTTGAGCTATACGTGGCGAAACTATCGTTCTAAGCAAATGATTCAGTTTTGCAACTTTAATCTGTAAAGCCGTTATCCCTAATGTTTAAAGTAGGTCATTCTATGTAAAGAAGTAGGTAACAAGTGCTAGTAATGAGACGACATTTAAAAGTAACAATTGAACCCTATCACCACTTATCGACCTTATGATCTGATTGAGGATAGAATTTTCTCGCCTATTTTTAAATAAAAAGTAAGCCCGAATTATAAAAAATAGCGCACCTGTACGGTACGCACGACGAATAGCCAACTGACCGGTATTTTTTTCGGCTAGTTGGCTTATTTTGCACATGTGGCCTGGATATTTTCAGACCATGGTA
>NZ_QAFW01000033.1 GCF_003057615.1 Metalysinibacillus jejuensis
GATTCCATTCCACTAAAGAAATGTTGTATTTACTTCCAATCTTAATGAACATTTCTTTTGCAAAATCAGATAATTCATTGTCAAAAACTTGTATCCGATATTTCACAACCAGTACAAGATGATAATGCATTAAGAATACTGAATGATTATTACTATCTAATTTCATTGTGATATCAATCCTTTGTTACATCTAAGACTGATTATATTATAAGCTTTGGCTAAAGCCAACCGAAATTCATCTCCCACCTACTCATTGGTGCTATTCGCACCTTCACATTCCTTGAGGATGGGAGACTTCTTTCCGAAAGACGTTAAAAACCACATTTGTTTAGGCATTGCGCACCTCCGACGTTGTCAATTGTAACAGTGTATAGGTTTATGTTCGATTTTTCAAGCACAAAAAAAGTGCAATAACTGATGAGCTATAGCACTTGTTTTCGTTATTTTTTTTGGTCAAAAAGTCGCGGGATATCTTCTTTCGACTGCTTAGCTCGTTCACTATATTTTGTAGGAAGTCCAAAATCCGTTGTTTTTTGACCTTTTATTTCTTCTTCAACTTTATTTGCTACTTCTAGCAATAGCATACCCATCAATTGATCGCCCTTATCAAATATAGCTAGTGCACCTGTTTTTGCTTGTGCAATTACTTCACGCGCCTGCTTTTCGGTTTTGGCTTGAGCTACACGCTGACTCAAATTTTTACGTTCTTCATTTGCTGCTTCAGCTTTTTGACGCTCATCAGGACTAATTTCTTCCAACTTAGCCTTCTCCTGCTCACTCAAACGTTCACCTCGTGCAATCTTACGTAATACATTTTCCTTTTCAAGCTTTTCTTTCATTACTTCGGCTACAAGCGATTTACTGCTATGTGCCATTGGCGCTTCCTTGCGCGCAATATTTTTTTGAAACAGCGTGTTTTTATCACTCATTGTTTGCTGCTTCATTTGCATAGCTGCCTGTTGCATAACGCTACCACTTAAAATTTTCATACTATCAGCCTCCCTGCTTATAAGTAAATATCGGACGAATTTAATTTTTCTCTACTTCTTATAGCAAGTCGTGCTAAAATAAACGGTTAGAGGAGTGAACAGCAATGACAGAACAATTTCCTTTTCCGTCAGACGGCAAAAGATACTATACATGGAATCGTTATTTACGTAATGAATTTGGGCATAAGGTATTTAAGGTAGCACTAGATGCTGGCTTTGACTGCCCGAATCGTGATGGCACAGTAGCTTTCGGTGGCTGTACGTTTTGCAGCGCAGCAGGCAGTGGTGACTTCGCAGGCAATCGGGTAGATCCTATTGATGTGCAGTTTGCTGAAATCAAAGCAAAAATGCAGCAAAAGTGGAAAGACGGCAAAACGATGGCCTACTTCCAAGCTTACACAAATACACATGCACCATTAGCTGAGCTAAAAGAAAAATTTGAAGCAGCACTTGCACAAGAAGGTGTCATCGGACTTTCGATTGCTACACGTCCTGACTGTTTACCTGATGACGTAGTGGAGTACTTAGCTGAATTAAATGAGCGCACGTATTTATGGGTAGAGCTTGGGCTTCAAACGGTACACGAAAAAACAGCAACACTTATTAACCGTGCACATGATTACCAAACTTATGTAGAAGGTGTCGAAAAGTTACGCAAGCACAACATTCGGATTTGTAGCCATATTATTAACGGACTACCACTCGAAGATTACGACATGATGATGGAAACAGCAAAAGCTGTAGCTAAACTTGATGTCCAAGGCATTAAAATCCACCTACTACACCTGTTAAAAGGTACGCCAATGGTCAAACAATACGAAAAAGGTATGCTAGAATTTTTAGATAAGGATGCTTATATCAACCTTGTTGCCGATCAATTGGAAATTATCCCACCTGAAATGGTCGTGCACCGCATTACAGGTGACGGTCCGATTGATTTAATGATTGGACCAATGTGGAGCGTTAATAAATGGGAAGTACTGAACGGCATTGATGCGGAGCTAGCACGACGTAATAGCTGGCAAGGTAAAAAATTTGAGGTGACGCTATGAAATTACAACGCGTATTACCTTATGCACAACAATTAATTACACAAGCGGTTACAAGCACAAGTCACGTGATTGACGCAACAGCGGGTAATGGTCACGATACTTTATTTTTAGCTGAATTAGTGCCACAAGGCCATGTTTACGCCTTTGATGTGCAAGAGGAAGCACTTAAAAATACGAAGGAACGTCTCGGTGATTTGCAAACCCGTGTTACTTTAATTCATGATGGTCATGAAAATGTAGCGAACTATGTAAAACAGCCGATAAGCGCTGCGATTTTTAATTTAGGCTACCTGCCTGGTGGCGATCACAGCATTATTACAACACCTAAAACAACACTGCGTGCCATTGACGAAATCCTTGATTTACTAGAAGTTGGCGGGGTAATTGTCCTTGTTATTTATCATGGACATGAAGGCGGTGCAACAGAGCGCGATGCGATTATTGACTACGTCAGCGAATATGACCAAAAATATATCCATGTTTTACAGTATCAATTTTTAAATCAACTCAATTCCCCACCTTTTGTTATTGCACTTGAAAAAACAAAAGCTTTTCCACAGTAAAAAAACGTTTGGCCCACTAACTTGTGAGCCAAACGTTTTTATTTATCTTTCGTCCAAAAATCCGCTTCTTTAATACCTAGAGGTCGCGGATCAAACGAAGGGTCTTTCCCTTCTTTTTTCTGTCGTTCATAGTCTTTTAATACAATGAGTGCAGGTTTCGTTAAAATAAGCATACCAATGACATTTACCCAAACCATTAAACCAAGCCCAATGTCACCGATGAGCCAAGCCATGTCCGCAGTCCGTACCGTTCCTAAAAAAGTTGCGGCTAGTACGATTATTTTCACGACCCATGTACCAAATCGTTGATCACGTTCGCCCATAATATATGCGACGTTTGTTTCAGAAATATAGTAGTAAGACATAATTGTCGTAAAGGCAAAAAAGAATAGCGCAATTGCAACAAATGCTGAACCGAAGCCTTGTAAGCCAGAAAATGCTGTGTCAACCGCTACTTGCGTATACTCTGTATAGCTTTGGTTAGGAATGTTTTCGACAACAATAGCGCCTGTATCGCTACCTTCTTGCACATTATACGTTCCCATAAATAAAATCATAAAAGCTGTAGCTGAACATACTAAAATCGTATCAATATAGACCGAAAACGATTGAACTAATCCTTGTTTAGCTGGGTGAGATACTTCTGCAGCAGCTGCTGGGTGAGCCCCGTTACCTTGTCCCGCTTCATTAGAAAAGATCGCTCGTTTAACCCCCCATGCAATAGCAGAACCAAGCAAGCCACCAAATACGGAATTGACACCAAAAGCACTGCTAATAATTAAGCTAAACACCGCTGGCACTTCTGTAATATGCATGGCAATAATGATGAGTGCGACAGCAATGTAAACTACCGCCATAAAGGGTACAATTAATGTAGCAGCACGAGCGATACGGCGTACACCACCAAAAATAATAAAACCTAAAATAATAACTAGTGCTAGCCCTGTTACCCAAGGTGCAATACCAAAAGCGTTTTGTGTAGCGCTAGAAATCGCATTTGCTTGAACACCTGTCATTAAAAAGGCTGTAGCCATAATAGCGGTAAATGCAAAAATTAAACCAAACCAGCGTTGCCCTGTGCCTTTTTCGATATAGTAAGCCGGGCCACCGCGATATACCCCTTGTGATTCTTCTTTATAAACTTGTGCTAATGTAGATTCAATAAACGCTGTGGCTGCACCAATAAATGCTGTTACCCACATCCAAAAAATAGCGCCAGGTCCACCAAATGCGATAGCACTGGCAGTACCAATAATATTCCCTGTACCTACACGGCCAGATAATGCCATAGACAAGGCTTCAAATGACGAAACACCCGATGCGGATTTTTCTCCTGCAAACATTAACTTTACGCTATCTTTAATCAAACGGACTTGGACAAAACGAGTTAATACCGTATAAATAATGCCGACAAGTAAAATACCGTAAATTAATGCTGGTCCCCAAATAATACTATAAATTGTTTTTAATACGCTCTCCATATAAGTCCCCCTTAGTTAACAATGTAACCGATTGAACGCAGTACATTGTTCATGTAATCAACCATAAATAAGAAGATGGTATCGCGCTCTGTTTCATGAAATAAACTATGCGCGCAGTTTGGCCATTCCTTCATGTGTACTTCTGCTAGCTTTTGTTGATAGAGCCACTTTTTCGAAGCAGTTAAATCGATAATCGCATCGTTTTCCCCCGTCATTACAAGCACAGGCACATTCGGAAACTTATGCGTCATCAACACCGTAATATCTCGTTGTAATAATTGCAGCTCTCTGTACCATTTTACTGATACCGTAGTATTGTAAGGGATATCGTCAATGATTGTTTCGATTTTCTCACTGTCTTTCGTTAGCATTGCCACATCAATTTCATGCGTCACTTTCATACTAGATGTAATAGCGCTAATACTCGTTAATGCACTTACCATCTTGCCAGGTTGTAACTTTAATTGTAACCAAGGTGACGTAAATATAACACCCGCAACTGGATATTTTTTACGCATTACGTGAATAGCAAGCACTGCACCTAGCCCATGACCAATAACAAAAACCGGCAAATCATAGGAAAACGCCATCTTCATTAATTTTTTAACGTGCAAGTCATACCGTTCAAAACTTTCATCATGCGCTTGCAAATTACGATTTAACTCGCCATGCCCTGGCAAGTCTCCCGTTAATACGTGATAGCCCTCTCCCCTTAATTGTTCGATTAACCATGCATACCAGCCATGATGTTCGTATGCGCTATGAATAATGGTTACAACCGCCCTCGGTTGACCTTCTGCTTCCCACTTCCACATCAATAAAATCCTCCTTATTTGTGCGATCTGTATGTTCTATTATAACGAATTTTACAAAACATTAATTTAGTATTTGCATTAATTTCAGCTTTTGATACGATATGAGTACATTATAGAAAGATGAGGTGTATAATTATTGATTTATCCGTACAAAGGAAAACAACCAAGCATTGATGATTCGGTATTTATTGCGGACTATGCGGTAGTTACCGGTGATGTAACAATTGGCGCAGAAACTTCAATTTGGTATAACGCTGTCATCCGTGGTGATGTCTCACCAACAGTTATCGGAAAACGTGTTAGCATTCAGGATAATTGTTGCTTACATCAAAGCCCTAGCTTCCCTCTTATTATTGAAGATGAAGTTACGGTTGGCCACCAAGTTACACTACACAGCTGTACGATTCGTAACAATGCGTTAATCGGCATGGGTTCAATCGTATTAGACGGTGCCGAAATCGGAGAAGGTGCCTTTATAGGTGCGGGGAGCTTAGTGCCACCTGGAAAGGTCATCCCACCTCATACATTAGCGTTGGGTCGACCAGCTAAAGTCGTGCGCGAATTAAATGATGAAGATAAAAAAGATATGGCTCGTATCGTACGAGAATATGTAGAAAAAGGGCAGTACTATAAAGCGATGAAAAAATAAAAAGCTGCCTTCTCCGTTCCTTAATTATCAGAACATTGAAAACAGCCTTTATTATTATACGTTAGCTTTTTGCTTTAATTGCTCAGCAATTGCTGTATCTTCCCAAGGTAAATCAACATCTGTACGACCAAAGTGACCGTACGCTGCTGTTTGCTTATAAATCGGACGACGTAAGTCAAGCATTTGAATGATGCCAGCAGGACGTAAATCAAAGAGCTCTCGTACCCAGTTGACTAAATCACTTTCTGCGACTTTACCAGTACCGAATGTATCAATTGCGATAGATACAGGCTGTGCGACACCGATAGCATAAGCAAGCTGTACTTCGGCACGATCCGCAAGACCTGCTGCTACAATGTTTTTCGCTACATAACGTGCTGCATAGGCTGCAGAGCGATCGACTTTTGTCGCATCTTTACCTGAGAAGGCACCACCGCCGTGACGTGCATAACCGCCGTACGTATCTACAATGATTTTACGACCTGTTAAACCTGCATCACCCTTTGGACCACCGATTACAAAGCGACCTGTCGGGTTGATGAAATAATTTGTTTTTTCATCTAATAAATGCGTTGGCACAATCGGAGCAATTACTACGCGCTTTAAATCTGCTTGGATTTGCTCTAGCGTTACAGCTTCATCATGTTGCGTCGAAATAACGATAGTATCAACACGTACAGGATTGTTATTTTCATCATACTCAACCGTCACTTGTGTTTTACCGTCTGGACGTAAATAAGCTAATTCGCCAGATTTACGCACTTCTGTTAAACGTCGTGCTAACTTGTGTGCTAAGCTAATCGGTAGAGGCATTAGCTCTTTTGTCTCGTTACACGCATAGCCAAACATTAAGCCTTGGTCACCTGCACCGATAGCTTCAATCGCTTCATCTGTCATCGTACCTTCGCGGGCTTCCAATGCTTGGTCAACACCTTGTGCAATATCAGGTGACTGCTCACCAATCGCCGTTAACACGGCTAAGTTTTCGGCGTCAAAGCCGTATTTACCACGCGTATAGCCAATTTCTTTAACCGTCTCACGTACTACGCCTTGAATGTCTACATATGTTGATGTAGTAATTTCTCCAGCTACTAGTACTAAGCCAGTTGTTACAGTAGTTTCACAGGCTACACGAGCCATTGGATCTTTCGCTAAAATAGCGTCTAAAATAGCATCTGAAATTTGATCACAAATTTTATCAGGGTGACCTTCTGTTACACTCTCAGATGTGAAAAGACGACGATTTGTCATTAAAATTTCCTCCTAGTATGTTTGCGCGAATTGCGCATTGATACGGTACTCTTCCCATGTTAGTTCAAATTGAACTACAAAGCCGTTAGTTGCTTTTAACACAAGGATTACAGAAAGGTACTTTTAATAAGGAAAATGGGAGTACATAACTTATTAAATATCGAAGAAACAAAAAAACCCTTCTCTCACATTAATTTGCGTGAGGAAAGGAGTTGACGTTTTGTATCCTTTCACTCTTATCGTTCAAGGGTAGTCCCCTTGCATTCAGGTTAAGCACCAACACCTTATATTCAACATATAATGCAGGTTGCCGGGTTTCATAGGGCCTGACCCTCCACCAGCTCGGGATAAGAGTATCCGTTCGCCATTCATGTTACGGAATGCCAACAGCAATGTCAAATATTTTTTGTCCATTTTGCGAAAGTATGAATAAATTTCACATGCTTTTCGCATAATTAGTATAGATTATTTAATCAAATGTGTTATACTAATTTTGAAATTAGGAAACTCTCCCCAAACTATTTTGGGAATACGATAAAAAAGGATGGTATGTAAGCGATGAATTCAGTAGATATCCATAACGAACTGAAGGAATTATTAAGCGGTAGCAATATTAAAAATCAACTTTCTGTAGCACAACTTGTTGAAAAATCAACAGCTCGTGGTGAAGCTAAATTATCAGCTGATGGCGCAGTTTGTGCAGAGACAGGAAAATATACAGGCCGTTCACCTAAAGATAAATACACCGTAGAAGAAGAAGGCTCAAAAGATAAAATTGATTGGGGTAAAGTTAACCGCCCAATTTCTTCAGAAGTATTCGATAAATTATATACAAAAGTAGTAAATTACTTAAAAGCAAAAGACGAAGTGTTCGTATTTAACGGTTTTGCTGGCGCTGATAAAGATAGCCGCTTAAGCATTACAGTAGTGAATGAGTATGCTTGGCATAACTTATTCTGCCATCAGTTATTTATCCGTCCTACTGACAACGAATTAGCAGCACATGTTGCTGACTTCACAATCGTTTCAGCTCCAACATTCCATGCTAACCCAGAGATTGATGGTACAAACTCTGAAACATTTATTATGGTTTCTCTTGAGAAAAAAATCATCTTAATTGGTGGTACGGAGTATGCTGGTGAAATGAAAAAATCAATCTTTGGTATTATGAACTACTTATTACCAGAGCAAGGGATTTTATCAATGCACTGTTCAGCTAACGTAGGTGAAGCTGGTGATGTAGCGCTATTCTTCGGTTTATCAGGCACTGGTAAAACTACATTATCTGCTGATGCTGACCGCAAATTAATCGGTGATGATGAGCATGGTTGGTCAGATAACGGTGTATTTAACATCGAAGGCGGTTGCTACGCTAAAACAATTAACTTATCTGCTGAAAAAGAGCCAGAAATTTATAACGCTATCCGTTTCGGTTCAGTACTAGAGAACGTAGTTATTGACCCAGAAACACGCATCGCAGATTATGACGATGGTTCTTTAACAGAAAATACACGTGTCGCTTACCCAATCGATTATATCGATAATATTGTTACACCATCGGTTGCAGGCCACCCGAAAACAATTGTATTCTTAACAGCTGATGCTTTTGGTGTATTACCTCCAATCGCTAAATTAACAAAAGAACAAGCAATGTACCACTTCTTAAGTGGCTTCACATCAAAATTAGCAGGTACTGAACGTGGCGTAACTGAGCCAGAACCAGTATTCTCTACATGCTTCGGTTCACCGTTCTTACCGCTTCCTGCTACAGTATATGCAGAGATGCTAGGTGAAAAAATCGATCAACATGATGCGCAAGTATTCCTAGTTAACACTGGCTGGACTGGTGGCGAATACGGTACAGGTAGCCGTATGAAATTAGCTTATACACGTGCTATGGTACGTGCGGCAATCAATGGTAAATTAAACAATGTTGAAACAACTCAAGATGCTGTATTTGGCTTAAACATTCCAACAGCTATCGAAGGCGTGCCTTCTGAAGTATTAAACCCTCGTGATGCTTGGGCAGATACTGCAGCTTATGATGAAAAGGCAGCACATCTTGCAGGTTTATTTAAAGAAAACTTTACAAAGTTTGCTAATGTTCCTGAAGATATCGCTAAAAAAGGCGGGCCACTTGCTTAAGTTGGACGAGCTAACAAATGTATAAATGACGATAAGAAAAGCTGGTCTCCTTTAAAAGGGGGCCAGCTTCTTTCGTTATTGTGCTTTTTTCGGATCGAGTAGTACAGTACTAGCTACAGCTACAACAATCGTTACTAGCATAAAAAATGTCTTTTTCATGCGTCTCCCTCCTTCATCCAAAAACTTAGTGCGCGCACAGTTTCTCGGTTTTCTTTCGGTGGAAACGCGTGCGAAAAATCTTCATAGCACCATATAGTCGCAGGCCCCCCTACCGCTTGCTGCAATGCCTCTGCATGCTTATATGACACATGAGTATCACGTTTACCATGAATGATTAGTACCCGAGCTTCGCTATTCATCATATACGGTAATGGCGTACGTGCAGCGTAAGCTTGAGGTACTTTATTCGGTGTTCCCCCAATTACGCGCTTCATCATGCGGCGCATATCGAGACGTTCCTTATAAGTTAATGCAATATCTGTCATACCTGCCCAGCTAACAACGGAGTGAATATCATCGCGTAAAATCGCTGTCCACAACGCCATAGCACCTCCGCGTGAGAAACCAATAACATGGACTTTACCATTAATAAATTGGCGTAAGACCGTGACGCCATGCACAGCATCATAACGGTCTTGCCCTACAAATTCATCGCGTCCTTCCCCGCCTCGGTTACCACGATAATAGGGCGCGAACACAATAAAACCCTGCTGGGCATATTGGCAAACTCGCGCTGGTCGTACCATGCCAATTCGTTGCATACCACCTCGTAAATATAATAGCCCTGCATTAGCTGCTTTTGGGATACCTAACAAACCTTTTACTTTATAACCTTCTGACCAATACGTAATTTCATACAATTGTACATCGTTACTTGGCGAAGGATAGCGGCGCTGTGCTACAATCTGACCATTGATCATAATTGTTCTGCCCGTTCAATAATTTTTTGCATGCCTTCATCACGCATATAAAAACTTAAGTTAGGTTCGTTAAACAATGCCGCTTTTGTCAGCCATTTTTTACCGATTGTCTCCTCGTCATAAGGTACTGCTCTTTCCTCTATTACTTCAGCAATAAACACTGTTTTACAAAAAGGAATGGTATCATGTACTTCATAGTAAGCAAACCATTGTGGTTGTGTAATAACTACACCTGTTTCCTCATACACTTCACGCTTAGCCGCTTGTATGCTCGTCTCATTTAGCTCTACTTTACCTCCAGGAAATTCAACACCGCGTCGTTTATGCACAGTACATAACCATTTATCGTCCTTTTTTACTAATACGAGTACATGACCACATGTTTTTGTAGGTTGCTCGTTTAAGTAAAGGTCCACTTGTAAACCATTAACGTCTATAAAACTATACATAAGGCACCTCCTCTTTATTAGTTTACCACCTTTGTCGAAATTCATTCACTTCAATAATATAGGCATATCTCTTATAATGAAAGGAGAAGTTAGCAAGGAGTGAAAAAACAATGGGTGTACCAACAGCTATTATTATTATGATTGCTATGATTATGTTTATTTTTGCCATGGCTGCTATCATTATTATTAAAAAGAAAAAAGTTTCGTTAAAACAAACCATTGACAAAACGCCAGTGCAAAAAACGTATACAAAAGATGACGTGCGTTAAATGAAGCATATTTTTATTTGGCTGATTCAATTGTATCGTAAATACATATCGCCAATGACCCCGCCTACATGTCGCTTCCATCCAACATGCTCTGCCTATGGACTAGAAGCTTTTGAAAAACATGGCGTCATAAAAGGGCTCTATTTAACGACAAAGCGCATTTTAAAATGTCATCCTTTTCATCCCGGCGGGTTCGATCCCGTACCTGAGAAAAAACCTTCGAAAAAGTAATTTTTTATTTCGAAGGTTTTTTTGTGCTTGTTTTTTATTGCGAAGTACGTTACAATACAAAACGTAATGATTACTATTAAGAGGTGTACAATTTATATGAAAAAAATACTTATGGTTGTGACGCTTGCAGCTATTGCTTTACTTGCAGCATGCGGTGATAAAGCAAGCGATACAACAGCAAAAGAAAAACTAGAAGTATATACTACGGTTTATCCACTCACTTACTTTACTGAGCGTATTGCAGGTGACACTGTAGAAGTAGCATCAATCTATCCCCCAGGCGCTAATGAACATACATTCGAGCCTACGCAAAAAGATATGATGAAGCTCGCTGAAGCTGATGTATTCTTTTATATTGGATTAGGGTTAGAATCATTTGTTGAAAAAGCGCAAAAAACACTAACACAAGAAAATGCACCAACATTTGTAGCAACTGCTGATCACGTGGCGAAAGAAAAATTAGATGTCAGCACAGGTCATGTACATGCTGAAGAAGATGACCATGAGGGACATAATCATGAGGGACATGATCATGAAGGGCATGACCACGGCAGTCAAGATGTAGATGCACATGTTTGGTTATCTCCTCAAATTAGTGAGGATGTAGCAAAAGAAATTTTAACGACATTAAGTGCTAAAATGCCAGAGCATGAAAAACAATTTACAGAAAACTATGAGGCACTTGTAAAAGACTTACACCAATTAGATCAAGATTATCAAGCCGCATTAAAAGATGTGAAGCGCCATACATTCTTTGTTTCTCACGCTGCCTTTGGTTATATTGCAGGTAATTACGGCTTGCATCAAGTACCTGTCGCAGGGTTAAATTCGCAAAGTGAGCCTTCTCAAAAAGCTTTAATGGAAATCGTACAACTCGCTAAAAAAGAAGAAATTACTACGATTTTCTTCGAGCAAAATGTTTCTTCTAAACTTACTGAGGTCATACAAAAAGAAGTGAGCGCTAAAGCTGATATCCTCCATAACTTAAGTGTATTAACTGAAGAAGATATTGCTAATAAAGAAGATTACTTTACATTAATGCAAAAAAATAAAGAGGCATTGCAAAAAGCCCTTCAATAATAAAATAGGAAGCAACATGCGAGGATTTCTCACATGTTGCTTCCTATTTTTTTGCTTCTACTTTTCAATTTTTATATCTCGGGTATAACTACCCTATAAGGTTTTTGAAACCTAAATGGCAACTAATCAGTATAAAAGTAGTTCTAGTTGAGGATAAGGGAGGGAATGATTATGAAAAAATGGCTGTCATTAGCGATGTTACCACTTATGTATGGACCAAGTGCTACGCTTTATATGCGTAGGAAGACATCACATCGTATTACACGCAAATTGCATACAACGCAAACGCTCTATTTAACTTTTGACGATGGGCCCCATCCCTACTACACGACTAAGTTGCTCGATTTATTAAAACGCTATAATGCTAAGGCAACTTTCTTTGTCGTAGGTACATTAGCTAAAAAATACCCTAGCATTATTGAGCGTATGCATAACGAAGGGCATGCGATTGGCATTCACCATTATACGCACCAGTCCGCTTGGCTGTTAACACCTCACCAATTAGCGGAGCAAATTGAGCGCACACGTCAAACGATACATGAGATTACAGGTGTGCATACACATCTTTATCGTCCACCTTGGGGTCATTTTAATATGGCAACGTTAGCCGTTGCTAAACATGATGATATCGTATTATGGTCACATATTTTTAAAGACTGGAAAGTACAGGGCAATCACCTGCACTTACTCAAACATCCTATCGCTGATGGCTCAATTTTATTATTGCATGATAATGGCGATACAAAAGGTGCTGATTCTAGCGCCCCGCGTTGTATGTTACAAGCACTCGAACCATTGCTTGCTACTGCCACACAACAGTTTTTAGCGCTACCTGGTGAAGACCATGAGTGCTACTAATATTACGGAAGCTTTTGTAACTTATGGCTATAGCATTATTTTTATTTGTGCTTTTTTTGGTATTATCGGTATCCCTGCTCCTGAAGAGTCTTTGCTCGTTATTATTGGCATGGCATGCGTTCACCATACAATGGATTTTACTATAGCGAGTGTTGTAGCAACTTCGGGTACAATCGTGGGCATGCTAACAGGCTACTGTTTCGGTAAATATTTAGGTTTGCCTATTTTACTGCGCTTTGGTCACTTATTCGGCTTTACAGTAGAGCGCTTCGCTAGCTTAGAAACAAAGTATAAAAAACATAGCCGTATCGCTGTGATGTTCGGCTTTTATTTACCAGGTATCCGACAATTAAGCCCTTATGTTGCCGGAACAGTGAACTTACGTTTTCCCTTATTTTTACTTTATGCTAGTATCGGTGCACTCCTATGGGTAATACCGTATATGGCAGCAGGTTATTTTATCGGTAGCACTTTTAGTATACCGCCCGCTTATGTCTCATCAATCGGCTTTATTTTATTCGGTATTTTTATACTTCACCTCATTATTCAATGGATCAAAAAGAAAGTGAAAGGAGCTAACACATAATGAAAATTTTACTTCTTCCTTTATTTCGTTTTCCTACAGGTCATACAAAAGCAGCTGAAACCATTGCTGATGCAATTACTCGCATTGCGCCACAAGCTACGATTGAAATGGTAGACTTACTCAGTTATACCAATCCTGTATTAGAAAAAGGTGTGGGTTCTTTTTATATTAAATGGATTCAATCTTCACCTAAAACGTATCAATTTATGTATGGTAAGCTAGTTAACCGCAAATCTACAAAAGAAAACAATGATGAGCTTCCCGTTATCTCTAAAGTTTTCCAAAAGAAAATGAAGCAACTCGTAACCAAGCATGCACCTGATATTATTATTTGCACACATGCTTTTCCTTCGAGTATTTTAGGATTAGTCAAACAACAAGGTTACTTTACAAATATTCCTGTTATCAATGTGTATACCGATTTCTTTATGAATGATGTATGGGCAAAAAAAACGAGCGAGTATCACTTTGTACCGCATCAAGAAGCTAAAGATAAACTTGTGCGTACGTATCATCATGATGCTAACCATGTCTTTGTAACAGGTATTCCTGTACATTCCGGCATAACGCATACGCCTGCTACACCGACAAAGCCTATGGTGTTATTAGCGGGTGGCAACATTGGCTTTTTAGCGATTGAAGATTTAATCGCTTTAACACAACGTATGCCATCAACAACTTTCACTGTGCTATGCGGCAATAATAAAAAGCTGTTTTCAAAAATTACACAAGCTCATAATCCTCAACTTATCGCTAAAGGTTATATTACTTCACGTGCTGAAATGAATACCCTTTATGACAATACCTCAGCCATCGTAACAAAATCAGGTGGTGTTACAATGGCTGAGGTAATGCGCAAAAGAATTCCTATTTTTATTGATCATTTCCTACCTGGACCTGAAGAAGAAAACTTCCATTATCTCAATGCTCTAGGCATCGTGCGTAAATTAAATGAACAGTCTCTCTTTGAACTTGCAGACGAAACGATTAGTACGCAAATGCAGACTCGCATTGCAGCGTATGAGCAACAAATCGACCATACGCTAGAGCAAGCCCTCACTGCTGTATTTCAGCAACTCGCTTTACTTAACGTATAAATTACAAAAAAGCACAACTAACTTTAGCTGTGCTTTTATTGTTTTCCTAATTTACGACGCAACAATTTATTAGCCCCATTACGCGGTAGTTGATCAACAAAATAAATTTTTGTTGGTATTTTATAAGGTGCTAACTGCTGCGCACAGTATGTTAATAAACTTTGTTCACTTACTTCTTCTTGTGCTACGACATACGCAACGGGAACGCTCCCCCACTTGGCATGCGCTATGCCGCATACGCCTACTTCTTTCACTGCTTCATGCGCATGTAGCACATTTTCAATTTCAGCTGGGTAAATATTTTCCCCACCCGAAATAATTAAATCTGCACGACGATCCACAACATATAAAAAGCCTTCATCATCTAAGTAACCAATATCGCCCGTATGAAGCCAGCCATCTACAGTAGCAGGTAACTTTGCAAATTGACCGATATACCCGGGTGTAACGGTTGGTCCTTGGATGCATATTTCACCGTGTTCATATGCATTTGTTGTACCGTCTATACGTATGCGGTTAAAAAACAGCGGCTTTCCTGAAGCACCTACTTTATCAAGTGCATATTCGGCACCTAACGTCGCCACTTGCGAAGCTGTTTCTGTCATACCATATGTTTGTGCAACTGCTAATCCAAGAAGATTAGCTTTTTCTAAATAAGCCTCCGGTATAGCGCCGCCACCTGCTAACATTAGTTTAAAGCTAGGTGGTACATCAATATTTTGCTCAATCATTTGTTGTAAAATTTGATTAAGCGTAAAAGCCACGACAGACATATGCGTGACACGCCCTTGAACAATTGCCTCTACAACTCGTATGGCATCAAATTTTTCATGAAGTACAACTTCATTACCATAAATTACTGCACGCATTAAAATAGAAAGACCACTAATATGAAAGATAGGCATCGTACATAACCAACTATCTGTAGGTGCCATCCCGACATTTAATGCTGCTGCAATAGCACTCGCTTGATGATTATCATAGGTTTGTCTCACGCCTTTTGGTGCGCCAGTCGTCCCTGAGGTATACATGATGGATAACGTGTTTTGTGGTTGCCACTTTTCTTCAAATAAAACGCGACTAGGCGTCAGTACGCGTACCTCTTCTAACGTCAGTACAGGCTTTGTAATTTTATGTTGGTCACAACGTGCTACAATGCAATGTTTTACATTCGCATCATCAAGTTGATACGCTAGCTCTTTAGGTGATAACCTACGATTTAACATCACCATCTCACACTGCAATAACATACACGCATAAATTGTAATGACAAGTTCATCCGTACTTGGCGCTAATAAAGCTACGCGCTCACCTTGTTTAATATGAGCTGTCGTTAATTGTCGTGCTCTGCGCTTTGCCGCTTCTACTAGTTCATACCAACTATACGTTGTCTCTTTGTAAGTTAGCGCGGCACGTTCCGGTGTGGCATAAGCGCGTTGTAGTAACCAGTTTTGCATAGCTATCACTCTCCTTTTTTTATTGTAGTAAAAAAACTCCGTTTCGTCATGGAAACGGAGTTTTTTCATCAAGGGAAACGTGGGAATTGACCGAAATCAGGTTCACGTTTTTCTTTAAAGGCATCGCGACCTTCTTTAGCTTCATCAGTTGTGTAGTAAAGAAGCGTAGCGTCACCAGCCATTTGTTGAAGACCAGCAAGGCCATCTGTATCAGCATTCATTGCAGCTTTTAAGAAGCGTAATGCTGTTGGTGACATTTGTAGCATTTCATTACACCATTGTACCGTTTCGTCCTCTAATTGAGCGTAAGGCACAACTGTGTTAACTAAGCCCATATCTAATGCTTGTTGCGCGTCATATTGACGGCATAAGTACCAAATTTCACGTGCTTTTTTATGCCCAATAATACGCGCTAAGTAGCCTGAGCCATAGCCCGCATCAAATGAGCCAACTTTAGGTCCCGTTTGACCAAAGCGTGCGTTATCTGCTGCGATTGTTAAATCACATACTACATGTAATACGTGACCACCACCGATAGCATAGCCTGCTACCATCGCTACAACTGGTTTAGGAATTACACGAATTAAACGTTGTAAGTCTAACACGTTTAAGCGAGGAATTTCATCATCGCCCACATAACCGCCGTGACCACGTACCTTTTGGTCGCCGCCTGAGCAGAATGCTTTTTCGCCTTCACCTGTTAAAATAATAACACCGATGCGGTTATCATCACGCGCGCGTGAAAATGCATCGATTAATTCCATAACCGTTTTTGGTCGGAATGCATTGCGTACTTCTGGACGGTTAATCGTCACTTTAGCAATGCCATTGTATAGCTCATATTTAATGTCTTCGTATTCACGAATTGTTTCCCATTGACGAGTCATACTAGTTTAGCCCCCTAATTCATTTTTAGTTGTTCCTTTACTATTGTAGCAAACTCAGCGGGATTTTCCACATGAATTGCATGACCTGTGCCTTCAACAACAATATGCTTTACATGCGGTATATGCTCCGCCATATCTTCAGCAATCGTACAAAACTTCTGATCAAGCTGTCCTGTAATCAGTGTCACAGGCATAGAAAGGCTAGCTAAATTTCCCCATTGTGAAGCTTGTGCACCTGTTCCTACCGAGCGCAAACTTAAAGCAAGTCCCTCCTCTGTTTGAGAAAGGCGTTCCTCCCGAATAATTTGTTGCACTTCATCTGGTAAATCTCGTTGCGTCGCAAAAAGGGGAATATTTTGCCAAAAATCCACAAATGCTTCGATGCCATCTGTTTCGATACGACAGGCTAAAGCTTCATCATTACTGCGTCGTGCCGCTCGCTCACTTGCGCGCTTTAAACCAGGTGATGCACTTTCTAATAAAAGGTGCGTAACTTTCTCAGGGTACTTCACAGCATAACTTAATGCCGTACGTCCCCCCATCGAATAACCGAGCAATGCAAACTCATCAAAATCAGCTAATAAACGGTCCATCGCGTCAATTTGCTCATCCATCGTAAAGCGCTCGCTTACTTGCGAACTACCATGCCCAAATAAATCAAACACAATGACATGCGCATCAGGTAGTAAATCAGCCAGTTGATGCCACGTCTGTTGCGTGCCTGTAAAACCATGTAAACATACTAAATTCATTGTAACGCCTCTGCAATTTGCGCCCATAATTTACGATGAGCTATTACATTTTCCGCGCGATTTGTCATTACTTCTACAATGCGTAACGCTTGATTATCATGCCAATCAAGCGTGTTAATTTCATCGTACACTACACGGTCGTATTGCATGCTATACATCTGGGCTAAATGTTCAAAAGTTAGCGCAGTTGGTGTCCCAAATAACGCTTCGTAGTGCGCATCGATTTTTGCTTGTGGTAAATAAGAGAAAATCCCACCACCATCATTATTCATAACAATTATCGTCAACTGTGCCTGTTGGTAACGCGTCGCTATTAGACCATTGCTATCATGTAATAATGCCAAGTCACCAATCAGTAAATACATCGGGCGGCTCGTTGTTGCCGAAACCCCTAATGCCGTAGAAACGATACCATCAATACCATTAGCGCCACGATTCGCAAAAATACGTACGTCTTTTGTCGTTGCTAAAAAGAACGTATCAATATCCCGAATAGGCATGCTATTACTTACAAAAATATCACATCCGTTTGGCAAACTATGCAAAATTTTAGCAATAGCTGCGCCCTCATCCGCTTCATCATAAGCTTTAATATAAGACATTGCGCTTCGATGCGCTTGTTGCCATTTTTTCACATACTGTTCATCCTGTGCATTATCTTTTAATGGTAGTAATGCTAACCATTCTGTTAATTGCGCTTGTACAAAGTGCGTACACGCTGCACTAGAATCTCTAAAACGAGGTGACTCGTCAATCACGATATAATTAGCTGGCATGCTTTCCGCCAAAAAGTTCGTTAAAAATTTCGAAATAGGTTGCGCGCCGAAACGTACTACCGTTTCTGGTAAAACAGTATGCTTAAAGTGTTCATTTTTTAGTAAAGCATCGTACGTTGTAATAACATATGGCTCGCAGTCGCTTGGCACAGCCGCACGCATATTAGATAGCGCCTCTACTAAAACAGGCCAACGTAAAGCACGCACAACTGACCATAAAAAGTCTGGATTTGTGCCCACAGGCAACTCACCGATAACGAGTAAACCTTTTGTTGTCTCGCGCAGCAATGTAGATAAATGATGTTGTGCCTCTGCTGTTGGAATGCATTCCGTCGCAAACGTTTCTTTAAAATCGTTATATAACACGACATCTTCAAGTTCAATGAGTAACGGCTCACGGAACGGTATATTAATATGCACTGGACCGTACGGCGCTGTCATCGCTGTCGCAATCGCACGCACCATATGCCGCTCAATAAAGGGTAGCGTAGGCTTTGCATTATCTGGTATCGGAAAATCGACGCTCCACTTCACATGCTGACCATATAACTCAATTTGATGAATCGTTTGTGGTGCACCTACTTCCCGTAATTCATGTGGGCGATCCGCTGTAAGTACAATAAGTGGCACTCTCGCATAATTCGCTTCTACAATTGCCGGAAAATAGTTCGCTGCTGCTGTGCCCGATGTACAAACAAGTACAACGGGTTTCGCTTGTGCTTTAGCTAAACCAAGTGCAAAAAAACCAGCAGAACGCTCATCAACTTGACGGTAAATATTAATATTCGGCGTAGCTGCAAATGCATAAGCAAGTGGTGTCGAGCGCGAACCAGGGCTGATTACAACGTCGACAATATCATGACTCACTAATGTCGATACGATTTTATACACATATTGTGATAGTGTCGTTTGGTCATTCATTAATTTCGCCTCCTAATGCTCGTAGCATCGGTCTAAATTTAACTAATGTCTCTTCATATTCAGCTTGTGGCTCAGAATCTGCTACAATACCGCCACCTGCATATAAATAAGCTTGGTTGCCACGCGTCATCGCACAACGTAATGCAACAGCGAACTCACCATCACCTGTCGCATCTAACCAGCCAATTGGTGACGCATACATTTCGCGGTTCATCGGTTCATATTCTCGAATAATTTCGAGTGCTTTTTCTCTTGGCACGCCACCTAGCGCAGGGGTAGGATGCAAATCTTTTGCTAATTGTAAAATCGTTGTCCCTTCTTTAAGCGCACCGTCAATGGGTGTATATAAATGCTGAATATCTCTACTCTTTAGTAAAGTAGGCCCGCTCGGTACATAGTACGTTTCACAACTTTTTGCAAATTTTTCTGCAATCATATCTACTACGTATTGATGTTCGCCACCATTTTTCTCATCGCGTAAAAGACGCTCACCTAAACATACGTCTTCTTCTGATGTACGGCCTCTTCGTATTGAGCCGGCTACACAGGAAGAATAAGCATGATGAGATTGCACCATTACAAGGCGCTCTGGCGTCGCACCTGTGAAAAATAAATCATCTACTTCGAATCCAAAAATATAACTTGTCGGTTGCTCTTCTAGTAAATCACTTAATAACTGAGCAGGTTGCAAGTCCTCAGCAAACTCTAGTGCCAACGTACGTGCTATCACAACTTTTTCCGCTTCGCCTTGTTGAATGCGTGCTGTTGTATTTTCTATAGATTGCAAATAAGCTTCTTTTTGTGGTTCGCGGTAAGTTACCATTTTCGGTTTTACCGCGGTACTTTGCATCGTTTTTGCTTTAGTAATAAATGCTTCTAACTCATTAAGCAACTGTTGTTTAACCTCTAGCGTTAGCTCTCCACTATAATGGGCATTGGCGTAGCATTTTCCATTTTTTTCAACCAATTGAAATTTAGCAACGACAAATAAAGCTTGAGGGAAATCTCCCCATTCACTCGCTTTCGTATTTGCTGGGTCAAACGTTACACCACCAAATAATAGTGGTTGTTGTGCGGTCTGTACGATATTATGAGTCACCTGTTGCCATTGTTGTTCGATTTCATTAAAACGCTCTGTTGTAGACGATGTTAAACGCAGCGCATGCCCTACACCGGCTATGGTGTTACTTGTATCATGATCACGCCAAAAATAGCGTGCTCCTCTTTCTCCCGCCATAAAAAATTGAAGCGGTGTCACGCCTTCTACCTCAATTGTTGTGACATGGAACGAATGTTGTTGCATAAAAGTCCCTCCGTAATTCCTTAAATCCTAACGTTCTTGTGTTAAACTGTCCTCTAGTATCATATCATTTTTTAGTTAATAAAAGCAGTAATATGCGATGTCACTATTCATTTTGAACAACTTCAGATAAAATAGAAGCATGATATTATTTTTAAGGAGAGAGTCATCTTATGACAAAGATTATTGAAGCGGATAGGGGATTTACTGTATGGTGGCATTTAACACGCCCACACACACTTACCGCATCGTTTGTACCTGTATTTTTAGGTACCGCAATGGCATTAGCACTCAATCATGCGCTAATTAAATTCGGCTTATTTTTTGCTATGCTTATTGCAAGTATGCTTATTCAAGCAGCCACAAATATGTTTAATGAGTATTACGATTATAAATTGGGGCTAGACACAAAAGACTCTGTAGGTATTGGTGGCACAATCGTACGTCACGGTGTATCGCCTCGTACAATTATGATAATTGCGCTTAGCTTTTATGGGATTGCTTTACTACTCGGTATTTATATTTGCTATATGACATCTTGGTGGTTAGCACTTATTGGCTTAGTATGTATGTTAATTGGATTTTTATATACAGGAGGGCCTTACCCTATCGCCTACTCGCCTTTTGGTGAGCTAGTATCAGGTGCTGTCATGGGAATGGGCATCGTATTAATCGCTTTTTATATTCAGACAGGAACAGTTACAATAGATGCTGTGTTACTTGCTGTACCTAGCATGATTTTAGTCGGTGCGATTATGTTATCTAACAATATTCGCGACATCGTAGGTGATACAGCAGGCGGTCGTAAAACTTTAGCTATTTTAGTTGGGCGCGACCGTGCAATCTCTGTACTTTCAGCCTTCTTTATCGTTTCGTATTTATGGATTATTTTATTAGTCGCTATTGATGGGATTACATCTTGGACATTACTTGTCATTTTAAGTGTGCCTAAGGCTTTACGTGCTATCGAAATCTTCCGTGATAAACAAGCACCACAGGAAGTTATGCCGGCTATGAAATATACTGCACAAACTAATACATTCTTTGGCTTTTTACTGGCCATTGGCTTGCTGCTTGGTTATTTTGTTTAACTTAAAAGCGCCCGCTATGAAATAAGCGGACGCTTTTTTCTATGCATAGTGTTGTACAGCCTCATAGAGCCTTTGAGTAGCTCCTTGCCCCGCTTGGCGGTCATAGTATGTTATAAAGCGTTCATCCGCTAAATAGCCCTCAACTAAGCCCTTATGCATTTCTGGTGTATAGGTAGCCCAGGTAAATAACAGCCATTGTTTGTGTAAAGCTACTACATACGCTTCATCGACTGAAGGTTGTCGTAATGCCTCTAGCAACATAGTTTCTACAGCTTCCATCTCTTTATATTGCTCCTTTGTCATACCTTGATATTTTGTATAACTGGCCTTTACAGCTTCCTCACCATATTTTTCACGGCTTTCTACACCATATAGTTGTTCTTGTTCAGCTAATTTCTCTTGTTTAAATGCCGCAAATTTTTGTGCATTGGTCATCCTATTTTCTCCTAACGCATCGTCAATAACGTGCAATAATTTTTCTAAACGCTCATGTTCTTGCTGTAATGCTTTCCTTTGTTCATGCAATACTTGCTCACGACTTTGTGTCATGGCTTGTGCAACCTTGGCTAGCGGCATGTTCAATTCTCGATAAAATAAAATCTGTTGTAAACGATCGACACTTTGTTGATTGTATAAACGATAGCCAGCTTCTGTATAATCTACTGGCTTTAACAATGCAATTTCATCGTAATACCTCAATGTGCGTGTGCTAACGCCTGTCATCGCTGCTAAGTCTTTAATAGTTAAGATGTAAATCTCCTCCTTAGCTTTACTATAAGCTTTGACGTAACGTTAAGGTCAATAAAAAACCAGCTAATAGTTTAATTAGCTGGTTCGTAGGTAAGTGCTGCTAGACAAAGCGTCTTAGCCGCAATTAGCATCGCTCTTTCATCAATATCAAATTTAGGATGATGGTGAGGATATGTCGTGTCGCCTAGTGGCTTTGCTCCAGTGAAAAAATAAGCACCTGGAATATGTTGCGTATAATAGGCAAAGTCTTCGCCGCTCATATAAGGCTCACATACACTAACATTCGTAACCTCATCGATTAGAGCTGCTACTTGTAAAATATGAGTTGCCTCATGCTCATGGTTAACTAATGCAGGATAGCCCTCTGTATATGTATAACGATAGGTAGCCTCTGTCATCGCACAAACGCCATACAACACTTTATCAATTTCTGCTTTTATTTGTTGGCGTGTGTCTTCATCAAAAGTACGCACTGTGCCACTCAAAACAGCGCAATCTGCAATTACATTAAATGGATTTTCCGCTACGATATTACCGATTGAAACTACCGCTGGATGTAAAGGATTGATGCGGCGAGAAACAATTTGTTGAGCATTTGTAATAAATTGTGCCGCGGTTAGTACAGCATCTTTTGTTAAATGCGGTTCAGAGCCGTGACCACCGCGGCCTTGAATGATAATATCAATACCATCAGCTGCAGCCATAATTGGGCCTGCTTTCGTTCTAATATGACCTAGCTCTTCAGTTGCCCAAATGTGGGTACCGAAAATAGCATCCACACCTTCTAAGCAACCATCCTCAATCATTGCAATTGCGCCTCCTGGTGAAATTTCTTCTGCAAATTGATGTATCAATACAATTGTACCCTCGATTAATGATTGGTGCTTCGCAAGAACACGAGCAATTACTAGTAAGGTCGCAGTATGTGCATCATGTCCACATGCATGCATAACACCTGGTACCTTTGAAGCAAAAGGTAAGCCTGTTTGTTCTTCAATCGCTAAAGCATCAAAATCTGCTCGTAACGCAACCGTTGGCCCTGGTTTATCACCCTTCAATATCGCAACGATACCACGACCACCAACTTCTGTTCTTACTTCATATGGTAAATCTTTATAGTAATTCGCAATATAGTGCGCCGTTTTTATTTCATTATAAGATACTTCTGGATATTGATGTAAATAGCGACGTATATCCACCATTTCAGTAAAGTGTGTCGCTAAATCTACTAGTACTTGTTCATACTTTAACATGACATAACACTCCATTCTAATTGATAGACAATTTACACTATTCTTTCATTAATGTCAATTTAATTTTCCACATAAAAAAAGCATTTAAAACGAAGTAATTTCGTTTCAAATGCTTGATGACCCCTACGGGATTCGAACCCGTGTTACCGCCGTGAAAGGGCGGTGTCTTAACCGCTTGACCAAGGGGCCAAACTTTAATGGCGGAGAAGGAGGGATTCGAACCCTCGCGCCGAATTAACGACCTACGCCCTTAGCAGGGGCGCCTCTTGAGCCTCTTGAGTACTTCCCCGTATAAAAATAAAATGGCTCCGAAGGTAGGACTCGAACCTACGACCGATCGGTTAACAGCCGATTGCTCTACCACTGAGCTACTTCGGAACAATATATGGTGGGCCTAAATGGACTCGAACCATCGACCTCACGCTTATCAGGCGTGCGCTCTAACCAGCTGAGCTATAGGCCCGACAATTTTTTTGGAGCGGGTGATGAGAATCGAACTCACATCATCAGCTTGGAAGGCTGAGGTTTTACCACTAAACTACACCCGCTAATGAAAAGAGTGGGTCAGGACGGAATCGAACCGCCGACACTTAGAGCTTCAATCTAATGCTCTACCAACTGAGCTACTGACCCTTATTAAAAATGGCGGTCCCGACCGGGATCGAACCGGCGATCTCCTGCGTGACAGGCAGGCATGTTAACCGCTACACCACGGGACCTTTTTGGTTGCGGGGGCCGGATTTGAACCAACGACCTTCGGGTTATGAGCCCGACGAGCTACCACTGCTCCACCCCGCGTTAATTTTATTTATTACTTTTGCTGCTTGTAAGGATTGCACACCATTTATCCACTTTTTTAAAAAATGGAGGAGGTAGAGGGATTCGAACCCCCGCGCGGTCTTACCCGCCTGTCGGTTTTCAAGACCGATCCCTTCAGCCGAACTTGGGTATACCTCCATGCTATGATTTGATAAATGGTGGACCTTACAGGACTCGAACCTGTGACCGGACGGTTATGAGCCGTCTGCTCTAACCAACTGAGCTAAAGGTCCTTAAGATGGCTACCGAGGGAGTCGAACCCACGACCTTTCGGGTATGAACCGAATGCTCTAGCCAGCTGAGCTAGGTAGCCAGGATCTTTATTATGGTTATTTGGTGGAGCCTAGCGGGATCGAACCGCTGACCTCCTGCGTGCAAGGCAGGCGCTCTCCCAGCTGAGCTAAGGCCCCTTAAAAACTGGTCGGAATGACAGGATTCGAACCTACGACCCCTTGGTCCCAAACCAAGTGCTCTACCAAGCTGAGCTACATTCCGATAAAATGGCGCGCCCGAGAGGAGTCGAACCCCTAACCTTCTGATCCGTAGTCAGACACTCTATCCAATTGAGCTACGGGCGCTTACGATTTAATTGAGAAAAAATGGTGCCGAGAACCGGAATCGAACCGGTACGGTAGTCACCTACCGCAGGATTTTAAGTCCTGTGCGTCTGCCAGTTCCGCCACCCCGGCACATGTTGGAGCGGAAGACGAGGTTCGAACTCGC
>NZ_QAFW01000034.1 GCF_003057615.1 Metalysinibacillus jejuensis
GATGGCTGTGAACTTGCGAAAGTTCACAGCCAATCAATAAAAATACCTATAAAAAATTGAAAAAGAGAAATTGAGCGCACTCAATTTCTCTTTTTCTTTGGCTGAACACTAGTTATGTCCCAGCCTCTTAATTTATAGTATTTAAGCACAAACACTACATTTGCTCCTTAGCTTTAGCTGGTACATCCGCTTCTTGTACTTCTTCATAAGAAGTAATGCCTTTATTGTCTTTATAATAAACTTTTAAATAAGCCCCTTGACGTAGGTTTTTTTGTGCCGAAAAATTAACCACTTGTGACTCGCCTTTATCATTATAAATTTTGTAGTCATTGTACCAATAAGTTTCAAAAACTTCGCCCGTATCAATTGTTGTTTTTTCGACTTTGCCATCGTCTGTAATTTGTACATAATACGTTTGTGCACCAAGCTGATTAAAATCAACAAAGCGCAGTATTGCTAAACCACCAATCACAATAATACCTAAAAATACTGCAACTCCTATTAGCTTCTTCATTAAGCATTCCCCCTCGCGTTTTTAACAATTTTATAAAAGGCACGTGTTGTAAAAATATAATACAAACCATAAATCGCAATATAAGCAGCCATCCAAACTAAAACAGGCTTAGTAATCGACATACCTAGTAAGTTCGAAAAACCGAGTAGCGCAAATGTAGCGTGCAGTAAGCCTGCTGCTAGTGGCGCACCAAAAATAATACCTACTTGTGCACTAATCGTTTTTAACATTTGAGTATCATTTACACCAATTTTATAAAGAATCGTATATTTATCCTTATCTGCCTCTGCCTCAGAAACAATTTTAAAGTAAATAATACTGCCTGTTGCTGTTAAGAACACGAGCCCTAAAAAGCTACCTACAAATAGCATTGCGCCCATCGCTGACATAATATCCTCATAAGCAGCTGGCTGACTTGTAAAGTCTTGTTGTGCATCTGTTAATTGTGAGTTAAGCTCACGTGAAATAGCTAGATTATCTGCACCATCTTGTAAGGTATACGCTTGATAGGTTGTTGGTTCACCCTCAAGTGCCTCATACGTTTGCTCATTGACAATAATCATAGGCCCTGTTGTGCTCATATTCGTAACAGCGTACGTTTCCTGACTTGTAAGATGAAGGGATACATTAGCTGTAAGATCAGCACCTGCTAACTTCTCTGAAAAACGCTCATCATAATAAGGATCTAATAACACACCTTCATTGCTCGCCATTGTTGTAATTTTTTCCTTGCCTTGCTCCTGTGCTAGCTCATTATAAGTAGCTAACGGTAACACTTGATACTGACGTTCACTTTCGTTATGTGTAAAGGTTACTAATTTAGTCGCTAACGTATGGTGCGTACTCACTTGCGGTACTTCTAGCGGCTCGCCCTCCCACATAAATGTAACCGGTGTATTGTCATTGATACTTTTATCAATATTGTAATACAGACCAAATACTGCGCCACCCGCTGTAATCGTAGTAGCACTTAATACCGCAATAACCGTTAGCGATTTAGCATTACCACGGATACGATATAAAAGCTGTGACGTTGTAATAAGGTTTAAGCCCTTCCATGAAAAGCTATGCATTTTTTTCATTGCTTGTAGTGCAAAGACACTTACACTATGGAACAATAAATACGTACCAAAGACTGTTAAACCAATAATAACAATTGGCATCGCAATCGATAAAATGCGCCACCACATGCTAGTCATAATGTCTTCAAGTGCTAAATAATACCCTGCACCTACACTTAATACACCAATAACCGCTGATAGTACAGATGCTTTTGGCATCGCTTCACCTTGTTTTTCCGCATGAAATAAATCAATTAATTTAAACTGATAAATTACACGATAGCCTTGCAGTGAAGTAAAAATAAATAAAACCGAAAAGACAATAACCGTATTAATTACGGCTTCGCTTGAAAATACAAAGCCTGCTGTTAAACTATAGCCCATTAAACGTACTAAAATCGTTAGTAACACTTTAGACATTAAAAAGCCAATTGCAATGCCCGCAACTAATGATACGAGACCAATAAATAAGTTTTCGAAAAATAACATTAAGCCGATTTGTTGTTTACGTACACCTAGTAAAGAGTACAGCGCCACTTCTTTTTTACGTTTCTTCATAAAGAAGGAGTTAGAGTACGCAATAAACACTACAATAAAGAATAATAAAATAACGGATGAAGCACTCATCATACTTGAGATTTTTTGTGAGGTTCCTGTTAATGCCGAAATGTCATCATTATACTTCAACGTCACAAAGGTAAAATAAATAACAATACTAAATACCATTGAGGCAATATATAAAAAGTAACTTGAGAAATTACGCTGTAAATTTTTGCGCGCTAAATTAAATAACGTCATTTACATCGCCCCCAATGCCTGCGAGCACCTGAAGGATTTCTTCAAAAAATTGCTTACGTGTTTTTGCCCCGCGGTGAATTTCCTTAGATAGTGTGCCGTCTTGAATAAAAATAATGCGCTGGCAAAAGCTTGCCGCAAAAGCATCATGCGTTACCATCATAATCGTAGCATTTTGTGTTTCATTTAAATCGCTCAAACTCTCTAGTAAATCCGTTGCTGATTTAGAGTCGAGCGCACCTGTTGGTTCATCCGCAAAAATAATTTTTGGTTGTGTTACAAGTGCACGTGATGAAGCAGTACGTTGCTTTTGCCCGCCTGAAATTTGATAAGGATATTTATTTAATAATTCACTAATGCCAAATGTGGTCGCAATTTTATCCACACGTGCATTAATTTCCTTCGTTGGCACTTTAGCAATGGCTAAAGGGAGTACAATATTTTCGCGTACTGTTAAAGAGTCTAGTAAGTTATAATCTTGAAAAATAAATCCTAAATTATCACGTCTAAAATCTGCGAGTGCCTTGTCCTTCATTTTTGCTACATTATCATCACCAATTAAAATATCTCCTGACGACGGTGCATCAATAGTAGCGAGGACGTTAAGTAATGTAGATTTACCAGCGCCAGATGGCCCCATAACACCAACAAACTCGCCTTCCTCTACTTGAAATGTGATATTTTTAAGCGCTTCAAAGGTTTGTGCGCCTTTACCATAAATTTTATTAACTGCTTTTACTTGCACTAATGGCTTCATAGTCATTCACCCTTCTGTTTTTCTTTAGTGACTTAACTATACCAAGCCAAACTTACAGCAACTTTCCCCTAAACTTACAAAAACCTTAACAAAAATAAAGCTCGCTAAACACTGCTGTGCTTAACGAGCTTCTTCGTATTAGAGCTGAACATTGCGTTTTGCAAGTTGTTGCAAAGGATCCCATACACCATTAAAAGGCGGTGCGTAAGCTAAATCTAAATCCAATAAGTCGCGTAGCGTTAACTCCTGCATTAATGCTGTAGCAAAAACATCAATGCGTTTATCTACACCCGCTTCTCCAATAATTTGTGCACCGAGTAATCGTTCTGTTTTCTTTTCTACTAGTACCTTTATAAATAAAGGCTTAGGCTCTGGGTAATAGCCCGCGATATGATTAGCTGTTAGCTCATAAACATGGTAACTACGGTTTAACTGCTGAGCACTTACTTCATTTAATCCTGTTGTTGCAATCGCAAGATCAAAAAACTTTAAAATCGAAGTGCCTGTGATGCCTTTAAAACGAACAAATTTACCCGCCATCGACAAACCTGCAATACGTCCTTGCTTATTGGCTGTTGTGCCAAGTGGTACATAATCTGCCGACTGCTTAACACGATTAAAATGCGTAGCACAATCCCCTGCTGCATAAATATTTTCAACTGAAGTTGCCATGTGTGGATCAACGACAATTGCGCCATTTTTTAAACGCAGTATAGCTGTATCAGCTAAAAAATCTGTACTTGGTTTAACGCCAACTGCTACTATTACAAGGTCTGCTTCAATCGTTCCCTTATTAGTCACGACAGCCTCTACTTTTACCTCACCGTTAAAGCCTGTTACAGCCGTATCAAGGTACACAGCTACATCATGTTGTACTGCCTGCTCATGCACATGGTGCACCATATCCGCATCAAGCATTTTAGCCAGCTGTGCACCACGCTGAATGATGCATACGTCCTTACCTGCTTCTTTTAACACCTCTGCCATCTCTAAGCCAATATAGCCGCCACCAATTACAGCAACTTTTTTAGCTTCTGTCGCATCTCGCAATAAATCATGCATTTGCGGAATCGTTTTAATCGTATGGATACCAGCTAATGTTGCATTATCCCACGTTGGCAGTATTGGTGCTGCACCTGTTGCGATTAATAATTTATCGTAAGGTACTTCAAATCCTTCGCCGTACACGATTTGTTTACCTGCATCTACATGTGTCACTTTATGACCCGTGCGAGCATCAATACCATACTTTTCACGAAACACCTGCACACTACGAGCAATTAAATCATCTGTCGAAGGAATGCGACCATCCACTACATAAGGTAAGCCACATTGCCCATACGAATAAATTTCTGTCTGCTCTAAGGTTGTAATTTGTGCCTTTTTATCATTACGTACAATCTCCATAGCAGCTGTCATACCAGCTGCATCACCGCCGATAATTACGTATTTCATAACCAATCTCCCCTTCGTTATTCGTTACGTCTTGTCGCATATAGATTAGCATATTTATCCATATAAAGCTGTCTTTTGCCCTTGCTCAGCCACACACGTAATACATGGACCATAATAATAAAGGTCAGTATGACAAGCACAAGGAATATGCCGACATTAATAAAGACAAATGGTGCATAAAATATACTGTCCATATCTAACTCTACTGCTGTCATCGTACTAATTAAGCTGAGTAATACATACGTTAAATACGTAAAATAAATAGCTAAGAAGCGGCGTAAGGTTGATCGTTTCAATGCCTTTTCGCCTTCAGCACCTGTCATTCTAAAGCGCATAAAGCGCATACCAAGTGTTGCACCCTTGCCTAGCAGTGGCACAACGACAAATAGTAAAACAAGCATACTAGTTGTTGCGACAAAGTTGCTATACCAAGCGTTTGGTAAGATTAGCGCTAAAACTGTGCTTCCTAACATTACTGTAATTACGTCAATTAATAACGCTAAAATGGTAGCGCCTGGCTGTACAATATTACGTTTTGCGAGCTCGTCTGTTTTTTCTACTACTGCTTGATGTGTAGGCAGTAATAATAAAAAGATAGGACCAATTAAATAGCCAACAAAAGCACCTGTGCTATTTAGCAATAAATCGTCTACGTCAAATAAACGGTAGGCACAATTATAAATACCATAAATGCCTGTGTACTGTGTAATTTCGAAAAACAGTGATACTAATAAGCCAACGCCTAGCGCGCCAAACGCATATTTACGCTTTTGCCAAAAGTAACGTAAATATACACCTAAAGGCAGTAATAATAAAAAATTAAAAAAAGCTTGATAAAAAGCGGGCTGTTTAATAATAAAGCGCCAAGTGGCTGGTTCACTTAATACAATGCCACTCTTATATAAAATATCATCAATAAATTGAAACAAGTGCAAGTTATAATGCACCGTATCTGCTGGTTGCATCGCACACGTATCTCGTGTTGTTGGTAGTGGCAATAGCACTAAAAACAAAGCAGCTATCGCATAAAAAATAAATGAAAAAGTAATAGCCATCTTAGAAAATGATAAAAAGCCATACTTACGATACGTGTAAATTAACCACGGAATAAAAATAATAACTGAAATCCCCATCGTAAATAATGCTGCTGTACTAATGGACGTTACATATACCCCCATCTTTTTCACCTCACCTATTATTTGCATGATGCCCTACTTCCATTTTACAATAATTAAGAGAGAGGAAGTTGATTATGTTAAAAACAGTCGTATTTGAACAACTTAAACAAGCTATGCGCGATAAAGATACCCTAACGAAAGGTGTATTAACATTATTAAAATCACAGTTAGACCTTGCAGAAAAAGAACAAGGTTCACCATTAACAGCGTTACAAGAAACTGAAATTGTGAACCGCGAAATCAAACAAACACACCAAGCACTTGAAGGCGCAGAAAAAGCTGAGCGTGCCGATTTAATTGAACAGGAACAAGCTAAACTAAAATTACTCGAAAGCTTTTTACCTGAACAATTATCAGAAGAAGAAGTCAAACAATTATTAACTGACAACGGTGTTGTGAGTGGTATGGCAATGGGCGACGCAATGAAAATCGCTAAACCATTACTTGCTGGTAAAACTGACGGCAAAACAATGTCTACTGTTGTAAAATCATTAATTTCATAAACAAAAAAGAGGAGCTGCGTAGCCCCTCTTTTTTATTTAGCTAATTGTTCTTTACAAAAATCAATAAACATTTGTTCTTCATCTTCATCTAGCGCAAAATCTAAATACTCGTTTGCACCCTTTTCAATAATAAAGTAGTTTAACATACGTACTTCTTCATTAATTTTACCAATAATCGCACGAATTTCGATACCAGCTGGTGAGTATAATTCATCGTCCTCATCGATAGCTACATCAAATAAAAATTCGTAACGCTCACCCTCAATAATATTTGTGGGGTCTTTAATTTCTTCTATTGAAAATTGTGTAATTTCCATCATCTGTTCTCTCCTTAGTGCTCGTTATTTTATCCATCCCATTACCACTAGTTTACCATATTACAGTCATGCCCTTATACTTCACCAACGATAAAAAGCAAAAAGCAATCCACTATTTAGTGAATTGCTACCATGCTCAAAATAGTTATAAAGTAAATTGACGTACTAATTGATGTAGACGTTCTGCCATTTCGGTCATTTCTACCGTATGACGTTCCATCTGCTGTACAGTTGTTAATTGGTTGTCTGTAGAAGAACGCACTTCATGCACATAATCAACAGCACCTCTTGCCGTAGCTGCCATTTGCTCCGTAGAAGCCGATAGCTCTTCTGTAGAAGCAGACATTTCTTCCGCATTAGCATGCATTTCATCAATTTGTTTTGTAATACTCGTTATAGCTGTGGCAATTTCATCAAATTGTTGATGCATATGTTCAATCGCTGTAATCCCCTGCGTTACATTCTCTTCACCTTGCTCAGCCATTGTTACTACATCCGCGGTATGGCGCTGCACTTCATTAATTAAATGATTAATTTGCGCTGCAGAGCTTGCTGTTTCGTCTGCTAATTTACGTACTTCTTCTGCAACAACTGCAAAACCTTTCCCCGCTTCACCTGCTCTAGCTGCTTCAATCGATGCATTTAGCGCTAGTAAATTCGTTTGATCTGAAATGTCCGTAATCATATTAGAAATTAAGCTGATTTCTTCGGATTCTTTTTGCAATTGATAAATTGCCTCGACCTCTTTAACTGTATCTTGTTGAATCGCCTTCATACTGTCAATTGAAGCCTGTACAGCGCCGTTACTTTCTACAATTTTATCTGAAATAAAGTCTGTTTGACCACGTACATCCGAAGCGGCTTCTGCTACATTTTGTACACCGTAAGCCATAGTCTCTGTTGCAGCTGCGCTATCTTCTGTCATCGTTACTTGCATTTGCGAGCCATTTTCTACTTCATTAATCGCTTTTACAACATCTTCTGTCATACCTGTAACACCTTGTACGTCACCTAATAAGCGATTTGAAGATTGGCTAACCGCCGTGGCTTCTAGCCCAATTTGTTTGACCATACTTTTAACGGTATTTGTCATATCTGTTAGCGCTATCGTCATCGTGCCAATTTCGTCATGACGCTTCGCAAAGTGTTGAGGTAACTCGTAAGTAAAGTCACCTTTCGCTAAGTGCTCACTCATTTCTACTACATAACGAATCGGACGGCTGATCGAACGTGAAATAATGATCGCTACGCCTACTCCAAGTGCAATAATTACTAACGTCACAATTATAATATTACGCTGTAAACTATTTAAGCTACTTAGTGCTTCTTTTTCATTCGCAATAATCGCCAGCTTCCAACCTTTATCTACAGTAATATAGCTAGCGATATACGTTCCATTGTTATCAAACGTGTACTGTCCCGCTTCATTTGCAACTATCTCTTTCGTAACTTCTGCTGTTCCTGATGTTTTACCTGTAGCTTCAGCTTCTGTAATATGGTTATGTTGTTTTTTAACAAGTTCACGATTGGCATGGCCAATAATTGTCCCCTGTGCATCTAACATAACTGCATAACCTTTTTCGCCTACTTCAATCTCTTCAACAGCTTCTGACAAATAATAACCATCAATACGGGCAAGTAATAATGCTTTTTCGCCTGTCGCAGTAACGATAGGCGTTGTTATTAAAATTACGGGTTCTCCCGTCACCCGGCTAATAACTACGTCCGACACGCTTGATTTATTTTCATTTAAGCTCGTTTGAATATAATCCCGGTCACTTAAATCAGCTGTTGTATTATCTAAATACTTTGCTTGTCCCTTAGCATCAACAATACCAAAAGCTAAATAACTTGCATCATTAGCTAATTCACGTTCTAATGCTTCTTTTTGTACGGCAAAATCCATACTTTGAATAGCATCTTGGCGCGCAATACTTTCGACTTCCACCGTATGTAATGCTAAATGCGTCATCGTGTAACGCGCTACGTCCTTAGCTTTTTCAGTCAATTCTTCTTCCTTATGTTTAATAATGGCGTTCGCACTGCTCGAGTAAGCAATATAGCCTAACCCGCCACAGGCAATAATAAGTAACGCTACGATGGCTGCTACTAATTTTACACCTATGCGTTTTGTACTCATTTCTTCTCCTCACTTTACTAATTTCATTGCATTATTACCAATACAATTTATAGCAATGTATAACAACTATCATACTATATTTTTTACAATTGTAACAAGTTGTTTACAAGTAAGGTAATATTTTATGTAAAAAAACTCGTGATAGCCAATTTGCTATCACGAGTTTACTAAATTATTTCTTTTTTGAAGCTTTTTTCTTTTTGTCAGCTTTTTTCTCAGCTTTTTTAGCTTCTTTTTTTGCAGCTGCTTTCTTTTTGTCAGCTTTCTTTTCAGCCTTTTTCTCAGCTTTTTTAGCTAATTTCTTTTCTAATTCTTTTTTATCTTTTTTCGCCATTGTGAAACACCCCTATTTATATGTATTCGATAGCGCTTACAAAACATTGTCGCCTATCGTTGTTGTTTGGTTAAACAACCTAATTACAACTATACCTTATATATTCTAAATTTTCAAATTTTATAGTTGTCTTGTTACTAGAAAGGTGACATGACACACACAGTTTATGTATATGTCATGCTTTTTCTTTCATAACTGTTTATTTTCTGGAAATAAAACGGCTTGTAATTCGTCCTCGCCTGACCCTTTACCAAGGGGTACTTTTGCACGGTAGGCAGCACGACAAATCAAATGGCCTGCGACCGGTGCTGTAAAAAATACAAAGAGGATACCAAGTATCAAGCGAATACTAATATAACCATCATGTACCCAAAAATAAATAAATGCACCTAAAAGACATGTTAACACCGATAGCGTCGAACTTTTAGTAGCTGCATGTGAACGCGTATAAACGTCAGGTAAACGAATCATCCCTAGTGCGCTAATTACGCTAATAATAGAACTAAGTAAAATTAATCCTACAGCTCCCCACTCAATGATTTGACTTACGTTCAACAACAACACCTCTTTCGATATACTTTGTAAAAGCAATCGTGCCAATAAAAGCAAGGATACCTAAAATTAAAATCGCTTCTAAATAGGCTTTTGTTTTTAAAACGATAGAAACAATTGCAATAGCAGACAATAAATTGACGCCAATCGTATCTAACGCAATTGCGCGATCTGGCATTGACGGTCCTTTAATGACGCGATATAAAGTAATCGCGATGGATAAGCTAAAGAGCGCTAAGGCTAACATTAATATTTGATCAATCAACTACGCGTCACCTCCATAATAGCTTGCTCAAATTTCACTATAGATCGCAATACACTATCTTTTGATGTTTCAATATCCATAGCGTGAATATAAAACATATCGCCTTCTGGGGTAACTTCCATTACAACAGAGCCTGGGGTAAGTGTTAATAGCAACGCTAAAGCCGTAACTTCCCAATCTGTCTCTAATGCTGTCTTATACGTAAAAATACCAGGGGTAATATTAATTTTAGGTGTCATAATTTGTTTAAGTACTACATAGCTAGACATTAAAAGCTCCCAATTAAAAATAAAAATAAGTTGAACAATCGCAAAGACACGGCGCAAGTAAAACTGCGTGCCATAAAACCGATGAAGCACATATAAAATGCCTATCCCTACGATAAACCCCGTCAAGAAAGTGGAAAAACGAGGCGGCATTTCATCTTGTAAGAGTACCCAAAGTAACGCAATGAATAAGTTTAATAAAAACTGACCTGCCACCTCATCACATTCCTTTCTTTAAAGCTTCTGGTAATACAGCGTCTATATACTGTGTAGGATTGGCTAGTACTTCTGCTGCATGTACAACATAATTAGCGATTGCTTGTGCACCTACACCTAAAGCAATCGTTAATAGAGCTAACATAATAATCGGCCAAATTACCGTTTTAGGTAATGGCATTTCCTCTCCTAGCGGTATAATTGTTTCGCCAAAAAATGCGGATAAAAAAATGCGAAGAAGAGAATACAGTACAATAATGCTAGACGCAAGACCAACAGCGATTAATAAAAAATCACCTTCAGCAACAGCAGCTTGTGCAATTAATACTTTACCTATAAAACCACTTAGCGGCGGAATACCTGCCAATGCACACATCACGATAAAAAATAACCAACCAAAAACGGGATAATTACGAATTAAGCCACTCATTTGATCAATAACTGTTTCTCCTGTTAAGTAAATCATTGTCCCGATACATAAAAATAAAAATGCTTTGGCAATGATATCGTGCAATACATAATAAATGGCGCCTTGAAAAGCCACTTCTGTACCGATAGCTAAACCGAGTAGTATAAAACCTACACCTATTAATACATTATAGACGGCTATTGTTCTAACATCGCGTCCACTCAATGCACCTAAACAACCTGCAATAATCGTTAACATGGCCATAATACCGATTAAACGATACGGTAATGCATCGTGCGTAAACATAAGCGTATAAGTGCGAAACAATGCGTATATCCCAACTTTAGTTAATAATGCGGCAAATAATGCGGCTACTGCTGGAGGCGGCGCACTATAAGACCCTGGTAACCATTGAAAGAGTAATAAACCAGCTTTGAGTGCAAACACTGCTAAGAATACAAGTGATACCGTAGTTAATAACGGGCCTTGCCCAGCTTCTGTCACACGTAACGCAATATGTGCCATGTTTAACGTACCTAGCGTACTATACAAATAAGCAAGTGCTACTAAAAATAGCCACGATGCTACAACATTAATTAATACATATTTAATGGATTCGCGTAATTGTACGCGCTCTCCACCAAGCGTAATCAGTACATAAGAGGCAAGTAACATCACCTCAAAACATACAAATAAGTTAAAAATATCACCCGTTAAAAATGAGCCATTCACACCTGCAATCATTAATAAAACAAAAGTATAAAAGAAATTGCGCTCACGCTTTTCACCAATCGTACATGTTGCATAAAGTAAAATAATTGTAGTGACTAAACTAGCGGTAAATACCAGTAATGCCGCAAAAGAGTCAGCCACAAATAAAATACCATAGGGTGGTTGCCAGCCACTAAAGTCCAGTCGCAAAATGCCGTGGACAGGTACTGCCCACACAATTACAGCACTAATAATTGTAACGACCGCCATTGTAATAATACTAACAATGCGCTGCAATATAATATTATGACGAAAGAATACTAATAATATAGCTGTCATAATCGGTAAGATTAACGGAAAAACAATCATATTATTCATCCAATTTACCTCGCAGTGCTGTAAAATCATCCGTGCCGTTTGTAGCATATGTGCGATAAGCGAGTACTAACACAAATGCCGTAACCGCAAAGCTAATTACGATGGCCGTTAAAATGAGTGCTTGTGGTAGCGCATCTGTATAAGGCCCAGGTGACTCTTCAATTAATGGGACATCTCCCTTTTTCAGACCGCCTAGCGTTAAAATTAATAAATGAGCGGCATGCGATAAAATAGCTGTACCTAAAATTACTTTCAACATTTGACGAGAAAGAACTAAATACGTCGCTACACTTACAAGAATGCCAATGAGCACTAGCATTAACGTTTCCATATTTATCCTTCCTCCTCTTCACTAATACTTAAAATAATAGTAACTACTGTTCCTACTACAGTTAAGGCAACACCTGCTTCAAATAATGTTACTGTAGAAAAAGATGTTTTCCCTAAAATAGGAAGTGTTATATATTTACCGGTTTGCGTTAAAAAAGGGACATCAAAAAATATAGAACCGATACCAGTACCAGTCGCTAATAACACCCCAACTGCTGCAACTTTTTTAAAATTAAATGGAACACCTCGGTGCACAGTTTCAATATCGTAGGCGAGGTAGAGTAGCACAATGCCTGAGGCTAATACTAACCCTCCGATAAAGCCGCCGCCTGGTGCATGATGACCTGCAAAAAATAAATAAACACCTAGCGTTAAAATAATAAATACTACCGCCTTTGTGACAGTTCGTAAAATAACGTCATTAATCTTCATGCGTCGGTGCCTCCTTCTTAGGTTTGAGCTTTGTTAATGTATAAACACCTAAGCCTGCAATAAATAGTACGACGACTTCTAACATCGTATCAAATGCACGGAAATCACCTAAAATAGTATTTACAATATTGGCACCACCCGCTAAAGCAAGCGCATCATTAAAGTATGCAGACACAGGCGGAAAACGATCATAATTTAGTACTGCTAAACCTATCATCGTTACGGTAGCACCTGTAAAAAGAGATAGTGCGACATGAAAATTACGCTTCGAACGTGACTTGCGCTCAGCTCTCATATCCGGCAAATAACGGAAGCACACTAAAAATAGTACTGTCGTAATCGATTCTACTACGAGCTGTGTTAATGCTAAATCAGGTGCTCTAAATGTAACGAAGAAAAATGCAATACAATAACCGAGCACACCATTTAATAACACTGCCGTCATACGGCGCTTAGCAAATAATATATATACCGCAGCAAATATCATCACAAAAATTAAAATCCATTCGTAATATTCGATTTTAGAATCCTTCGACATATCATAAGTAAATGCACCTGACCATAAAAAATAGCCTGCAATAACAGCGACGAAAAACACGTAAATATAAACAAAATACTGTGTAATATCGCCTGTCATATAACGGTTTGTAATGCGTAACGATGAGCGCTCCGCAAAGCTAATTGTATTATTATAAAGGGCGTTAAATGAGCGCTCTCTCGTAAATATGCCATATACTCTGCGCCACTTTGGCAAGAGCTTAAATAAAATTAAACCAATGACCACAACACCTATTGTCATTAATAGCTCCGGTTGCAATCCATGCCATGCTGCAATATGCGGTACGATTTGCGTCAATGGTGCATCGGGATAAAGACTTGCCATCGCTGGTTTTAAAATCGCCTGCCCTAATGCATTAGGGAAAATAAAAATGCCGATAATAAACACAACTAATAGCAATGGTGAAATGAGCATACCTATTGGCGCCTCATGTGGGCGCTTATCTAAACGCTCTGGTTTAAATTTACCTAAAAATGTTTTATATACTAAAATCACGCTATAAATAAAGGTGAATACGCTAGCAATCCAAGCGATAATCGGTAAAAAAACACCTACAGTTTGCAATGAAAATACATCAGCTTGCGCAATCGTTAACATTGAAGTAAAGAACATTTCCTTACTTAAAAATCCATTAAAAGGCGGCAAACCTGCCATCGACAAACTGCCAATCATCGCAATGGTAAAGGTCACTGGCATAAGTGCCATCAAACCACCGAGACGACGTACATCTCTCGTACCTACCTCATGATCGACGATGCCAACTACCATGAAAAGTGCTCCTTTAAAGGTAGAGTGGTTAACTAAATGAAATAATGCAGCAAAAGTTGCTTGTGTATAAATAATATTTTCGGTAGCATAACCAAGATGATAAGCTACAGAACCTACACCAAACAAACTCATAATCAAGCCAAGCTGACTCACTGTAGAGTAAGCTAATAGCGCCTTAAGATCGGTTTGACGCACCGCATTAAATGAACCCCATAATAAAGTAAGTAAACCAACGCCCGTCACTAGCCAAAACCATAAGTAAACTCCCCCAAACACTGGTGATAAACGAGCCACTAAATAAATGCCAGCCTTAACCATCGTTGCTGAGTGGAGATAAGCACTAACCGGTGTTGGCGCTTCCATCGCGTCAGGTAACCAAATATGAAAGGGGAACTGTGCAGATTTAGTAAAAGCACCTAGCAAAACACATAGCATAGCAGGTATAAATAATGTCTCACTACTTATATCCATCGCTATAATTTCGCGTATGCTAAAACTGCCTGCCATTTGTGCAAGCATTAAAAAGCCAGCTAACATAGCAATGCCGCCTGTCACTGTTATTACCATAGCTTTGCGCGCCCCGGCACGTGAAGCTTTACGATGATGCCAAAACGCTATTAATAGGAAGGAAGATACGCTAGTTAACTCCCAAAACGTATAGAGCACCATTAAATTATCGGATAATACGACGCCAAGCATAGCGCCCATGAAGAGTAATAAATAACAATAAAAGTGGTGAAGTGACTCTTTTTCAGATAAATAAAATATTGAATAGAGTGTCACTAGACTACCTATACCGGTTATCAGCAATGTAAAAATTAAGCTCAAACCATCCAGATAGGTAATAATATTGATGTTAAATGAGGGTATCCAATGATACGTGTAAATAAATACATCGCCACTGGCAATAGGACGAATAAAACGAGTGAAAAAAATGAACAGCGATACAGGTACGACTAATATTAACCAACCGAGATGAATTTGCCTGACATGCCTGTAAAAAATAGGGATGAGGGCAGCTATAAGAAACGGTAGGGCTATCGCTAACAGTATCATCATAATGCGAGCCTCCCAACTGCTAATTTTTAAAATTATGGTAAACTTGACTATACGTCTAACTCACTTCATAATGATTGTTTATATAAAGTGTTAATAATGTTATTTTGTTATAATTCAAGCGTCATACAGAGTAAATTATACCGTACAATATTGCGATTTGCACTACTCTAGTATTATTTTACGCTATTTCAAGCCTTTTTTCTTACACAATTATTATTTCCCAAAGGAGTGTTTATACATTGAAACATATTAAGGGGCGTATGGATGAAAGCATCTTAGTCTGTGTATATTACGGTCTTAACGGTGAGCGTTTAATTCGTCGTGGGCATAAAATGGCAACTATGTTAGACTGTCCGCTCTATATCATGACAGTTGATAGTATGCCCTTCGAAGAGTTTGATCCAGAGAAAACAAGTTATATTAAAGAGTGGGAACAGCTTGCTGATGAGTTAGAAGTAGAAGACTTCATTATTAAAGATAATGAAAAGCGCCCTGTGCAAAAAGTAATCCGTGAAGTGGCCGCTAACTTAAATATTACCCAAATTATTGTGGGTCAAAGCGCACAAAGCCGTTGGGAAGAAATTATGCGTGGCTCTTTCTTAAACGTATTATTAAAAGAAGTACCATTTGTAGACTTCCATATTGTTTCTGTTAAGCGCCCTGTAGAAGAAGAAGAGTTTGATATGTATGAGCGTGGTGTGCGAGCTTATTTAGTAGAGCGTAATGGTCAACATAGCGTAGTTTTCACTTGCCCTGACCAACCTACACTAGAAGGAATTTTCTTTAAAGAAATCGGCACAGACTTTGATAACGGGATTTTTAAATTTACTTACAAAGCAAAAATGTATGAAGTACCTGTCGTAGAAGGCCGGATTATTGAAACTAAAAACATTCCGCCCTACGAGAAATTACGAAAAAAAACGCTAGCCTAAAAAAAGGAATTGCGCCTACATTGGCACAATTCCTTTTCATTTTATTGTAAGAAATCTGGTTTGGCAAAGCTAGGGTCCGGATATGTGTAAAAACCTTCGCCTGTCGCACGACCCAATTTATTTTTATCGATATATTCTGCTTTTAACATTTCAGCTAACTTTTGTTGCATAGCATCACCCGTTGCTTCTGCTTTAGCTTTTACAATATTATAAGCTGTATTAATACCCACCACATCTAAAATAGCAAATGGTCCAAGCGGTGCGCCTGTAGCAATCATCCACGTTTTATCAATCGTTTCAGGGTCTGCTACTTCCTTCACTAACAACATTTCTGCAGCATCTAAAAATGGTACTAATAATGAATTTAAAATATAGCCTGGTTGCTCTTTATAAAGCGGTAAAGCTACCATACCAATCGCTTTTGCAAAGTCAATAATTTCATTAAAGACTGCTTCGTCTGTCCCTTCGTGCTTCATTACTTCAGCCGTATTGTTTTTCCAAATCGTATTGGCAAAATGCAAGGCTAAAAACTTAGACGGACGCCCTGTCGCCTCAGCAAACCGGCTCGGTAATAATGTCGATGAGTTTGTCGCAAATAATGTTTTGGTCGGTGCTACCTTACCTAGCTTCGTATAAAATTCTGTTTTAATACTCACAACCTCAGGAATCGCCTCAATTACTAAATCCGCATCAGCTACCGCCTTTGCTAAGTCACTTTCAAATTGTAAACGTGCATAAGCCTCATTTACTTGATCTTCTGTTGCGCCTAAGTCTGCTTGGTATAAAGGTTTTAATGCCTGTATACGCTCCTTAGCTGTTGCTAATGCCTCATTCGTAATATCATAAACGGTAACAGCAAAGCCATGAAAAGCTGATTGATACGCAATTTGACTACCTAATACGCCACTTCCTGCAACGGTAACTTTTTTAATCATTGTGCTCTCTCCCTATTTCATTATAATTTTAACTCACCTAAAATATAACGCTAAGCACAAATTTTTGCACATTATTACTCCAAACTTCTAAAAAAATTATAGTAATCTAGCTTTTTATATAAATCGACTAAACGAACTATGTTACACAGACGAGCACTACATGAGATAACGCATGATCAGTAATACAGTAGAAGTTGTTACAATAGAAGAAACGGAGATATGGAGATGAGTAAGGGAAGCTAGTGTAAGTCTAGCACTGTCCCGCAACTGTAATAAGCGAGCTTAATTTTATAATGTCACTGTATTTTACGGGAAGGCAAAATTAAGCGTTAGAACTTAAAGTCAGGAGACCTGCTCATCTCAAGTACAACCAAAACCTACGAGGAATAGGAGGTGCTGAGTATGACACAAACACATACTCACGGTGCGATAAATCAAATTGAGGTATACTCGTCAGATCCAATGCAACAACAATTCGATTTTTATCGCACTGCCTTAAAAACACGCGTAATGCAGAGCCTAACAGCCACACCAACATCTTTACGCGCTGTTAAAGATGAGCTTATTCTGCAACATTCACATGAGCAAGCAATTATTGAACAGGCTTATCATAGCGTGCAAAATGAACTCATACAGCCAGCAGTATTTGATGAATAATATAACGTAGAGGTAGCTCGTACATGCTACCTCTTTTTTACATAAAAAAAGAGCTACCACAAAGGGTAGCTACAAAAAAGGAAAGATTTATTTTGTATATGAAAGCATTGCTGTGTTCGTTAAACCTTTTAAGCAAACTGTTGCTTCTGCTTTAGTTTGGTATTCGAACATACGGTACGTATTCTGTTCAAAAACTGTTACAACCCACATACGTTAATCGCTCCTTTTAACCGTTTTTGTACTAATACAAATCAATTTGTTTAGCACTTGTTATACATCAGTATACGCTCTTTTCTAAAAAAGAAAAGTGTTATGTGATGATTTTCACAATCTGTTCAAAAAATAAGTCTTGTTTATGTCTAATATGTGACAAACCCTTATATAGCAAGCGTTTTCAGTAATATTCTTAAAATAGAAAAAGCAAACCTCTTATAGAAAGTTTGCTTTTTAACTAGCTGTTTTATGCATTTTATTAGTGTTTTTTTGATTTCATCATAGATAACCTAAGATTTTAACTTACGAGTGTTTCAAGACCACTGCCATTGAAATGGATCTTCTAAAGCTTTCCAATCACTTTTCATTTCTTCCTCAGTCAATAAACATACATCTAGTTGCTTCTTAATCATTTCTTCGTCCATATCAATGCCAATAATAACAAGCTGCGTACCTCGGTCACCATAAGTCGCATCCCAATCAGCTAAAACATGAGGATCCTCTTCAAATACTTGTTTTTGCTGGGCCTCTGGTAATGCAGCAACCCAATAAGATACAGGTTCAAAACGTACTGCAGGTCCTGCTTGTGATAATAATATCGCTACTTCGTTTTGTACGGCGCTCCATACAATCCCTTTTGCTCTCACAATTTCTCGTGGCATATGCTCTGTCCATTCTACTAAACGCGCCGGATGGAAGGGGCGTCGTACTTCATAAACAAATGAAGTAATACCATACTCTTCTGTTTCTGGTGTATGATTAGCGTGCCCATCTTCTAGTTCTTGTAGCCAGCCTGCACTATTCATTGCCTTTTCAAAATCAAAAAGTCCTGTATGTAAAATCTCAGTTGGCTCTACTTGTCCTTGCTCTGTAAAAATAAATTTTGCTGATGGCTGCAATGCTTTTAACACGCCTGTTAAACGTTTGAGGTCCTCTTCAGCTACAAGATCACATTTATTTACAATCAACACATCGCAAAACTCAATTTGATCAATTAATAAATCGGCCACATCACGGTCATCACCTTCACCTACAGCTTCTTTACGCTCTAGCAAGCTTTCTCCCGATTGATAGTCATGCCAAAATCGATTGGCATCCACTACAGTTACCATTGTATCTAATGTACAAAAGCGCGTTAAATCAATACCTAACTCTTCATCAATATAAGAAAATGTTTGAGCTACTGGAATTGGTTCACTAATGCCTGTGGATTCGATTAAAATATAATCAATATTGCCTTGCTTCGCTAACTTTTCTACTTCAATTAATAAATCCTCACGCAATGTACAACAAATACAGCCATTCGATAATTCTACAAATTTTTCTTCTGTACGCGCAATGCCGCTACCTTCAGAAATTAATGAAGCATCTATATTAATTTCACTCATATCATTAACAATGACAGCGACGCGCATATTTTTTTCGTTTTGTAAGACATGGTTCATAATTGTTGTTTTACCAGCACCTAAATAGCCACTTAGTACAGTTACAGGAATTTTATTCATTTTACCGCTCCTTCAATCGTAATTGTTACGCTTTACAATTAAATCATAATGATTACGATTTATCAAGAGGTTCTTAACATAACAATTCGATTTCATTTCCTTTACTCTTATGTAATAAACGTTTATAGATAATTTCTACGGGAAAAGTACATTATGGTTAAGCCTTTCATCTTTGGTACAGATGAATGATTTCCTTCTTTTATGTTCTAAAATATAAAAAGCCAATGAAACAGTTTATCTCACTGCTTCATTGGCTTTTCGTCTTAAACCCCTTTAAATGTCGAAACATCCTCATCCAATGTAAAACTCGTGCCTCGCTTTTTATGCGCACTTACAAAGAAAGCACCTACTGTAACAATTGTAGCAGTTACAGCCATCATATGAGCGATAGTCATTGGTATGCCAAATCCCATATTTGGTTCAAAGAAAATATATAAATATACCATATCTGTCATAAAGATAGCAGGCACTGTAGCAATCCAGTGATTTTTATACCCTAGGAATAAATACATCGCCCCTACCCATAGCGCAATAACTGCAGTAACTTGGTTTGCCCAAGAGAAGTACTGCCATAACACTTGGAAATCCATTTTCGTTAACATATAACTAATGATAAATAGTGGGATGGCAATAGCTATACGCTTGCCAAATGCTTTTTGCTCAATCGTAAAGTAATCAGCAATAATCATACGAGCTGCTCGGAATGCGGTATCCCCTGACGTAATCGGTAAAATAATAACGCCTAAAATTGCTATTGTTCCTCCGATAGTACCAAGCATCATAATAGAAACTTTACTTACTACTGCAGCCGGTCCGCCAGCTGCGATTAGTTCAGCTAAACCACCATAGCCATTAAACAAACTCATAGCAGCAGCTGCCCAAATCATTGCAATAACGCCTTCTGCAATCATCATGCCGTAAAAATTTTTTTGTGTAGCGTAGAAGCCTGATAATGCACCGCACGTAATCGTAAAGAAAATTAACGGAAAAATCGGTAAATTGTTCGGATGCATATTTTGGAATGGTGAACTACTCGCCACTTAGCTAAACCTAACGGTGCTTAACGCTTGAAGTGGGAGCTTCTTGGGAATAGAGCATACTTGATAGCGTATTTCTTTACTAACAGCGGTGTCCCTTGTTTACCAAGCTATCCCCGTAGTTCCTACGGTTTTTGATTTTATCTAAGATAACGATTTTATTCTTAGACCTTCGGTCAATATATTGATACTAGCGTTGATATCTCTATCATGATGAGTATGACAAATAGGACAAGCCCATTCTCGAATTTTGAGTGACTTCTTGCCATCTTTATGTCCACAATCTGAACAAATTTGACTTGATGGAAACCATTTGTCTATCTTAATGATTTCACGACCGTACCAGTCAGCTTTGTACTGTAATTTAGTCACAAAACTAGACCACGATACATCAGAAATACTTTTTGCTAGTTTATGATTACGCAACATGCCTTTTGTGTTTAAGTCTTCAATACAGATAATATCGTGATTTTTGATAATCTCTGTACTCAACTTATTCAGAAAATCAGTACGTTGATTCACTACTTTTTCGTGCAAACGAGCAATTTTACGTTTTTGTTTTTGGTAGTTTTTAACTTCAAACAGATTAATACCTTTCTGTTTAGCTAATAAGGCACGTCTTGACAACTTACGTTGTTCGCGCTTGAGTTTCTTTTCCATTTTGGACGTGAATTTATTATTATCAATTTTTTTGCCGTTAGAAAGAATTGCAAAGTCGGTAATACCTAAGTCAATACCAATTGCGGAATTTACTTTTGGTAACTCGATGATTCCCTCTTTACACAACAAAGAAATATAGTATTTACCACTCGAATGACGTAATATTGTGGCAGATTTAATAATTCCTTTTGGTTGTCTATGAAGTTTAATTCTGATTAAGGATTTCAATTTAGGAACTTTTATGAATTTATTATCCATCAAGGCAATTGTTCCATTTTGATTGTTAGTTGTATAACTTTGAACAGGATTTTTCTTACTTTTAAATCGAGGAAATCCAACAGATTTATCTCTAAAGAAGTTTTTGTATGCTTTATCTAAATTGAGTTGTGCATTAGCTAAGGCTAGACTGTCTACTTCTTTCAAAAATAGAAACTCTGATTTGTATTTAGCTGGTGTAGGAAAGCTCACTTTTTTAGATTCCTCGTATGCTTTTATTCTATCATTAAGCATTAGGTTATAGACCTTACGAACACAACCAAAAGACTTAGCAAAGAATATTTCTTGTTCTTCGTTCGGGTATAATCTAAACTTGTATGCTTTTAGTCGCTCCATAAAGGTCTCCTACTTTCTACTTATGATTGTTTCCTTGAGTTTGAATATATTTCTTAATTACATCAATCGGCGCACCGCCAGTTGTCAAAAGACAAAAACTTTTAGACCAAAACATTTCTTTCCAAAGAAATTGTTTAACTCTTGGAAAATCACGTTTTATCAAACGTGAACTGGCACTTTTATAGGCATTTATGAATTTTGTTAATTCAGTTTTAGGTTGAGCTTTGAACATGATATGTATGTGGTCTTTGTCATGATGCCACTCAACTAAAGTAATGTGATACGATTCTGAAATCCTTTCGAATGTAGTTTTGGCATAATCAGATATTTCATTATCTATTACTTGTCTACGATATTTCGTAACTAAAACAAGATGGTAACAGAGAAGAAATACTGAATGGTTATTTGTATCTAATCCCATTGTTATATCAACTCTTTTCTTAATATAGACTGATCATAACATAGAACAAAATAAAAAGCATTATGATTTATTTATCGGTTTTTGAGCTACCGAAGGTAACTCTCTCGTCGAATGGCATTCATCACCCACCTATAGAGGATGGGCGACTTCTGCCTAAACTAAGTTAAAAATGTGAGCATCTTTATGCCTCCTTATGATTGTATAAACGATATTTTAGCACCTTTTGTTATATAACAAAAAGCTTTATTTTTATAACTGTACAATAACAAAATAATAATTTTCAGAATAGTCCTTTCTTTTTATAGCATTCTTTAGTATGCTATTCACTATCAGTTCAACGCGTCGAAGCGTTGATTCACTAAAACATTTGGAGGCTTATGATATGTCAAAGATTACTTTCCATTCTGGCGAAACGATTCCTTTAGAAATGCATAAAGTACGTATTATTCAAAAGCTAAACTTACCCCCTGTAGAAGAGCGTGTAACAGCAATGCAACAGGCGGGATACAATACATTCTTGCTACAAAATAAAGATGTTTTTATGGATATGCTCACAGATAGTGGTGTTAATGCGATGAGTGATCAGCAACAAGCTGCTATGCTTGTCGCTGATGATAGCTACGCAGGCTCAAGCACATTTACACGCTTAGAAGAAAAATTAACTGATATTTTTGGTACGCAGTACTTCCTACCTACACACCAAGGGCGTGCATGTGAAAATATTATTGCACAAGTGTATGTAACGCCTGGCTCAATTGTGCCAATGAACTACCACTTCACTACAACTAAAGCGCATATTACTTTAAACGGTGGTACGGTAGAAGAAATTTTCATTGATGAGGCGTTAAATTTAACGAGTGATAATTTGTTTAAAGGTAATATCGATATTGCTAAGCTGGAACAATTAATTGCAGATAAAGGCGCAGATAAAATTGCGTTTGTGCGTATGGAGGCAGGTACTAACCTAATTGGGGGACAACCACACTCGCTACAAAACTTACGTGAAGTACGGGCGATTTGTGATAAGCACGGGTTGTTACTCGTTTTAGATGCCAGTCTTTTAGCTGATAACTTACATTTTATTAAAGTACGTGAAGAAGCATGTAAAGATATGTCGATTCGTGAAATCACACGTGAAATTGCCGATCTTTCTCATATCATTTATTTCTCCGCTCGTAAACTAGGCTTCGGCCGCGGTGGCGGGATTTGTACTAATAGTAAAGAAGCTTACGAAAAAATGCGTGAATATATTACATTATATGAAGGTTTCTTAACGTACGGTGGGATGTCTGTACGTGAAATGGAAGCTATCACCATTGGGCTAGAAGAAACAATGGACGAGCAAATGATTAACCAAGGTCCTAACTTCATTGAGTTTATGTCTAATGAATTACAGAAAAAAGGTGTTCCTGTAGTTACACCAGCAGGTGGCTTAGGCTGTCATATTAATGCAATGGACTTCTTACCTAATATCGAACAACATCGTTATCCGGCAGGCGCGTTAGCTGCTGCAGTTTATATTGCAAGTGGTGTGCGCGGCATGGAGCGCGGTACAATGTCCGAGCAACGTGATGAACAAGGTGTTGAGCCAATGGCACATATGGAGCTTGTACGTTTAGCAATGCCACGACGTGTATTTACCCTATCACAAGTCAAATATGCCGTAGACCGTATTGCATGGCTGTACGAAAACCGTGATTTAATCGGTGGTCTGCGCTTCGTTGAAGAACCTAAAGTATTACGCTTCTTCTTTGGTAAGCTAGAAGCTGACTCAGATTGGCCACAAAAATTAGCAGAAAAATTCCGCCAAGACTTTGGCGAAAGTTTATAAAAAACAAAAAGGAAAAGCGATAGTGAAAATCGCCTTTCCTTTTTATTTTATTTACTCATATACTCTTCAATATCTGCGATAGTTGGGGTTTTCATATAATGGCCACCCTCAATTTGCAGTGTTTGCCCCGTCATAAATTTGGATTCATCTGAAGCTAAATAAACTACCGCGTAGCCAATATCATCCGCTTCACCGTGGTAAGGCAGTGCATTATACTTACCAAAAATCTCAAGCATTTCTTGTGGCATATTATTTTTTGCGGCTGGTGGTGAACTACCCACCACTTATTGACCTTGCGGTCTAATTGAAGTGGGGGCTTCTCGACTTATCGTTGCTTTTACTAGCCAACGAAAACTGACCGAGCTAACCCTCTTGTTCCAAGAGTTTTTGTTTCTATGCTAATGCCAATAGGCGAATGCCTTCATTT
>NZ_QAFW01000035.1 GCF_003057615.1 Metalysinibacillus jejuensis
AGAACGCTGGGCAATTGAATCCTTTTTTCGTTGGATCAAGCAGAACTTAAATGTGCCTGTTTTATTTGGCACAACTGAAAACGCCGTGTTTAACCAATTGTTCGCGGCTTTAATTGCCTACGTATTACTCAAGTTTTTACAAACGGAAGGACACAAGAAAAAGCACTGTAAACGCTTATCTTTCGCTGGTTTTAAACGCCAGTTTATTTGTGATACCTTGCCGATTGAATGGCGGATTGGACTCAAAGAAATAGTCGAATTCCACCGCGAACTTTATCAAATAGATATTGGATGATTTTGGTTAATCAACACGTGTGGTAGATTACAAAAGTTTTGAATGTTTTCGATGGAACGCCGTGTGAGGTGAAAGTCTCATGCACGGTGTGAAGTGGGGGAAAAGCTAGAGATAACTTCAAAGGCTTACCTATCACTATACGGTATTACAAGCACTACGGTATTAATGACAGCATTACTAGATTTAGGGGCAAATGTAGATTACGTAATTCCTAATCGCTTCACACATGGTTATGGGCCAAATGCAGAGTTATTCCGTCAAGCGCATGAGGATGGTGTAGATTTACTTATTACAGTAGATAATGGCATATCAGGTGTGGAGCAAGTAAAAGTAGCGCGTGAGCTTGGTTTAGCCGTTATTATTACAGATCACCATGAGCCAGGCGATATACTACCTGATGCTGATGTGATTGTACACCCTCGTATTCCTCTAGGGCATTACCCATTTGGTGAGTTAGCAGGCGTAGGTGTAGCATTTAAGTTAGCTTATGCATTATATGAGGAGTTTCCCGCGCATTTAGTTGGCTTAGTAGCACTTGGCACAGTAGCAGATTTAGTACCATTAGTAGACGAAAACCGCTGGCTCGTACAACAAGGGATTAAGCAGTTACAACATAGCTCAAGTTATTGGATAAAGGCGCTATGTGAGGTAACTGCAACAGCCCAGTCAACGATAAATGAAGAAAAACTTGCCTTTTATTTTGCGCCCCGTTTAAATGCGGTAGGACGCTTACAGGATGCTGCACCAGGTGTTGATTTTTTATTAAGCGAAACGATGGAGCAGGCAACGCATGGCGCGACATTATTAGAGACATGTAATAAAGAACGTAAAAAAATCGTAGATACGATTACTGAGCAGGCAATAGCGCAGGTTGCTGCTACTGATCGTGTTATCGTAGTGGCAGGCGAGGGCTGGAATGCAGGCGTTGTAGGTATTGTTGCCTCACGTATTGTCGAACGTTTTTACCGCCCAACTATTGTGCTTGGTATTGATAAAGATAAAGGCATCGCCAAGGGTTCTGCACGTAGTATAGAAGGCTTTCATTTATATAATGAGCTGGCTAAAAATAAAGCGATTGTACCGCACTTTGGGGGGCATCCCATGGCAGCAGGTATGACACTGCCTATTGAAAATGTCGATGCATTGCGCCAAGCTTTAAACGAGCAAGCAACTACGCTTACTGTAGAGCAATTGACACCGACTGTAGCGATTGATGTGGCGCTTACGTTAGATGAAATATCAGTAGAGGCCATAGAAGAAGTGGCAAAACTCGGTCCATTTGGTACGGATTTTCCTAAACCGCTTTATGCACTAGAAGGTGTAGAAGTAAAAGAGATGCGTAAAATTGGTGCCAATCAACAACACTTAAAATTAACATTAGCGAGTGAGGGTGGCGTATTAGATGCCATTGGTTTTAATGAGGCAGACATGTATGATGCTATTACGTATGGTACGCCGATTTCCTTTGCGGGAGACTTGCAAATTAATGAATGGCAAGGTAAGAAGAAGCCACAGTTTTTACTGCGTGATATGCAAGTAAATACATGGCAGCTATTTGATGTGCGTGGTATTCGTCAAGTAGGTAGATGGTTGTCGAGTATACCAGCAGGAGCGGCATACATTGCGTTTACAGAAGTGACCCGTCAGTATTTTTCTACGTTTATTAACAAACCGATTTATTTAATAGATGAGGTGCAGGCGCCAGCTATAGATATGGTATTGTTAGATGTACCGACGGATGCTAACGTCTTAAGTGAGCTTGTGAGCAGTCATAAGCCGCAACGTATTTATGCTCATTTCCATACGGAAGCTAACGGCTTTTCACGTTTACCTACCCGAGAAGATTTTGGGTGGTATTATAAATTTTTAGCCAAACGCCCGGCTTTTGCTCTTCAACAACATATCGAACAATTAGCTGCACATAAAGGATGGGCCGTAACGACGATTAAATTTATGACGAGGGTGTTTTTTGAACTAGGTTTTGTTAAAATAGACAATGAACGGATTACGGTCGTACTCGATGCGCCAAAAGCGCCATTAGAAAGTGCACCATCCTATCAACAACGTTCGGCAGAGCTTATGCTTGCAAAGCAATTTGTATATGCGCCTTATGCGCAATTAAAGCAATGGTTTGACGAACGATTATAAGTGATTGACTGCTGAGGAGGAAACAGCGAGATGAATTTGAAAGACTATGTAACAGTAGTAGATGGCTGGCCGAAAGAAGGCATTAGCTTCAAGGATATTACGACTGTTATGGATAATGGTAAAGTATATAAATACGCAACTGACCAAATTGTTGACTATGCCCGCGAAAAAGGCGCAGAGTTAATCGTCGGTCCTGAAGCACGTGGTTTTATTATGGGTTGCCCTGTAGCGTATGCGCTTGAAGTGGGCTTTGCACCAGTGCGTAAGGAAGGTAAATTACCGCGTGAGGTCATCCGTGCAGAGTACGGCTTAGAGTACGGCACAGACGTGTTAACAATGCATAAAGACGCAGTGTCACCAGGACAAAAAGTATTAATCGTCGATGATTTACTAGCGACTGGCGGTACAGTAGAAGCTACTGTGCGCTTAATTGAGGCACAAGGCGGCATTGTAGTTGGCTGTGCATTTTTAATTGAGTTAGAAGATTTAAAAGGTCGCGAAAAAATTGCGGGTTATGATATTAAAACGTTAATTCAATACGATTGCTAATCGACAAGGCTGTGCTTAGGCATAGCCTTGTTTTTTATGCGGGCATGGGCTTTACAATTACCCTGTAAGTTCTATACAATGGAGGGTAACGATAAAGTCTGAAAATACAGAAGAGAACAAGGTGAATGAATATGGCAAAAGAGCAAATAATGACACCCGAAGATGTCTTTAGTAAAGTCCAGTCGTATATGAATGAAGAAAACGTGGCATTCGTGAAAAAAGCATATGAAGTGGCAAGAGATGCCCATAAAGAACAATTCCGTAGCTCTGGTGAACCGTATATTATTCACCCTGTGCAAGTGGCGGGTATTTTAGCTGATTTACAAATGGATCCAGCTACTGTAGCCGCGGGTTTTTTACACGATGTTGTAGAAGATACTGAAGTAACGAGAGATGATCTTGTCAACATTTTTAGCGAAGAAGTTGCGCTACTCGTAGATGGCGTAACGAAGCTTGGTAAAATTAAATATTTGTCTAAAGAGGAGCAACAAGCAGAGAACCATCGTAAAATGTTTATTGCGATGGCTCAAGACATTCGCGTTATTTTAATTAAGCTCGCTGACCGTTTGCACAATATGCGGACATTGAAACATTTACCAGCAGAAAAGCAGCGCCGTATTTCTAAAGAAACGCTAGAAATCTTTGCGCCGCTTGCCCACCGTTTAGGGATTTCTACAGTTAAATGGGAGTTAGAGGATACCGCGTTACGTTACCTTAACCCACAGCAGTATTACCGTATTGTTAGCCTAATGAAGAAAAAGCGTACAGAGCGCGAGGCGTATTTAGATAATATTGTAGAAGAAATTAAATCACAATTAACAGAAGTAGATATTGATGCAGATATTTACGGTCGCCCAAAACATATTTATAGCATTTATCGCAAAATGGTATTGCAAGATAAACAATTTAATGAAATTTATGATTTATTAGCAGTGCGTATTTTAGTGGATAGCATTAAAGATTGCTATGCCGTATTAGGAATTGTCCATACGTTATGGAAGCCGATGCCAGGTCGCTTTAAAGATTATATTGCGATGCCTAAGCAAAATCTTTATCAATCGCTACACACTACAGTAATTGGCCCGTACGGTGATCCGTTAGAAGTGCAAATTCGTACGAAAGAAATGCATAAAATTGCAGAGTACGGTATTGCGGCACACTGGGCATACAAAGAAGGCAAGACGGTAGATACTGAACATCAAAATGTTGACCAAAAGCTCACATGGTTCCGCGAAATTTTAGAGTTCCAAAATGAGTCTTCTAACGCAGAAGAATTTATGGAATCCTTAAAGTTCGATTTATTTTCAGATATGGTATACGTCTTTACGCCAAATGGTGATGTTATTGAGTTACCTGCAGGCTCTGTGCCAATTGACTTTGCTTATCGCGTACACTCAGAAGTAGGTAACCGTACGATTGGTGCGAAAGTGAACGGTAAAATGGTACCGTTAGACACACCGCTAAAAACGGGTGATATTATTGAAATATTAACGTCTAAGCAATCGTTTGGTCCAAGCCGTGACTGGTTAAAACTTGCGCAGTCTTCACAAGCAAAAAATAAAATTAAACAATATTTTAAAAAGCATGTGCGTGAGGAAAGTATCGTTAAAGGTAAAGACATGATTGAGAAAGAAATTAAAGCACAAGGCTTTGATGCAAAAGAAATTATGGCTACTGAAAACTTAAAGCGTGTGTGTGATAAATTAAATTATACGAATGCAGAAGATTTATTTGCAGCGGTCGGGGTTAATGGTATTACCGCGCTGCAAGTCGTAAATCGTTTAGCTGATCGTATTCGTAAAGAGCGCGAGCAAGAAGAAGCGCTAGAAAAAATCGAAAAGAAAATGAAAAACCCAACGCCACAAAAAACAACAGAGTCAGGGGTTATCGTGAAAGGCATTGACAATATGTTAATTCGCTTATCACGCTGTTGTACACCAGTACCAGGCGACGAAATTGTAGGGTTTATTACGAAAGGACGCGGTGTATCTGTACACCGTGCAGACTGCCCAAATGTTACGCATGAAGAGACTGAACGTTTAATTGATGTCGCTTGGGAAGATGCGTTAACACCTACGCGTAAAGAATATCCGGTAGATATTGAGATTTCAGCGTATGACCGTCCGGGTATTTTAAATGAAGTTATGCATACGGTGAGTGAAGCGAAAACGAATATTTTAGCGGTTAGTGGTAAGGCAGATCGTGATAAGGTCGCGACCATTCACTTAAAAATTTCGATTTCTGACTTAATACATTTACAACGCATCGTAGAAAAAATTAAACAAATTCCTGATATTTACACTGTTCAACGTGTTATTAATTAAGTGAGGTTGTTGTATGAAGATAGTAATTCAGCGTAGTAAAGCCGCTTCTGTCACAGTAGACAAAGCGGTAATTGGCGAGATTGAAAAAGGGTTAGTGTTACTCGTAGGCATTACCCATGAGGATACAGCAGAGGACGTAGCCTATGCCGCTCGTAAAATTGCGGCTATGCGCATTTTTGAAGATGCAGAAGGTAAGATGAATGAAGATATTCGTACGTACGGGGGTGCGATTTTATCTATTTCGCAGTTTACCTTGTATGCGAGTACAAAAAAAGGTAACCGCCCAAGCTTTACAGGTGCGGCACGCCCAGAGCTAGCTGAGCCGCTATGGCAAGCGCTAAACGATGCGCTTCGTGCTGAGGGCTTAACTGTTGAAACAGGGAGCTTTGGTGCCATGATGGATGTCAAACTTATTAATGATGGCCCTGTAACTATTATTTTAGATACAAAAGATAAGTAATTCAGTCGAAATGACGTTCTATCATTCACTATTAATAGAGAATAATAAAAAACGAACGGTATGGAAGCTTCACATGAAGTTTCGAAATACCGTTCGTTTTTTGTATCATATTAATGGCCGAAATACTGCAAAATACCATTATAAATTCCGAGTGTTGCCTGCTCTCTAAACTGAGCGGAGGTAATGAGTTGTTCCTCACTAGGGTTTGTTAGGAAACCGAGTTCAATGAGCACAGCTTCTTGACGATTTTCGCGTATCACATAGTAGTTACCTGGTTGTACACCTCGGTCATTTAAACTAATTTTTTGCATTAAATTTTCGTGGATGGCCATTGCTAAGTTCACTTGATTTTCATGGAAATAGTAAGTGGTAGAACCTGTCACAGCACTATTTTCATTGGCATCATAGTGCAAGCTAATAAAGGCATCGGCATTAATTTGATGACCAAGGCTAACGCGCTTGCGTAGCGTGACATATTCGTCGGCTTCTCGTGTTAAGACAATAGTAGCACCAGCAGCTTGTAGTTTAGCCGATAGTAAAGCTGCAGTTTTAAGTGTTACGTCTTTTTCATCAGTGCCGCGGTAACCTGTCGTGCCTCTATCTTGCCCGCCATGACCAGGGTCAATGACAATGGTTTTACCACTCAGCACACCTTGTTGACCAGAACTATGCACATTAATATTTTCCTGTTGCGTTTGACCGTCTGTTGATACGACCCAATTCGCAACAAAGCCTGTCATATCTTGCAGCTGAATTTCATACCAATCGCCTGCTACCCCGATGATTGGGTACTTTTCGCCTGCGTGGATACGTGCAATAACGTCACCGTTTGTATCAGCTGTTGCACGTACATTCGTTTCATTGTAAATGACAGTGGTGTAGTTTTGCTCGCTCGCTTGCTGGGTTGCAGCTTGACTAAATGAACCGTAGAAACTATACAACCAGGCGGTATTTTTACCGTCTAATGAAATTTCAACCCAATTATCTTGTTGATTAAGTACAGTAAACTGTTCACCGTAGCGCGCAACACCTATTTCAGTAGCGTCGAGATTTGGCGCATTACGCATGCGGAGTGCATCAACTGTTACAGTAAAAGTAGCGTTATTTGGCGCTGTGTCGACAGTGGCATCGCCTGCTTTAATCGCGACGTATTCTTTAGCTACCCAACCTTTTTGATTTTGCCACTGGATTTGTACCCAGTCATCTTGCTCTTGGAGGAGCGGCACTTGGTCGCCTGTGTAAAGCTGTGCTAAAATAGGCGCTGAAAAATTAGGCTCCATCCGTACATTTAGTTTATCTGCTTGTGAAACGACAGTTTGAGCTTTTGGTGTAGCATTTTTCGGTGTGGCAACTAGCCAATTCGCAAGCCAACCCTCATAGCTCTTTGTTTTTACTTTAATCCAATCACCGCTATGTTCAACTGTAGTAAGTGCTGTGCCACTTTTTAGCGTAGTCAATACCGGATAGGATAGACCAGGTCCTTCACGCAAGTTAACATCAGCGCTCCCTACTTGCAAATCGTGGTTAGCTGCTTGAACGGGTGGGATGCTGGTAAAGAGAAGTAATAAAATAAAAAAGATTTTTTGATAGTTCTTTGCCATGTCTTCCCTCCTTATATCGTTATTATAGTACCATAAACAAAGTGTTGTCATCGACTGAAGCGATAACTTATTCAAAATGCTCAGACAAACAGTTGACAAGCTGCTGTTTTGTGATTAACATGAACTATATTGAATAGTTAAAACTAATGATAGAACGAGTAGTGATACCACTATTGGCTAGAGAGAAAAAGACATGGGCTGCAATCTTTTTCACAAAAATGTATCATGAAAAACACTCTTGAAGTTCTTTAATGAAATGTAGTAGTTAAAGACGGTTACGAGCCGTTAGTCGTTTGAGGTGGGCAAACTTTTTGCCAACTAGGGTGGAACCGCGGAAGCTATTAGCTCTCGTCCCTTGCGTAATGCAAGTGGCGAGGGCTTTTTTTATTTTAAGGAGGTCATGGAGATGAGTTTTAAAGTACCAAGAGGCACGCAAGATATTTTACCTGGCGAGTCAGCAAAGTGGCAACGCGTAGAAGAAATCATTCGCGATTTATGTCGTGTTTATCGCTACGATGAAATTCGTACACCAATGTTTGAAAGCACAGAGCTATTTACACGTTCAGTGGGTGAGACAACAGATGTTGTCCAAAAGGAAATGTATACGTTTGAAGACCGCGGTGGCAGATCGTTAACCTTACGTCCAGAAGGCACAGCAGCCGTTGTTCGTTCATATGTAGAGCACAAAATGTTTGGCTCACCTGATCAGCCTGTAAAATTATCTTATGTTGGACCAATGTTCCGCTATGAGCGCCAACAGGCAGGTCGCTATCGTCAATTTGTACAATTTGGTGTAGAAGCAATTGGTAGTGATGATCCAGCAATTGATGCAGAAGTTATTTCATTAGCTATGGATGTTTATGAGCAAGCAGGTCTTACGGATATTAAGCTTGTCATTAATTCACTAGGTGACAAGGAAACTCGCGACAATCACCGCGCAGCCTTAGTGGCACATTTTGAGCCAGCGATTGGTGAGTTTTGTAGCGACTGTCAGTCACGTTTAGCAAAAAATCCATTACGTATTTTAGATTGTAAAAAGGATCACGCGCATCCTCTAATGGCTACAGCACCAAAGTTAACAGATTATTTAACAGAAAGTGCAGCAGCTTACTTCGCAGATGTCAAAATGTATTTAGATACATTAGGTATTGCGTATGAAGTAGATCCAAACCTTGTGCGTGGCCTAGATTACTATAACCACACAGCATTCGAAATTATGTCAACAGCAAGTGGCTTTGGCGCTATTACAACGCTTTGTGGCGGTGGTCGTTATAATGGCTTAACGAAAGAAATTGGTGGACCAGATGCAGCAGGCATTGGTTTTGCGATGAGCATTGAGCGTTTATTATTAGCGCTTGAAGCAGAAGGTAAGTCACTCGATTTACACAATGCGCTTGATGTATACATCGTAGCAATGGACGAAGCGGCTAAAGTTAAAGCCGTGGAGTTAGCGAGCACTTTCCGTACGAAGGGCATTGCAGCAGAAATTGATTATGCACAGCGTAAAATGAAAGCACAAATGAAAGCGGCAGACCGTCTACAAGCTAAATTTGTTCTTATTTTAGGTGAAACAGAATTACAACAGCAAGTAGCGGCGGTAAAAGAAATGGCAACAGGCGAGCAACAAGCTGTTGCATTTAGTGACCTTGTAACGTATTTACAAGATAAATTAGGAGGACAAGCATAATGGCAAAACGTACACATACATGTGGTTTATTATCAGAAGCGCAAACGGGTGAAAAGGTAGTATTAAAAGGATGGGTGCAACGTCGCCGTGACTTAGGTGGTTTAATCTTTATTGATTTACGTGACCGCGAAGGTATCGTACAAATCGTTGTTAACCCAGAAACAGCGCCTGAAGCTTTAGCAATTGCTGAAACGGTGCGTAGTGAGTATGTAGTAGAAGTGACAGGTGAAGTTGTATTACGTGATGCCTCACAAGTAAACAACAATGTAGCAACTGGTAAAATTGAAGTAATCGCTTCGGAGTTAGTTATTATTAACACAGCAAAAACACCACCATTCGCGATTGAAGACCGCACGGATGTTTCAGAAGAATTACGCTTAAAATACCGTTACCTAGACTTGCGTCGCCCTGCGATGTACGAAACGTTAAAAATGCGTTCAGACGTTACACGTACGATTCGTAACTTCTTACAAACAGAAGGCTTCTTAGAAGTAGAGACGCCAATTTTAACAAAATCTACACCAGAAGGCGCGCGTGATTACTTAGTGCCATCACGTGTGCATGAGGGTGAATTTTATGCCTTACCACAATCACCACAATTATTTAAACAATTATTAATGGTGTCAGGCTTCGAAAAATACTTCCAAATTGCGCGTTGTTTCCGTGATGAAGACTTACGTGCTGACCGTCAGCCAGAGTTTACACAAGTCGATATCGAAACAAGCTTCATGTCAATGGATGAAGTTATCGAAACAAACGAACGTATGATGCAAGCGGTAATGAAAGAAGTAAAAGGTATTGATATAACTGTGCCATTCCCACGTATGCCATACCAAGAGGCGATGGCTCGTTTTGGTTCTGATAAACCAGACGTGCGCTTTGGTTTAGAGCTCGTACAACTATCAGAAGTCGTGAAAGACTCTAGCTTTAAAGTATTTGCTTCAGCAGTAGAAAACGGCGGCGAAGTAAAAGGTATTAATGTTAAGGGTGCGGCAGCTAACTATTCGCGTAAAGACATTGATGCATTAGGTGAGTTTGCAGGCGTTTACGGTGCTAAAGGTTTAGCTTGGTTAAAAGTTACAGAAGAAGGCTTAAATGGTCCAATCGCAAAATTCTTTGAGGGCGAAGCAGCAACAGCATTAATCGAAGCACTTGACGGTGAAGCGGGTGACTTATTGTTATTCGTAGCAGATAAAAAGAATGTAGTAGCCGATGCACTTGGCGCACTACGCTTAAAATTAGGTAAAGAACTTGAGTTAATTGATGAGTCACAATTTGCCTTCTTATGGGTAGTAGACTGGCCATTGCTTGAGTATGATGCGGAAGCTCGTCGCTATACAGCAGCGCATCACCCATTCACACGTCCATTTGAAGAAGACGTAGCGTTAATGGATACAGACCCTGCTAGCGTGCGCGCCCAAGCTTACGATATTGTGTTAAATGGTTATGAGCTTGGCGGCGGTTCACTGCGTATTTACGAAAAAGAGCTACAACAAAAAATGTTTAAACTACTTGGCTTTACAGAAGAAGAAGCAAAAGAACAATTTGGTTTCTTATTAGATGCTTTTGAATACGGTGTACCACCACACGCTGGTTTAGCGCTTGGCTTAGACCGTTTAATTATGTTATTAGCAGGTCGCACAAACTTACGTGACACAATTGCATTCCCTAAAACAGCTTCAGCAAGCTGCCTATTAACGGATGCACCAAGTGAAGTTGCACCAGCACAACTTGCAGACCTTCACATTCGTTTACGTTAAACAGTTAACAGCGTTCGCACTTTTGCGAGCGCTTTTTTTGTTTAAAGTACAATTAATTGACTTATGTAATTTTTATGATAGTATTGTAAGTAATTAAATCCTGGGCTATACGTTATGATTTATTTTTGATTGACCGACACTAATAACTAGGAAACTTTAATGGCAATTACAAAAATAAGCCTTTTAAACGGAAGGACATTTGCGTAATTGATGCGAGTATCCACCTTCACATAGAAGGGTTCAATCAACTTTAAGCGACGGTAGCTCTGGGATTTTTTATTTACTTTTAATACATAGCTTGATACTCGGTTTTTTGTTGTGTATAATGCGCTCATACAATAAAAAAGTGAGGCGTTACAAATGTTACACCAATTTTCAAGAAATGAGTTAGCCATTGGTAAAGAAGGTATTCGCACGTTGCAACAAACGACAGTAGCCATTTTAGGTATTGGCGGTGTCGGTTCTTTTGCGGCAGAAGCTTGTGCTCGTTCAGGCGTAGGTAAAATTATTTTAGTAGATAAAGATAATGTGGACATTACGAATGTCAATCGACAGCTCGTTGCCTACTTATCTACAGTAGGCAAATCAAAATCTGCGGTAATGAAAGAACGCATTGCGGACATTAATCCTGCTTGTGAAGTAATCGATATGCATATGTTTTATACGGATGAAACATACGAGCAATTTTTTGCTCAAAACATTGACTATGTAATTGATGCGTCGGATACCGTAATGTATAAAATTCATGTTATGAAAGAATGTTTACGTCGTAATATCCCAATTATTTCGAGCATGGGAGCAGCGAATAAACTCGATCCTACACGTTTTCAAATTGCCGATATTTCAAAAACTCATACGGATCCTTTAGCAAAAGTAATACGTACAAAGTTACGCAAAGAAGGTATTACGAAAGGTGTCACAGTAGTATTTTCGGATGAGAGTCCAATTGTAGTGCGAGAGGATGTAGTAGCTGAAGTAGGCAATGAGCAATCGACAGTTCGTAAAGCCCAATTGCCTCCATCATCGAATGCTTTTGTACCGTCAGTTGCGGGACTTATTGCAGCAAGCTGGGTGATCAACCAAATTATTAAAGATATCGAAGTACATCGTGTAAATGATGCGAAATAGCTTTTGTAATCTGTCACAAAATTGCTACAAATGACTAAAATTACGTTCCTTTATACACAAACCCTAAATTTTATTACTATTATTGTTATACTTTGCGTAACCGCAAAAGGTTGAACAAAGGTAGGGAATAAATAAAAGGGAGTGTTAGATATGGCGATTAAAAAAACTAAAGGTGATTTATTAGATGTGATGTCGTTGCAAGAGCAAATTGACCAAGTAGTGTTTGATTATTTCGATACATCTGTACGACATGAAATTGCACACGAGCAATTAATGAAGTTATTTACAGAAGTGCGTACGTACTTTACAGACTACTTGGCTAAAAATGATGGTGTGCTACCTGCTGCTTCTACCTATTGGCATATGTTTGTCAGCTGTGCATCGCAATTAAGCTATTTTTTAGCGATTACAACGTTAACGACGGCGAAGCAACCACAAGACACTGCACTAGCCCTTGAGTATGCGACGTTAGCCGTGCAAATATTACCACATTTAAAAACAGAAGACGATGAGTTAATGGTTGAAGAAATGAAACAACAGTTTACTGTGTTAATTGAAGATAAAGATAAAAAGGAACAGTTAGTAGGGGCACTAACTAATGAACGTAATGATGTAGGCACGAGTATGCGACTTTTAGCAGATTACATGGCACAGCATACTGTTATATAATAACAGTGTAAAACTGCAAAAGGAGGGTAAAGAGATGGCAACAACGTTAGCACATACTGTAATTGCTGAGATTTCACAAGGCGATTACGGCGTTATCGTGTCTAATGAGCAAGATAACGAAGCGTTCGCACAACGATTTTTACCAGCCTTTACCACGGATGAGCAATTAGCCTCGCCTTTTTGTTCGCCGTATGTAGCTATTATTATGCGTGATATTTGGCTAATTTATTACTACGGCAGAGATCAAGTAATTGTAAATCAAAAAAATACGATGATTCACTCTGTTCGTTATGCATTACTACAGGCCATTACGTCTGACAGCGCCATTGAAAATTTAGAGAAGGCGTGCAAAAATGAAGCGGATCGAGCGTTTATTTACGCGGCAATTACTGTCCATCATTTAATGCATTGGCTGAAGGCGTATGTATTGCAAGTCGATCACCTTGATGAAGACTATCAGTTGGTACAATCGATTAAAATGCAGAAGTATCATGAAGTATACGAAGAATTAGCTAGCGCTATTACGCCATTACCGAGACACTGGGTAGTAGCGCAAGCAAATGTTGTAAAAGCGATTCATCAGTCGCTAGCACAAGAAGAAAAGTTGTTTTCAAGTGTCATGAAAGATGTTGCTACGCATTGTGCAAGCGTGCCTGTCGGTGCTACTGTAGCAATGACGGCATCTTTAGTACACACTAAATAAGCAGAAAAAGCGCTATGACAAAAAATTGTCATGGCGCTTTTTGATTTTGTTAAGATTTAGGCTGTGATTTTTGTTGTAATCCTTGATAAATTTTTGCGAAACGCTGTTCTTCACCTGCGATGACAGGCTCGTAAAAATGTAAGTTTTCAATCGCTTCAGGCAAATATTGTTGCGCTACCCAGCCGCCAAATGTGCCAAGTGGGGTGTTATGCGGGTAAAGGTAATCGACATGCCCTAGCTTTGCAGCACCTTCGTAGTGGCTATCGCGCAAGTGTTTAGGAATATCGCCTACATGCCCACTATGAATAGCGTGTGTTGCTTTATCAATCGCTTTATAGGCGGAGTTTGATTTGCTTGATAAACACATGGCGATTACAGCATTCGCTAGTGGGATGCGCGCTTCTGGCATGCCGAGTCGTTCAGCGGCTTGCACACATGCGATAACTTGCGGGCCAATCGCTAAATTGGCTAAGCCGATATCTTCATACGCCATAACGACCAAGCGACGGTTAACCGCTACGATATCGCCTATTTCTAACAGGTGAGCTAAGTAATAAAGTGCAGCATCTGTATCGCTACCTCGCACAGATTTTTGTAAGGCGGATAGCAAATTATAAAAGTGTGAGCCTTTATTATCACCGTAAACACCGATGCGTTGACTGAGATGTTCAATCGCTTCATCTGTCGCCACTGTGACACCGTCTATGACATCACCAGCATAAAAAACAGACTCTAACAATGTTAAGGCGCGCCTTGCATCACCATTAGCCGCTACTGCAAGTTTATCGCACTGTTCCTCCGTAATAGTAAAGGCTTCTTGACCTAGGCCGCGCTTTTTATCGTGCAGTGCACGTTCTAGTAATTGTTTACTATCTTCTGTAGTTAAGCGGCTAAGCTCTACAATGTCACCGCAACGCGAACGAATGGCAGGGTTGACGCTATGAAAAGGGTTTTCGGTAGTTGCCCCAATTAAAATAATTTTACCGTTTTCTACGTGGGGAAGTAATGCATCCTGTTGTAGTTTAGTGAAGCGGTGGATCTCATCTAAAAATAAAATAACTTGACCATAATAGTCCGCTTCATTCACGACATGGGCCACGTCTTTTTTCGTAGATGTGGTTGCATTTAATGGATAGAAAGGTAACTTAGCAGTGCCAGCAATTGCAGTAGCCAGCGAAGTTTTCCCTGTGCCTGGCTCGCCGAACAATAGCATAGAAGGCACATGCCCATTGTGAATCATTTTATAAAGGGCGGTAGACTTCCCGATAATGGCATCTTGACCGACAATATCATCAAGCGTGGTAGGTCGCATGCGAAAGGCAAGTGGTTCACTCATTTTAACAACCTCCAATCTGTAATTATTGTAGCATAAGCGCTTATCTCACACTTGTAAACGCACAGATATGTTATACTATGGCTATATTTTTAACTAATAGTAAGAGGTGTTAACATGAAGATTTCGACGAAAGGACGTTACGGCTTAACGATTATGATTGAGTTAGCCAAAAACTACGGGGACGGTCCAACCCCATTACGAAAAATTGCGACTGATAAAGATTTATCAGAAGCTTATTTAGAACAACTCATTTCGCCACTGCGCAATGCAGGCTTAGTAAAAAGTGTACGAGGCGCTTACGGTGGCTATTTATTAGCTTATCCTCCTGCGGAAATTTCTGCAGCGGACGTTATTCGTGTATTAGAAGGGCCTATCCAGCCAGTAGAAGGCATTGAAGATGAGGAAGCACCTCAACGTGAATTGTGGTCGCGCATTCGTGATGCAGTAAAAAATGTATTAGATACAACAACGATTGAAGACTTAGCTAATCATGTAGAGCGTACAGAAGATGGCTATATGTTTTATATTTAAAGGAGCATTACAATGACAATTTATTTAGATTATGCGGCAACTTCTCCGATGCACCCAGAAGTAATTGCGCAAATGGTAGAGGCCATGACAATCTACGGTAACCCGTCGAGCGTACACCAAATCGGTAGACAAGCGAGAAAAGCAGTAGATGAAGCACGCGTAAGTATCGCAAAGTCGATTGGTGCTAAAGATACTGAAATTATATTTACTAGTGGTGGTACGGAAGCAGACAACACCGCTATTTTCGGTGTAGCGTATGCACAACAACATAAAGGCAAGCATATTATTACGACACAAATTGAACACCACGCTGTACTTCATGCGTGTGAAAAATTAGAAAAAGAAGGCTTTGACATTACCTACTTACCAGTAGATAGTACAGGGCGTGTATGTGTAACAGACGTGCAAAAAGCTTTGCGTGAAGATACCATTTTAGTAACGATTATGTTAGCTAATAACGAAGTAGGTACAATTCAACCTATCGCTGAAATTGGTCAGTTACTCGCTACACATTCTGCCATTTTTCATACGGATGCGGTACAAGCTTACGGCGTACTACCGATTGATGTAGAAGCGTTAGGCGTGGACTATTTAAGCGTATCTGCACATAAAATTGGCGGACCTAAAGGCATTGGCTTTTTATATCAACGTAGCAAAGCGCCTTTTAAACCGTTATTACATGGTGGTCAACAAGAGCGTATGCGTCGTGCCTCTACAGAAAATGTGCCGGCTATTATAGCGTTTGCGACTGCGGTAACTGTAAAGAAAACCGTCCAGTACGAAACATTTAAAAAGCGTATGGAAGAAATTTGGCAAAATAACGGCATTATGTACCGCGTAAATGGTGTACAAACATTACCACAAATTTTTAATGTAAGTTTTGTAGGCACAGATGTTGAAGCAATGCTCGTTAATTTAGATATGGCAGGGATTTGTGTATCGAGTGGGTCGGCTTGTACAGCGGGAGCTATTGACCCTTCACACGTATTAGTTGCAATGTACGGAGAAGGTGCACCAGAGCTGCGCAATGCCATCCGTTTTAGTTTTGGTTTTGCAACAACAATAGAAGAGATCGAACAAACAGCTACTACGGTAGCACAAATTGTATCGCGTCTCGTGAATTTATAGAAAAAGGTGAAAGATATGGCAATGAAAGATCCGTCGCAAACACGTGTCGTTATCGGAATGTCGGGCGGTGTAGACTCGTCTGTAGCGGCGCTTTTATTAAAGCAACAAGGGTATGAAGTTATCGGCATTTTTATGAAAAACTGGGATGATACAGATGAATCAGGCGTGTGTACGGCTACTGAAGACTATGAAGATGTCATTAAAGTATGTAATCAAATCGGTATTCCGTATTACGCGGTTAACTTTGAGAAGCAATACTGGGATAAAGTGTTTACGTATTTCCTAGAAGAGTATAAAGCAGGGCGCACGCCAAACCCTGATGTAATGTGCAATAAAGAAATTAAATTTAAAGCGTTTTTAGCGCATGCTAAAAGTTTAGGTGCCGATTATGTGGCAACAGGGCATTATGCACGCGTGCGACATGACGAAACGGGTAGCACGATGCTACGCGGTGTAGATAACAATAAAGATCAAACATATTTCCTTAACCAATTGTCGCAAGCACAACTTGAACATGTGCTATTTCCTATTGGCGAAATGGAGAAAAAAGAAGTGCGCAAAATTGCTGAAGCAGCAGGTTTAGCGACAGCGAAGAAAAAAGACTCTACCGGTATTTGTTTTATCGGTGAGCGTAACTTCAAAGAATTTTTAAGCAATTATTTACCAGCGCAACCAGGCAATATGGAGACGATGGAAGGCGAAATAAAAGGGCAACATGACGGTTTAATGTATTATACATTAGGTCAACGTCACGGCCTAGGTATTGGCGGCGATGGTGAGCCTTGGTTTGTATTAGGCAAAGATCTTGAACGCAATGTTTTATTAGTTGGACAAGGCTTCCACCACGATGCTGTGTACTCAACTTCACTCATTGCTACACAAATGAACTTTACAACACCAAAACAAATACCACAGCAATTTGCATGTACGGCTAAATTCCGCTATCGTCAAGAAGATTCACCGGTAACGGTAAAGTTACTTGAGAACAATCGTGCGGAGATTACATTTGAGGCGCCTGTACGTGCGATTACACCAGGGCAAGCAGTCGTTTTATATGACGGTGAAGTATGTTTAGGTGGCGGCACGATTGATGAAGTGTTTAAAAATGGTGAAAAATTAACATATGTAGGGTAAGGTGACAACAATGATTGTAAATTATAATGAAATTGGCATCGAAGCCTTTCAAAATAAACAGTACGAGGAAGCTGCACAAGCATTTAACGATGCGATTGAGGCTAATCCAGAAGAAGCAGTAGGCTATATTAATTTTGGTAATTTACTCGCTGTCCTAAATGATACGGAACGTGCGGAGCGCTTTTTTCAAAAGGCCATTACACTAGATGATCAAGCAGCAACCGCTTATTACGGTTTAGCAAATTTATATTATAATAACGAACGTTATAGTGAAGCGGCAACTTTATATCAAAAAGCGATTGAATATCAGTTAGAAGGCGCTGATGCTTTTTATATGTTGGCAAAATGCTTAGAGCATCAAGAAAATTATAAATTTGCCTTACCATATATGCAACGTGCAGCTGAGTTAGCACCGCATGACAGTCAAATTCGCTTGTCTTATGGTATTTTACTTTGTACATTAGAAATGTTTGAGCAAGCAGAGCCGGAGCTACTTGCTGTAACCGCTATGGACAAAGAAAATGCAGATGCCCATTATAATTTAGGTGTGTTATATGCTGTATCCACACAAAATACTGAAGCGGCATTGCATCATTTACAATGTGCATTAGACATTGCGCCAGCATTTGAACAAGCGCAATTTATTTACGATTTAGTACAACAACGTATACAATAGTAAGCAGCAAGGAAAAAGGAGAAATCGCCTGCGATTTCTCCTTCTTTTTATGCGGTAATAATAGCGTTAAGCTGATAGCGTGTATTAAATTCGTTAACAAACTCGATTAAATCAATCGTAACGCAAATATAAGATTCAGTTTCATAAGCTTGTAATAAACCACAAGTAGCTTTTAATGACTTAGAAAACTCGAGTAACATTTGCTCGTTATCAAGTTGTACTTGAATTTCTTTAGCATTATCAAACGTATTTACTTTAAAGTATTTACCGTCAATAATGCGTTCAAGGTTTGTTTCTTTAAATGGGAACACTAAATCTTTGTAAACTAAATTCATTGAAATATCCACCTTTGCTTTCTTTAATGCTAGTATAATTATAGCATTGTTTTAAGAAAAAAGAATAATCAGACAGATTTGCGGATGAAAAGCGCAAATACTAGAAAGAATTTGTGCATGTTAGAATATTGTAGGAGGTCATGCGTAGTGAATTTTATTGAAGGAGAAGTGAAGCGTGTCGTCTTTCATAATGAAGAAACTTTATATACGGTATTAAGTGTTCGAGTTACGGATACCGATGTGCCTTCCATTTCACGTAAGCAAGACTTAACGGTTGTCGGTAGCTTTTTAGCCATTGAAGCTGAAGAAATGTATCGTTTTACAGGTTACGCCAAAACGCACCCACGTTATGGTGATCAATTTGCAGCTGACACATTTGAAAAGTTACTGCCTACTTCACGTTTAAGTTTAGTGCGTTATTTATCGAGTGATTTATTTCCTGGCATTGGCATTAAAACTGCCGAAAGTATTATTAATCACGTAGGAGATAATACGTTACAGCGTATTTTACAAGATGGCACGGTGCTTGATCGTGTGCCGCGTTTAACGGACGAAAAAAAAGAGATGATTATTGCTAATGTCCAAGAAAATATCGGCGTATCTCATATTTTATTGAAACTTCAGGAGTATGGTATCGGTAATAAAGATAGCATTAAAATTTATGAAACGTACCGCGCAGATACGTTAGCAACAGTTGAAGCAAATCCTTACCAAATGATTTATGACGTCAAAGGGATTGGTTTTGACAAAGCAGATAAAATGGGAAAAGCATTGGGATTTGAACATGAAGATGAGCGTCGTATTGAAGCGGCAATTATGGCGGGACTGCTTGAAGCGACAAATACTGAGCATATTTACGCCGAGGCTTCCGAAATCGTAGAGCGTGCACAACAACTTGCGAAAGTACAAGATCACTCCGCGTTTAGTGATGCGCTTCATCGTCTCGTCGATAACGGTGCATTATGTCAAGAGGAGACGCGCGTATATCCACCTGGTTTATACTATGCAGAAGTAGGCATCGCTCATAAAATAATTTCTTTATTAATAGACAACGAAATGGCGCCCCCATTCGTCAAAAGTGATGTGTATGCTGCAATAGGTGAAGTGGAAGAGAAACTACAAGTTGCTTATGCTACTACACAAGCTGAAGCGATTGCTACCGCTATGGCTTCAGCTTTAATGATTTTAACAGGCGGCCCGGGTACAGGGAAAACGACGGTAGTGCGCGGTATTGTAGAAGTGTATGCGGCGATGCATGATTTATCGTTAGACCCTGCGCACTATGCGGCAAAAAGTGAGGCTTTTCCGATTGTCCTTGCAGCTCCTACAGGTCGTGCGGCGAAACGTTTAGCTGAATCTACCGGTTTACCGGCGATGACGATTCATCGTTTACTCGGTTTTACTGGGCAAGAAGAAGAGGAGGGAAGCGAGCGAGCAATTACAGGCAAATTATTAATTATTGATGAGTTTTCAATGGTTGATACGTGGTTAGCTTATCAGTTATTAAAAGCGCTGCCAGAAGATATTCAAGTTATTTTTGTAGGCGATGAAGACCAACTCCCTTCCGTCGGCCCCGGTCAAGTGTTGCGCGATTTACTACAAAGCAAGCAAGTACCTGTTATTGAGCTAACAGAAGTATTTCGTCAAGCGAGCCATTCTTCCATCATTCGTATGGCACATGAAATTAAACAAGGAGCGGTACCTACAAATATTATGGAGAAAACGGCTGATCGCTCCTTCATACCAGCGGCTACACCAGACGTAGCTGATCGTGTGACCCGCATTATTAAAAGAGCGATAGCGACAGGACAATCGATTGAAGATATCCAAGTGCTAGCGCCTATTTACCGAGGATTAGCAGGTATTGATCACTTAAACAAAGAAATACAAGCGGTCGTAAATCCTCGTACGACCCAAAAGCCAAAAGAAGTGGTTTACGGTGATACGACATATCGTATAGGGGATAAGGTGCTCCAGCTTGTAAATCAGCCAGAAAGCAATGTGTTTAACGGAGATATGGGACGGGTGACACATATTATTTTAGCGAAAGAGAGCGCGGATAAAAAAGAGCAAATGATTGTCTCGTTTAGCGGAATAGAAGTAACGTATGAACGCGCTGATTTAAACCAGTTAACGCTCGCCTATTGTTGTTCGGTGCATAAAGCCCAAGGTTCAGAGTTTGCGACGGTTATCATGCCAGTCGTTAATGATTATTATCGCATGCTCAATCGCAATATTTTATATACGGGCATTACACGTGCACAGCGATATTTAATTTTATGCGGCGATCCGAGTGCTTTTGACCGAGGGTTACGTCGTGCTGATACACTTGCTCGTCGCACGAGTTTAACAGCTCGCTTAGCTATTATTGACGAAGCGACTGCACAAGTAGTTGAAACGTCTGAAGAAACGAGCTTACAAGCGGTCAATTATCAACATATTTCGCCGATGATAGGTATGGAAGGCATTACACCTTATGATTATATGGATAATGAGTAAAGGAGAGGAAAAGATATGCAACGATGGTTAACAGCTTTACTACTACTTACACTTGTTACGTTAACAGCTTTATCGGCAGAAGCAGCAAAGCCGATAATCGAAATTACGGATGATGTGCCTGTCTATGACAATCGTACAGGTCAACTAGTCGAAGTAGGATATTTAGTAAAAGGTGAGACGTTTACGATAGTGGAAGATTACGGAAAAAACTGGTGGAAAATTCGCTGGGATGATTATTATGGTTTTGTGGCAAAAAATCGTACAGCTGTAGTGAATGGAGTAACTTATCGTAACGCTACAAAACGAGCACCTGTACAACAGCAACTCACCGCCTTGCAAGATAGCAAAGTAATGGATAATCAAACAGAGCCTGGGGTGTTGCGTCCTTTCGCTATCATAAAGCAAGGACAAAAATATGCAAGTATGCGTAAGATGGGTAACTGGTACGGAGTTGAAATGAATGGTCGCTTAGGTTTTATTCATGCTTCCAATGTAGAAGTTACAACACCGGCAAAGCCACCCATAGCAAAACCTACAAATAAAACAGGCTATACAACAGCTTATACGGAAGTCGTAGATTTTAGACGTGACAAACCTGCAAGTGTCATGTATTTATATGCTAATACACCAATACAATATGTAGATGATCCAGGGGATGCTCACTTTAACACACATGTAAAAGTAAAGTGGGGTGATGCTTTTGTTTATGTGTCACGTAAAGCCATTAAAGAACAAAATGTGGCGCCAACACGTTTTACAACACGCTCGCCAAACGGTAAATTTATTATACCTTATAATTCTCAGCGTAATCACATCTATACAAATGAAAGTGGTAAGCTAGTCGCTTACGCACACTTGAATACGAATCAACGTTTCCCGCTTATTCGTACAGAAGGTAAGTGGTATGTTACGGTAATTGCAGGACGAGAAGGTTATATTCATGAAAGTCATGCAGCACTCGATCGCGGGGTACCTGTATTAATGTACCATCATGTTTTGCCAGAACGTGACTTAGGTTTCTTTAAACATAAAAGCACAACTGTGACGAGCGATCAATTTGCTGCTGAAATGGCTTACTTAAAATCACAAAATTATGAGACAGTGACGCTTACAGATTTTCGTCGATACTTAAAGCGAGAAATTACATTGCCAGCGAACGCATTAGTGCTTACATTTGATGATGGCCTACTCTCGACCCGTGAATATGCGTATCCTGTACTGAAAAAATATAATTTCAAAGCAGCGCAATTTTTAATTACTGCACGTAATGATAGTGCTAACCCTGCACAAGTGTTTAGTCCTACCGTATTACAAACATTATCGTGGCAAGATGTAAATCGTATGGGTGATGTCTTTTCTTTTGAAGGTCACACGCATAATTTACACAATATTATCGGATCAACGAGCCAAGTACTTATGGTGTCCAACAACCAGCTCGCTACCGACTTACAAAATAATATTACACGTTTACCTAAGGGACCACGCGCATTTGCCTATCCATTCGGGCAGTTTAATGCTACGACCGTACAACTCGTAAAAAATGCAGGCTTTGATTTAGCATTTACTACACGAGAAGGTTATAACTCTCCTTATGAAAATCCTTATTACATTAAACGTGTATCATCTAATCAAAGTGTTACATTAGAACAGTATAAGCGTATGGTGCGACCATATTAATTATATTGAAATAAAAAAAGCTACCGTCATCTACAGGCGGTAGCTTTTTCTTATCCTACTAAATGATGTTTAACTACTTCGTAAGCTTGGCATACATTAGCGAATTGCGTCATATCTTCATCGGCAATCATTAATGATGCGATTTCGTATAAGTTTGCTTCTTTAGCTTCTGTCATATCAGCCATTAATTGTGCTTCCATTTGAGCAACATAGTTTTTGATTTGTGCGTTCATTTATAAAAACTCCTTATGTGAATGTTTTATCAATCTGTTATATCTAAATAACATGATAACGCAAACTATGAGAAAAAACGAATGATACTGTACCACTGTGACAGTTCGTTCACATGATTGTGACATAGAAATGAACAACGTCAGAATGTTGTGTTTGAGAACGTTTTCTTAGAAATTGACTGAATAATTGTTGAAATCACATAAATGCTGTAATGATGAAATGTGTCATTTGCGTTACAATTTTTATTCGCTAAACAGTAATACAGTATGCTATTATAGTCACAAGTCGATAAAAAATTTGAAAGAGTGAAATAATTTTATGGCGGAAATTAATGTCCATCGTATTTTACCGATGGCAAAGCGATTTTTAGCGAAAGTTGTAGCGCCGGGGGATGTTGTAATTGATGCTACAGCGGGCAATGGCAATGAAACGTATTACTTAGCAGGTCTTGTAGGTGAGCAAGGTAAAGTTTATGCCTTTGATATTCAGCAACAAGCACTAACTGCGACAGCGCAAAAATTAGGTGCGCGCCAAATACAAGTAGCGCTCATTCATGATGGCCATCAAAATGTCCATCAATATGTGCAAGAAGTTGTAGCGGCTGCAACGTTTAACGGCTTTCCGAAAGAAGTCTCCCATCCTCAAGGAATGTGAAGGTGCGAATAGCACCAGAATAGCACCAATGAGTAGGTGGGAGATGAATTTCGGTTGGCTTTAGCCAACGTTATTTTTCTAAGCCTTTTCGCAATAATTCGAGAATAGTTGCTGTTCTTGTAGACAGTCCGTTTTCTTCTTGGTATTTATCTAATTTCTCGATAATTGATTTAGGCATACGAATTTCTACACGTTCTTTATTATCTTTCAAAATTATCACCTCTCACTTGATTGTACGGTATTTCTACGATACAATCAATATATACGATATTATTCCGTACAAAGCGAGGTGAATTGATATGACTAAACAAAACAAAGCTTTCAAATTCCGTTTACTACCAAACAGAGAACAGGCAGTATTATTAGCCAAAACATTTGGTTGTGTTCGTCTTGTCTACAATAAGATGCTTGCG
>NZ_QAFW01000036.1 GCF_003057615.1 Metalysinibacillus jejuensis
AGCGAAAACTCCTATCGTGGTTTGTCTCATCAACAATTACGATACACGAGTTTTCGCTTTTATTCTATACACTATTGGAAAATTAAGGTCTTATTAGTAAGTCAACCCCAACTTATGGTGATGAGCCTACTCATTTGGTGTTTGTAATACAATTTTAGATTTAATGTAACGTATAGCCTGTAATATAGTAAGAACCGCTGTAATTTGTAATCGCATACGTTACCGTTTGATTGACTGTTTTACGCGCTTTATTCGGTTCTTTTACGCTAAAGCTTTCGCCTACACGCACATTGTACGTTTCGCCTTGTACGTGCTGCACTGACTGAATGTCATAGTATAACAGCGACACATCAATGCCTTGGCGGTTAAGATTAGCTAAATAATTACGTTGACTCGTATAAAACGCTGAAGAACTCGAAATTACTGCCCCAATACCGTTCACGTCACCCGCTTCATACGCGCGTAAGTACGCATCTACGACATAGCCTACCTCGCGCTCCACGTCAGCCGCATTATAATAGCCAGGGTAGTTAAACTCCACATACCCTACGCCCTCTTCTACTTTTACAGGCGATGACGTATATGTTTTGCCGCCTTCAGTAAAGGAAGCTTGAATGGTAGCCGTTTGTTGCTTCGGTAGCCATAGCTCATTATTACGGATAGCTTCAGCTGCCAGCGGTTGTTCATTAATTTTATACGTGACGGCTCTACCATCTGCACCGCCTAGCGTTGTCGGATAGTATAAAAACGAAGCACTTGCCATACCATCTGCTGTCGTAAAGGTACGCGCTTCTTCGACTTTACCGCTCGGGGCATCCCACGTCACGCTATAGCTATACTCCCCTGGCAAGTACGTACCGACAACTGCCGCCGCGTTCGGTGTCACCGTAATGGTCTGGTCTTTTTGCACGAGCGTCACAGGTGATACATTCGTCGTTGCTGTAATTTCCGTCGCAATTGGTACTAACATGTACACACCGTCAACGACTTTTGCTTCAAGCGGTGTATTTGCTAGTGCTTTTTGCGCGACGCCTTCATTATAAAGGGTATCAAGCGCTGCTTGGCTTTGCGTAGCGAGACTTGCAATATCTTGCTTCGTCCAAAACGCTAAATGCTCCGTTTTATCTGTACGATCATCAATCGCGAGTAAATCATAAAACGCATTGGCATCTGCTGATTGCTTAATTGCCTCTAATTGCTCGATCAGCGCTTCGTAATTATCTTTCGGTGCGCGCTCATTATAATACCAAAAACCAGCGCCACCTGCTAAAGCGAGTACGAGTAATGCGAGTAAAACATAGCGTAACGATTTATTTTTAGCTGGTGACTTAGGCGGTAATGGAAGCGGTATAAACTCTTCCTTTTTAGGTTTTGCTAGTGATTGCCCGCATTTTTCGCAAAACTTACTGCCTGATTCATTGTTATGACCACAATTGCCGCATCTCATAATTTTGTCCTCCTACTTACTGTGTTTGCCCTAATGACTGCCCACACTCTGCACAAAACATCGCATTATCCGTGTTTTGATGACCGCAGTTACATAACGCACGTTGTTGCTTTTTGCGCGTTGCTTCTTCTTTCATTTTTTTCGCGGCTTCTGTCGTCGCGACCGTCGCATCTTTAATTTTTGAAGTCGTCGTTTTCATTAAATCTGTCGCAACCGCTACTGTATTCGTTGTCGGCTGTGGTACGCTTTCTGCTACAGGAGCTGTTGACCACATCGCTACAGCTTCCTCCCCGTGCGTTTGAATATCTTGAATGAGCGCGCCAATTTCGCGAATCATTTGTTGTGTGTGCGCGCCTGGTCCTGCCGCAAACACGCTTAAATATGTATCATCATCGGCAATTTTCGAAAATAAACCTTGCCGTCCTGCGACATTTAACTTAATAGCAGCCTTACTTTGCTCACTCATAATGACCATATACATTCTCACGCCTACCGCCTTAAAACCTTTATAACCAATAAAAGCAGCAATGAGTAAACCAGCAATACCGTAGCCTACAAACTCATTGGTAAGTAACATTAAGCTAAACATTACGACAATAAAAGCAATAATAAAAGCCATAATGCTACGCTCCCGTGTTATACCACCAATGACACCTGTAATATTATCAATCTTCGTGTCACGTACCATAATACTCGAACTCAGTGTTGACTCACTATTTCCTGTAAAAATAATCCGACGATTCGTGGCTATTATGTAGCCTGTCGCTTTTGGCTCTACTAAACGTGATGCCTCGTACTGACGAATGACTTGCTCGCCCGTTCCTAATCGAATACCGTGTACTACGCTCATCTTCTCTCCCCTTTGCGATTCGTTCGTTAACATTTTATCAAAATTGTAGATGTGTTACCATATTTTATTATATTTTTGCCCTTATAACTAATGGTAGAAATAATCCAAAACTAATATTTGGATTATGTGATAAAATAAGGTATAAAATTAAAATGAGGTGCACAATGAAAAAACTTGTACTCGTAAGTTTAGCTGCGCTTGCCTTAGCCGCATGTGGCGATAAGGAAAGTGCGCAAGACCAAAAACAGACAGAAGAAAATGTTAAAAAAGAAGAAAACGGCGAGAAATTAGTCGTAGACAAAAACCTAACCAATGTCGAGCTGACGTTGCCCGCTTCATTTTTTGAAGATCAAAGTAAAGAGCAAATCGAAGAAGATGCTAAGCAAAAAGGCATTAAAGAGGTAAAAGTAAATGAAGACGGCTCCGTTTACTATAAAATGAGCAAAGCTACGCATAAAGAAATCTTAGCCGAAATGAAAAAAGGTGTAGAAGAAACGATTGATACTCTCGTAAACGGCGAGGATTTTGCATCATTTAAAGATATTTCTGCGAATAAAGATTTTACGAAATTTATGATTACTGTTAATCAAGCAGCTTATGAAGGTAGCTTTGATGGTTTTGGTTTATTTGGTTTAGCTATCGTTGCTGCTTATTATGATACGTTTACTGGTAACCATAAAGATAATTTAAATATTGAAATGACATTAATCGATGATACCACTGGAGAAACGATTGAAACGGTTAATTTCCCTGAAGATTTTAATGATAAGCAATGAGATGTGTGAGTGCCAGGCACTCACACAATTTAGTTAAAAATTTAGTTATAAGTAAATGCTTATGTTACAATGAAGTTATTACGATAATTTAGGGAGGAGCATGTTTAATGCATTTTTTCGAAACGCCTTACCAACTACCAGATAAAGAAAAACATTCGGCAAAAATCACAGAAGTTAACGCCACACAAATCATAAATATTCAGCTAGCGGCGGGACAATCGATTGCTAAGCACCATGCAAAAGAAAACACAATTGTTATCGTACGTCGTGGTAAAGTTCAGTTTACAGTAGAAGGACAGCAAGTAGTTTTAACAAACGAAGCAGTATTAGCGATGGATCCGTTAGCACAACACGACCTTTTAGCAATTGAAGATACGGATTTACTATTGCTTAAAGTAAAGTAAAGTTCGTGGCACGCATACAACTTAAAAAACGTCCTCCTTTTGAGACTAAGGAGGGCGTTTTGGCTTGAGCCAAGTAAGTGCTGAATCACTCGCTTTATATGATTAATAGCCGTTAATCATATAACTCAAGCAATGTGGCCAATGTAAAGGAAAGGTGGATTCAAGTCCTTTACCTACAATGTCCTTATCGTGTACGATAATGCGGATATCGTACGTATTTATTATACAGGATGAATTATGAAATAATTCTGAACATTGTATCATTATCGTACGTATTTTGAAGTGGAGTGCTTAGCACGCACACAAAATTATAGAAACATGTCGGAAAAACACAGTGGCGACAGCGATGTAGAGATAAGCTTTCGATAGCTACACCATCTATGCTAAGAAGCGATAATCATATTTAGTATAACTTCTCGATATTCTTATTGTGAGATTACGCCTTATTTTATGCAAATGATGCAATAATAGCTTTAACTTTTTCCTCACCATAGCCTGTTAATAAAGCCAATGTAGTGACATCTACACCATTTTCATAGCCATTACGTATTGTTTCTTTTTTACTTTCTTCAATACCTTCTTCAATGCCTTCTTCCTTAGCATGGCGTAAACTTAATTCATGATCCCAGGTAGCTTTTAAACGTGAATGATACGCTATCACTGTCTCAGGCGTTTGACTTAATTCTTCCCATGCCGTAAAGGCTTCAAGTAAACGGTCATCTTTCATCGCTAGCTCCTCCAGTTCTTTATAAATTTCATCATACACACGTTGCTTTCTAGCATCGACCATACCTAATAATAAGAGCCATCGTACTAAAACATCATCGAGTGGATTGACCTTATCTTCATGCCAAGCTTGAATAAACTTTTTCATCTCAATGAAATGAATTTCTAAGACATCATCTTGCGCATCGAGTCGCTCTAGTGAACTATCTTCATATAAATGGTACGTACTATGATAATTCGCTGACTTTGAGAACAAGGTGAAATCACAAATGTTGATAGTAATAGACGTCGATACGTTTTACCTTTAGGTAATTGGTCTAAAAATAAACGTGACCAATAATACAAGGTGCGTTTTATCATATCGTGTTGGTTAGACAGCTGCATTTCCACATTGATTAATTCATTTGCTTAAGTACGCACGACAATATCAAGACGTGACTGTTTATCATCAAGATACTCGCCGCCTACTTTTTGGTTCATAAATACTACTTCTTTGATGGTATTGCGCCCTGTTTTTTGTAAGATGGCATTTAGGAATACCACCGTAATATCTTTATTTTTTTCACTACCAAATAGCTGCTTAAACGCATAATCTACTTTCAAATCCATTAATTTATCTAAGGGGATACGTTTATCGTACTCACCTCTAGCACTTATTACAACTAGCACAGCATGTCATGTCCCTACACTATGTAAAAAGAGACCTGTATCAACAAAAAAAGAAGCCCTTCGCAAGATTTCTCCCACGAAAAGCTTCCTATTTTTATGTGAGTGCCTGGCACCTCATTAATGTACTGCAAATTGTTCGTACATACCGCTAACTCCTGTTGGGAACTTACCATCTACTTCATTAATAACTAAACGATGTCCATCTTTAGTTGTGAGTCCATCTAAAATAACGAGTTGATACGTAACTCCGTCTTTATAGCCTTTAGGTGGTGCTACAATATGCACTTTCCGTGGGTCTTTACTGTCGGGCTTAATTGTCACATCTGTAACAATATTTTTGCGATCAGCTACAATAAAAATATTTTGCTTCAATGACGCTGTTGTCAGTGGCTTAGAAAATGACAGCAGCATATTTTCCGTAGCTTCAATCCTTTTAATTTGGCGTTTAAGATTAATTAACGTCGAAAACTCAATAGCAGGCGCATCAAAAGTTGCTGGGAGTTGATACGTATATTGTATTTGATACTTCCCTAACTTTTCAGGCATTAGTAATGTCCGTCCTAGCACAGATACAGCATTTAACTCACCATCAGCTGACATAAAGTTTAAAAAACTTTCCTCATAGTAAGGTGTATATAAATCATAGCCTTCTAAATGCATAGCATCTAACTGATTACCATAACTATCTTCTATGCTTAAAAAATTTTCATCTTTCGTCTCACTCGAAAGATATTTGCTTCGCCCTGCTTCCATTTGCTGAGGAAGCATTAAAGTCGCCTTAAATGTATCATCAATATTATGCACTACTTCGGTGTCTATCATAGCCTGTGCTGTACCAACATAGGCATATTCTTTTCCTGTACCGCGGTCTGTTACCCACCAATCAAATTGGAATGCCGTCTTATCATTTACATATAAACGAAATGGTGAATGAACATTGGAGTCCGTCTTGTAAATATTCATAACAGCGCCTGTGTTGTCTGTATTACTTAAGAGAGGATGTTTTAGAAAAACTCTGCTTTTTTGTAAATGAATATGCTTGAAATTAGCACTTAATAAAATAGGTTTAATATCCCCTCGTGTGATATCAATCGTTAGCGGCTGTTGACCAATACTGACTTCATCTTTTAGGATTACAATATCTTGTCCAGCGCGAGCCTGTACCTCATAGCTATAATCGCCTTTTAACACGTACAAGTTTTTATAAAAGTCTCGATTTATTTTTTGGTTAGGTGAAAGTTTATTTTCTCTCACATGACTCACTTGATTATAATGCGGTAAAGGTTGGATAAAAGCAAAATATACTTGTGTATAAGTTTCTGGAATATTAATTTCGACTTTTTGAAAATCTTCTTGCTTTAACTGCGCAACCACTTCATTTTTCTCATTTGGTGTAAAGGCTAGCGAGAAAATATAATTTTCAAGTTGAATAGTTGCTTGATATGTGGGTTTATTCTCCCAATCAATATCGTAAATTCGCAATTGGTTATCTACGTAATTAGCCTTGTAAATATCATTAATTGGCTCGCCATCACTAATTATTGTTAACTCTACATTTTGAAAAGTACTTGATGGCGGTACTAAATGGTTTAATGCACTTACATCAATTGCTGCGTAATCCGTTTCCTTTTGTACTACGTTAATTGTTTGGCTAGCACTTATACCTCGGTAAGTGCCTGTTAATGTCGCTGTTCCTACACCTTTAAAGTAGATGACACCATAGTCTCCTATCATGACTTTAAAATCATCAGTCGACGTATACTGCACAAATCGATTGCCAACTTTTTCTACAGAGCCATCTTTATAATGCACTAAAATACTATGGTTTTGTAAACTAGTATATGAAGTGTATGCTTTAACAGGAATGTTTAAATCAATATAAGCAATTTCTTTTTGCTCTGTCGGTACTTGCTTTTTAGGGATTAGCTCCACATCTACTACATTACTACGAATGGGTGGTTCTTTAGCTAAAACGGTCGGTACGCTAAGTGTCACTACTGCAAGAAGCACTAGTAATCCTACAAATTTCTTCATTATTTTTCCTCCCTTAATACGTCTCAAAATCTACATACCATAACCCATTTACAATACGGTCGAGGGCAGTTTGTAGTTTTAGTGCTTGTTCAGCGCGTTCGCGCGGCGTCGTATAGGTAGGCGCATTGACGACACTCGTCACAATTCGCTTAATTTCCTTCGGTGTTGCGTACTCACGATCTAAACGCTCAATTGGCGTTGGATAATACGTCACCCCATCAATCGTAATTATTTCTGTTGCTGTCGTAATTTTTTCGTAATTTTTAATGCGTTGTAATTGCGCTAGTAATAAATCGCTATTCTCGCTTTATGTATTATGGCGAGCCTACACTACACGTGCGACTTTCATCGCATGCAGCGTGCTGTCAGATATGTATTATTTCCCCATGTATAATTATACCTTTTGAAGTAATTGTTTCAATCATAAAAAGAAGGGAGATACTAACATTTTTTAATGAAAAGCAATAAATAAATACTATATTAATGTGTGAGTGCCTGGCACCCACACAAAAAAGAAGCCCTTCGCAAGATTTCTCCCGCGAAAAGCTTCCTATTTCTAATTATATGAGTGTCTGGCAACCTATTATTCTTCCTTTAAAGGTGTGTCTGCACACTGCTCACTATCGCTTTCTAATTTATAGTGTTTAGTAAAGATATATACACCTAGATCATACTTGCTCGTATTTTTAACGCAAGCTTTTGTTGTCGCTATTTCTAATTTCTCCTTACTATTAGGTCTTACACGAGACTTTGTAATTTTATCATTATGAGGATATGATAATTCATAGTTTAAAGATATCCCCGTAGAGTTAGCAATTAAAGGATAAGAAGTAACTTTAACACTTTCAGACGCTGGACTTAAATAGACAGAAGCGTTAGAAGGCAAACTTCGGTACTCAAATAATGGTCCTTCTATTTTCTCTGCTTTTATAGCCCGATGTGGTCCATAAACGATAAATGCGCTTTTACTACTATTTTCAATATAGTAATCACGATAAAGTGTTTCTATACTTGAACGATGCCCTATGCTCATTTTTTGTCCACCTGGTGTAGATTGTAAAGTGTTAGCATAACTCAAACTAGAAGGATGATACATACGAATATTAAATGAAGTATTAAACTCGCTTTGTTGTGAGTTAGCTAATCGATTTTTAACTAAATAACTTTCTCCAGGGTTAATTTTAACTTCATGAAATGGGTCTGTATCACTTATTCCCCACTTTATTCCATCACCATTACTATGTCTAACAGAGAAAACTTCTAAAGGCTCTCTACTTTCATTTTTAAACTTTAAAAGTACCCCCTCTTTTATTGGATAATTAGTAGCATTGTGTAAAACAGCAAGGTGACTATTATCTAAATTATAAAAACAGCTCATATCCTCACAATAAGAATGTGCAGTATAATAGCCTGAACTATAGTAATGTGATGCAAACATCTTTACATCTCCTGATTTATTGGCATTTGATAAACTAAGATCCACAGTTTCTCCGCCATACACAATGTATACAAGAAGCGGTGAATAATTTAAAGGTTTAACATCAATTTTCTCGTTGCTTGCAGGAACTGCACCTGTATCATTATGATAAGCAAGTTGTATTTTTCCATCTGCAGGTATCGTGACCTCATATGAAGAATAACCAATATCTACCATTTCATCATTATAATTGTAGTAAGCAACGACCAACCCGCGAGGAACAGAAATTCTTACATCTTGCAGCGTTTTATTAGTAATTTCATACGTATTTTTAAGAGGTATTTCGCGTCTTTCAGGTGTTATGATTTTAAACTCCTTAACAAAGTCACGTTTTAAACTTACGTTCTTTTCACTTTTTATCCATGCACTTTTATCAATGATTAACTTATATTTTTGATTTGGATAATAATTTCTTACTGGTGGGTAAACGATGAGCTTTTTTCCATCTTCGGATAACATCGGTGTTTTTGAAAACTCTACTTTTTTGTTATCTTCATCTACTATTTTCACTAGTGAAGAAATAAAAGTACGTGTACCTTGAGATACAGGATTAGAAAAATTAACTTCCCAAACCTTATCTTTCTCCACCCAAATGATTTCTTCTGCCGCAGCATACTCATTTGGCATTATCACAATAAATAAAGCCAAAATGAATAATAATTTCAAACTATGCCTCAATATTCCAAACCTCCAATTACATATTTTTGTATTTAACAGTTACTATACTATCACATCAATATCATCCGAAAAACCTTTTTTTTATATTATTACTATATAATAGAAAATATTTAGTGCTTATATCTTTATCACTAAACATTAATCAACTTAAATGTATCCAACACTCTCGCTACTTTAAAGTCCATTGGAAAAATATTATATTCGTATGTAGAGGACACTGCTGAGTGTATACCAGATAGCAGTTGTATTCCGTTATAGCTAGCTGTATTTTTAGTAAAAATCGAGGTCTTGCGTGATAAGCACTATAATAGGTGCGACGAGTCGCGCGCGTGCTCTTTTATTATATTCAGCTATTGAGTAACAAAATTACGAAAATTATTTTATCCTCCTAAAAGGCACCAAATAACAGATAGTAAATAGTTCAATAGTTATGTATAATTATACCTTTACAAAAGTGATTTTCAATAGTAAATAATAGGATAATAACGGCTATATTTAATCAATAGCAATATATAGTTAATATTTATCATATAATATTGAATAAAAAAAACACTGATAACGGCAAAATTGACGTTACTAGTGTTTTTATGGAACTTACTCAATACCAACTACTTCAAAAACATTTACGAAATCAGTAATTGCTTCTTGTAACTTTATTATCATTTGACCTTCATTCTTACTTCCTATAGCTTGTACAGAAGCTTGAATGACCTCAGTTAACTCTTGCATTGTTTCCGCAGTTCTTGCATTTTCTCCTGAAGTGGCCACTTGGTAAGATACATTATTAATCAATACTTGATTTGTAGCAGATGTAATTTTATCGTAGTTATCAATATTTTGTAGCACCTCTACCATTGAGCCATTCTCGCCTTATGTATTATAACGAGCCTACACTATACGTGCGACTTTCATCGCATATAGCGTGCCATCAATGACATTTATTACATTTATTTCCCCATGTTTAATTATAAAGGATAAACCTTAGATTTCAATATCATCTGCCATAATATTTTTGACCCAAAAAAGTAATAGGGCTAGCCCACTAAAAATGGGCTAACTCTATTACTTTTCTTCGTGATAATTGATTTTTTTATCAGGATATGTTTTCTGAATAAAAATACTATAATTAAAGAAAAACTCATTGCGCTGTTGTTCTGTTGCATTAGGGGAAAAAGCAAAAGTTACATCTACTTCATTTTCGCCTTCTTTTACCTCTAGCTGCTTAATGATATCATCATTTTTTGCGCGCTGTTCGAGTTCTCCTACAAATTCTTCTGCTTGCTCTTGCGTAATTGGATCAGCTTCTACTTCATTTTCTTTAGCTTTCTCTTCAAGCTCAGCTACTTCTTCTGTGCTTAATACTTTCATCTTGCTTTCAAGCGCTTCAGTCTCTGTTTGATCTTCGCTACATGCTACTAATAATAAACTACTGACCATTAAGGTACTCATTAATTTTTTCATGTTCTTCTCCTATTCTCTCTTGTTATTATATTTTGAGGTACACATAAATTACTCCCCACTTATTCAAAAAACAGAAACACCTTGCGATGTTTTTCGTTTCATTGAGCCGAGTAATCCGTTGTTCCAAACATGTGTTATAGAGCCAGCGACAAAGGTGTAAGGTTTCTACTATTTTTTCTGTTGTTCAGCTGTTGGCTCTAATTTAAATTTATAGGTAATCATTGCCATATCTTCAACCTCCTTTCTGTTGTTTTTGAATGTATTGACGAATTACTTCTTCTGATATGGAACCAATCGTTTCGACATAAAAACTACTGTTCCATAGATGACCTTTACAGCATTTTCGTTTTAATTCAGGAAACTCGATGAATAATTTACGAGCTGTAATTCCTTTTAACATTTTCACAATGTAGGAAGGGGCAATTTTAGGGTGTGCCGATACGAAAACATGTACATGGTCTTGTTCTCCTACTTCAAAACCACGTATAATAAATTCTTTATCTTCCGCAATCTCACTACATATTTCCTTTAAACGTTTTTCTATCCTTTTATTCAATAGTTTATGTTGGTATTTTACTGACCAAACGAAGTGATAATTTACATTGTATACACATGTTCTTGCATGAATAAGGTTGTCTTTTGTCATACATATAGTATAGCAAAGTTGGTAAAAAATTCAATTATAATAAGTATTTATATCTATACATATAGTACTGAAAAGTCAAAAAAGATATGCCATTCATCTCCCATCTGAAAAAGGGAGGATTCTGGCGCATCATCCTAAAACAAGGTAGTCATAAAGAAAAAACACCGAATAATTATAACATAGCATGAAATAAGAGGGCAAACTACCTTAAAAATCAGCTTTTGAGTTATTAAGAGAACTCACCTCTATAGATTGAGCGATTTCTGCCTAAATTAAGTTAAAAACCCCCTCCTTTGAGACGAAGGAGGGGGTTATTTGCTTGAATCAAGCAAATGCTGAATCATTCACTTTCTATGATTAATAGCCGTTAATCATGTGTTTCAAGCAGTTTGGCCAAAGTAAAGCAAAGGCGGATTCAGGTCCTTTACCGACGATGTCCTTAGTATGTACGATCATGCGGTTATCGTACACACCTATTATACACGATGTACTATGAAAATAATTCTAAAATTTTACTCTTATCGTAAATATTACTGCATTTTTATCAATTGTGTGAGTGCCAGGCACTCACACAATTCCTCACTCACACAATTCCTAAACATTGCTGTAACATAGTTAAAGGCGATTAACGACTTAAAAGTTGCTAAAGGTACAGCAACAGATCTTAAGTTCTTAGTAAATGGTGAAGAAGAGTTAACTAAGGCTGAATTCGAAAAGAAATATGAAGGATACAAAGTATCATTCTTATTCAACAAAACTACTGCTGGTGGAGACACGTTTGATAAAGCAACAGGTAAAGTAACAGTGTCAAGCGCTGAAACTTTCAAATATGCAGTACAAGTTGAAGATGCTGAAGGCAATCAATTACCTGAAACAGTTGTTGCAAAAGACTTTGCTGACGTAACAGTTGTTGATGCTGATACAGTAACTAAAGTACATGAATTAGGCTTAGTAACTACAGTTGAAGGCAAAGATGTTGCTTGGAAAAACCCAACAGTTACTCAAGCTGACCAAGTTAAAATCGTAGCAACAGTATTCGAAAACGGTTTAGGTACTAAAACAACTGATAAAGACGAAGAAGGTAAAGCAACAACAGAAGCAACAGAATTAGCTACAAAGACACCAACAATTGCTAAAGTAACATCAAGCGATCCAACAGTTGCTTTCTATGACAATACTAAAGGTATTCAAGTTCGTAAAGACGGTAAAGTAACATTTACAGTTGAGTTTGAAGACAAAGATATCGAAGCACTTCAAACAACAGTTGAAGTAACAACAGTAGCAAAACAAACAGCAACTTCAATTAAAGCAGAAGACTTAAAAGTAAAAGCGGATGCTGAAACAGCAGTGAAATTCGACGTACTTGACCAAAATGGTGAAAAATTACGTACAAATGCTATAGTATTTGTCGCTGTAAAACCAGAAGGTAAAAAAGAAGCAGAAGCAACAGCATTAGAGGTAACAGCTGGAGCAGCTACTACTGACCTTACTTTCGCTAAAGGTAACAACGTCGTAACAGTTTACGGTGCTGATAAAGAAAATGCTGTTGACAAAGAAGTTGTACTTGGTACATTCAAAGTAGAAGCAGTTGACGTAAGTGACGAAGCTAAAATTGAAGAGTATAAATTAGTACAAGCAGATGACAACAAAAAAGATGATGAAGATAACTTCTTACCATTAGATCTTAATATTGATGAAGATGTAAACAACACGGAATTAAAATTAGACGTTGAAGCTTACATCAAAGACATCAAAGTAGGACTTAAAGATGGTGTTGAATTAGTAGCGAAATCTTCAGATGCTAAAGTTGTAGCATTAGAAAGTTCGACAAACGGTTATGCAACTGTTACACAAGAGGATGCTAAAGTAACAGCAACAGCGAAAGCAGCTGGCGAAGCAGTAATCACACTTTACACGAAAGAAGGCGACTTATTAACACCAGTTGCAACTTACGATGTAAAAGTAAATGATACAACAAAAGCAATCACTGAACTTCCATTCAAAGAAGGCGTGAAGCACGTAACAGTGAAAGATTCTGATGAAACAGAAGATAAACTTAAAGATGCAGTCATTGCAGCTGTTGATGAAAAAGTAAAATTAACAGCTAATAAAATTGCTAAAGTGGAACCAGTTAAAGCGAACGGCATTGTAATTGTTACAATGGCAAAAGAATACGGTGGCAAAGAAATCGTATTACCAGCACTATTCACTTCACTTGAATCATTAGAAACTGTTGTAGATTCTACTACTACTCCAGCAGTACCGGCAGTTGAACAAACATTTGTACTTGAATCAATTAAATCAACTTCATCAACAATTACTGTTGAAGATCAAAAATTCCAAGCAACAGAGCTTGAAGAATTAAAATCAACAGTGGAAGCAGCAGAATTAACTGATGACTTCAAATATGCTGTAGAAGCAACAGGCGATAATTGGGTTGTAACAAAATCAAAAGTAGTTTCAAATACAGCTATTCCTACAGAAACAGATGTAGAAGGTTCTACTTCAGGTGAAAAAGAATACAAAATCGTATTAGAAGAAAACACTTATACAGCAACAGAGCTTGAAGAATTAAAATCAACAGTGGAAGCAGCAGAATTAACTGATGACTTCAAATATGCTGTAGAAGCAACAGGCGATAATTGGGTTGTAACAAAATCAAAAGTAGTTTCAAATGCAGCTATTCCTACATTAGAAACTTCTTATACTGCAACTGATGGATTAGATAAATCTTATACAGCAGCAACACCAGAAGATTTAGCAACTGCTTTAACGACAGCTGGTTACACAGTTGATTCTGAAACAGATGAAACTAAATTAGTTGTTACAAAAGCAGAAGTACCTGCTAAAACGACTTATACTCAAACAGTAACATTCACATTCTCTAATAACGTTACTTTAGCAGACGACGCATCATTTGAATTAAAAGATGCAGATGGTAAAGTAATTGCAACAGAAGCTAATGCAGAAGATAATGCAAAAACAGTAACAATCAAAATTATTACTGAAGACAAACCTTCACCAACAGTAGCAACAGCTACATTAGAAGGCGCAACAGTAAACAAGATCCTTCAAATCATCAAAGATGAAAAAGTTGAAAGTACTGAAGGGTAATTCTCAATACAGTATAATATCGAATTAAACAGACAAGAGAGAGCTAAAATTTCTAGTCTATCTGAAAACTGCTAACTGTCTTTGGATGGTTAGCAGTTTTTTCCTATTTAAGAGAAGGTAAAGAAATTTGTAAGGGAGCGAGTATAGTGCTTGAATGCGTAGTATGCGGTAAAAAATATGAAGAAACGGTAATGTCTGCAATTCTTATTGAGGATACTGATTGTTGTACAAGTGAACCAGAAGAAGAAGATTTGTCTGGTGATTATCTTTGTCATATTTGTAAAAAACATTCTATAACAGATCCAAGTGATACCGGATTTGGTTTCTGTCGATTTGATCCTGAAAAACAGTACGCTCTTCATGTATGTGACATGGAAAATTTCTGCTGTAGAGAACATTACCCTGAAACAATCCTAGATGAAGAAGAATGCAGTGGTTGGAATGATTTGATTGAAAATATCAATAAAGAGTCATAGTGCTAGAAGACAACCATACTTACTTATGTTACTTTTACAATAGGTTAGAATACTATTGAATTCATTTAATATCGTATGCGACTAATCATTGAAATAGGTGTCCACTGTAGAGCTGATTCGTAATGGATTGGCTCTAATTTTTCTCACTTTAAAATATTTGAATATTCAACTTATTTAAAAGGGAGCACAGATGCCTCTGTTTTTCTTTCATTCTTATTTTATTATCAAGGAACTACCTGTTATTATTTCCTTTGTCGGATGCAATCTTGCGAAGGGCTTCCTTTTATGTTCATTGCCAAAGCTAGTTTCGGCAATACAGCTTGGTATACGGTTGGTGTAAGATACAGATAATTATTTAGAAGTATCATCATAGATTTAGTACTGAGGAAATGTAACAATAAAAAATTCAAGCATATATTATAATCATGAAGCCAATTAACGATCGGTAACGTATAGCGCTCATTCTCTTAAAGGGAATGGGCGTTTTTATGTTGCCTAAAAAATATAAGGAGGGCTTTTTATGTATACTATGATTCAACCTATGCAACAACTGCAATTACCTATCGGTGTCAAAGAGGAAATCCTGCCACAACCTCGTAAACGTGTGGCGATTGTTTCAGTAAAGTTAGTCAAAGAAGCAAGTCTTTATTACGCTAATCGTACCATTCGTAATCCACGTGACGGGGCAGATCTTTGTCGAGAGTTTCTAGGTGATGTGGACCGTGAACACTTTGTCGTACTTTGTTTAAATGTAAAGAATCAACCGACGCATATTAACATCGCACATATCGGAAGTTTAAATGCGAGTGTCGTCCATCCTCGTGAAGTATTTAAGCCTGCTATCTTAGCCAATGCCGCAAGTATTATGGTATTTCATAATCATCCTTCTGGTAACCCAGAACCGAGTCCAGAGGATATCGAAGTAACCCACCGCTTACATCACGTTGGAGAGTATATCGGTATTCAAGTGATCGACCATATTATTATCGGTGAAGGCAATCGTTATACGTCATTACGAGAGCGAGGGCTATTACATGCTTGATTACTTCTTAACAGGACTTGAAGCTCTCGGTTATGATGCGGTGGATGAACGAATGATTGGATATGAATGCTTACAGCTTTATGCTGAGGAGATTGATGATACCATCTTTCCGCTGACATTACTGACTTCACTTAGTAGTCCACTTACTACATGGAGTTTTACCTATGTTCCTGAAGGGACAGCCTTTACAATTGAATTATTTTTGATTGACCGTAGTGAATATGCCTTAGCGCCTTTAATGCGGTGGTATGTGAACGGCAAGGCGATCCTATGCCCAACTCGTGACAGTTCTTTACAGTAACTCACGCCAGTAGTTGGTGTATCATTTTGCCTGCTGCAAAAACTGATATGACATATGGAAAGGTGGTGATTATCCCCTTCATAAACTCACGACGGTATTTAATAACTGACGTGAATCGCAGCGTTTATGGCATCTTGGGCACATAACCGTTAGCGCTCACGTTAGGAAAAGGAGGTGACACACATGGGCTGGGAAAAGATTATTTTAACGATGATTATTACGGTAGCAACCGCTATTGTACAAGAAATGGTGGATGACTGAGTACATTATGATGTAACGTGTGCCTTTCCTGTAGGGAGAGGTAACACGTTATTTTTTTAGGAGGCAGATAAAAATGAATGTGTATGATACGTTTAGCGAATGGCTGTATGTAGAGGGAAAGCGACCACAGACCATTACCACCTATCAGACGGATGTACGGTTATTTTATGAAGCAATACGAGGTGAAGTACCCAAGGATGCAGCATTTAGTCGTGTCGAATGGTTACGCTACTTACACACGTTACAGCAACAGTATAAGATTACCACAATTAATAAGAAGGTTAACAGTATGAAAGTATGGGGAGATTACTTAGTATTACAGCACGTTGTAACCGATAACCCGATACGTTTACAGACCGATCGTATGAAGTTAGCAGCAGGTAGTGAACACCATGTCGATGTCTTGACCGATGAGCAGGTAGCTATTGTATTAGCAGAAGTAGAAAAGCCAAAGTATCGTGAACGTGACCGCTTAATGGTCTATTTATTATTGTATACAGCGATGCGTGTCTCAGAGTTAGTCCAACTGCAATGGCAAGCAATTGATCCCATAACACGTACCCTTATTGTCAGAGGTAAAGGCGGTAAACAACGAGAATTAGTGTTACGGCAGGATGTAATGGCTCAATTATTGCATTATCAAACACATGAACGAGCAAGATCCCCCTATGTTGATAGTCCTTATGTGTTAGTATCTGAACGAGCGGCAGCCATTCATCGTGATACCGTCCGTCGTTTCTTAGCTGACTTAGGCAAAGCCGTAGGCTTTCATCTACATCCTCATTTATTTAGACGTACCTGTGCTACGTTATTATTAAAGCGTGGTGTACCTATTGTCACGGTAAGTAAGATCTTAGGGCATCATAGTGTAGATATGACGAGTAAAATGTATATCCAAACGTCACGAGAGGATAAACAAGCAGCATTGGATTTATTGTAACGTCGTGAATATGCCTGTCATGTGGAAAATTTAAATTTTTTCGACATGTCGGCATTTTTGTTATTTTTTTTATTACATACTTTTGAGTAGGCAAATTAAATTTTTAGTGTAGGTGAAAAAACGATATTTTCATGGCTGTAGTGAATCTTGGTACGTAAAAACGAGAGGCATATATTCCTTAATAATTACATGGCAATTTTTAGTTCGCTATACTGTTAAAATGTAAATTATTCTTGTAGAATTAGTTCTATATCCTCACGTTGAAAATTATTACTAGGTAAAAATGTAGTTATCATATAGGGTATTTTCGATGTAAAAAAAGATAATCATTGTGATGTTGATATGATAGATTTACCTGTTTTTTTTGTGGGAGGATAAATACTTATAGAATCACTATAATGAAGTAGGAGTGTATTAACATATGAAAACTAAAAAAGATTTAGAAGTTGCGCTTGGCTTAACCCCTAAGCAGTTAGAAAATAAACTTGAGCGTGTGTTTAAACTGTATGATATCGATAAGATATTATTCAAAGAGAATGAAGAAGTGAATTCAGCGTATCAGTTCACAGAAAAATCCTTTAGCTTACTAATGGTACTTATTAATTCCTTAGAAAATTACCCCCTAGAATCTACTATCAAGAAAATGCATGATGATGACTTAAATCAAAAACGACAAAGATCTATTACAGCAAAAGAATTAACAGGATTTAATATGAAAATTATAGAAGCGATTGACAATATGGCGAATATTCAATCCAAGGCAGATGTTTTAATGTCTCCTGTATATGAGAAAGCAGTGTTAGAAACCTTACTTTTACCCATGTTAGAAGAAAAATTTAGTGAATTGATTGTTGCGACAACAACATTGGATAAAGGTACGATGATTGAATATACAAAATATTTAATTCAAATGTTTGATGAGGGAATTTACATGGCTTATCTTTTTAAATTAGACGAGGAAGCAGCCTTCGAAGAAGAGCTTGAAGAAGAGCTAGGACAAATGGGGCACGGATTGAATCCGAAAGATCGTGAACTTTTTCAAATGGACTATTGTAAACGAGCTCGAGAAGATAGGAGTATTTACAATTTAGATGATAAGTTAGCCCAAATGTTGAAAAATGATGGGGAAGAACAAGTTTATCATAAGTGGAAAGCATCCCCTGAGTTCGTGTCTAATCTAGACAATCCAAAAGAAGAAATACAACTTGAGAAAACACCACCTTTTTCGAAAGAACTATTAAAAGATATCGAAGACCGAGTTGAAGTCGCCAAGGTTAAGAGTCAGAGATTAGAGTTGATGTTACAAATGCGTAATGTATTTTTTGAAAATTTAGATGAAATTGCAGAAGCTAATATAGCTGATAGAAAACATCGTACAGCACGTTTAATTTCAGAGAGTGAGCATTTATTAGAGGCAAATGCTTCTAAGTATCAGCAAGTAAAAAATGACTTGGCATTAATAAGGCAAGGAAACGTATATGCGATGAATCTTGAAAATTTAGATGAAAATAGAATTGGTAATAGAGTTATCGAACTTTTAAAGGAGATGGTGTGTATCCGCACAGATATTTATTATGCTTTGCGCTCTATACAGAATGAACAGCCTGTAGATACTGGTAAGCTGATACTTTACCAAAGGTTAGATGACCAATTAGATTATGCACACCAAGTATTACAAACTATACCTAATCAAGCGTTAGCCACTACAAAAAGCATACAGAATCCAAAGTTTTATGAGGGTGTTTTAGCACACTATGAGCTTATTAAAAAGAATATGCAAGACGGAACTACAGCAAATCCAGCGGTTACTCTCCATGCTTTTGTAGAAAAATTAAAAAAATATGCACAAAAATAGTAATATGCAATGGGTCAGCTATGTTTTTTTAAACATAGCTGACCCATATTTTTTTAAACTCGATTTATTTAAGCTAAAGAGGAAGTTCAAATAAAAAACGACAATGTGGTGGCTTATGATTTGGCTTCAAAAAAACTTATACGAGGTGAAAGAACATGAATGTTGTATCAATTGATGTAGCAACGACATGGTTATATCCCCGTGATGATTGGATCTACTAGATGTTCTAATTTGGAAATTTAGCCATAGCAAAGTAAAAAAAGCTGAAAGTGCCGACATGACGACACTTTCACGAAGGAGAGAAAAAAGATGAAAAAACAACAAACACAACAGGTGCAACAAACACAACAGGTGCAACAGGCGCAAACTAATTACAATGAACAGGATATCCGCACGACATTTAAATTGATGTCTGTAGAAAATCATGCTGTAGAGGTACGAGCTTTAGGTATGGGCTCAAAAGGTAATGCTGTATATTGTGGTTTTTTTACAGATGAAGAAGCGTTTGTACGAGAAGTCTTAAAAGTGAATGAAAAAGCAAAAGGTGTATATGTCACATTAAACCCTGTGGGTATCGACGACAAGCCCACGCTGCTAAATAAAGCCCTTACTCGCTCATTAGCCACAAAAGACACAGATATTGTTTGTCGTCTATGGTTACTAATTGATATTGATCCAAAGCGTGCAAGTAATCTATCGTCAACTAAAGCGGAATTACAAGCAGCTAGAGTTGTCGCCGATAAGATAAGTCAGTTTCTTACTGAACATGGATGGGCTGATCCTATTGAAGCGATAAGTGGCAATGGTGTGCATTTACTTTATGCTATTAATGAAGATAATGATGCCCCTACACAACAACTTATAAAGAAAGTACTCCAAACCCTTCATCATCTCTTTTCTACAGCTGATGTTGACGTGGATCAGAGCGTGAGTAATGCTGCTCGTATTAGTAAAATTTACGGTACATTAGCAGCGAAAGGAACAGCGACTATAGAACGACCGCATCGTGTTTCATCGATTGAAGTGATACCAGATGAAATAAATGAAGTAAGTCGTCAACAATTAGAGGATTTTGTTGCGCAATATGAAACGAGTCAAGTTTCATCTACTAAAGTAGTGCAAGACGCACAAACACTTCTACAGCAACCGTCAACTTTTTTTGATGTTGAAGGCTTTATTCAACGAACGAAGTTAAAGGTAGCACATATAAAAGCAAATGATGACGGTAGTACAACATGGGTGCTAGATGAATGTCCGTGGAAGACACATAGTGTAAAAGACCGTGGGGCTTTTATTACACGATTTGCAAATGGTGCATTGGCTGCTGGTTGTCACCATGATAGCTGTCATCATCAAAATTGGCATACACTACGTGCAAAGTTAGAGCCAAAAAAGCAAGAAACTTCATCTGAAGATAAGGTTGACAAATTTATTCGAGAGATACAGGAAAACTGTATAGTGTATAAAGATAGCGATGCGACGCTGTATACCTTAGTAGATTATGAGGGTAAAGAACAGCAATATGAAATTGAATCCAATGAATTTAAAGGTTACCTTCAGATGCAAGCTATAAAGAAGATAGGCAAAGTATTATCAACAGAATATATCAATCAAATTCGTTCCTTGCTTGCCGTACAAGCCCAATTTCATTCAAAAGAAAAAGAGCGTTATTTGCGTGTCCATTCCAATGCCGACGCTATTTTTATTGATATCGGTAACAAAAACAACGACATTATTCAAATTACCAAAAATGGTATCAAGATTGCTCAACATCCTACGGTACTCTTTAAAAGAGGTACGAATTTTTTAGAACAGGTAATGCCTGATTTAGCGAATGGTACTATTACGGAATTATTCAAGTACATTCGTTTAAAGCCTGAGGATCAACTTCTCACGTTAGTATTCTTATGTACCGCTTTTATTTCGGATATCTCGCATACTATTTTAATTCTTCAAGGTGAAAAAGGTGCTGCAAAATCTACGACGATGAAAATGTTACGTAGTCTAATTGACCCTGCAAAGCAAGCTTTAAACCCGTTACCCTCACAAAAAATGGACTTTACGGTGACACTGCACAATAACTATGTTAGTAGCTTTGATAATATGCGCTACCTAGATAAAGAAAAGAGCGATATTTTATGTATGACATCTACAGGGGGAGCTGTCACGCTACGTAAACTGTACACCACGTCAACTGAAGTTTTATTAGATATTCGCCGTGTTGTAATGCTAAATGGGATAAACTTTGCCCTTACTGAACCAGATTTGATGGATCGTGCTTTATTACTGGAATTGTTGCGTATTCCAGATGAAGAGCGATTGACGGAAACAGAGGTATGGGCTAACTTCGAAGCCGACCGTCCGATTATCTTAGGTGGTATTTGCAATGTGTTACAAAAGGCATTGAGTATTTATCCTACCGTTACATTATCGAAATTGCCTCGCATGGCTGATTTTGCAAAATGGGGGTATGCCATTGCTGAAGCAATTGAAGAAGGACAAGGCGAAGCATTTTTACAAGCCTATGAAAATAATCGTCAAGCAGCAACGGCTACTATTATCGACAGTCATCCTGTTTCTGCAGCGATTCAACAATTTATGAAGCACCAAGCGACATGGAAAGGATCTGTCACAGATTTATTAAATCAATTAGATGGTATAGCCAATCAGCATCGTATTGATACCACAGATAAACGTTACCCTAGATCAGCTTCAATTTTAAGTCGGCGTTTAACCGAAATTAATTCTAATCTTAAAGACGTTGGTATCACATTTGAGATTAGAAATGTTTCAACTCATAAGCAAGTGATACTACGTAATGCTAAATGTTCTCCTAAAGTGGTAGAAAAACAGGGTCTTACGATGAAAAAACCACCTTTGATTGATATGAAGGTGGGGATAGAGCAAAAACTAAAAGATGCTAAATTAGGCTAACTAAGTTTTCCTTAAAAGCCGTCAATGGCAACATGCCGAAAAAGACGTGTTGTAGGGTTTCACTTTCGACACGTCGGCACTTTCGGCACACCGTTTAAAGTATTGAAGCCATTTGAAAATATATATTATAACTCAGAATATAAGAAGGAGGTATGACGGATGAATCCAGAAGTCATTTTATTAACAGAAGCTATTGCATTATTTCACGCTCACTTACAACAACGCAAGATGAGCCAAGAAACTATTCGTGGTTATGGGGTCGATTTACGTCAGTTCCAAAACCATGTGACACGGGCAACCAATGGTCCACTCTATGTAGATGAAGTCACTGAAGAAAAAGTCGAAAGTTATTACCAAACCTTTGTGACAAGAGGGTGTAAACCTGCAACGTTACGTCGTAAACTGAATTCCATTTCCAGTTTCTTTACGTATGCGGTTAAGAAAAAGTGGATTGCTTATAATCCAACAGCCGATATCGAGCGAGTACCTGTGCGTAATCAAGAACGTACCTTTTTAACTACAGATGAGTTACAAGCTATTCTTCAGCATATTGATCAACCTATCATCTATTACTTCTTAACGATGATGGCAAATACAGGGTTACGTGTAAGTGAATGTGCCAACTTAACGCTGCAGGATGTGGATCTCACAAAAGGTATTGTCCATGTGATTGAAGGTAAAGGTGGTAAGAACCGTGATGTTCCGATGAACAAAGCACTCCAAGCGATGATGACCAAGTATTTACAACAGGTGCGTCCATCGACAGCTTCCTTAAAGTTTTTTGCCATAGAAAAAACAGGTGGTGTTAGCCCTCAATATGTCAATGTGGTACTCAAACGAGCTGTACAAGCAGCAGGTATTACAAAGCCAGTTACGAGTCATACGTTACGTCATTCCTTTGCGAGTCAGTTAGTACAAACCGATACCCATGTTGCGGTTATCCAACGCTTATTAGGACATGCGGATGTGCGTACGACTTCTGTTTATATGCATGCGAATACGACCGCTCTACATGAAGCAGTCGGCTCATTAAATTTTATTCATGAAGGAGAGGTTGACTATTATGAAGGCGAACACTAAAGCCCAAACCATTCTCAATAAGTTAGCTGCAGGCGAAGACCGTGAAGCGATTGCAAGATTCTATGGTAATAAAACCTGGAAAAGTGTTGATATTTATATGCGACGAGTAGGGTATCGTTGGGATAGCCAAGCTCAAACCTATGTACTTAAACAACCGACATCGTCTACTGCTGTTCAAGAAGCCCTGCAACTTACGACTAAAGCAGCCCAGATTATTCGTATGTTAGATGTCAAACATCCCAATCCTCGTCAAGTAGCGATCAAACATGGCTTTGAAACCGTAGATGCGTTAGGTGAGTATATGGCAAGCCAAGGCTATTATTGGTGTAATGAAAGTCAGAACTATCAGTATGAAGCCCAGCCTAGTCCATCGCTATCTGTACCAGACACATCACCTATCATGACTCCTACACCAGCGCCTACCGCATCATTACCTACAGGGGAGTTATGGGATGTTCTCTGTACGCATCAAGACTTTTTAATTCAATGGTTAACCCAAGCAACCCAAGGACAAGTACCGCACTTTAAAGTACGTGGGAATGCTTCCCCTAAGACATTAACCTTAGCGAGTACAATGATCGCTTTGTTGAATGATTTTAGTACCGAGTATAACTTGTCACAACGGATGATTGTTGAAGGTGCACTGATTGAATACTTTCAAAAGTATGGCTATGGGGAACGTGTGCAACAAGCCATCCACTAACAAA
>NZ_QAFW01000037.1 GCF_003057615.1 Metalysinibacillus jejuensis
GATTCCATTCCACTAAAGAAATGTTGTATTTACTTCCAATCTTAATGAACATTTCTTTTGCAAAATCAGATAATTCATTGTCAAAAACTTGTATCCGATATTTCACAACCAGTACAAGATGATAATGCATTAAGAATACTGAATGATTATTACTATCTAATTTCATTGTGATATCAATCCTTTGTTACATCTAAGACTGATTATATTATAAGCTTTGGCTAAAGCCAACCGAAATTCATCCCCCACCTACTCATTGGTGCTATTCGCACCTTCACATTCCTTGAGGATGGGAGACTTCTTTCGGAAAGACGTTAAAAAAACGAAGGGGATGACATTTCATCATCCTTCGTTTTTTATGGTTCTTTTACTTTTGTCTCAGCATTATTTTATGAAGCATGTGCCGTTTTACGCAATACATCAATTAGCTCAATAAAGCCTTGCAAAATAGCTAATGAATGTTGTACAAATTCCCTTACATTTTGAATGCTTGCTTGCGCCAAAAGTTGCTGACCTGCTAAGTGGACATATTCATGCGGTTTTTCAATAGCTTGAAAAGCACGGATATGACCGAAGTTTGCTTTGTTCTCATAGTACCAGCGCCCAAATTTGCACTCGGTATGCGCTGCTACAACGCCGCCCTTGCCAGCTTTAGCAATAGTCGCTCGCAAAAAGTTAGCATGATCACTTAAGCGCGCACTTAATTGGCTAATAAGTGACGCTTGACGTGGTGCTTCAATCGTTGGACATACCGTCGCCATTACTTGAGAAAATTGCTCTTGAATCATTTGAGAAAAACGGCTAGTTTCAGAGAGATCTTCTGTCACTTGCGCTAATTGTTCAATAGCTACTGCAGACTGCTCAGACGCCTGAGTCATTTCATCTAAGCCGACAGAAGCTTCTTGTAATTGATCTACTGTCGTTCCTAAAGTAGTAACATCTCGCTTTACCTCATCTACGAGCTTTAGCGTAAATTTTTCTACATGTTGCATATTATGCGTAACTTCAGTTGAGCGCTCTTCGATAACTGCGCGTATCGTTACTACTTCACTCAATGATTCTTTAGAGTGATTAGCTAATTTTCCTACTTCAGATGCAACAACGCTAAAACCTTTCCCGTGCTCACCTGCACGCGCAGCTTCAATAGAAGCATTTAATGCTAACAGACGCGTTTGGTCTGCAATAGACGATACACTCGTCGTAATATCATTCATTTTTAACAATTCATTATGTAAATATTCCATCGCTTGCTTACCATCTGTAATACGATAACTTACCTTCGCACTCGAAGCTACCACTTCTTGCATACGCATAGTCAGCTCTTGCGCAATAGCTTGTACTTCCTGCATATTAGCATTAATCGTTTGTTCGGTCGTCAACATTTCTTCACTACTCGCTGCTAGTTGACGGCAATTACTTGAAATCATATGTACACCATCTGCTACGCGTTCAATATTAAGCATCGTTTGAAAATTAATTAGCTCAATATGAGCGAGCACAAAATCAAGCAATGCATTTTTCACATCTAAGGCATCTTCCTTTTGTTGCATAGCTTGTTTCAGTTGCGCAAGCTCTTGTAACACAGCAGTATGTTGTTGCTCACTAATCGTTGTGGGCGGGGTCATACTTTTTTTACGAAACATTCACTAAGTCCCTTCTTCCTTTACGGTTACGTCCATAATATGGCCTACTTCAAAAGTAGTGAATTTTCTCGCAATTGTCAATGTTTTCATAAGTAAATTTACAAAAACCTAATATGTGATTGGCGTTGCTTAGAACAAGCACATACTTGCAAGCATATTTCTTTACTGCTAACGCTTTCTCTCATTTACTTAGCCATCCCATCTCACTACACCTCAAAACGATGCGAAATCCTAATTTTAGGGTACTTCAGCTTATGTTAGTCAGCATTATACTGCGTTGCAAAGCTAAATTAAGAGACCATTAGGGATAAAAAAAGCAAAGCAATAGCCAATAAAGGCTACGACTTTGCTTGTTGTTACAAATGATACTCATCATGCAAAGCTTGTGCCGCACGCACCATATCTTCTTGCGGTACAACGACAGACACTTTAATCTCTGATGTACTTACCATTTTGACTGCAATTTTCTCCTTGCGTAAACGATCAAACATACTTGCTGCTACCCCTGGATTTGAAGCCATCGCCGAACCAATGATGGATACTTTAGCTAACCCAATCTCAAAATCAGCAAATGTAAAACCTAGCTGTTGCTTATTGTCTTCTAACACTTTTAGTGCTTCTGCAAACTGTGTTTTTTCGATAGAGAATGATACGGTTTGTGCAGCTTGATGCATCGTCGCTTGCACAATAATATCAACATTAATGTGATGTTTGGCTAAGGTTGTAAACAAAGAAGCGAGTGATACCTCCTGATTTGAGTCGTATCCTACTGTCAAGCGTACGATATCTGCTTCATATGCTACACCTCGCACGATCATTTCTTTTTCCATATCTTTTTCCCCCTTCACCCAAGTACCGTGTTGTTCAGTTAACGCTTGAATAAAAATTTTAACATTGTATTTTTTAGCAAGTTCTACTGAGCGTGGATGTAGTAAATTTGCACCTAAATGCGCAAACTCTAGCATTTCGTCAAATGAGATTTCTGCCATGCGCTGCGCGCGCGGTATTATCGCTTGGTCTGCTGTGTAAATGCTATCTTTCGCTAAAACAATAACATGTGTTGCTTGTAAATAATGGGCTAAGGCAACAGCTAATGTAGCAGAGCCCCCATCGCCTAAATACGTTAATTCTCCGTTTGCTACACCTTGACGCCCTGCGATAGTAACAATACTGCCTTGTGCAAGTAATGTTTCAATTTTTGTCGTTTGAATAGCGGTAATGCGAGCATGTTGGTACTTAGCGTCTGTTTTAACACCTGCTTGCTGGGCTGTCAGCGCTGTTGAAGCATGACCTCTAGCCTGTAATGCTACCGCTAAACTACTCGCTGCAATTTGTGAGCTCGTTGCCATAAGCATCGCTTGCTCTCGTTGCAAAGCGTTCGCTGTCCATTTCGCAATAGGTGCGAGCAATGTCGACTTCTCCTTCGCCATACCTGAAGCTACAACAACCACACGATTGCCTTGCTCCTTTAATGCTTCGATATATTGTGCGGCCTGCTCGATGCGCTCTTCTGATTGCATTGCTGAAACGCCAACTTTTACTACTACTGTTTTCATAGCTACACTTCCTTTCTCCATAAAAAAAGACAGCCTATGCATTTCGCATTAGCTGTCTATCATGTACTGTGTTACGTGTTCATGGCAGATAGCGCAACGAAATGATTATTTCGACAGTTTTACACTTATTTAATGCAAAACCAGCTACTACTACGGAACAACGCAGTCGTGCTTCGGCAAGGGTCCCTTTCAATAATCATCAAAAAGTTTGTTCACTCTACGATTATCTACTCTTGAAACTTGCGCCTCTATCTCAAATTATGAATTTGTGTATTAACCATAGCATACTCTAATTTAACACGCAACGCTATTGTCTGAAAAATGCATAGATAGTAGTTGCCAGCTTCTCTGTCATTCCCGCTTCGCGCAACGCTTGTTCATCTGCTGCTTTAATTTTTTTTATAGAACCAAAATGTTGCAATAATTGTTGTTTTCGTTTAGGTCCGACACCTTCAATATTGTCTAATACTGATTGAATAACTTGCTTCTCTCGCTGTTGACGTAAAAAAGTAATCGCAAAACGGTGTACTTCATCTTGAATACGTTGCAATAAATAAAACCCGTCACTCGTTCGCTTAAGCGGAATAAGTTCTGGAGGATCTCCGTATAAAAGCTCCGCTGTTTGATGCTTTTCATTTTTAGCTAAACCTGCTATCGGGACGTTTAATCCTAGTTCATCTTCAATTATTTCTTTCGCTACAGTAAGTTGCCCTCTACCACCGTCTACTATAATTAAATCGGGTAGCGGTAAACCTTCGATTAATACACGCTTATAACGACGGCGTAAAACTTCTCGCATTGCTCCGTAATCATCATGGCTTGCTGTATCGCGTAATTTAAACTTACGGTAGGCTTTGCGATCAGGCTTCCCATCAATAAATACAACCATCGCAGATACTGCATCTGCTCCGTGCATATGACTGTTATCAAATGCTTCAATATGGAGAGGTGGCTTACTATTCATAGCGGCGCCTAACTCATCGCATGCGCCGACTGTTCGTTCTTCTTGACGTGCAATAATTTTAAACTTTTCATCTAATGCTACGCGCGCATTTTTTTCTGCTAAGGCTACAAGTTCTTTCTTTTGGGCGCGTTGCGGTATCGTTACTTTCGTTTGCAATAGCTCTGTTAACAGTTTAGCATCAACGCCTTGTGGCAATAAGATTTCTGTTGGTTTAAAGTGCTCTGGCTTGTCATAAAAGCGTCCGACAAATGTTAAAAACTCTTCATCCGGTTCTCTATAAATCGGAAATATAGAAACATCTCGCTCAATTAATTTACCTTGGCGTACAAAAAACACTTGTACGCACATCCAACCTTTATCCACAGCGTAACCAAAAATATCGCGATTAGACTTATCTCGCATAATCATTTTTTGCTTTTGCATAATCGTATCAATATGCGTAATTTGGTCGCGTAATTCCTTTGCGCGTTCAAACTCTAGCGCCTCTGCTGCTGCTAGCATTTTTTGTTCAAGTGACGCCCGCACATCATCGACACCACCATTTAAAAAGTGTGTAATTTGTGCCACGACTTCATTCATTTCTGCTGATGTTACTTCTTTTTCACACGGAGCTAAGCACTGGCCGAGGTGATAATAAAGACATACACGTTTAGGAATAGTAGCACATTTTCGAAGCGGATAAATACGATCTAACAACTTTTTCGTTTCATTTGCAGCGTAAGCATTAGGATAAGGCCCGAAATATTTAGCGCGGTCTTTTTTTACTTTTCTTGTCGTAATGAGTCGCGGATAACGCTCATTCGTAATTTTCAAATAAGGATAAGTTTTATCATCTTTTAACATGATATTATACTTAGGATCATGTTTTTTTATGAGATTAAGCTCTAAAATTAACGCTTCTAAATCTGAAGAAGTAATAATGTATTCGAAATCATCTATTTCACTTACTAAACGCGCTGTCTTGCCGTCATGGCTACCTGTAAAGTAGGAGCGCACACGATTTTTCAGTATTTTAGCCTTACCTACATAAATAACGGTGCCTTGGCTATCCTTCATCAAATAGCATCCTGGTAAATCAGGTAATAGCGCTAATTTATGTGTGATCATTTCATTCATCGCATATCCCCCTAACGACAACAAAGCCGAGCACTGCTTGAGCGCTCGGCGTATCGTTAATGATAATTATAGGTGTTTTTCAACGAATGCTTGTAAAGCTTCTTTTGGTTGGAAGCCCATTGTTTTTTCTACAAGCTCACCATCTTTGAATAATAGTAGTGATGGGATTGACATGATTTGGTACTGAGAAGCTGTACCTTGGTTTTCGTCAACGTTTACTTTAACTACTTTAGCTTTACCTTCTAGGTCTGTAGCTAACTCGTCAAGTACCGGAGCAATCATTTTACATGGACCGCACCATGCTGCCCAAAAATCTACTAGTACTACGCCTTCTTTAATTGCATCTTGAAAGTTTGCATCTGTTGCATTAATTACTGCCATTGTTTATTTCCTCCTTTGGATTAACTATAACTGTAGTATACAGGGGGTATTTTAAATAAGCGAATAATATGCTCAGTATTTCATAACCATCGTAACATTCGTGCTCGTGTCATCGAGTAGAAGCCTTACCCCGTCTGGTAATGCGACGCTTTGCGCTGAGAAAAATTGGTCGTATTCTTGGTGGTAAGGCAACGTTGTTGTAGCGATAAAGTCCGCATAGGAAGTATTTTTTAATCCACTGCCCGAAAGCCATAAACCACTAATTAAATTTGTATTTGGGTCGAAAAAGACATATTCACCGGTGCCGTAATGAATGTACTTACCGCCTTCAAAGTATTCATCAGGAAAATTATAGTCAGGACGTTGGCTCGTTAAGACATCAATATCTATACCCTCTGTGGTATTAGGGTAAATATAATAGCCATACTGACTAATATTACGTATTGCTTCATGAATATCAATTTGTGGATAAGGATGATAATAAGCCTCGTTCGTTGTCCAAGCCGCCATAGCACTTTCCATTTGTTGCTCATCACTTATTGTTTCTTCAGCCAGCAAAGTAAAAGCTTGCGTGTTAGCGTCGTATTCAACGGTTTTAAACGTTAAATGCCCTTTGCCATAAATCGCATATTGCAGTTTACCACCATCGATTTGCTTAACACTATGATTTGCTATAACATAATCGCTGCCGTTGATTGGGACGATTTTTAACGCACCTTCATCTATAACAAAAAGCGCTACCATCGGTGTATCTGTAGCCGTCTTATACATTAAAAAAGTTTCGTTACCGATAGTCGTTGTGACCAATTGTTCTTCCCCCTTATGAACAAACGGCCCACTTAAATTTTGTTGTACTACTCGATCCTCACCTTTTTTAGCCATATAAAAGTGCCCTTCATCTTCTACACTAACTAAATACACGTCAAATTCTTTATACGTTGCTTTTAATGGTTGCTGCAAGTCACTTACCTTAGTATACTTTTTTTCTTCCGTTGCCGTTTGTGATTGATTGACGGCTTCAGCTGCTGGTTTTTCCGCTTGTTGGCAACCTGTTAACGCCAATAATGTCAGTGTCGCAAAAGCTAAATGTTTCATAATTATGTATGCTTCCTTTCAGTAAAAAGAGGGAACGCATAACTTGTAGCGTCCCCCTTATCATTACTTATAATCTTATGATTGTTTTACTTTTTTAAACTCTTCAATCAATAAAGGTAGTACCTCAAATAAGTCGCCTACGATACCATAGTCTGCTACATTGAAAATGTTAGCTTCTGGATCTTTATTAATAGCTACGATAATTTTTGAGTTAGACATACCTGCTAAATGTTGAATCGCGCCTGAAATACCTGCAGCGATATAAAGGTCTGGTGTTACTACTTTACCTGTTTGACCAATTTGTAATGAGTAATCACAATAATCAGCGTCACATGCACCACGTGAAGCACCGATTGCGCCACCTAATAAATCCGCTAGCTCTTTTAATGGTTCGAAACCTTCAGAAGATTTAACACCGCGACCACCTGCTACAACTACTTTTGCTTCAGATAGGTCAACACCGTCTGTAGACTTACGAACAACTTCTTTAATGACTGTACGTAAGTTTGTAATATCTACTGCTAAGCTTGATACGTCGCCTGAACGGCTATCGTCTTTTTCAAGTGGTGCAATATTATTAGGTCGTACCGTAAAGAATGTTACACCGTCTTTAATTTTAATTTTTTCGAAAGCTTTACCCGAATAAATTGGACGGATGAAAGTATGCTCATCGCCATCGCTCTCAATTGAAGTTACATCTGATACTAAACCTGCTTGTAACTTACTAGCGATTTTTGGCGATAAATCTTTACCTAGTGCTGTATGACCAAAGACAATACCTTCTGGATTTTCTTGCTCAATGACAGCCATTACTGCTTGGCTATAACCGTCTGATGTATATTGTTTTAAATGTGGATGTTCTACCGTAATAACGCGATCTGCGCCGTATGCCACCATTTCTTTTGCTAAATCCGCAACTGTATCTCCTAATAAGACAGCTACAATTTCGCCGCCATTTGCTACTGTTTTAGCAGCTGCAATCGCTTCAAATGATACGTTACGTAAGCTACCTTCACGCGCTTCACCTAACACTAATACTTTTTTTGTCATAATTTATTCCCTCCGTTACCTAAACTTCGATTAAATTACTTTTGCTTCTGTGTGTAATAAGTTAACTAATTCCTTCACTTGGTCAGCGATATCGCCTTCTAAAACGCGACCTGCTGCCTTTTGTGCTGGTAAGAAAATATCAACCGTTTCTGTTTTCACTTCAACATCATCTTCATCGATATCTAAATCATCTAATTCCAGTTCTTCAAGCGGTTTCTTTTTCGCCTTCATAATCCCTGGTAAAGATGGGTAACGTGGTTCATTTAACCCTTGTTGTGCCGTTACAAGTAATGGTAGTGCTGTCTCTAAAATTTCTGAGTCGCCTTCAATATCGCGGACGATTTTTACAACATCCCCGTCAATTTCAAGGCTAGTAATTGTCGTTACATAGTTAATATCTAATAAATCTGCTACACGTGGTCCTACTTGACCCGATCCACCATCTACCGCTACGTTACCTGCGATAATGATATCAACTTCTTTGTCTTTTAAGTACTCTGCGATAAGTGTCGCTGCTGCGTACTCATCGAGCTCATCTAAGTCATCTTCAGTGTTAATTAATACTGCTTCGTCTGCACCCATTGCTAAAGCTTTGCGTAGTTGCTCTTCTGCATCTTCGCCACCTAATGTTAAAACTGTAACTTTACCACCGTGTGCATCACGTAATTGGATTGCCTCTTCTACCGCATACTCATCGTATGGGTTAATGATGAATTCTGCACCATCTTCTTGAATCTTTCCGCCAGATACGACGATTTTTTCCTCTGTATCAAATGTACGTTTCACTAATGCATAAATGTTCATATTAGTAGACCTCCTGAAGCTTATTTATTAATTACTTTATTTAACATAACACAATTTACTGAAAAATGAAGTTATTTTCCTGTAAATTGTGGTGCTCTTTTTTCAAGGAAAGCTTGAATACCTTCTTTTGCGTCCTCAGATACAAATACTTTACCGAAACTCGCTGCTTCTGCTTTAATGCCCTCATAAAATGAAGCGGGCTTCGCATAACCTAACATGGTAATAGCTTGTGCTAAAGCTATTGGGCTCTTCTTTGCCATCTTTTTAGCAATCGCAATGGTTTCTTGTACTAAATTTTCAGCTTCAAAAGCACGTGTTGCTAATCCCCACTGCACCGCTTCTTCTCCTGAAATTGGTTCGCTTGTGAAAAGCATTTCTGCTGCTTTTGCTGTGCCTACATAACGCGGTAAACGTTGCGTGCCACCAAAGCCTGGAATTAATCCCAGTTGCAACTCTGGCAACCCTAGTTTTGCATCTTTTGCTACATAGCGAATATGACATCCCATCGCTAACTCTAAGCCACCACCGAGTGCAGCACCATGAATGGCTGCTAATACCGGCTTCGAAAATGACTCCAAGCGCTCAAAAACAGTTTGTCCAGCTTCGGCTAATTTAGTAAATTCAGCGCCGTCGCTTACTTCAGTGAACTCTTTAATATCTGCGCCTGCCGAGAAAAAGCGCCCTTCACCGTGAAGTACTACCACACGTACTGCGTCATCGTTTTCAACTTCATTCAAAAGCTCATTAACCTCTTGAATCATCCCACGTGATAAAGCATTTGCTGGTGGGCGATTAATCGTTGCAATCGCTACACCATCTTCTACTTTCCAAGTTAAAAACTCCATTTTCTTACACCCCTTTTTAAGCTTGAATCCCTTTTAATAATAATGTTTGCACTTTAGGTATTACAGATAATAAATCATAGCGAGCGTCATTCATCACCCACGATGTAATCGTTTCATCGATAGTACCAAATACCATTTGACGCGCTAGACGAACATCCATCGTAGGATTAAACTCGCCACTTAGCATACCTTCAATTAAAATTTCATCGAGTAGCTTCAAATATTCTCTTAATATTCCGTTAATTTTTAAACGAAGTTCTTTATTTGATTGCCTTAACTCTAATTGGGTTACAGTTGCTAAATGCTGATCTTTTGCTAGTACCTTGAAGTGATTTTCGATCATCAAGCATAATTTATCGGAAGACGTGCCTCCATTTTCTATTATAGCTTGTAATGACTCGGTAAATACACCCATCTTTTCTTCAAACATCGAAATTAAAATATCTTCTTTGTTTTTAAAGTAAAGGTAAATGGTACCGTCAGCAACGCCAGCCTGCTTTGCTATTTTAGCAACTTGTGCTTGATGGTAGCCATTTTCAGCAATAACGATTACAGCGGCATCAATAATTTGCTTATACTTCGGTTTATCGCGCTTCATGTCTATCACCACCAAAAAAATAAAGAGATATGAATGACCATTCATTCATATCTCTTATATTATATAAGTTTTATTTTTTTGTCAACAACAATCATCGTTACTGCGCTTGTTCGCTCGCTATTTTCATTTTTTCCTCTTCTGCGAGCGTACGTCGTAATATTTTCCCCACCGCTGTCTTTGGTAGTTCTTTACGGAATTCATAATGTCTTGGCACTTTATATGCGGCTAAATTTTTTCTGCAGTATTGATTAAATTCGTCAGGCGTCGTCGTATATCCTTCTTTTAACACAATAAAAGCTTTTACCGTTTCGCCTCGATAACTATCAGGTATTCCAATCACGACACATTCTTGCACCGCTTCATGCTCATATAATACCTCTTCTACTTCGCGAGGATAAATATTAAAGCCACCTGCAATAATCATATCTTTTTTACGGTCTACAATAAAGAAGTAGCCCTCTTCGTTCATATAACCTAAATCTCCTGTTAATAACCAGCCATCTTCTGTAAATGTTGCTTGGGTGTCTTCAGGTCGATGCCAATAACCTTTCATAACTTGTGGTCCTTTGACAATCAACTCGCCAATCTCTCCACAAGGCAATGGTTTATGGTCACCAACACGCACGATTTTAGCATCCGTATCAGGCCAAGGAATACCAATTGAACCGCTGACACGGCGTCCCCAAATATTATTAGCATGCGTTACAGGCGACGTCTCTGTCAGCCCATACCCTTCTACAAGTTTACCGCCAGTAGCCGCTTCAAATTTCTGTTGCACTTCAACAGGTAATGATGCAGAGCCACTAATACATGCTTTAATCGACGTTAAGTCATATTTAGCAAGCTGTGGATGATTTAATAAACCAATATAAAGCGTAGGCGCGCCAGGGAATAAAGTAGGTCGTTGTTTATCAATAGTTTTTAAGGTTGTCGCTGCATCAAATTTCGGTAATAATACCATCTTACTATTTGTGTAAACACTTAGCAACATTACAGTTGTCATACCATAAACATGGAAAAATGGTAACACTCCCATAATGACTTCTTCGCCATGCTTTGTTTTATAAAGCCAAGCATCACACATTTGGACATTTGCTGTTAAATTTTTATGTGTTAACATAACACCTTTAGGATGCCCCGTCGTACCGCCTGTATATTGTAACAGCGCGATATCTTCCTCATAATCAAAAGGTAACGCAATAGGTGTTGCACTCATGCTATTCATAATCTCTTTAAATAAATGATGATAACCCCCGTGTTTTACATGCGCTGTAATACCCATTTGTTTACGTTGTATCATGGGGTAAATGCGGTTTTTAGGGAAAGGTAAGTAATCGCTAATGGATGTAATAATAACATCTTGTAACGCTGTTTCATTTTTCACTTTCATAATGCGTGGATACAGCGCATCAAGAGCTAAAATTGTGATAGCTCCACTATCAATAAGCTGATAGGCTAACTCCCGCTCCGTATAAAGAGGGTTAGTTTGTACAACGATTACACCTGCATACATCGCACCGTAATAAGCGATTACACTTTGAGGCGAGTTGGGTAACATAATCGCTAAACGATCTCCCTTTTGCATTCCCATCGCTTGTAAATAATTCGCGAATTTTAGTGCGCTTTCATATAGTTCACGATACGTAAGTGTTTTTCCTAAAAAGTGAATCGCAACTTTCTCTGGATTTTGTTCATAAGCTCGCGTTAAAAATGTTTGGATTGGCACAGGATCATAGGACAACGAATACGGTACTTCTTTTGGGTAATTGTTCCACCATAATTTTTCTACCATAAAAATTACTCCTTTCCCTATCTGCATTTTTTCTTTTGATTATACGTAAATTTTACAAGATATACAATGGTAAACAGAATATTTTGTATTTTACGATTATTTTAATGAATTGTAATTCATCTTTTTCCCTAGTATTTATTTTTCTAAACAATTAAAAAACAACCTACACATTCAAGTATAGGTTGTTTTGCCTTATTGTTGTAACATCCAATATACGCCTACGAGTACAAACACAATACAAACGACGATTAACACTTTCGCTAATTTTTCCATAAAAAGTCGCTCCTTATACTACAATACTTGCACCAATAATAAATGATAGTCCTACTGAAATCGTAAATGAGATTAAACCTACCGCAATATTCCCATTTTCAATCTCTTCATCGACCTTAAACATAGGCGTTAAAAATTCATATAAATAATACGCGAAAATTAACAAAATAAATCCAAATATCCCCCATGCTATCATTTCACCAAATGAGCTGTGACGTTCGACAGAGTAGCGAAAAATATTGCACACTCCCATAATTTTGCCACCAGTGGCTAACGCTACTGCAATATTTCCTTTTCTAATCTCATGCCAATTTTGATATTTTGTCACTACTTCAAACAATGCCATAGCTACAACTAGGCATAATACTACAACGCTAAAATAGCCTGCCGTTTCTACAATAGGATATTGCCAAAAACTACGTCCAGCCATTGTTGCTACCTCCTTATTTCAACTCTACAACTGTGACGCCATAGCCTCCTTCTGCTGGCTCACCAAAGCGATAACTTTTTACGCGAGGGTGGCGTTTTAAATAACTTTGAATGCCTTCACGCAAAGCCCCCGTTCCTTTACCATGGATAATCGATACTTGATGGTAATTCGCAAGCAGAGCGTCATCAAGATATTTTTCTGTTTTGTGAAGCGCATCCTCATAACGCTCACCACGTAAATCTAAATCTAATTTTACCGCTGAACGGCTTGTTCGTAAGGAAGAAGTTGCAACAGGCTCTTTTTCTGGCTTAATATACTCTAGCTCTGATTCAGGTAGTTTCATCTTCATCATACCAACAGCTACAATCCAATGTTTTTTGCCGACTTTTTCAGCTAAGGTACCACGTTGATTATATGAAATAACACGCACTTCATCACCGACTTGTAAGTTTTGGTTACGTGCTTTTACCGCTGCTGCTCGCTTTAATACACGATTTTCTTTTGGCGCGGCTTCTTCTAAACGTTTTTTCGCTTCAATTAATTCATGCTCTTTCACTGTTTTTTGTTTCATATTACGCAAATCATGAATGACTTCCTCAGCCTCATGTCGCGCATCATTTACGATGGTACGTGCCTTGTCTTTTGCTTTTTCAAGCAACTGCTCTTTTTTCGCTTCATAGGCTGCAAGTTGCGTTTGTAAATCAAGACGCATCGCCTCCGCTTCTGCTACTAACCTAGCTGCTTGCTCAGCATCTTGTTGCGATTGTTTTCGCGAAGCTTCAAGCGAAGCAATCATCGACTCAACTTCTCTACTATCTGTACCTGTAAATGTTTTAGCATGATTAATAATAGATACAGGTAAACCTAGTCGACTTGAAATTTCAAAGGCATTTGAACGCCCTGGTACGCCAATTAATAAACGGTACGTTGGACTTAGCGTCTCTACATCAAACTCGACGCTGGCATTCACTACACCCGGTCGGTTATAACCATAAGCTTTTAGCTCGGGATAGTGAGTCGTTGCCATAACTCGCGCACCACGTGCATGCACTTCATCTAAAATAGCAATCGCAAGTGCTGCACCTTCTTGAGGATCTGTCCCTGCGCCTAATTCATCAAACAATACTAATGAGCGTTCATCGAATTTTTGTAGAATATCTACAATGTTCACCATATGTGAAGAAAACGTAGATAAGGACTGCTCAATCGACTGTTCATCTCCTATATCGGCAAACAATTGCTCAAATACAGCTAATTCTGAGCCATCTAACGCTGGTACAGGTAAGCCTGCTTGTGCCATTAATGTACACAGTCCCACCGTTTTTAATGTAACTGTCTTACCACCCGTATTAGGTCCGGTAATAACGATCGCTGTAACATTTTCACCAAATTCAATATCATTAGCAACCGCTGTCTCAATTGGAATCAATGGGTGTCTTGCCCGTATTAAACGAATATGTCCTTCTTTATTCATTTTCGGCATTGTGCATTTATTCGCTTGACCATATTTTCCTTTTGCTAAAATCATATCAATTTCGCCTAGTAATTTAACAAGATTAAATAATACAGGTGCTACTTCTTGTACGAGCAAACTTAGCGCTTGCAAAATGCGCTCTACTTCTTCTTTCTCTTTTACTTTTAAACGTTGCACTTCGTTATTTGCTTGTACGACAGCATCTGGTTCAATGAAGAGCGTCTGACCTGAAGCAGATTGATCGTGTACGATACCGCCGTAATGATAACGGTACTCTTGTTTCACAGGAATAACAAAGCGGTCGTTACGAATTGTAACAATTTGATCCGAAAGCATTTTTGCTGCGTTACTACCACGAATTAAACTTTCAAGCTTACTGCGTACACGTCCCTCTTCTGCTCGGAGCGATTGACGAATACTCCGCAACGCTTGGCTTGCACTATCGGTAACAGCACCGTTATCATCAATACACATATTAATTTCATTTTGCAAACCGGTTAACGCTGGAATTTGTTCTTTTTTCTCGATAAATAGAGGAATCTCAATGGTAGCTTCTTCCTCGATTTCTTCAATAAACTCACGCAAAATGCGGCTAGCGCGAATCGTGCTTGAAATTTCCATTAACTCCATTGCGCTCAGTATGCCGCCGATTTGCGCGCGTCTTGCGCTAGGACGAATATCAAAAATACCACCTAATGGTACATTGCCTTTGACACGTAAAATAGCTAGCCCTTCATCCATCTCTTGCAATAGTGTTACTACTTTATCAAATTCGGTCGCTGGTTGTAACTGTTCAATCGCGGTTTTTCCAATCGATGACGTACAATGTTTTGCGACTTCTGTAATTATTTTATCGTACTCTAGTGTTTTCAATGCGCGCTGTGCAATCATTGAAGACACCTCCCTTATCTCATTATAAATTGTTCGAATTGCTCGCGTGTCCATGTATTAACGAGCAACTCTTGAGGTATATAAGCTTTTTGCGCATAGCGCACACCTACATCCATATAAGCCAATTGCTCAATGCTATGTGCATCTGTATTAATCGCAATAGGTACACCTGCTTCTACTGCCATACGTAAATGGGCTTCACATAAATCCAAACGATATGGATTTGCATTCAACTCTAAAATTTTACCATATTGTTTAGCCCATGCAATCAATTGCGGCATATTTACAGCATAACCTTCGCGTTTTTCAATAATACGGCCTGTTGGATGCGCAATCATATGCACATAAGGGTTTTGCATAGCCGTATACATACGGGTCATAATCTGTTCCTCCGTTTGATTGAAGCTAGAATGGATCGCAGCAATGACAAAATCTAACTCGCGTAGCACATCGTCTTCAAAATCGAGTGTGCCATCAGGTAAAATATCCATCTCTGTCCCTGCAAAAAGACGGAAATTTGGATGCGCTTTATTATATGCTTCGATTTCTAAACGTTGTTGTCTTAGACGCGCTGGCGTTAAACCGTTCGCTACAGCCAAAAATTGCGAGTGGTCGGTAATTACGGCATGGCTATACCCCTTTTGTTGTAAGGCATCACCCATTTCCGCAATGGAGCTTGCACCGTCTGACCATGTCGTATGCATATGAAGATCCGCTTTAATTGTTGCTTGTATTGGTAACTCGCGCTCAAATTCTTCATGCCCCGCACGCAATGCAGGTGGAATGAAAGGCAAATTGAAGTGAGCAAAAAAAGCTTGTTCAGTAGGGAAGGTCAGCACTGTACCATCAGGTTGTTCAACTCCATATTCGCTAATTTTTTCCCCGCGCTCCTTAGCAAGCTGACGCATGCGTACATTATGTTCCTTCGAACCTGTGAAGTGATGCAATGCCGTAGCGTATTGTTGTGCTGTTACAAAACGAAAATCAATAGGCATAAGCGCTTCGTTTGCTAATACTACTGATACTTTTGTATCGCCAGCAGCTATAACTTCTTCTATTGCCAAAGCATTTAGCAGTTCATCACGCAATTTTTGCGGTTCATTGGTCGCTATAATAAAATCAACGTCTTTACTCGTTTCATTTGTACGGCGGTAACTTCCTGCTACCGAAAAACGCTGTACGTACAAACTTTGCGACAATTGTTTACTAATTTCTTCGACGATAGGTTCAATTTCCCAAATCGCATGACGTTCTGCACGCTTTGTCAATTGAGCGATACCTGCTAAATACTTCTCTTCCGTTTTAGCGCCGAAACCTGGTAATAATCGCACTTCACCTGCTTCACAAGCTTGCTCAAGACGCTTAATACTATCAATGCCTAATTCATTATATAAAGTGGCAATTCGTTTACCTCCGAGCCCAGGTACTTTTAATAATTGCATCAAACTAGCTGGAATTTCATTTTGTAAAGCTACAAGTACACTCGTTTCACCCGTAGTAATGAGCTCTGTAATAACTTCACCTGTTCCTTTGCCAATCCCTTTAATTTTTGTGACATCGTCAATCTCATTAATCGAACGCACGTCCGTTTCTAATGCACTTGCTGCCTTACGATAAGCTGAAATTTTAAAGGGGTTTTCTCCTTTTACTTCCATATAGAGCGCGATTTGTTCTAAAGTTGTGATGATTTGTTTTTTATTCATAACGGCCTCCTATAATGAAAGGCACTTCCCACATTGAGAAGTGCCTTGTTTTCAGTTACATATAAACATACCATAGTTTTTTTGCGATCTGCGCGATAATTGGTGTGTATTCTAAAAGGAAATTCGCAAATAATGAGTTGTTTGTACGCGCTTGAATAAAGTCAAACGGCAACATAGCAATCAGATAAACAATCATATATAGCGCTGCATACATTTCTACCATGCCCAGTAACGCACCGCCAATACGGCTCGTTGAAGGAAAATAAGGAATATATGCGACATAATCAAACATCGAAATAATTAGCTTACCAACAAGCATAACGCTAAAATAAATGACTGCAAATGCAAGTATGCGATAAAACGTATTGTCCATATCTACATTTGTAAAGTCGACTGCTGTCTTTACAGCGGGGTCTATGCCAGGATACGGTACCCAAAACACAAACTTTTCCGCTAACGCTTTATAAAAAATAATAGCTACTACACTTGCGATTGCCATATTACCGATATGCATCGCCTGCATAGCTAATCCTCTCTTTGCACCAATAAAAAAGCTTACAGCTAGCATAAGCACTATACAAATATCTAACATTCACTTCAATCCTTTAATTTTCTCAGCTCTTCCTCTAGTAACAGTTGCTCATTTACTGCATTAACTGCGGTTAGTACCGCCAGCTGAATACTATCAAGCGAAGGGTTTTTGGATTTAAGTTCTCGCATACGGCGATCTACAGTTTTTGCTACAAGACGCATATGCTCAACCGATTCAAGACCTACCATATTATAGGTATTACCGTAAATTTCTACCGTAATTCGATTTTTTTCCAAGCATAGCACCTCCCCAACGCTATTGCGCACCCTAATATAAAAAGCTATCTATAATGATAACACGAAATACCTTAACTTGTGAATGTTACAGCTATAAAAATAAGGAGCGGCATTAAGCGCCGCTCCTAAAGGATAGTTTAATAATAATTTCAAGCAATGGTAAGGTAAATGATGCAGGAATCATTGCACTTGGCAAAGTTGTAACGTTCGTAATGCCAATACTAGCCTCGCCTATCGTAAACCACTCAAGCTCACTGACACTTTGTATTTCGCCGCTAACATGGTAATCTGCTACGTAATATAACTCATCAGGATCAGCGCACCATACCTCTGCCTCTTTTGTCGGGTCTAAGCCAAGCGTTGTAAAAAATGCCTGTAGCTCGGGGGAAACATGCTTAATATGCTCCACATACACACAACAATCCTCACAACCACAGTGCGCGCTATGCGCAATGCTTGGTAGTGAATCATACCACGCTGCTGTTTTTACTGCATCTACATAAACCGTCTTATTATCGAACTTCAGTGCCTTCAATTGTAGCAATTGCCTTTAACACTTTATTGTGCGCAGCTACAACTTCTTCGTCCTTAAGTGTATGCTCAGGGTCAAGGTAAGTTAATGAGAAGGCAACTGACTTTTTACCTTCTGCCATTTTATCGCCTTCATAAACGTCAAATACCGTAATATTTTGTAGTAATTTTACGTTTGCTTGCTTAATCGCTGCTACGACTTCACCTGCAGCTGTGTCCTTGTTCATCACTAATGCAATGTCACGTGACATCCCTGGGAAACGAGGTACAGCCGTATAGCTTAATAATGGTTTATCATTAGCTGCTGCAAGTAACGCAAATAAGTTAAGCTCCATGACATACGTATCTTTAACGCCTGCCTCTTTTTGTGTTGCTGGGTGTAAGCCGCCGATTAAACCGACCATTTCACCGTCTAATAAAATATGTGCTGTACGTCCTGGATGCAGACCATCCACTTCGGCTTTGACAAAGCTAATACGCTCATGTAAACCTAGTTTTATCATTAATGCTTCAATTACACCTTTTAATACGAAGAAGTCAACTTGTTTCGTTTCACCTTGCCATGCATGGTCTAGCCACTTACCTGTAATAACAGCTGCTACGTGTTCTTCTTCATAAGGTTGACCATGCTCGTTTTGTCCTAAGAATACAGAACCTACTTCATATAGTGCTACTGAGTTATTGCTGCGTGCTACGTTATGCGCAACTGACTCTACTAATGAAGGAATTAAGCTTTGACGTAATGTGCTACGCTCTTCACTCATTGGCATTAATAATTTTGTCACAGGTGCTTTTTTCAGCGCATATTTTTGCGCAGCTACTGATGACGTTAATGAGTAAGTCATCGCTTGGTAAAGACCTGCGCCTTCCATTACATCACGTACGACACGACGGTCTGCTTGGTATGGTGTTAACTTACCAATTTGTGTTGCCCCTTGTGGTAACGTCATTGGAATTTGATCATAACCATATAAACGTGCAATTTCTTCTACGATATCTTCAGCAATTACAATATCTTGACGACGTGTTGGTACAGCTAATGTTAACTTACCATTCTCTGCAGTAACGCCAAACTGTAGGCGCTCAAGGATTCCTTTCATTTCATCCATCGAAATTTTCATACCTAAACGTGCGTTAACAAAGTCTGGTGAAACAATAATTTGTTTTTCTTCTTTATTTAACTCATCAAAAACAACGTCATCTGCTAATACCTCGCCACCAGCAAGCTCCACTAATAAACTTGCAGCGCGGTCTGCTGCCTTTTGAACGCGGTTAGGGTCAACACCTTTTTCAAAACGTGCTGAAGAATCTGAACGAAGCCCTAGGCGACGTGATGTTTGGCGTACGCCTTGTCCTTCAAAGTAAGCTGCCTCAATCACTACTGTTGTCGTTTCATCTGTTACCTCAGAGTTAGCACCGCCCATAACACCTGCGATAGCTACTGGCTCTTTACCATTTGTAATAACTAAATCTGTCGCTTGTAATGTACGCTCTTGTGTATCAAGCGTCACGATTTTTTCGCCTTCTGTTGCTTTACGCACAACAATCTCGCCTGTTTGTAAACGGTCATAGTCAAATGCGTGTAAAGGTTGACCATATTCCATTAATACAAAGTTCGTAATGTCTACTACATTATTTAATGGGCGTACACCAGCTGCCATTAAGCGTTGTTGTAACCAAAGCGGTGAAGGTTGTACTTTGACGTTTTGTACAACTTTAGCTACGTACATTGGGTTAGCATGTGTATCCTCTACACGTAGTGATAATTTATCACTTGCTTTCGCTGCAATAGGCGTAATTGCTGTATTTGGTAATGTTACAGTTGTATTTAAGATAGCCGCTACTTCGTACGCTACACCTAGCATTGATAGTGCGTCTGAACGGTTTGGCGTTAGGTCTAATTCTAAAATGGTATCGCGGTAGTGTAAGTAATCAAGCGCATCTGTACCTGGTGCTACATCACTTGCAATAACATAAATACCTTCAGCATATGCTTTAGGTACTAATTTACTTTCTACACCAAGCTCTTGCAGTGAACAAATCATACCGTTTGATACTTCGCCACGTAATTTCGCTTTTTTTATTTTCATACCACCTGGTAATACAGCACCTGGTAGTGCAACAATAACATTTTGTCCTGCATCGACATTTGGTGCACCGCAAATAATTTGTTGTAACTCATCTGCACCAACATTCACTTGACAAATACTTAGTTTATCCGCCTCTGGGTGCTTTTCTTTCGCTTCTACATGACCGATTACAACATTGCTCATATTATATGAACTGTCAATAACAGCGTCTACCTCAATACCCGAACGTGTAATACGCTCCGCTAATTCTGCATCTGTTAATGCTGATGTATCTACATACTCTTTTAACCAATTTAATGATACTAACATTTTGCTTCCTCCTTACGCTTCAGTTTCTTGGAATTGTGATAAGAAACGAACATCATTTGTATAGAAATGGCGAATATCATCAACGCCGTATTTTAACATCGCAATACGCTCTACACCCATACCGAATGCAAAACCTGTTACCTTCGTTGAATCATAACCTGCTTTTTCAAGTACATTAGGGTGAACCATACCGCCACCTAGTACTTCAATCCAGCCTGTTTGCTTACATACGTTACAGCCTGAGCCGCCACATTTAAAGCATGAAATATCCATCTCTACAGATGGCTCAGTAAACGGGAAGAAACTCGGGCGTAAACGAATTTCGCGGTCCTGTCCAAACATTTTCTTCGCAAATAAATCGAGCGTTCCTTTTAGGTCACTCATACGGATGCCTTCTGCTACAACTAGGCCTTCAATTTGCATAAATTGGTGTGAGTGTGTCGCGTCATCACTGTCACGGCGGAAAACTTTACCTGGGCAAATAATGCGAACATTCGCTCCTTCTTTTTTCTCCATTGTACGAGCTTGTACAGGTGACGTATGCGTACGTAATAATATTTCCTCGGAAATATAAAACGTATCTTGCATATCACGCGCTGGGTGACCCTTTGGTAAGTTAAGCGCTTCAAAGTTATAATAGTCGCGTTCTACTTCAGGCCCTTCAGCAACTTCATAACCCATCCCCATAAATAAATCTTCAATCTCTTCTACTACGCGTGATAGTGGGTGGCGATTACCGATACGCACCGTACGACCTGGTAACGTTACGTCAATTGCTTCACTCGCTAATTGTTCAGCAATTGCTTGTTGCTCAAGCTTTTCAGCGTGTTCTTCTAATACTTCCGTTACTTTTTGGCGCATTTCATTAACAAGTGCACCCATTTTTGGGCGTTCTTCAGGTGACAGTTTACCCATCCCTTTTAATAAATCCGTAATCGGTCCTTTTTTACCTAAATACGCAACACGTACTTCGTTTAACTCTTTTGAATTTAACGTAGCTTTAATTTTTTGTAATACTTCTTCTTTTAATTCTTGTAAGCGTTTCTCCATTCTATAATGCCTCCTTAAATAGTGAAAAATGCATAAAAAAACCCCGCCCCTAAAAAAGGGACGAGGATTAATCGCGGTACCACCCTAGTTACTGTATCAACAGTCACTTCATTTTGTTAACGACTTTGGGAAGCCGGCATAGTTTTAGCTATGCTGCTAGCAAGACGAATTCAAAATAGGCTACTTTAATGAGCTTACAGTCTATGGCTCATACTCCCTACAAAGTGCTTCTACCTTTACTAATTCTTGATTTATGCATTTATTTATTATTCATACTTCATTATACGAAAGTCATTTTATAAGTCAAGCTTTCACGAGTGTATAAAGTAAAATACCCGTAGCTACAGCGACATTTAGTGACTCTGCACCGCCGCGCATCGGTATCATAATGTTTTGATTCGTCTTACTTAATAGCTGAGGGTTTATGCCACTACCCTCATTGCCTACAATTAATGCAAACTTTTCTTGCGCTTGAATTTTATTTAGGTCTACAGCTTGTTCTAAAGCGGTCCCGTATATCGGTATCTCTAGCGTATCTACATAAGATATTAAATCTTCACGCAGGATTGGAATGTGGAAGTGCGATCCTTGAGCAGAACGCAAAGTTTTTGGATTGTAAGCATCTGCACATCCCGTACCTAAAACAACAGCATCCATACCAGCGGCATCTGCTGTACGAATCATCGTTCCAATATTGCCTGGATCTTGCACAGCATCAATCAATAATACACGATTAAATTTTTGTGCTACTGTTTCGATTTGCTTACATACGGCAAACACACCTTGTGAACTCTCTGTTTCTGCAAATTCTTTAGCAACTGCAGCTGTCACTTCTACCATCGCAATATCGTCAATATCCCATAGTAATGGTAAATCCACACCTTCACGAACAATCAGTTGTACAATTTGCGCTTTATTTTTTAACGCTTCTTCTACTAAGTGAAAACCTTCTATGATGAATGTTTGCGTTTTTTCTCGCTCTTTACGTGTCGTCGCTATTTTTTTCCAATGTTTAATCAATGCATTTTGTGTAGATTCTATTCTTTTAATCATCTGTGTTACTGCAAACTACTTTGCAGCCTACCTCCTCACGTTAAGTAAGCTTCATTATATCATATATCTTCTTCTATCAACTTGACAAATTGTTCTAATACTTTAACTTGAGTTAGCCGCTTTTTAAACGTCCGCTCACTCAAACTAATCGATAAAGAAACAGAATGATTTACTAAAATTTTAACAGTGGTAGAATCCACCAATGTTATTTTATACGGAAATCGATGAGGTATAAATAAATAGATAACACCTTTTTTCGTTATTTTAGGCAATGGTAATGCAATAATGCTCGTAGGTGCGTATCCAATAAGAAGTGGGGCTCTTCTTTTTAATCGCAGTATTCTACGAGCTGCTGAAACACGCCCCCTATATGTAGCACCGCCTAATTGACAAATTGCATTTAAAAACCTTTCTACAGAGAGGGGTGAGTAGTAAATATTTTCATATGTGTAAATTCGCGTCGCAAATATTTCAAGCCTTTCGTCTATTTTATTTTCAATCGTTTCTATCGCAGCTATTTCCTCCCAATTAATCGCAGTAAATGCATTTGACTCAGTATGTACGATAATCATAAGCTTTTAACAATGTAAGAAAATATCTATAAAGATATAGTCGTTGCTTATTTTCTCACATTGCCTCCTCTCTCTATTTTTATAATTACCACATTGCAACGTATTATTTCCAATTTCAAAATAAACGAATATTCCGCAAATTAATTCAATACGTATATTATTTCTTATTAAAATGTATTACTCTCTAAATTTACAAGGTAATAATAACTATTACTTTTTCATTTTACATTATTCTTAAGATTTTTCCAGCTATTTTCATACATATTGTACTATTTCAATGCATTTCTCTTTTCATTAAGTGTTGCCATTTTCCACATAAAAAAAGCATTTAAAACGAAGTAATTTCGTTTCAAATGCTTGATGACCCCTACGGGATTCGAACCCGTGTTACCGCCGTGAAAGGGCGGTGTCTTAACCGCTTGACCAAGGGGCC
>NZ_QAFW01000038.1 GCF_003057615.1 Metalysinibacillus jejuensis
TTTACTTGTCTATAGAGCAAGTGTACCATATTTTCAGTCAATTGAGATAGCAAAAGCTACCCCTTGACTGACCTCGCTTTCATCCCATAGCTAAAGCAATGGGCTTTCTCGCTCGGAAAATCTGTAATGATGATGTGCAGCCTCTGTTAGTAAAGCACGTACAATTTCTGTACCAAAACCACGACGCCAATAGTGCTCCGCTAAATCATAGCCAATCTCTACTACCCCACTTGCCCCGTTCATATCATTAAAACCTGCTGAGCCAATGATTGCATTTTCAAGTAGTACGCTATAACGTAGCGCATACGGCGCATCATTAATTATACGAATCATAGCAAGTGCTTGATCAGCTGTAGTAAACGGCTCAATATTCATATATTTTGCAACACGTGGATTAGCCCAAATTTTATACAAATCCTCTGCGTCATCATCGTGCATTTTACGTAAGCGCAAACGCTCTGTTTGTAAAACATCTTTCATGATTACCATCCCCCCATAAAAAAAGTAGCCTACATAATTGTAAGCTACCATTTATCATACAGGCATAACAACTTCTGCTGCTACTTTGTCTGCCATTAACATTTCTTTTAAGCGTGCTTTAGCGCGAAATAGTCGCGACTTAACAGTACCAATTGATACTTTCATAACATTAGAAATTTCAATTAATGAGTACTGCTCGATATAGAAATACCATAATGTTTTTTCATAAATGGCATCTAATTGCTTCATTTTAGTTTGAATTAATGTACGCACCATATCTTTTTCGACTTTTTCCTCAGTTAATTCCTCACCACTCGGCACTAAATCTAATAAAGAAAAGTCTTCTGTATCTTGTTGAATGGTAATATGTTTACTACGGCGCATTTTTTTGCGGTAACGATCACGGAATGTATTCATACAGATGGTTGTTAACCATGCTTTTTGATGTTCAACATTTTTTAAGTTCTCTTCATAGCGTACTACTTTCACCCAAACTTCTTGCATTAAATCTTCTGCCTCTGCCGTATTACGTGTTAATTTTAGGCATAGGTGATAAATGTAGCGATTGTACTCCTCATAAATTGCTGTTACTTGTTCATTCATCTGTAACGCCCCCGTTCGTTTTCTTTGTTACTCTCATTCTCGCAAAAACGAACCTTACGCTCTATCGTATTGGCTTTCAATTACATTACAATGCTGTAAGGTTAGGGGATATGATTTGTCATGTTATACTTATTTTATAAGACGCAACTAAGGAAAAGAGGTTTCATTCATGGCAAATTTACAACAGCTTGATGCTTACTTTGCTGAGCATCGCGCACAACATTTACAAGAAGTGCAAGATTTTTTACGCATCCCAAGCATTAGCTCATTATCTGAGCATAAGGCTGATATGACAACCGCAGCAGATTTTTTAGCAAAAGCACTTACTGCAATCCACATGGATAACGTTGCTGTATTACCAACAAAGGGACACCCTGTCGTATATGGTGAATGGCTACATGCTAAAGACAAACCAACTGTATTATTTTACGGACATTATGATGTGCAACCCGTAGATCCACTCCATTTATGGGATAGCGCACCGTTTGAACCTACCATTCGTGACAATAAATTATTTGCACGTGGCGCAAGCGATGATAAGGGACAAGTTTATATGCACCTTAAAACAATTGAGGCATTATTTGCGATTGATGGTGAGCTACCTGTAAATATTAAATTTTTAATTGAGGGCGAAGAAGAAATCGGTAGCCCAAGCTTAACGGCTTTTATTGAAGAAAATAAAGACAAGCTTGCTTCCGATTTAATTGTTATTTCGGATACAGGATTATATGCACCTGGTAAACCAGCAATTTGCTACGGGCTTCGTGGTTTAACAGGCGTGCAAATTGATGTACGCGGGGCTAAGGGCGACCTTCACTCTGGTCTTTATGGTGGTGGCGTACAAAATGCCATCCATGCTTTAACTGAGATTTTAGCATCCTTCCGCGATGAGCATGGCACGATTCAAGTAGAAGGTTTTTACGATAATGTTTTACCATTAACTGAAGAAGAACGCGCTGCTTATGCGGCACTTAATTTTAATGAAAATGATATTAAAGAAGAAGTTGGCGTAACTGAATTATTTGGTGAGGCAGGCTACTCTTACCTAGAACAAACTTGGGCACGCCCAACACTAGAAGTTAACGGTGTATTTGGGGGCTTTTCTGGTGAAGGTATTAAAACCGTATTACCCGCTCAAGCAGGCGCAAAAATTTCGTGCCGTCTAGTACCTAACCAAGACCCTGAGGAAATTGTAGCGTTACTTCGTGCACACATTGAAAAACATAAGCCTGTAGGGGTAGAAGTTGAAATTTCAGAGTTTGATAAAGGTAAGCCTTATCTTACACCGTTTGATCACCCTGTTATTCAAGCAGCTAGTGCATCTTACGAAAAAGTGTATCAAGTACCAACGGCGTTTACACGCGGAGGTGGCTCAATTCCGATTGTCGCGTCCTTCGATGAAATTTTGCAGGTACCTGTTGTTTTAATGGGCTTTGGTCTTTCAAGCGAAAACTTCCATGCACCTAACGAGCACTTCCATCTCGAAAACTTTGATAAGGGGCTTCGTGTCATTGGTGATTACTATACTTCATTAAGTAATTTTAAGCCTGCTGACTTAAAATGATGCGTGTTGTTAGTTGGTTGCTTTTGATTTTAAGCGCAATACCAGTTGGTCTAATGGCGGTCGAGAGCTATATTAGCAGCGATATGCTGAAAAATAATCTCCAAGATGTAACAGCGATGACACTCAATTGGCAAGGTCAAAGCTTTAGTATCGAAGAACGACTTGATGATGATATTTATCTCGACAATTGGCAAAATAAAATACAAAAAGGTACACTACAACTCAAACATAATGGCGAAGTTTTTCAAGAAGCTGAACTTCCTGTTCGGATTGATAATGCTACAAGCGATCGCTATTATGGATTACTTGCTTTTATAAGTAATGAAGATGCCCTACACGTACTAATTAATAAAACACCTAATGAGCCTTTTGAAGAAAAAACAATTGTACAAGTTACAACCTTTACAAAAGACGGTGACCAAACAACGCACGTAATAGATAAAGAACGCACGTTTAAAGACAAATATTTATTACATGTCGCTGGTATTAGCTATGAAGGCTACGTCACTACGCTCAATTATCGCTGGCCTTCAATATTTTTCCCTATACTTTATCCATTCGGCACACTTGTGCTTAGTTTAATTTTACTTATTTTTATTTACACAAAAAGAAGAATTGCCTAGACAATTAGGCGATTCTTCTTTTTTGAAACTTCTTCTTTATTCATTCGTAAACTATATAGAGAATAATTATTCACCAAATAATGTTGTGATGTCTGCTACTGGCTTGCGTTCACGCGCTACAGGTAGCTCATCCCAATGACCAAACTGAAGCATACACATAACGCGCTCACCTGCGGCTGCACCAATTGCTTCTCGAAATTTAGGGTTATCTAAAAATACAGGTGTCTTCCAGCACGTACCGATACCCTTGTCTAATGCAAGCAGTTGCGCATTTTGTACCATAGCACTCGCTGCTGCGAAATCTTCTAGACGATGTTTTTGACGTACATCTTCAGGGATAATGACAAACGCTACACCACCTGCTAACGTAAATTTCTGCATATGTGTTGTTACTTCTTGTTCGGTGAGCTGTGCCCAGTTTGGCAAAGTAATATCGCGTAATAAAGTAATTACTTTTTCGTAACGCTCACCACCCGCTACAACAAAACGCCACGGGTTACGCATACCATGGTTCGGTGCCCATACTGCATCTTCAAGCACTTCCATAATTGCTTGTTCTTCAACCGCTTGACCGTTCATTTGTTTAATTGAACGACGATTTACAATTGCTTCTCGTACTGTTAATGCCATCTTTATCTACTCCTTTATTATGTACTATATGTAGTATAACTGATTGGTGAAAGACAATTCGAGACTTATGCTTACTACTAAAATTTGGAGGCGATACTATGAGTAAAAAAGGGATTATTGGTATTATTATTGCGGCTGTCGTGTTAATCGGCGGTGGCGTAGCATTTGCCCTGCTAAATAAATCTCCTAAGCAAGCGTACATGCTTGCAGAAAAAGATAATTTAGAAAACTGGCAATCACTATTTGAAGCTCGTTACGATAAAGAACTAGAATGGTACGAAAAAACACAAAACGAGAAGTCTGAAAGCGATGCGACTATCAGCTTTAAAGTACCAGAAAATGCTAACGATAATTTTGGCATGCTAGCGATGTTGAACACATTTTCACTTATAATGAATTCTCAAAACGACTTAAAAGAAGGCATAAGCAATAACACAATTACTATTAATATGATGGGCAACCCGATTGGCAACCTGTTAGTTGGTTTAAACAAGCATGATTTAACTGTAGGCACCTCATTAACAAATACGATGAAAATTGATGATAAAAAGCTTTCGGAGTACCTAGCTACGCAAGGTATGGAAGGTGCAGATATTGATTTCACTGAAGTATTTTCACCTGAAGGTATTAAACAGCAACAACAAGATGCTGAGTATTTAGCCCAACATTATTTCACTGTGTTTTTCAAAAGTTTAGATGACAAAAACTTTACAAGCAACAAGGGTGAAGTTGATGTTTATGGCTCTAAAGTCAAAGCTGAAAACATCGTTATGACATTAGATGAAGCACAAATTCGTAAAACAGTAAAAGCCATTTTAGACGAATTAGCTAAAGATGAAAAAACAAAAACAATTATCGAGCGCAATATGAAAACACAAAGCTTTGGCATGGAAGGTGTAGAACAACCTACAATGGAAGATTTCTATGCAGAAATTGATAAAGCTCGTGAAGATATTGATTCTGCTGAGTTACCAGACGAAGTAAAATCAAGCATCTGGGTAAATAATAAAATCATCGTTAACCGTGACTTAACTATTACAGAGAAAGACGACACATTTGCTGTTAAAGGTATGCGCGATGTGAAGAAAAACAATAGTAACTTCAAATATGTTTTAACTGCACCAACAGGTGAAGAAGCAACATTGTTAGGCGAGTTAGTATTTGATGGTAAAAAAGTGAATGACTTAATTGAATTTACCGTAGACCAAACGACAGTTACGTATACAGCAAACGAAGATGTGACGGATACAAACCGTATTTTCGAACGTAAAATTACAGCTTCAGATAAATCTGGGGAGTTAGGTTTACCTGCAACAAACGGTGCTATCGCATGGGATGGCGAAATGACGTATGAAAAAGATACTTTTGATGGCGTACACAACTTTGTCGTTACAACGGATGCTGAAGAGCTAGGTCGTATGATAATCGATTCAAAAACGAAACTCGTGAAAAGAGTTGAGCCTATGACATTCGATAGTACGGTGGAAAATTTATCTGATAAAACACCAAAAGAAATTGATGCTTACCTTGAAGAAGTAATGGGCAATTTATTTGGCTCACTTTTAGGCGGTATGTAAGAGAAGGTGACGTTTTATGTTACTATTTATTAACAACAATCTAAAGCAGTTGAAGCGGCAAAGGGTACAATGATTTTATATATTTCACATGACCTAGATGAACTACGAAATGTGTGTCACCGCATTATTAGCTTAGGCGATGATGATTTTTACTATACGTTATTACAAGGCACAACTACGATAACCAAATTATAAAAGGCGGCAGGACAAATTGTCCTACCGCCTTTTGCTTAAGCAAAAAATGCTGCCATTTCTGCTGGTTGATCTGTAAAAATACTATCCACACCAAGCAGCGCAAGCTCTTGTGCATAAAGTACATCATTTACTGTATACACACGAACCGTATTATCATGACGTAATGCTTGCGCAATTGAATTACGGAAAGCAGATGGTAATGTAACGTGCATCGCTTGTGCTGGGATACGTTTTGTATACGCCTCAATATCAATTACCACAGCACCAAATAATGCTGCGATTTCAATATCTTCGTCTAATGCATAAACACGCTGTAATGCCTCATGATCAAATGAAGAAATAATTACGCGTGTCGCCATCTGATGTTCTTTTACAATCGCAAGCACTTTTTGCTCTAGCCCTTCATACATAAATACATCTGATTTTAATTCGATATTCACACGCTGTGTTGTAGCCGCAAAAAGTGCCAACACCTCAGTAAGTGTTGGGATTTTTTCACCCGTAAAACGTTCGTCAAACCACGAACCAAAATCAAACTCACGTAATTGTGCTAGCGTATAATCTTTCACAAAGCCTTGACCATTAGAGGTGCGGTCGATTTTTTCGTCATGAATGACTACAACCTCGCCGTCCTTAGTCATATGAACATCTAACTCTACACCTGTAATCGCTAGCTCAGCAGCCTGTCGAAAGGCGGCCATTGTATTTTCGGGATGCGTACTTGACGCACCTCGATGTGCATAAATTTCCATCCAATCACTCCTTTTAGTTGCTTTACCCTAATTTACGAACATAGTAATCCGTTTGCTGTGATAATAGGAAGTGATTCTTTTTATAAACACTTAGCGCTTCTTCGTTTTCCATTTCGACTTCAATCATAACTTTAGTGCCGCCCTCATGTAAGGTATAATATTTTGCCCATGCCAACATAGCTGAGGCTACACCTTTACCACGCGCTGTAGCTTTAGTAGCGAGTGCTGTAATCCACTGTACATTACCTTGACGTGTTGTAGTAATTGTACCAACCACCTCATCACCATCATAAGCTACCCATAATTTACAGCCATCTGCTTCAGTACTGTAAGCAATTAGCTCAATTGCTTCCTCTGGTAAATCACCAAAAGCCTCTGCATAAATTGCGACAATATCTTGTTGTTCATTATAATATTCACGCATCTCATAACTTGGCATAGCTGCGACAGCAGGCGACTCTAAAACTGCTTCTGAAAAACTATAATGATAACCAAAACGCTGTAAAAAGCGCTGCTCCTTACCTTCGCCCTTTACTACTAATGCCAGTTCGCCTTCGCAGTCGCGCTTAGCTAATCCTTCACGCAATGCTTCGATCACTAGTTTGCCAATGCCTACAGAGCGGTACATAGGGGCAACAAGCGCCGACCACTCATACGTATTAAAACCAATAATATCTGCGGCACTAGCAATCGCAACTACTTTATCTGTTGTATCATCATAGGCAATAACGACAAAGCCTTTAACGTCATAACTTGGCATGAGCGCATACTTTACTACTTCCTCATAATGTTTCCCATCCGCCTCGTAGGCAGTTTGTAAAAGCTCGCCTACCTCCTCATACGTTTGTTGATCTAGCGGAAATGATGCTGTAATGATTGATATGTTCATACCTTAACTCCTTATTGTTTACTGTTAGCAAGCATCGTAGCATAAACGCCACCTTGCTCAATTAATTGTTGCTGTGGTCCTGCTTCAATAAGCTGACCTTTTTGCATAACAAAAATCGTGTCTGCATTACGCACAGTATTTAAGCGGTGCGCAATAACAAAACTTGTACGTCCTTGCATTAAATACTCTAGCGCCTCTTGGATTTTCATTTCTGTAATTGTGTCAATACTACTTGTCGCTTCATCTAGCAATAGTATTTTAGGGTCTGCAAGCAACGCACGAGCAATGGATAAAAGTTGTTTTTGTCCTTGTGAAATCTCACTTCCATCAGCTGTTAACACCGTATCATAACCTTTAGGTAATGCTTGAATAAAGTCGTGAGCGTTTGCTTTTTGAGCTGCAGCTATAATTTCGTCTCGTGTAGCACTCAAGCGCCCATAACGAATATTATCCGCTACCGTAGCTTCAAATAAGAACGGATCTTGCAGTACAAATGCTAGCTGACTACGCAATGTGCTACGAGCAATTTCTTTAACATTTTTACCATCAAAGGTAACCGCTCCTTCATCTACATCATAAAAGCGTGCAAGCAGTTGCATAATTGTAGTTTTCCCTGCACCTGTTGCGCCAACGAGAGCTACCGTCTCACCCGGGGCTACTGTAAAGGTAATATGTTGTAACGTCGGTATAGCCGCATCTTTTTCATAAGAAAAGCAAACATTGTCAAAAGCCACAGCTCCTTGTAGCTCCAAGTCGTGTTGGGCGCCTTCATGATCTTTTTCTGCGGGTTCATCCATAATAGCAAAAACACGTTCTGCCCCAGCAATTGCTGATAATACCGTATTAAACTGATTTGCTAAATCATTTAATGGCCGTGTAAACTGTCTCGCATATTCTGTAAAAATAACGATAACCCCTACCGTAATATAGCCTTTTACTGCTAATAAGCCACCAACTCCCGCGACAATAGTAAAACTAAAATTGTTTAAAACGTTCATAATTTTAGGGATATAGCCTGAATACGACTGAGCCCAAAAACTCGCGCGGCGCAGTGCTTTACTGCGTTGTTCAAACTGTTGTTGCATGCGTTCCTCTTGTGAAAAGGCTTTAACAATACGCTGACCAGAAATCGTTTCTTCAATCATGCCATTAAGAGCACCTACAGCTTGTTGTTGCGCCTTAAAAAGTTTGCCTGTGCGACGTGTTACCCAGCGCATACCATAAAACATCGTAGGAATAATGACCATCGTTAATAACGTTAATAACGGGCTCAAATACAACATTACTACTACTGTACCTGTCAATGTAATGATGCTCGAAAACACTTGGATAAAAGCAGTATTTAACGTAGCGTTTACCGCTTCAATATCATTTGTTGCCCGACTCATTAATTCACCGTGCTGACGTTTATCAAAAAAAGTGATTGGCAACTTTTGAAAATGACTAAAGAGCGCTGTACGCATTCGATAAATCGTTTGCTGCGCAATACCAATCATCCAGTAGTTTTGAAAAAATAATGATAAAGATAGCACAGCATAAATGGCAACCAAACTTATCACCCATACCATCATGCCATCCGTCGTACCCACTTTAACGAATGTATCAATCATTTTACCGATTAAAAAGGGACCTAATAATGATAACGCCGAACTCACAACGACCATTACTAAAACGATGATTAATAAGAAGCGTTGCTCATCAACAATATGCCAAATACGACGCAATGTTTGGCGCCAATCGTTGGCCCGTTGCTTTTTCTTTTTCGGTGCGGCATTTTTAATATCCTCTTTCGTTAACAAAGGTTCATAGCCAAAAGGTCGTCGTATACTCATCTCGCTACCTCCTGTTGTGAAGCTGCAATTTGTTGATACAGCTCATTCGTTTGAAGCAATGTATCATGGGTACCTAGCGCAACGAGACGCCCTTCCTCTAAAACAGCAATTTTATCTGCACCTTTGGCTGTTTGTATTTTTTGCGTTACTACAAACATCGTTGCTCGTTGTGCTTCGAGTGCTTGCCATAATGCTTGCTCCGTTTTTACATCTAATGCGCTCGTACTATCGTCTAGTATTAAAATAGGGGCCTGACGCACGAGTGCTCTTGCAATGGACAAACGTTGTTTTTGCCCACCGGATAAATTCACACCTTTTTGACCTACGACAGTGGCATACCCATCATCAAAAGCTGTAATAGATTCATGAATTTGCGCTTGTTTCGCTGCAGCTACAGCTTGATCAGTACTCGCGTGCTCTTGCCCCCACAAAATATTTTCTTCGATGCTACCGCTAAATAAAATAGATTGTTGTGGCACATAGCCTATCATTTGACGTAACGCTGTAATATCTAACGTTGCAATATCTTGATTAGCGAGGGTAATCTTACCTTTTGTCGGTTCGTAAAAGCGCAGCAATAATTGGAGCAACGTTGATTTACCTGAACCAGTAGCACCTAAAATCGCTAATTTTTCACCCGCCTTTACAGTGAATGATACATCTTGCAGAACATAAGGCGTTGTTTCGCTATATCGAAATGATACATCGTGAAAGCCGATGTCACCATTTATGACGTGCGTATTGTCTCCGCTATACTCTACACCTTCATTTACGACTAAAACTTCTTCCATCCGTTCAGCTGAAGCTTTCGCACGTGCAAATAAAATAATAATAAAAACAAACATCGAAAAGATCATCGTAATGCGCATCGTATAGTTAATAACTGCTACAGCTTCGCCTAATTTCATGTCACCTGCACCTACAAAGCTTGCGCCGAACCAAATAATACCTAGCATGCTGACATTCATGACAAATAATAATATTGGCTGAATATACTCCATCGTACGCATCGCTTTCATCGAGTCGATTTTTAAATTACTCGCAATCTCTGCAAAGCGCTTAGTTTCATATTCACCACGCATATAAGCTTTTACTAAACGAATGGCTTGTAAATTTTCTTGCAGCTTGCGATTTACACCATCTAAGCTTTTTTGCACTTTACTAAATAACTGAATGCCCTTTGTCACCATCACAAATAAAAAGATAGCGAGTAGTGGCGCACTAATTAATAAAATAGCCGCTAGCTTTGCATTCACATAAAACGCCATAATAAAACTACCGATAATAGCCAGTGGTGCGCGTAGCATAATACGCAACAACATAAATAACACTTGTTGCACATTACCCACATCATTCGTTAAGCGTGTAATGAGCGCTGACGTAGGGTATTTAATATAAGTTGCCATCGTAAATGACTGGATTTTAGCAAACAAAGCGCTACGTAAATCAAATGCAAAGCTTTGCGCAACATGCGCGGAAAAATAAGAATTAACGACACCTGCTATAAAGGTTACAATCGTCAATACGAGTAAAATTAACGCCCATTCATAAATCGTAGAAACATCTTTTACCATTACACCTTCATCAATAATTTTAGCCATGATTAAAGGTTGAATGAGCTCCACAAATAATTCAAATAACATTAAAGCAATTGCAATACCTGCAAACCATTTATACGGCTTGGCATAGGCAAATACTGTTTTCATTTTGTCACCGCCTTATTTATTACCTGCTACTGAGAGCCACGTTACACAAACTAACATTATGACAATACCGATAACTTGCCACATTCCTAAAGTAGCGCCAAACATCACTACTGAAATTAACATCGCTGTTAATGGCTCAATGCTAGATAGTACGCTTGTTTCTACAGGCGAAATATACTTCATGCTACTTAAAAACAATACAAATGCAGCTGTACCGAATAAAATAAGCAAAGTGAGAAGTATTATCATTGTACCATCTTTTAATAATACCCATTCAGGAGAGCGCCATAAGCCCGTACCAATACCTAAAAGCATACCTCCTAAAAACATACCCCAGCCTACAACGACTAACACACCCCACTCTTTCATTAAACGTGCAGGGTAAAGCGTATAAAAAGCAAATGATAGCCCGACTGCCACCCCCCAAATCAGCGCCTTCGTACTAACGAGTAGCGTATCGAATGATGCATTCGTTAATAGTAAAAATAGCCCAACTAACGTCCCTGCTATACCTAGTACTTGATAGCGTGGTGGGAATTTACGCATACTTAATGAGACGTATAGCACAACGAAAATCGGGGCTAAAAATTGTAGTAAAGTTGCTACGATAGCATTACTTGCATCAATTGTAGCTACAAAAGAGTATTGTAGACCTAACATACCAAATATACTAAAAATAAATAATTGCTTTAGCCAAATCTTCTGTTTCCATATTGTTGAAACTTTCTTTTTTAAACCAATTTGCAAAAAAAGTAATAATAAAATCCCTGCTACCGTTAAACGAATCGTCAATAAAAAAGGTACTGTTAAAGGTGTCTCACTCAGTAGCCACTCCATTAAAGGACCTGTTGCTCCCCATAGCATTGCGCCAATTACAATCATTAGCACACCTTTTAATCTTTGCATTTATGCACCTTCCTTCCTATACTTGTGAATAGATATTCAATTGATAAACCGAAAATAATGACTAACTGATAATTATTCTTTATAATGAAGCCATTGTTATAAAATTAAGGAGCCATTACATATGAGTAAAAATCAAAAAAATAATATTATAGATGCCGAATATGCGGAATTACTACCATTCCCTACCTTTATTATTAATGAGGAAGGTACTATTACCCAATGGTCCACTACTGCTGAAATTGCCTTTGATACTTCACAAGAGGCTATAATTGATCAATCTATGACTGTATTAGCAAACTATTTCACTGATACGTTCCCTTTTAAAACATTGCAAGAACTAAGCAATAAACCAAAAGCAAGCCAATTGACAGAAATCTCAGTAAAAACAAAAGATGGTTCATCAATGCGCGCTGATTTTGTCACGCAATCTTGTACATACCAAGGACAAAAAAGTTTACTATGTGCTGTTGTGTTTGAAGATACTAACGTCAACGGTGCTGTTTTGTTAAAAGAATTAGTGGACATGCGCCTCGCACTAGACGAAACACAAATGCTTGTCACCCTCGATCATGAAGGGTTTATTTTAGCTGCTAATGATAATTTTTTACGTGCAAGTGCTTGGACACCAAAGCGTATTATCGGCAAGTCATTTTGGCAACTCTTTCCGGATAAAACCCATGGTAACACTATCCCTGAACAAATTTGGCGCTCCTTACAGCAAGGTAATGTGTGGCATGGAGAAGCTGAGCAACTTACTAAAAACGGCTCCACGTACTGGACAGCACTTACAGCTATCCCTACTTACTGTCTAATTCGCAAAACGAGTCGCTTTATTTTACTGTGCCAAGATATTTCCCATACGAAAAATGAACTGACCAAGCTACAAAAATATGCTTATGTAGATGCAGAAACAGGGCTTCATAATTCCTACTGGCTAGAAGATGAAATTACCAAACTTGTTAAAGAACAACGAGAGTTTTCTTTCGTTTATTTAAGCATTGATAAATTTTATACCATTAAAGAATTGCATAGCTCTGAACTCCAAGAATCATTAGGCTCTTTATTTAAGCAACGACTTGAGACATATTTCCAAGACAGTACGATTGTCCGCATTAATGAAATCGATTTTGCGCTATTAACATCATTAAGTGATTGGTTTATCGAAGGCTTCTTACACTATCTCGAAAAAAACCCTATTTATTACGAACGCGTAGCGCTACCCATTTCTATTAGCGGTGGTATTACTCGCTTCCCATCTGCCTTTACAACCTATACACAATTAATGAAAACATCAACAGCTACTGTAGCAAAAGTTCGCAGTGAGGGCGGCAATAAAATTGTATCATTAACACCTGCACATCACCGACAATTAAATCGAAAATCTTTACTAGAAACACGTTTATTAAAAGCGCTTGACGAAAAAAACCTACAAGTATTATATCAACCCCAAATTGATGGCAAAACAAATGCCATTGTAGGTGTTGAAGCATTCGTTCGTTGGCATGACGAAGTAGTAGGTACCGTCTCACCTGGTGAGTTAATACCTCTTGCAGAAGAGACAGGGCTCATCCATCAAATCGGTTTATTTGTATTACGAGAAGCGTGCTTGCAAGCGGTCAAGTGGTCAGAAGCCGGCACGCCTATTAAAGTGAGTGTCAACAGCTCTGTGCGAGAGTTCAGAGATAAAAACATGGCTAGTAGTGTAATGAAAATCTTACAAGAAACACAGTGCCCACCCACTTTACTTTATTTTGAAATCACAGAGAAATTTGCTTTAGAAGCAGAGTTCGCTAGCTCTATCCAAACCCAACTCGAACAGCTTGAGCAACTTGGTGTCTCTTTTGTATTAGATGACTTTGGCACAGGGTATGGTTCATTCCGCTATATGCAAATTTTACCGATTACCTCAGTCAAAGTAGATGAAACTTTTATTCATGCTACGCACAAATCACCTAAAACAAAAAGGCTTGTACATAGCATGGTGCAACTCGGAAAAAATCTAGGGCTTACTGTAGTAGCAGAAGGTGTAGAAACAAAAGAACAGTGGCACTACTTAGCGTCAATAGATTGCGACATTATACAGGGCTATATTATTAGCAAACCTGTAACTGCGAATGCCATCAGTGAAAAATTGCACAACGCATAATAAAAACCCAAACAATCCTATTATTATTAGATGATTGTTTGGGTTTTTGCCTCTATTTTTTAGGTAGCGCATGCTGTCTACGCAAGCGGCGCAAACTTCTAAATACTAATTGCATTAATACCTCTGCAAAGACTAGTCCCATTGCAATAGCGCCTGAAATCATAAACGCTTTTGAACCGTATTGTAAACTCATTAAATAATCATTTTCTACCGCACTGCGCATAGCATTATAAGCGATGCCACCGGGCACTAGTGGAATGATACCTGAAACGTTAAAAACAATCATCGGTGTTTTATATTTACGCGCTAAAGCATGAGCAGCAATAGCCACAGCAAAAGCTCCTAAAAAAGAAGCTTGTACAGGATCTATTTCTTGTAGCGTACATTGATAATATACGAGCCAGCCCATAGCACCAACTACCCCACAGGGAATGACCCGATTTAACGGCACATTAAAAATAATACCGAAACAGGCTGTAGCAACAAAGCTAACACATAGTTGTATTGCATAATCCATCATCTACATCCCCTTTTAAAATGATAAAACAATTGCAATGCCTGAGCCTATTGCAAAAGCTGTCAAAAAAGCCTCTGCTCCTTTTGCTAAGCCTGATAATAAATGACCTGACATTAAATCTCGTACTGCAATGGTAATCGGTAAACCAGGTACTAGTGGCATAACTGAGCCGATAATAATTTTATCAAGTTGCGAGCCAAATCCATATCTCACCGCAAAAAAAGCGAGTAATCCTACAATAAGCGATGCGGTAAACTCTGAAAAAAAACGCACGCGCGTTAAGTCATGCGCAATTAAGTAAGTAAGGTAGCCCATGCCACCTGCTACCATAGCGGCGAAAAAATCTTGCCACTGTCCATTAAACATAATAAGAAAGCTCCCGCTCGCTATAGCAGCAGCAATTACTTGGACATAAGTCGGTAAAAAATAGTTTGTAGATTGTATCTTTTGCAACTCGTCGTGCGCTTCTGCTAGTGTTATGATTTGAGTGGACAATTTTCGAGACACTGCATTCACCAACGCTACTTTTTCTAAATCGGTGCTTCGTCGGGCAATGGAGGTAATGCGTGTAGGCTGCGTAGGACCTAACGATAAAATAATACCTGTAGAAGTGACATAGCTTTGGACATTCATAATGTTTTGCGACTGAGCCATGCGTTGGATCGTATCTTCTACGCGATAAATTTCTGCACCACTCTCAATCATAATGCGTCCTGCTAATAACAAACTCTCTAGCGCAAATTCATTGATTTGTACTTCATTATTCGTCATGATCGTGCCTCCTTATCATATTTTCACAACTTTTTTCGCGTGACATACGTCTAATTTTATATCACTACAGAAGGAAGGAGTTTCACCCATTATGCAACCTAGAAAACGTAGACGCAAGCCCATTATCGACTTTGTATTAATTGCTGTTCTCGCGTCTCTCACAGCTGCTGTTGTACTATTTGTATTAGCCGATACAGAAAAAAATACAGCGACTGAAAAAAAAGAAAAAGCTAACCATATCTCTACAGAAAGTTCTGCTTTCGAAGGGATTAGTATTACTACAGACGCGTCAAACAACCCAAACATCCCCTACGCTTTGCACTATCCTAAGACAGAAGACGATGCCTTTAATAAAGAAGTACGCAACTACGTCTCTACTGCCAAAAAAGCTTATTTAAAAGAACTCGAAACTTTAGCACAGTCAGAAGATGATGATGTGATTCCTTCGCTGACAATCGACTTAGAAACTGTACCATTTAAAGATCATTATTTTTCATTCCTTTTAACGAACACTACATATACCGGTGGCATTGATGAAAAGGCAATGATTAAAACGTACTTCTATGACAACATGCATAAAAAACGTGTAACATTAGCAGAAGTGTTAGGTAATGATTCGTCGTATCTCGAAAAACTTGCAGCTTATGTACAAAATGATTTGTTAACAAATGAAGAGTGGCAAGCTTCTCTAATTACAGACAATGTGATGCGTGCTACAGCACCAAAATGGGAGAACTTCGAACGCTTTGCTTTCCGCGATGATACGCTTGTTTTTTACTTTGATGATTATGAATTAACGGCTAGTGCTACTACTACACCAACAGTAGAAGTGCCACTTAACTTTATTAATCCTATTTTAGCAGAAGGCTACCAAGTGGATAATACGAGCGCAAAAAATATTTTATCACCACCAGTAAGAGAACTAGATCCTAACGGTAAATATGTAGCGCTAACGTTTGATGATGGGCCAGAACCTGGCTCGACAGAAAAAATTCTAGATGTCCTAGATAAATACGATGCAAAAGCTACATTCTTCTTACTAGGAAATCGCGTACAATACTACCCTGAGATTGTACAAGAAGAGTTAAAACGCGGGCACGAAATTGGCAACCATTCATGGAGCCACCCTGTATTAACTAATTTAGGTATCGCCCAAGTACAACAAGAAGTAAATCGTACAGAAGAAGCCATTCGTAATGCAATCGGTCAAGGAGCTACGGTCTTCCGCCCACCATACGGCGCTGTCAATGATACTGTACGTGCACAAATTCCGACACCTGTTATTTTATGGTCAATCGACACACTCGACTGGAAACATCGCAATGCTAGCCAATTGCTACCGATGGTTAAAAAATCAATGCACAACCATGCAGTCATTTTAATGCACGATATTCATCAGTCTACAGCAGACGGTTTAGACAGTGTGCTCGCTTACTTAAGTAGCGAAGGCTATGAGTTTATTACCGTGTCTGAAATGGAAAAGTTAACAGCTAACTACTAATAGACAAAAAACGCCTACCATCAAAAGTATAAACTTTTACGGTAGGCGTCTTTTTATTTTCGAATAGTATCTCACCCTTTAACAATCATTGAAGAGCGATGAATTGTTTCCTTAATGCGAATATTACGCTTTGCCATTTCCTCAATATAAATAGCACCTGGCACTACACTTTCTGGTGCAGAAACACCGCGTGTTGTAATCGTGCCGTTTCCAACCATTTGAGCTACAATAGAAACCGAGCTAGCTGTAGCTTTAGCCATAGCTGTCTCTTCGTTCTCAGCACTGCGCTTTAATACAAGTTCATACTCATTTGTCACTTGTTGCTCCGCTTGATCACCAGATACTAGCACACGCACTAATAGCACATCTGCTTTTTTGCCCGCTTCTAATTTTTTACTTAACGCTTCACGAATTACTTTGCGCACATTAACGGTCTTACCATCAATTTTTACGCTGTTAGCAATATCAAAAAGCCCTAAGTCGACAAGTAATTTCATTTTTTCGGCGTGCCCTTTATAGCGTACCGTTTTATAAGATAATGTTTTAACTGCTGGGTAACTTTCGGCTAGTGTCGAGATACCACCCGCTGTATAAAATGCTTCTAATACACCTAGCTCATCAAAGTAAATCGGCTCACAACCTGACATTGAAGGGTAAGTTTGTTCCTTCCATTTGTGAATGCCTTTTGCTTCACCACTATAATAATCAAACATACGTTCAATTGAGAACACTTCAATATAATCAATCGGCGGGATAGGCTCTGCAGGGATATCCCCTGCGTACAGTTTAATTTCTTCTACCTTATCTAATTTCGAAGCACCGTATCCTGTTAAAATGTTTGTCATTCCTGGTGTTACACCTAGCTCTGGAATAATGGTCACACCTGCGGCTTGTGCTTCTTCGTGTAAAGCAAATACTGCATCTGTCGCGCCTGCCATCGAGCCACCTAAGTCAATGCTATGCACGCCTACCGCAATAGCTAAACGAGCAATACGCTCATTATGTGAGTAGAACATCGCATTAATAATGACATCACCTTGAGCAAGCACTTCTTTCAGCGCCTCATCATTTTCAAAGCGGAGCTCTACTGAACGCAACTTATCGCTAGCGATGCTCGCAGCCACTTGCTGTGCTTTGACACAGTCGGCATCGATGAGCACAATATCATTAACCCCTTCGCTACGTACCAAGTCTTTCGCAATTGCTTTCCCCATGAAACCTGCACCTAATAAAATTACTTTCATTGTTTCCATCTCCCTTCAAAACTACTTATGACATATTCCCCCTTATTATAACCCATTTTTTCTACAATACGCACAATTATTTAATTTTTCAAAAAATAAAAAGAGCAGTTGAGTATTAAAACTCAACTACTCCTACACTTAGAAGAATAAGATTACAGCTAAAACTGCAGCTAATACTAAACGATAAATGGCAAATGGCGTCAATTTCACTTTATCAATTAATGCAAGGAAGAACTTAATTGAAATTAAAGCGAACACAAATGAGCTAATGAAACCAACCACATAAAAACTCATATGGTCCATTGAAATTTGGTCCCAGTTTTTTAATACAGATACTAAGCTTGCACCTGCCATAATTGGCACAGCCATAATAAATGTGAAATCCGCAGCTGTTTTATGGTTCATACCAAATAGTACACCACCAGAAATTGTTGCGCCTGAACGTGAGAAGCCTGGCCACAATGATAAACATTGTACTAAGCCTACTTTAAAGGCTAAACCATATGACATTTGGTCAAGCGATGTAATCTTTGGTTTTTTCGGACCAAATTTATCAGCCACTAACATTAAAATAGCCCCTGCTACTAAAGCATAGACGACGGTTTCAACTGAAAATAAATGATCATCAATAAAATCCTTCAATGCAAAACCTACTACTGTAGCCGGTAACATTCCTACGATAACGTGAGCTAAGTTAAATCGTTGCATCATTGGCTTACCATCAATTTTATAAAGTCCAATTAAACTAAACAAGCGTTTCCACATGACTACGACTACTGCAAGTATCGAGCCAAGCTGCACGACAATTTTAAAAGTATTAGCTGAGTACTTGCCTAAAAACTCTTCGGACTTTAACCACATATCATCCACAATAATCATATGCCCTGTAGAAGATACTGGCGCAAACTCTGTCATCCCCTCAACGAAGCCAAGTATGAGGGCCTTAACTAATTCAATAATTTCCACGATTTCACCTATCCTTTTTTATAAATATGTCTATTATGCTAACGTTTGTTTTGCTAACAAGTTGCTTTTTTCACGTCCTCTAGTATAACACGAAAAAAGACGAGGTTTTACCCCTCGTCTATTTTGTATACATCCCGATATTCTCCATAAGTTCTACCATTACTTGACCGAGGTCCTCGCGCCCAACTAATAGATCATCTTCTCCGTCATGCGCCTTTAATACATTGACCTCATTGTTTAAACGTTCCATCTTTTTATCTAAATGCGCTGCAGCAATAGCCGCTTCATGTAGCTCATTGGTCAATGCCTCTGGTATTTGCTTATTGTATTTATAATAAATTTTATGCTCTAAGCTTGCCCAAAAGTCCATCGCAATGGTACGGATTTGCATTTCTACATATACTTTTTCGGTATGTGCTGACATAAAGACAGGCACCTTCATAATAATATGGAGACTTTGGTAGCCATTTGGCTTTGGATTTTTTATATAATCCTTTACCTCGACAATTTCAATATCACTTTGACGCGCAAACATCTCCATAACACGATAAATGTCTGATACAAATGAGCATACGAGACGGATCCCCGCGATATCGCGAATGCGCTCACGAATTTGCTGTAAGTTAAGTGGTACACCTTGTCGATACACTTTTTTAAATAAACTTTCGGGTGATTTGACGCGTGCACTTACATGCTCAATTGGGCTATTTTCATGTGTTAAACGAAACTCTTCCTGCAAAATATTAACGCGCGTCGTAATTTCGTCTAATGCAAATTTATAAGCCATCGAAAAGCGCGTTAACTCTTCACGTAGCTCGGTGACTTGTTTTCTTGTTATTGATGCTGAAGCCATTTTGCTCATCCTTTATCGTTACAATTTGACTTCATTGTACCGAATTTTTACGGTTAATTCACTACAGAAATACGTTCGCCCACATGTTTTCCATTTTCAACTTCATCCATTAGCGCAATAGCATAGTCAGCGTAGCTAATATAACTCTCACCTTGTGCATTCGTATGAAAGACTTCGCCGCCGAGCGTATAATGGCCGGTACGTTCACCTTCTAAATCAAACATGGCAGCTGGGCTAATATACGTCCAAGTTGCGCTAGATTGTTTATAATCCGCTAAGCTTTTTCCCATATTAATTGCCGTTGGTAAATAAGCATTAGGGAAATCTTTCATATCGCTTAAACGTCTTGTTTTGCGCTCATCTGTAAATAAGCTACCTGCACCGCCTACTACTACTAAGCGCACTTGAGGCGCATCCTCAAAGATACTAATTAAATGTTGGTTAGCGCTCACATGCATTTCTTCTTTGCCAGCAGGCGCATTAAATGTACTAATTACAACATCAAATGGCTCGATGTCTGCTGTTGTTAAATCAAATAAATCTTTTTCTATTACTTTAACATCTTGCGCTAGCTTTGTTTCATCACGCACAATTGCCGTCACAATATGCCCGCGCTCAATCGCCTCAGCTAAAATTTTTTGTCCTGAATGCCCGGTTGCTCCAATAATTGCGATATTCATCATAAATACCTCCTAAAATTTTTGTCCTTCTTAGTATTTTCCACATAGAAACAAAAAATAAACGTTTAGCAAAATCATATTCTGTCCTTGTCACGCAGTACAATACAGAGAAAGGAGCATTCCTGTTAGAAGAATTTTCGGGGACTTGAAAACAAAAAAGCCCTCTCGTATGATGTTTGAGTGTCAACCGAACAAATTGACTCGCACATCTACAGAGAGGACTTACAATCATGAATTTTAATACGAATGAAAAAATTAATCAAGTTTCTGAAAATACGTTAGTCATCGGCATCGACATCGCGAAGCACAAACATTTCGCTTGTGCGGTGGATGATCGTGGTCGTGTGCTCCAAAAATCCTTTCCGATTTTCCAATCGCGCATTGGGTTTGAAGCGTTTTACGAACGTCTACTTGCGCTCAAACAGGCGCATGAAAAACAAGAAATCCTTGTTGGTTTCGAGCCAACAGGTCACTACTGGATGAACTTAGCTGCGTTTCTTACACAGTACGGGA
>NZ_QAFW01000039.1 GCF_003057615.1 Metalysinibacillus jejuensis
AATACAAGTTGTTTAATTGTAGTTGATTCAGATTTTTTGATACAAATACTTTCTCTGAAAGCCAATTACACGCTTTTTGATAGGTTTTACTTGTCAAACGTAGGCTTTCTGCTTGTGATTCATTAACATAAAGTTGAATTTTAGCTGTAATTGTTGTCATATTTTCACCGCCTTTCACTAAAAATAGTATACTATTTTTAGTGAAGTTAAAAAAAGAAACTCAACCTAAAGGTTGGCGACAATTCCTCCCTGACTTACGCTTTGCGTTGAAGTCGGGGTATCCTTGTCGCAAATCTGATGAAAATTACAAAAATAAGAGGTGTGAAACGCTTGGATATACAGCAACGCAACGAAGAGATTTTGAAGTGGTTTAACCACTTCCATACACATGCAGAAATTAGCTGGCAGGAATTTAATACAACAAAAACCTTAGCGTCATTTTTTGAAGCACAAGGCATTAGCCATTATACATTTGATGATGTTACAGGTGTTATTGCCGAGATTGGTGAAGGCGAGGAGGTTATTGCGGTACGCGCTGATATTGATGCGCTATGGCAAGAGGTAGATGGTGTGATGCAAGCAAATCATTCATGTGGGCATGATGCTAATATATCAATGGTACTTGGTGCAATGCTTGAGCTACGTGACATGCCGCTCCAAAAACGCATTCGTTTTATCTTTCAACCAGCAGAAGAAACAGGCGGCGGTGCACTAGCTATGGTAGAGCGCGGTGTGATGCAGGATGTTACGCATTTATTTGGTGTGCACTTACGTCCACAAGATGAACTACCACTAGGTAAAATTGCGCCAGCCATTTATCATGGTGCAGGTGCATTTTTACAAGGTACAATCAAGGGGGCAGACGCACATGGCGCTCGCCCACATCAAGGGCAAAATGCGATTGATGTCTTAGTAGCTATTCATATGTTAACTAAAACGATTTATCTTAATCCTGCAGAAACATATTCGGTTAAGGTTACGAAAATGGTAGCAGATGGCGGTAGCGTTAACATTATCCCTGGAGCCGCACAATTTTCATTAGATGTGCGCGCCCAAAAAAATGAAGTGCTTGATCAGCTTATCGCTAAGTTAGAGCACGGTTTGCAAAGCATTCAAGCACAGTATGAGATTGATATGGCGTGGGATTGGGATGATATTACGCCAGGGGCAGAGGTTGCTGAAGAAGCATTACAGCTAGCGGCAACGGCAATTACAGAGACCTTTGGTGAAGAAGTATTAGCGCCAGCCATTGTAACGCCGGGCAGTGATGACTTTCATTTTTATACGATTAAATGTCCACATGTAAAAGCAGCGATGATTGCGATTGGTGCTAACTTAACACCAGGCTTACATCACCCACAAATGACATTTGATCACCATGCATTATTTGACGGTGCAACAGCCGTCGCTGCTACATTACGCAAGGCAGTAACGATTAAACAACTAGAGACAGTAAACTAAAGGAGCTATCCCCATGAAAATTGCAAAAATTGATATTCACTTAATTGACTTACCTTTAATCGAGCCATTTATTATTAGCTATGGCACTTATCCATCAATGCCCTCTATCATTGTTAAATTAACGACGGAATGTGGGCTTGTAGGCTGGGGTGAGGCGGTGCCTGATGAGCATGTAACAGGTGAGTCACCGAACTCAACTTACGCGCTACTACAACATCAATTAGCCCCACGTCTAATTGGCGAAAACCCAATGAACTTTGAACGTATTCATACGATTATGGATGCGGCAATGCTAAATGTACCTGCAGCGAAGGCAGCGCTTGATATTGCGTGTTTTGATGTAACCGGTAAAAAATTAGGCGTACCTGTGTACAACCTTATTGGAGGACGCTATCACAAAAAATTTCCGATTACACATGTGCTGAGCATCGGTACACCAGAAAAAATGGCAGATGAAGCGGCTCAAAAAATGAGCGAAGGCTTTACATCATTTAAAATGAAGGTTGGTACAGAAGTAATGAAGGATGTCGCACGCATTCAAGCAGTGCGCGCGCGTGTTGGTGAGGATATTGCGATTCGGGTTGACGTTAATCAAGGATGGGTAAATGCAGCAAATACGCTACGCGGTGTCGAAGCATTAAAGTCAGCAAACCTGGATTGGTTAGAGCAACCCGTTAAAGCAAGTGATATTGATGCGATGGTTGAGGTAAAGGCAAAGAGTACAATTCCAATGATGATTGATGAGGGGTTAACAGGTGTGCGTGATATGCGTGAAATCATCGCAAAAAATGCGGCACATAAAGTCAATATTAAGTTAATGAAATGTGGCGGGATTTACCCAGCTTCTAAACTAGCATATATGGCGGAGATGGCAGGTATTGAGTGTCAAATTGGCTCAATGTTAGAGTCGTCGATTGGTTCTGCTGCAGGTTTCCATGTGGCATTTTCTAAAAAAATCATTACAAGTGTTGAGCTAACAGGACCACTGAAGTTTACAAGTGAGATTGGTGACTTGCATTATGATGTGCCGTTTATTCAATTAAATGAAAAACCAGGACTTGGTGTAACAATTGATGAGCAGAAGCTTGCGGCATTAACAGTAGCGCAGGTAACTGTACAATGATTAGCACGGGTACACTAGGTGCGACACGTTATATGGTACGTCGCTTAACGGTAGCTGATATTGCACAAATTGAAGCGGTGCAAAAAGATGTTGTGGCCGCATTAGAAGACAAGGCGATTTTACAACCATTAGACCGTAGTGAACTCGAAAATATAGTAGGTGGCAATGGCGTAATGCTTGGTGCTTTTGTTGAAGATATGTTAATTGCCTTTCGCGCCTTACTAGATCCGTTAGATGACGATGAGCATTTAGGTCGAGATGGTGGGCTTGCAGAGCCGCAATTATCAAGCGTCATTTATCAGGAAGTTTCTAATGTACACCCAAGTTACCGTGGCTACGGGTTACAAAAAATATTAGCCTCATTAATTATGAATGAAGTAGATACTAGCCGTTACCAATATGTTTGTGCAACGGTTATGCCATTTAATATTGCGAGCCTTAAAGACAAGTTTGCACAAGGGCTTAAAATTGTAGCACTTAAGCTAAAATATGGCGGCAAGTTGCGTTATGTGTTTATGAAAGCCTTAAACGGTGAAAATAAGAAGTATAGTGAAGTAATAGAAGTAGCAATGAAAGATACTACCACGCAACAAGCTGTACTTAAACAAGGGTACGTTGGTACAGGGATGTATGATAAAGGAGATGAATGGATAGTACGCTACGAAAAATAGTTTAGGGGTGAGTAGCATGGCAAAGATTTTAGTTGTAGGCAGTATTAATATAGATAGCGTGTATCATGTACCACATATTGTGCAACCAGGCGAAACATTGCATAGTACAAGTGTGGCAACATACTTTGGTGGTAAGGGAGCTAACCAAGCCGTTACAGCAGGGCAGCTTGGTGCAGAGGTTTATTTTGTAGGCGCAGTAGGTGAGGATACAAATGGTGCATTAGCAATTGATAATCTAGAGCGCAAAAATGTGAAGACAGTCTTTGTCAAACAGCAAGGTATAACAGGACAGGCGATTATTCAAGTTGCACAGGACGGCGAAAATGCTATTATTTTAGTGCCAGGCGCTAATCACAGCATTACACCTGAGCAACTAGACAACGTTTGTGATTGTGTAGAGTCAGCGGATATTTTACTGCTTCAGCTCGAAATCCCTATGCCAACGATTGAAAAGGCAGTTGCGCTTGCGACTAAATCAGGTACACGTATTATTTTAAATCCTGCACCCGCACGTCCATTAACGGATGAGGTGCTACAACGTGTTTCTGTGCTCACACCTAATGAAACAGAGCTAGCCCTATTGACTGGTTTTTCAATTACATCAGAAGAAAGCCTTAAACAAGCTTGTCAGCAATTATTGCACAAAGGTGTAGCAGCAGTTGTTGTCACGTTAGGTAGCAATGGTTCATTTTATATGACAAGCGAAACCTCGGGCTATATTAGCGCACAAGCTGTAGAGGTTGTAGATACAACAGGTGCAGGAGATGCTTTTAACGGTGCTTTAGCCGTAGCACTTGGCGACCATAAGCCGCTTCAAGAGGCAATCACATATGCTACGAAAATTGCGGGCTATGCGGTTACACAGCAAGGCGCACAACCATTGATTAAATAAAAAAGATGCCTAAGTTGGCATCTTTTTTATTTGAGTGGACAATAGCCACAAGCCATAAGTCCAGGCATGTCTTTAGAGAAGCAACATGTTTTACGGACAGGCACATTAACAAGCGCAGAAGGACTTTGACCACCTGTGTATTCTGCCCACCAAGATTTATTCGAAAATAATGCCCATGTTGCCGGGTCTTCTAAAATTTCGATATCCTCCATGGCTTGATCCGCAAGCCCGGGGTTTTCTAATAAAATATGATAATGCCATAGTAAGTAGCCAAAAAAGTTTTCCCAAATGGTGAGTGGCGAAATAGTAGTTACCTTGCGTAATTGCTGTACAATTTCGTGCCCTTGTTTATATAAGATACTTTTTATTACACTTATCCGTTCGTCTTCATCTACATAACGCCAATCATTAGGGTTTAAAAAAATACTAACGGTGTGCGCACCAAATTCTTCGGTAGCATCAAAACGAATATCCTCTAATTTGCCATCCCACACCTCATCATAAGCAGCTAGCATATAAAATTGCATAGCAAAAAACATACCATAGCGTCGACTAAAGTGAGAAACAGCCGCTGCTTCTGTAGGTGCACTTGTAATGCCCATTAATAAATTACGGAAGTCTGTTAAATAAAAATCTTGTTTAATATTAGCTAGCGTAAATAATGTACGCTTAGGTTCGGTTGTATACATACTATAACTGTTTAATTGACGCACTTGATCCATCGTTAAAGCAGGCATGTCATCGCTCCTTAATAAAAGTTTTTGCAAAACTGTTGACAATTTAATTGATAACAATTATCATTATCATTGTAAGAGTTACTCCTCAATTACAAAACGAGTGTAATGAGGTTGAACTTTAGCTACTTTTCTCCAGAAGTTCGCTAGTTCATGAAGTGCTCCCTAACCCCCCTCATATATTAGAGAGTACGTACAGTAAAAACTGTTCTATCAATCATCACGAACGATTGATAGAGCAGTTTTTTATCATTTAAGTTTTTAAAAACAGAACGAAGGATAACCCCGTTCTGTTAGTTTTAGCGCGCTTCGAATAATTGAACAATCTCAATAATTACTTGCGTCGCTTTTTCCATTGTTTCGGCAGAGACATATTCAAACTTGCCGTGCATATTTTCGCCACCCGCAAAAATATTAGGTGTTGGTAGCCCCATATAAGATAGTTGTGAACCATCTGTACCGCCACGAATCGGTAACGTGTTTGGCGTAATGCCAAGCTTATGCATTGCCTCGCTTGCAATATCGACGATTTCTTTTACAGGCGTAATTTTTTCGCCCATATTGTAGTACTGATCTTCTATTTCAATTTGGATGGCTGTTTCGCCGTAAGTAGCTTGCATAGCTTTTACGGTATCTTGCATAAATTTCTTTTTCGCTTCAAATTTTTCACGGTCATGGTCGCGGATAATATAACTCATCTCAGCGTGCTCAATTTTACCGTTAAAGTCCATTAAATGAATGAAGCCCTCATAGCCTTCTGTTTTTTCAGGCACAGCATCTGCTGGCATTTGGTTTTGGAAAGCAATCGCTGTTGTAATCGCATTGACCATTTTATCTTTAGCAGAGCCTGGGTGTACACTAACGCCAGTTGTAGTAACTGTTGCCCCCGCAGCATTAAAGCTTTCGAATTGTAGCTCACCTAATGGGCCACCGTCCATTGTGTAGGCAAAGTCAGCATTAAAGGCAGCTACGTCAAATTTATGTGGGCCACGACCAATTTCTTCGTCTGGTGTAAAGGCCACGCGTAATGTACCATGTTTAATTTGTGGGTTTTGCACAAGGTAGGCCATAGCTGTCATAATTTCTGCAATACCTGCTTTATCATCTGCACCTAATAAGGTTGTACCATCTGTTGTAATTAAAGTTTGCCCTACATAATTTTTTAGTTCAGGAAACTCTGAAGGTGACATTACTAAATCTGCATTTAATTGAATGTCGCCACCATCATAATTATTAATACGCTGTGGCTTTACGTTTGTGCCTGTATAATCTGTTGCTGTATCTACATGCGCTAAAAAGCCGAGTGTTGGTACTTCTTTTGTTGTATTACTTGGCAGTGTGGCAAATAAATAGCCATGCTCGTCGAGTGTAATATCTGTTAAGCCAATTTCCTTTAGCTCATCACGTAATACGTGGAGTAAATCAAATTGCTTTTGTGTAGATGGCGTAGTTGAGCTTGCTGCATCTGACTGTGTATCAATTTTTGCATAGCGAATTAAACGTTCGATGACTTGTTCTTTCATGATGAAACTCCTCCTTTGTATGTCGAGTTAATTGTATCACTTTTTGTAATAGCAGAATATTGTGAAACGCTTAGCGCAAATAAAAGTTGTGCTCCGTAATAAGTTAGCATCACGCCACTATGAGCAATAGTGAGCGGTGTAATGAAGCGGTCAATTGCTAAAATAGAGTCTGATAAAATAAATAAAAACGCGGCACTAATCGCAAGTGGTGAGCCTGTGCGAAAAGAGGTAATACCCATCGTCGCAATGACGGTAATATAAGCAAGCACAGCGAGCGCTAAAACAGTATCGCCTGTGGCGAGTACTGTACCTGCAATCCACCATATCATGAGCCCTGCATAAAGCATTACAGCAAGTTTAATAGCTAATGGTGCACGTTGTTGATTAGTGCGCATAAAAGCTACAATATAAAAAATATGACCTATTAAAAAGAAGCTTAGCCCTACAATAAACCACTGCAAAGTGTAATCACCAATCATACAAAAAGTTAGACCAACAATGAGCCATCTATGATAAGGTGTGCGAGTTAGTTGTAGCCGAAGTGTATACGCAATAATTAGTAGCATCGGCAGTATTTTAACAAAGTAGGTCAAAGATTCTGGAATATGGGTAAATAAAAAGATATAGCACAAGCCGATTAATACGGCGAGTGTTAACATCATAGCACCTCCAAAAAAATGAAACTATTTTGTGTACATCACGTAAATAAACTATACGAAAGGAATGATTATTATGATGCCATATTTAATTGCTTCTGCAGTTGTCGCGATTGTAGCAGCGTTATTAATTGTACCATTATTCAGTACAAATAAAGACGGCGGGCCTTCTATGAGCACACGTCTTAAAGTAATAGTTGGCTTATTTATTATCGCATTTATTATTACAGCCGCTACGGTTTATGTAACAAAAATGGATATGAACTGGCTAGCATTTTGGCCAGCACTAATTGTATTAACATTAGCAGGCGCGATTTTTTCGAGTGGTGCGGAGCGCACAGTTAAAGGTGTATTATTTTTAGCAAGTTTAGGTTTAGGTATTTATATTTTAGCTGCGCCTGTTTTTAATGCAGATACTAAATTTAAATCTGCAGAGATGAAGGAAGAGGTAGAGCTAACACCGTTCGACGAAACAAAAAAACCTGCTAGCGTGCCACCTAAATTTGTACGCAATAAAATGAAAAAAGCTTTTGGGCAAGTACCTGATGCAAGCTATTATGAGTTAGGTAGTTTACAAATCCAAAAGGTAAAAGATGATTATGTATATATTGCACCTGTAGAGTTTTCAGGTTTCTTCCGTTGGTTAAAAGGTGATACAACACCAGGTTACTTTATGATGAGTGCCACTGACTCAACAGCTAACCCTAAATTTATTAAGCAGGAAATGCGCTATATTCCTTCTGCTTATTTAAACAAAAACCTATCACGTCATATGCGTTTACAATTCCCGACGATGATTTTTTATGGCAAACCACAGCTCGAAGTAAATGACGAGGGCAAACCATACTATATTCGTTCATATGGTAAATATATTAGTGCCCGTGATGGCTTTGATGTATTAGGTATTATTATGGTGGATGCTAACACAGGTAAAACAGAGAAGCATGCATTAAAAGATGTGCCAAAATGGATTGATGGCGCTATAGCACCAGAAGTAGTAAGTTTACAAAATAGCTACTATGGTAAATATGTTCATGGCTTCTGGAACACATTAACAAGCAAAAAGGATATTAAATTACCGTCAGATGAAGGTACAGAGGCAAATGTTAGCCCTGTATTTGATGAAAACGGCGAGATGTACTACTTCACAGACTTTACAAGTCCAAAAGAAAATGTGGACTCTATGCTAGGTTACTCATTAACTCATGCACATACTGGTCAAGCAACGTATTATACGGGTGATCTATCAGAGTCATATATGGACTCACAAGGTGCACTGCAAATTATTGAAAAGAAATTTATCGAGAAAAAATGGTCAGGTCAAATGCCAATTTTGTATAATTTCTACGGTGAGGCAAGCTGGCTAACACCAGTAATGGACTCAAACGGCTTCTTGCAAAACTACTTTATCGTATCAGCAGCAAACCCTGAGATTTCGGTTTATGCAAATACACCAAAAGAAGCATTGAAACTATACAAGGCAGCCTTAACGCGTGGCGGTGGCTCTGTAGAGAACGTAGCAGATGCCGAAGAAAAAACGACAGCAGGTAAAGTAGTACGTGTGTATAAGGAGCGTATTGGTGACTATACGATTGTTAACTTCTTATTAGATACAAAAGACAACTTTATGGTTAGTACCGAAACAGAGCCATTAGCAATTTATTTAGAAGTAGCAGATGAAGTAAAAGTAATTTATGGCGATACAGGCGAACAATTTTTACCTGTTAAAGAGTTACAAATTTCAACGATAAAAGTTAAAGAATCATAAGCCCCTGACAGCCAACATTTCTTAGGAGATGTTGGCTGTTATTCGTTTTATGTTTGAAGCTTACACGCTAACCAAAGCTAGAAATTATGGTAAAATTAAAAAATGCGTGAAAGAAAAAGGAGCTAGTGTTTTGATAAATTCATTGCAATTAACATGGAAGAAATATGAGTGGGTATGGATTGTTATTATTGCCTGTTTAACCGCTATTAGTAGTGAAATTAAGCTCGTGCCCTTCGAACAAATTGATTTTCGATTTGGGCTAGGTAGCATTATTTTTTTATTGTTATTACTCATTCGACCAACGGAACATATTATACGGACCGGCTTAGTAACAGGTCTAGTTGTTGTATTATTTCGTATGGGTATTGAAAGTGCCTTTAGGCAGACGCCAGTAACAGAAGCTTTTTTTCGTAGTGCGCCGACTTTTATGTTTTATAGTGTATATGCTTGCAGTTATAAATGGTTAAAGGTCGATCGCTTAAAAAGTAATGCTATTCAACTAGGTATTATTGCCACATTCATTGAAATTATAGCGAATGCAGCTGAGCATTTAGCGCGTTTTAGTGTTACTCAAATTCCGATAGGGCTTGATGGTTGGCTATTAGTCATAGGCGTAGCATGTTTCCGTAGTTTTTTTGTTGTCGGGATTTATGTATCGATTGCTCAAGCATATCAACAGAGAGAGTTAACGAAAAACTTAACGGTAAATGCAAATATTTATAGTGAAAAGCTTTATTTAACAAAGCTTATGAGACAAACCGAAGAGGTAATGGCGCATAGTTATCAACTTTATCGTACGCTAAAAAAAGAAGAACATCCTGCTTACTATAGCGCCTTGCATATTGCACAGGAAATTCATGAGGTGAAAAAAGATAGTCAACGTATTTATGCAAGTGTTGAAGATATAGCAGAAGAATTCACACAACCTATACAGTTATCGCAATTGCTTTATCACGTGCGCGTCAGCAACGAAGCGTATGCTAGATATTTAGGTAAGTCATGTACAATCAGCATTACACAACATGGTGAGATGCTCATTTATCAATCAGCAGCATTACTTACGATTCTCAATAATCTTGTAGCAAATGCGATAGAAGCAATGACAATCGGTAAAGTCCAAGTGACAGTAACAGTCGCAAACGAAGTAATAATCAGCGTTCAAGATGATGGGGAAGGTATTCAACAAGTAGACGAAGCACTTATTTTTGAACCAGGTTTTACGACAAAATACAATCAACAAGGTGTGGCTGCTACCGGTATTGGCTTAAGCCATGTGCGCGACAGTGTTGCAAGTTTAGGCGGAGAAATTACATTAGTGCATCAAGTACAAGGTACGTGTTTTATAGTGACGTTACCAAAAATTCAATTAGAGGAGTGACATCATGCGTTATTTTATTGTCGATGATGATGCGGTGGGGCGTCGTATGTTAAGCCAAATTATTATTGATGGTGATTTAGGCATTGTAGTAGGTGAAGCGGAGAATGGGGAAGATGCAATTGCGCCTATATTACTCAGCCATCCTGATTTTGTACTCATCGATTTATTAATGCCAAAACAAGACGGTATCTCGACGATTGAACAGTTACAAAGAGAAGGGTTTAAAGGTCACTTTGTAATGATTTCACAAGTAGTAGACAAGGAAATGGTAAGCGAAGCATACGCAAGAGATGTGGAGTTTTTTATTCATAAACCAATTAATAAAACAGAAGTTACGAATGTCTTAAAAAAGACCGCAGAGCGATTTTTGTTAAAGCAATCGCTATTAACGATTCGCGATTCGTTAGTTCATTTTGAAAAAGATACGAAAGAAGAAATTCATTTAACCGTAAAAGATATTGTGCTATCTATTTTAAATGATTTAGGTATTGTAGGGCAGTCAGGTAGCGATGATATTGTAGCAATTATTGAAATGTTAAGCATGCAACAAGACTTACCAAAACAATTGCCGCCGCTCAAAAATTTATATGAAAATTTAGCTGCAATGACGTGCACTACTAGCTTAGACATTGTGAAAGAAGCGAAAGCGATTGAACAGCGGATACGTCGTGCTGTAATCGCTGCCACCCATAATATTGCAATTATGGGTGCGGTAGATTATGCGAGTCAAGAGTTTGAATATTATGCACCACGTTATTTTGAGTTTGCTGAGGTGCGCCTGTGCATGCAAGCTGTACAAAAAGAGCAACCTATGCCAAAAAAAATAAAAGTAAACGTAAAGAAATTTTTACAAGTATTAGCGGTAGAAACAAAAGAAAAGTATTATCAGTAAGAAAATTTTTTAATTTTTTTGTCGGATTTTGTCGGACGAAATAGTTTGCCTTCTATAATAACAACATGTTTTACGAAAAAACATGCATTAAGGAGGTAAACGAGATGCAAAAGAAAAAATTTAGAATTAGTTTAGCCTATCAAATTTTACTCGGCTTAGTACTTGGTATTGCCGTAGGTGCAATTTTTTATGGTAACTCGAATGTGGAGACCTACCTACAACCAATAGGTACGATCTTTTTAAACTTAATTAAAATGATTGTTGTGCCTATTATTATTTCTACGCTTATTCTAGGTGTCGCTGGCACTGGTGACATGAAGCAACTAGGACGTCTCGGTACAAAAACAATCGTCTACTTTGAAATTGTTACGACGATTGCTATCGTATTTGGGTTATTAGCAGCTAACATTGCTAAACCTGGTGTAGGCATTGATATGGGAGAAATTACAGAAACCGATATTTCTTCTTATGTAGAAACGACAAAAGAAGTTGAAAGCTCGGGCTTTGCGGATACTATCGTTAGCATTGTTCCGACGAATATTATTAATTCAATGGCTCAAGGCGATATGCTGCCAATTATTTTCTTCTCTGTGCTATTTGGTTTAGGCGTAGCGTCAATAGGTGAGCGAGGCCAACCTGTGCTTAACTTCTTCTCGGGTGTGGCGGATGCCATGTTCTGGGTAACGAATACAGTAATGAAATTTGCACCATTTGGGGTATTTGCGTTAATTGGTATTACGGTATCGAAGTTTGGTGTGGGTGCATTATGGCAGTTAGGTAAGCTAGCAGGGCTAGTATATTTATGTATGTTCTTATTTGTTTTTGTTGTGTTAGGAGCAATTGCTAAGATTGCGGGCACAAGCATTATTACATTAGTAAAAGTGTTAAAAGAGGAACTAATTTTAGCCTATTCAACATCAAGTTCAGAAACAGTATTACCAAAAATTATGCAAAAAATGGAACGCTTCGGTGTGCCAAAAGATATTGTTTCTTTCGTTGTACCAACGGGTTACTCGTTTAACTTAGATGGCTCGACATTATACCAAGCTATCGCAGCGATTTTTATTGCACAGATGTACAACATTCCGTTAACGATTGGTGAGCAAGTTACGCTCGTATTAGTGTTAATGATTACGTCAAAAGGTATTGCAGGTGTACCAGGTGTATCGTTTGTCGTATTATTAGCGACACTTGGCTCTGTAGGTATCCCAGTAGAGGGCTTAGCATTTATCGCAGGTATTGACCGTATTCTTGATATGGCTCGTACTGCTGTAAACGTTATGGGTAACTCATTAGCAACGATTGTTATTGCGAAGTGGGAAAAACGTTTTGATGAAGATGCAGCAAAAAACTATTTTAATAATCCTGTAGTATAAAAGAAAACGAGTAAGGCTAGAAATTTGTAGCCTTACTCGTTTTTATTTATTGCCAAGTGAAGCCTTTTTTAGCAAGAAAATCTTTAATATGTGGACGGCGTTGCTCTACTAAAAAGTCAGCCATTTGTTTTGTCCAGTTATCGATTTTACGATTAGATGAACGACTACTATAATAGTTTTCCATTGTGGCATTGAAAGCGTGTAGCTGTTCGTCATAATTTTCATCATACGTATTCTCATGTAATACGGCCCCAACAGGTAAGCGGGGTTTGACTTCATTACGGCGTGCTGGCACACCAATCGTTAAGCCGAATAGTGGGAAGACATAATCAGGTAAACCGAGTAAATCACTAATCTCCTCAGGTTTATTACGTACCCCACCAATATAGCAAATACCATAGCCCTCAGCTTCAGCTGCAACGACAAAGTTTTGAGCAAAAAGTGCAACATCTGCAACACCAACTAACACGTTTTCTGCAGAGTCTGCAACGATGTCAACGCCTTCTAATTTACCTGCAGCTTGCAAGCGTTTAAAGTCTACACAAAATACAAAAGCTGCACCTGATGTTTCATATTGACGTGGATTGCCTGATAATAGACCAAGCTGTTCTTTTTTAGCTTCGTCTGTTACCCATACAACACTGTATGCCTGTACAAAGTGTGAAGAAGCTGCCATTTGAGCAGTTTCAATTAAATCTACAACTGTTTCTTTTGAAAGTTGCTCCCCGTCATAAATACGTACAGATGAGTGACTGCGTAAAAGTTCTTTTACCATAATTTTATCCATCCCTTCTCTGAGTTACACCTTTATTTTAGTACAAAAAAAGAAAGTTTGCTATTTTATGTAGAACGTTGTCATCATGCAGGTTTAGATGGATTTGTATGCCTGGAAAATACGCTTTTTAAAAAAAGTAAGGTTGACACCTTTTTTTAGGTGGCGTATAACTATAGTTGTCGAGAGACAGACCAATAAAAAATGATTCCTCGTTAGGTGAGGCTCCTATATGAAGATATGCTACTGCCCAGAAACGTCCAAAGACGCCAACGGGTCAGCAGAAGTCATCGAGTTAAGGTGATTTTTAATGTAGCTGGTACATCCTATGTCATATAGTGCTAAAACTCTACGAAAGAGGTTGTGAATTGCTACTGCTCAATATAAGAATTGAGTATTGTTTAGTAATGTTTATTCAGCATTCCTCTTTTATAGAGGGATGCTTTTTTATTTGGCAATAGTTACTCGTTAGGTGAGGCTCCTATATGAAGATATGCTGCTGCCCAGAAACGTCCAAAGACGCCAATGGGTCAACAGAAGTCATCGAGTTAAGGTGATTTTTAATGTAGCTGGTACATCCTATGTCATATAGTGCTAAAACTCTACGAAGGGGTGCAGTTCACGGGAATGCCGTGCGCTTATTTCAACACGCCTCTTTGTAGTGAGGCGTGTTTTTTTGTGCAATAACAAAGGAGGTGGTGGGAATTGGATAGTTCCCCTTGTTGGCGAAGTTATAAAAAAATAGAGGAAAGATCTGCTTCTCATAATCAATGGGAGGTGGATGTCTAGGAGGTTTTAGACATGACAAAACGTTATAAATTTGAATCTGCAGGCGAAATTATGGATACAAGCTATATTACGGTGCCTGCTCACTTCACGGTGGATAACACGATCGCATACTTTAGAAAAAATGCAAAAAACAAAGAGAATTTGCATTATCTTTATGTGACAGACGATAACAGTCGTTTATGTGGTGTGCTATCTGTACGTGAATTATTATTAGCGAGTAAGGAACAACGTATCGATATGGTGATGACGAAAGATGTTGTTTTTGCCCCGTCAGATATGGATCAAGAGGAACTCGCAAAAATCTTTGATCGCGATGATTTATTATCCGTACCGGTTATTAATGAGCAGTTTCAAATGATTGGTGTCGTCCATGTGGATGATATTTTAGATGTGATGACTGAAGAAACAACAGAAGATTTTTTGAAAATGGCACCTGTATCACCAATAGGTGAAAGCTTAAAAGATGCGAGCGCTATTTTACTGTATCGCAAGCGTATTACTTGGCTAGTACTACTCGTATTTATGAATGTTTTTTCAGGCGCAGGTATTGCGCACTTTGAGGATGTTATCGAAAATAATATTGCCTTAGTATTCTTCTTGCCTTTACTTGTGGATAGCGGTGGTAACGCGGGATCACAAGCCGCGACACTAATGATTCGTTCTATGGCATTAGGTGACGTTAAGATTAAAGACTGGATGAAGCTGTTTACAAAAGAAATTTCTATTTCATTTTTATTAGGTATTACAATGGCTGCAGCTGTATCGGTAGTAGGATTTATGCGAGGCGGCATGGAAATTGCTGTAGTAGTAGCGTTAACGATGACCATTGTTGTAATGGTAGGTAGCTTAATTGGTATGTCATTACCTTTCATTTTTAATAAATTGAAGTTGGACCCAGCAACGGCAAGTGCACCACTGATTACATCTATTGCAGATATTGTGGGTGTATTAATTTACTTCTCTATTGCGGCTTGGTATTTAGGCTTATAAGAAAGGCGGTGTAGCGAAATGACGCACACAGAAATTATGGTGAAATTAACGGTAGCATTATTTTTCGGGCTGTTTATTGGTATTGATCGCCAGCTTAAACATAAGCCATTAGGGTTAAAAACTACGATGATTATTTGTGTAGCGAGCTGCTTGGTGACGGTTGTTTCAATTGAATCGTTTCATCGTTTTGCTACGCCTGTATTTCGCAATATGGATCCAATGCGCTTAACGGCACAAATTGTGAGTGGTGTTGGTTTTTTAGGTGCAGGTGTGATTTTACGCCGTAGTAATGATGTTATAACGGGATTGACGAGTGCGGCATTAATTTGGGCGGCATCAGGGCTTGGTATTGCGGTAGGTGTAGGCTTATACGTGGAAGCGACGTATGTTGTGATGTTATTTATTTTAGCTGTTAATGTCATTCCATCAGTAGTGAAGAAAGTAGGACCACAACAGTTACGTCAGCGTGATGTTAGCGTGAAGCTTGTCATGGAGCCCAATACAAAAATGACAGATTTACTAAAAACGATTGAAGGTAAGACGCGTACGTTAAAAAAAGAAAAGCGTCAGCTAATTACTGTGCGCAATGTAAAGATTAAAGACGTAAGTGATGAAGCGCAGCATGTAAATTTATTATTATCTGCGCCGGAGGACCAATATACAACAGAGATTTATTATTTATTTAAAAAAATCGAACACGTCGTAAGTGTGGAGGTTGAACATTTATAAGTAGGTGATTGAGATGACAACAATTAAAAACTGGCAAGAATATTCGTATTATTTAGCATTACATTTAAAAAATAAAGAACGCCCAGCTTTTCGTAAACAATTTTTATCGCTTCATCCTAATGACCAGTTAACATTTATTTATATGTTAAATGAGCATACACGGAAACGTTTATACCGCTATATTACACCTGTAGAGTTTGCGGAAATTTTTGTGCGCTTAGCACCGAGTGAGCAAAGAATGGTAATAGAAGAGCTACAGCCAGCTTATGTACAAGAAACGATACGAGCGATGCCTACAGATGACATGGTAGATTTTTTGAGCGCATTTTCTCCGTTAGAAACAGCACGTTATGTCAATTTATTAGAAGTGCATGAAGCACAAAAGGTGAAGCGGATGCTAGGGTATGGCAAGCATACAGCTGGAGCCCTAATGACTACAGAGTATATGGTAGCGTATATCGGCCATACCGTAGCGGATGTGTTAATTCAAGTGCGTGAGCAAGGGAAAGACGCTGAAACAATTTACTATATTTATTTAATCGATGATAGAGAGCTGTTGCGAGGTGTCGTATCTTTACGTGATTTATTACTTGCTGCGCCTAGTGAAGTTGTAGCAACAATTATGCAAGATAAGTTGATTTCAGTAGAAACAAATATAGACCAAGAAACAGTGCTACATATCGTGCGTGATTATGACTTGTTGGCGCTTCCTGTAACCGAGCAAGGCAAGCTAATTGGCATTGTTACAATAGATGACGTTATGGACGTCTATTATGAGGAAACCGAAGAGGACTTTGGTGAGCTAGCTGGAGTAAATGGTGCTATTGATTTAGATATTGGTGTTGTAAAAGCGACAAAAATACGTTTGAGCTGGTTATTACGCCTAGCCGTAATTAGTTTTATACCTTTTGTATTAGTATATTTACATCCTGAACATGCGTATATGACGGCATTACTCGTACCATTTATCGCCAGTATCGCAGGCAATGCAGGTATTCAAGCTTTAACAATTGCCACACGTGTGAAAGAACAGCATGAAGGGGCTTTAAAGTCACTACTTATTAGAGATGGTCTAGTAGCAAGTATATTAGGGCTAAGTGTAGCAAGTATCGTAGCCTTACTTGCTTATAGTAGTGCATTACCGGTATTGCCGCTAATCAGCTGTGCTTTTTTAGCAATTACAGCGAGCTCTTTACTAGGTACGTTATTGCCATACGCCGTAAAGAACTCATCAAGTGCTTCTAGCCCCGTTATTGCGACGTGGAGTGATGTACTGACAGTAGCAATATTTAGCTTAATGCTTATTGTTTAATGGCGTCTAAACGCTTGGCGTACTTTTGGTTCTGTATTAGCCACTACATTTTTTATATTGGGAATGTGCAAACAAAAAGTAATAAAAAATAATAATACTGTGAGTAAAGTAGGCAGCGTACCGTAAGAGCAAGAGACGCTTAGTAAAACGCTATAGAAAGCGAGTAGTCCAATAATTAAATAGTTAGAAGTGATGCTGATCACAATAAATAAAGCTAACGCTAAGAGACCCATCTGCCAATCGATGGCTATGAATGCTCCTATGACAGAAGCAGTACCCTTTCCTCCTTTAAAATTCATATGAAAAGGAAAGTTGTGACCTATAATCACGGCAAATGCTAGTAAATATAAATAGTCGTAAATTTGCTCGCTTGTAATATACCAACTGTTTAGTATATAGCGTAAAACAAGGATTGCTATAATCGCTTTTGCAATATCAATAAGTGCGACTAACACGCCGTACTTCCAACCTAATTGGAGAGTAGCATTAGAAGCACCCGCATTACCTGAGCCAACCTTTTTCAAGTTGACGCCTGATAGTTGATTAGCGAAGGTAGAACCGTGAATACATCCGATGAAGTAACCTATACTACTAATAATGAAATAAATCATAAACAACAAAAACCCCCTCATAAGCGACTACTATTGTATTTACTCTACGCAATTACAAGTGAGAAGTTTCAGAAAAAATAAAATACTTGTTGACATAGTAAAACACTAGGGTATATACTGTGTAACAACGAAGGTAATTCAAAGCAAATAACTCTTATCAAGAGCGGCGGAGGGAATAGGCCCTAAGATGCCCAGCAACCAGTGATTCATCACAATGGTGCTAAGTCCTACAGACAATTGTCTGGAAGATAAGGGGAGGAAAATGTAACTACAACCTCTTCTTATATCATAGAAGAGGTTTTTTATTTTTTCGCAAACCTCCTCTAGAAATACCATTCGTAAAACAAATTGGGAGGCAATGATTATGACAAACTTTAAACCAGAAACATTACTATTACACGGAGGGCAAGATGTAGATCCAACAGGGTCACGCACAGTGCCTATTTACCGTACAACGTCTTACGTTTTTAATAACACAGAACACGCACGTCGTTTATTCGCACTTGAAGAAGGTGGCAACATTTACTCTCGTATTATGAACCCAACGGTCGATGTTTTTGAAAAGCGTGTAGCAGCACTTGAAGGCGGTACTGCAGCAGTAGCCTTCTCTTCAGGTATGGCGGCAATTGCTTTCTCAATTTTAAATATTGCGGGTACAGGAGATGAAATTGTAGCAGCAGGATCATTATATGGTGGTACATATAATTTATTTGCGAATACATTACCGCGCTACGGCATTAACGTAGTGTTTGTAGATGAAACAAACCCAGAAAATTTCCGCGCAGCGATTAATGAAAACACAAAAGCTATTTTTGCTGAAACAATTGGTAATCCAAGCTTACAAGTATTAGATATCGAAGCGGTAGCGAACATTGCTCATGAAAACGGTCTGCCATTATTAATTGATAGCACATTTGCTTCTCCTTATGGCGCTAACCCGATTGAGTTTGGTGCAGACGTGGTCATCCATTCAGCAACAAAATGGATTGGCGGTCACGGTACAACAATCGGTGGTGTAGCTGTTGATGCGGGTAAATTTGATTGGACACAAGGCCGCTTCCCAGGCTTTACAGAGCCGGATGCAAGTTATCATGGTATTCGTTACGGTATTGATACAGCGGCAGCAGCTTTTGCGACAAAAATTCGTGTGCAATTACTGCGTGACTTCGGTCCAACACTTAGCCCAGATGCAGCATTTAACTTAATTCAAGGGCTTGAAACACTGCACTTACGTGTAGCTAAGCATAATGAAAATGCGGAGAAAGTAGCGGCGTATTTAAAAGATCACCCATCTGTGACATTTGTACATCATAATAGCTTCAAAGACTTCCCAACGCACGATTTAGCAAATAAATACTTGAAAAACGGTTACGGTTCAATTTTAACATTCGGTATTAAAGGTGGTCGTGAAGCAGGGGCTAATTTAATTGATAACGTTAAATTGTTCTCACATGTAGCAAACGTAGGGGATGCAAAATCATTAATTATCCACCCAGCATCAACGACGCATCAACAACTTTCAAAAGAAGAGCTTGAAATTGCAGGCGTATCTGAGGAGCTTATTCGCTTATCAATCGGACTAGAAGCAATTGAAGATATTATTGCTGACCTTAATCAAGCGATCGCAGCTGCAACGAAATAATAAAGCAAAACGTGTCGTGCCTATAGCTAACTTCTCATTCGATAAGGCAAAATAGGACGACTAGTCGTTCATCAGACGAAAACATTGAAAAGACCATTTTCGCACTAGCGGAGATGGTCTTTTATAATAGAAGAAACTCAAAAAAATGACCATCATAAAAAAACAGCTGTACGTGTGGAAAAGATTAATGTTGTAAAAAGCCTATAGATACGTTACAATTTTCAGTAAGTTAAGTTTAGAACTGTGGAGGGAAGACAATTATGGCAACAATTAAGGCAGCGATTTTAGGATTCGGTACGGTAGGGCAAGGTATTTATCATATCCTAAACGAAAAGCGTGAAGAATTAAAAAATAAATTAGGCTTAGAACTAGAAGTAGCGAAAATTTTAGTAACAGATGCGAGCCGTGAACGTGTACCAGGCACTGCGCATTTAATGACTGAAAATATTGATGATATTTTTGAAGAGCAAGGTTTACAAGTTGTCTTTGAGGCAATTGTAAATGAAGAGCCTGCATATACGTATTTAAAACGTGCAATTGAAAATAAATGTCATGTTATTACAGCTAACAAAGTAATGTTTGCGAAGCACGGATTAAAGTTACAAGAGCTAGCGAAGGAATACGGTGTATTTGTCGGCTACGAAGCAACAACAGCAGGCGGTGTACCTGTTATTAAAACAATGAAAAATATTCTACTTGTCAATGATGTTAGCCGTATTCAAGGCATTTTAAACGGTACATCAAACTATATTTTAACGAAAATGCGTGCAGAAGGCTGGACGTTTGAAGACGCATTAAAAGAAGCACAAAAGCTTGGCTATGCAGAAGCAGATCCATATAATGACGTGTCAGGTCAAGATGCCTTCAAAAAAATTATGATTTTAAGTGCTTTAGCATTTGGCGAACAACCAGATTGGGATAATGTTGATGTTATCGGTATTGATAGTATCTCAGCAGCAGAGGTTGAAGAAGCAACAGCTAAAGGTTTACGTTACCGTCACGTAGCAGAAGTCGAAAAACGTGAGGACGGCAGTATTTTTGCGAAAGTAGGTCCAATGCTTGTAGATGCAGAGCACCCGCTGTACCCAGTCGATGATGTTAATAATGCGGTAGCACTTGAAACAAACTATATTGGCACATTGTCATTAGTTGGTCCTGGTGCAGGGATGTACCCAACGGCTAGCGTTATGGTAGAAGACTACGCTGAAATTATTGGTAAACGTGCGGGCTTTGTGGTCCGAATTTAGTGAAATAAAAGAAGCGACACTGCATGTGCCGCTTCTTTTTCATCAGATTTGCGACAATTCCTCCCCGACTTCAACGCAAAGCATAAGTCAGGGAGGAATTGTCGCCAACCTTTAGGTGGAGTTTCTTTTTTAGTGAAAGGCGGTGAAAACATGCCAACAATTACAGCTAAAATTCAACTTTACGTTAATGAATCACAAGCAGAAAGCCTACGTTTGACAAGTAAAACCTATCAAAAAGCGTGTAATTGGCTTTCAGAGAAAGTATTTGTATCAAAAAATCTGAATCAACTACAATTAAACAACTTGTATT
>NZ_QAFW01000003.1 GCF_003057615.1 Metalysinibacillus jejuensis
TAATTGAGAAGAACACGAATTGTAAGTCAAACCTTTTCCTGTTGCCTTATAAGTATCGTTCCATTTTGCGAGGAAATGATTGAATACAAAACGAGAACAACCGATTGTTTTAGCAATCAGTATTTCTTGTTCTTTGCTTGGATAGATACGAAATTTATATGCTTTATTGACCAACATGACTTTCACCTCCCTGTGTGTTATGATATACATATTATATCATAGTTGATATTCATTTTATATTATTTTGGAGGTGAAAACATGGAAAAACAATCAGTCGTATTACGATTTCCTAAAATTCTTTTAGATAGAGTGGACGCATACAAAAAGAAAAAGGGTTTTGGAACTCGTACACAAACTATTTTTCATCTATTACAAATAGCACTCGAACAGTCGGACAATCGAGATAGCAAGTAAGCTACCTCTTCTCCGAAGGCGATTCATCTCCCACCTACTCACTGGGCTACGCCCTTCACGTTCTTTGAGGTAGGCGTATTCTCGCCTATTTTTGATAAAATGCCGCTTCGTCACCGCTATCTAAAGCACAGTCAATTAAATAGTTGTAGTTGCGTGCCGTCAACATCGCTTCAAAGTCGCTAAGCGGTTCTTTTACCGGTGCTTGCTTGCTTTCGACTTGCACCGCTTCCTCTAATAATGGCAGCAAATACTCCTGCACATTAGACATCAGCATTAATTGGTAGAGCGGTAGGCGCAAAAAGCGATTGCCTTTTTGGAACACGAACACTTCGGCTAAGTTTTCGATTTGGCGCGTCGATAAATTGACGATAATCTCCTTGCCCTCAATCGGCACAAAATAGTACAGCTCCTCATCCTTAACGACTGAAAAGTATTGGTAGGCAAATACGAGCTTAAGCGTTGTATCGCTAATTTTAGTATAAAAGGGCTTCATGTAATTCACTTGAATCATAAGCCACACGTCCTTTCATTACCTTTTATGTTTATATTAGCATTTTTATTGTCGTTTAAGCAAGTTTTTTCTCAAAACGATACAAGTTATCTCTTTTCGACGTATAATGAAAGGATAATGATTTTCTAGGAAAGGATGTTTTCCTTGTCACTATCTCTCGCACAGTTAGCACAAGTTTATCAAGATACGATTACGACGTGCTTAAAAGCGCAAACGGACACATTGCAACCAACAGCACCCGAACACGCGGAGCTGATGACGCGCGCCGCTTTTTTAGTACGTAACCAAGCGGTAACATTTACCGACTACAATACACAATCTCTAACGCTTACAGCGGCGATTAACGATGTTGCGACCTTTCACGTGCAAATCTTTTTAGCTAATCAAACGGTAAGTTGCACGTGCTTACAAGGCGTTTGTCGCCACCGCGTCGCTGCCTTACTCGCCTTATACCAATATAACGATTCCGTGCAACAGTTTTTAGAAACGTGGCGCATGCCACCACCGACGCTACGCACGCCTGAAGCTTGGCGCCGTCTCGCCTACGACATTGTCGTACACAATACCCAAGAAGAGCATCACTTTGAAGGCTATAACTTGCACTACGCCAAACAGCGCATGATGCAAGAAGCGACGCGCCACCGCCCTTTTGAACGCGAGTGGGCACCGCTATTTGAGCTCTTTATGGAAATGCACATCATCTATATGTTATGGGAGCGCCTGCTCGAAACGAAATCGCGCAGCTTTCATAGTGGTCGCCCAGCCTTTACGAAGCTTTTAGACAACTGGGCCACCACATGCTGCGACTTAATGGACGTCGTCGGGCACGGGCCGCGCTTGTTTGCGCTCGATCCGTTTATTGACGCTATTATCACTTGCAGCCGTAAATTTATTACGACGTTTACGACGCATGCTGTAACGCGCCTAACGGTGTATGAGCACGCCATTCGCGTGTTAGCGCCGCACGACTTTTTAGCGGAGCGCGACATCTTCTCCCATCCGTCAACGGACGCACTTATGACGATTTACGCCCAAGAAGGTGAGCTCGCACTAGACGCTATTGACGTGGAGCTAGCGCTGTATTTTTTAGGCATGGAAGCGACGCAACACACGCCTTATGCCAAAGCGCTCATCGCTCACTTATTGCCGCAGCTAAAAGACTTTATCGCGAGCTTACCGTTATTTTCACGCGAGGAGCACGCCCTTGCGATTTACGATATTATGCTTAACGCCTCGATGGATGAGGAGCAAGAAGCCGAGTTGTTTTTAGCGTTCGGTACGGCTGGTTTACGCCCGTACTCGCATTTTTTACTACGCAAAGGGCGCTATGATGACTGGGTCGGCTTGCATATTTTATATCCTTCTTCCCTCGCCTACGCGACGGCTTGCGGCTTGCAAGAGTTGGCTAAACTATCGCCAAAGCACACCTTACCGATCTACCACTACTACGCGATGCAAGAAATTGACGGTAAGTCGCGCGCCCATTATAAAAGTGCCGTACGCATTTTACGTGCGATGCGCACTGCAGCCAAACGCAGCGGACAACAAGCGTATTTTAACGACTATATCGACACGTTGCAGCACGAGTATAAACGCCTGCGTGCCTTGCAAGAAGAGCTCGAGAAAGGAAATTTACGATGACGACTTCACCTTTTATTGCGACTATCCCGCTCTATGTTGAGCCTTTAGCTGATGGCCGCTTCTCCTTAAAGTCTACGATGGCACCGACGCAACTTTCTGCCTTATTATTTTACCGTTACAGCCCGAGCTTTTTTGGCTTAACGACGACGGTGGAGAAGCATACATTACTTGTAGAAGCGCATGAACTGCTCGATGCGCTCAGCCCGAGCTACCGCAATCCGCTCGTGCGTATTGACAGTGACATTAACGCCATCATTCCGTATTGGAGCGATGCTAAGCTCTTTCAGCATGCGACGCTACGTGACGGTGCACTGCATTTTGCTTTGCCACACGGCGAATTATTAGCTACTGCCGCTACTGCCGCATTAGCCGCGCATCATATTACGCTTGAGCAAGTGCCAAAGTTGCTACCTTATTTACAAGACGGGGGCTGGCCACTGCAAGCGTCACGCAGTGCAGACGGCGTACAAATTTCGGTACGGCTAAGTGAGCCTGCACCTGACAGTGAGTTATGGACGCTCGAAACTGTACTGCATACCGCTACTTCATCGCACTGGACGCCTGCAATTAGCAAACGCGCGCTCCCTGTCGCCGCTACGTTGCCGAAAAAGTGGCAACATATCGCGAGCGACTTAACGGCAGAAGTAAAGCAAATTTACCAACTGCTCGGTCAACCTGTAGCCGACCGCTTCTTGTATATGTCGCTAACCGAGCAACAAGTGCAACAATTTTTGCGCGATGACGTAACGACTTTACAAGCGTTTGGCTTTGACGTCATTTTACCCGCTTGGCTAAAATCGCTAACGACGACAAAAATGCGCGTGGCACTTAGCGCTTCGACCAACCGCAAAACGGTCGCTAGCTTAGAAGACATCGTCACCTTTGATTGGCAAGTCGCCCTTGGGGACAATGTGCTAGCCCCCGCTGACTTTTTACAAATTGTCGAAGGAGAGCGCGAGTTTATCCGCATCGGTAACGAGTGGTTTCGGGTCGATGCTACGTGGGTGACGCAAATTAAAGCAATTATCGACCGTGCCGAACAGCAAGAAGTGACGGTGCGCGATTTACTGTTAAATGATGTGAGCGAGGAGCTCGTACCTTTTGAAGACGATGCGATTGATCCACTCGTAACGTTTGAACTAAAGCAGTCATTGCAACAGCTCGTTATGCAGCTGCGCGATAAAGAAAAAATACCGACGTATGCAACGCCTGCACATTTACAAACGGAATTGCGCGCCTACCAACAGCAAGGCTATGAGTGGCTTACATTTATGCGTGAGCAAAAGCTCGGCGCTTGTTTAGCAGACGATATGGGGCTCGGTAAAACAGTGCAATTGATCGCCTATTTACTACACCTTTACGATACATGTGAAGAAAGCGCACCGTCGTTAATTGTGTGCCCGACTTCTGTGCTCGGTAACTGGCAAAAAGAGCTCGAACGCTTTGCGCCGCATTTACACGTGCATACGCATTACACAGGCTCTCGCTTACGCCACGACGACTTTACGACCGAAAATAAGCAAGTTATTTTAACGACGTATGGTACGGTGACGCAAGACATTGGCTTTTTACAAGAAGTTACGTGGGCGAGCGTCGTACTAGACGAAGCACAAAATATTAAAAATATGCAGACGCAACAGTCGCGCGCCATTCGTAAATTACGCGGGGCGCACCATATTGCCTTAACAGGTACACCTGTCGAAAACCGTCTCGCTGAGCTATGGGCGATTTTTGACTTTATTCAGCGCGGCTACTTAGGGACGTATACGAGCTTTACGCGCAACTATAGCATCCCGATTGAGCGCGAGGAAGACGATAAGGCAACGCAAAAACTGCGCCTTAAAATTCAGCCGTTTTTACTGCGACGCACGAAGCAAGATAAGGCGCTGCAACTAAATTTACCTGACAAGCAAGAGATGAAAGAATATTGCCCGCTAACGACGGAGCAAGCGGCGCTGTACGAGGCGTATGTTAAAGAGACCGCCGCAAGTTTAGAAGATGTGAGTGGCTTAGAGAAGAAGGGCAAAATTTTAGTGATGCTCAACAAGCTTAAACAGCTATGCAATCACCCGAGCATTTACTTAAAAGAGCCTTTAACAGACGCGACGCATCTCGTAAACCGCTCCGTTAAAGTAGAGCGCATTATCGATATGGCCGCAAGCATTGCTGCGAGTGGCGAACAATGCTTAATCTTTACGCAATACGTGGCGATGGGTAATTTACTGCAGTATTGTTTAGCTGAGCTGCACGACATTGAAGCGCCGTTCTTAACGGGTAGCACGACAAAAGCAGGGCGCGACCGTCTCGTGCAACAGTTCCAAGACGGAGCGTTTCCGGTATTTTTATTATCACTCAAAGCAGGCGGCACAGGCTTAAACTTAACGGCAGCGACGCACGTCTTGCACGCCGATCGTTGGTGGAACCCCGCTGTTGAAAACCAAGCGACTGACCGCGCCTACCGTATTGGGCAAAAAAACTTTGTGCAAGTGCATAAGTTTATTACAATCGGTACGCTTGAAGAAAAAATTGACGTGTTGCTAACGGAAAAATCCGCGCTGTCACAAGAGCTCATTCAGTCGAGCAAGTGGCTAACCGAGCTGAGCGACGACGAGTTGCAACAACTCATGACGCTCGAATAAAAAAATTGCGATGCGTTACCCGCGCATCGCAACAATTGGCATGATTGTTTAGCTTCTACTTATTATTTTCTTTTGTTTACGGCAAAATAAAATCGACTGGCGGCATCGGCACGATATTTTGCTGAGCCACTGCCTCCGTTGGTTTTAGCTGGTAAAATCGCACATCTTCCGCTACAATTTCAGTTAAAAAGACGCGTGTGCCATCTTCTTTATCATAATTGCGCGACTGGATGCGCCCGCTAACACCGATGAGTGAACCTTTACCACAATGATTGACAATCGTTTCGGCAAGCCTACCCCACGCGATGCATAACACAAAGTCGGTATCAACTTCACCGTTTTGATTTTTGTACGTACGGTTAATGGCTAACGAAAAACTCGTCTGCACTTTACCACCCGCTAGTTCGCGCAAAACAGGGTGTTTCGTTATGCGCCCAACAAGCCCGACATGATTCATAGTGTCACCTCCTTTACTTACGCCTATCATAAAGGCTAAGCACGGAGGCGACAAACGCCGTAAAATTTTATTTTGCCCTTCGTTTTAGGCGTAAAATCGCCATACCGGGCACTATACGTGAGTAAACGATAAATTTCGTAAAAAGGAGATTTTTTATGAAAACATTTAAGCTGTTGCAACTTGAAGTACAAGGTCATGACGTACCGCTTATCGACGGGGTCATTATTAACCAGGAAAACAGCCGTCAGTCTTGGCTGCTTGAAGCATTTGTGAAAGAGGCGGATGCGCTTTTTACCATGCTTTGTGAACAGCAAACTGTCGTGCCCGCACGCGCCGTTATTTCTTTCCCTGATAATGAGCCAGCGCCGTTTGAAGTTGTCGTGCGTGCCGTGAAGCCGATTGAGAGCGGCGTATCGATTTTATTTTCAGGCAAGCTCGTAGCGCGCCGTAGCCAATACGCCGAAAAGCTCCTCAGCTCACTACTCGCGCAAGATTTAGAAGAAGAAGAGTTACTGACGCAGTTTAAAGCAGGTATGCGCAATCGCCCACGCCTATGAAAAAATCCCAAATCGCTTTATATAAGCGGTTTGGGATTTTTTTTAGTTTGCGAGTGCTTTTAATTTATTTTCGACGAAAGTTGCTTCAGCTTTACAGCCGTAGTCCATCGACTTTCCTGTCGCTTTTTCGAGTTGCTCAATCGTTTTGATTTGTTCATCTGTCGGTGCTTGTTGTAGTACCTTAGCGATTACTTCGTTAATTTTGTTCGCTAACTCTTCTTGAAACGCCACGCTGCTCAACATCTCTTGTGGCACTTTATCATACCACGCTGCATTCGTTAAGACGTATTGTTGCCAGTGTGCGACAAAATCGGTAAGGTCATACTTATCTTCACGCCACTCGATTTTTGCCATATATGTTTCAAAGGCAAAAGAAATAGAACGTGTAATACTAATTTTAATGCCCGAAGATAATTGCTTATACATTTATTAATCCTCCTACATATCAAAAGCATTTGCTTAATTTACGCGATAACTACCTAAGTTTATAGCTTTTTACTAGGAATTGCAAATCACGTTGTAGGTTGTTCTGGCCCAATCGCAAATAAAATATCGGTTTCACAAACGATTTCACCATCAACAGTTGCTACACCATGCCCTTTACCCATAGAGCCGCGCAGACGTGTAAACTCCACTTCTAAACGAAGCTGATCGCCTGGTACGACTTGACGTTTAATGCGGCAGTTATCGACGCCTGTTAAAAAGGCTAAACGATTTTTAAATTGTTCAGAGCTAAGTAATGCAACGCCACCTACTTGTGCAAGCGCCTCAATAATTAATACGCCTGGCATTACAGGATACCCTGGGAAGTGCCCCTGGAAAAACTCCTCATTAATCGTTACGTTTTTAATGCCTACCGCGCGCTTTTCTTCTACTTCTAACATGCGGTCCACTAATAAAAACGGGTAACGATGCGGTAAAACTTTTTGGATTTCTTCAACGTTCATTGTACTGCCTCCTACTTGTCAATTTTGCCATTCATAATGTCGAATATATGACGCCACACGTCAGCTTTAAATACATCTAGCGCTTTGCCGTCACCTAATCCAGCATAGCCTATCATTACGCCGATAATCGCTACCACTATAATGAGGCCTAGCACAATGAGTAGTCGTAGCCAAATTGGGATTTGTCGTAATTTTGGTCGTTTGGTCGGCTCGGTCGTTACTGCTGTGATATCATCTTTTGTCATACTGCTCTCCTTTAACGAATGCCGTTAATTAACCCTAACATTTGATCAGCTAGTGTTACAGAACGGGCATTCATCTGATACATGCGCTGCGTTTGAATCAGCTCTGTCGTTTCACGCCCAACATCGACGTTAGACATTTCTAGTACACCTTGCTGCACGTTAACTTCTTGTCGTCCTGCGCCGCGCAGTGGTGTTAATAGTTCGGCTTCTGTTACGCCAAGCTCATTTAAATTGTCAGGTAGCGTAAAGTACGTCGCTGACAAATGCTCCATAAATTGTGGTCGTTCGAAGCGAGTTACCGCTAGCTCAATCGGTTGCCCTAACCCCGTGCCGTCGTTATACGTAATCGTCAAGCCGCCTTCTGCTGTTAAACCAAAGTTTTTAACAGCGTTCGCATTCGGGAAAGTAATCGCATTGCCGTTGCTATCGGCTACAGGGTAGCCATCGCCGTTCACTAACATGCCATTGCCATTTTGCATAGGCGACACATAAAAGTTACCTTGACGCGTATACGCTTCACGCGTGCCATCACCCTCTGGTAATAACACAGTAAAAAATTGCTTTGCTGTATTAAATGCAAAGTCAAGGTCGCGCCCTGTTGATTGGAGTGCACCTTGCTTTTGATTATATTGAATTTGACCAAGCTTCGCCCCTACACCGTAGCGGATGCCTACAGGTGATTGGCGCTGTGTGCGGTCGAGTTTTTCGTTATTAAACTGCTGATACAATAGTTCATGAAACTGGGAATCACGCGCTTTATAACCGTGCGTATTCGTGTTAGCTAAGTTATGGCCAATCGTATCTAGCTGATTTTGTAATTCGCCCATCGTATTGGTCGCAGTTAACATAGTACGTAACATTTTATTCCTCCTTACACTTTTCCAATTTCATTTACGGCTTTTTCCATGCTACGGTCATACGCTTGTAGCACTTTTTGGTTTGCTTCAAAGGCGCGGTAAGCCGTCATTAACTCCGTCATGGCGCGCCCTGAATCAACGTTAGAGCCTTCGATATACTTTTGTTGCAAGCCAAACGTTACACCTTGTGCACCGTAGGCCGTCGGTAAGTTGGCATTACCTTCTAAGCGCAGTAAGCCGTCGTCGCGCTTCACTAATAGCTCGGGGTTATCCGAGTAAGCAACGCCCACGCGCCCTACTTGTTGGTTATTAGCCGTATAAATCATACCTTCACCGTCTAGTGTAAAATCATCACTGCCTACTTGCATACGGGCATTGGTATCACTTAACACGTACAAACCTTGTGCATTAACTAAATAGCCGTTTGCATCTACCGTAAAGTTACCGTTACGCGTATACGCTTCGCCACCATCAGGGTGTTGTAAACGAAATAGCACCGTACCCTCAACGCCATCTGCATTAACTGGCATACCTCGGTTAATAAGCGCCATATCAGTCGCAAGCTCTGTTTCGAGCAGTTGCCCTTGCGAATAGTTTGCTAATGTTTCTTGCATATAAACGCCGTTCGTTAATGTGCCAACGCGGTTCGCATACATATGGTTTAAGCCCTTTTCCGTAGGTATCGTTGTCGCATTAATGCGCGACAACAACATATCGGGAAATGAGCGAATCGTTGCTTGATCTTCTTTAAAGCCTGGTGTACGAACGTTAGAAATATTATTTGTTAGTAACTCCGTACGACGTTGCTGCGCAATCATCCCTGACGCTACAGTATAAAATCCTTTAAACATTACGAGCACCTCACTTCATTTTATAAATCAGATAGACGGTCGATATTTTCTAACATTACCGCTGTGCCGTTTGCTACGCTATCAAGCGGGTTTTCTGCTACAAAGACAGGTACTTTTAGCTCTTCCATTAATAATTGTTCAATGCCATGTAGCAATGCACCGCCACCTGTTACAATAACGCCGCGGTCAATAATATCTGCTGACAGTTCAGGCGGTGTTTTTTCGAGTACATTTTTAGCTGCTTGTACGACAACGCCAATCGTTTCGCGTAGCGCTTGTTCAATTTCTTGCGATGTAATTGTGACAGGGCGCGGTAAACCTGTTACTAAATCGCGTCCACGCACTTCGAGGGACTCATTACGTCCATCTGCATAAACCGTACCTACTTGAATTTTAATATCTTCAGCAGTACGCTCACCAATAAGTAATTTATATTGTTTTTTTATGTATGCTAAAATATCTTGGTCAAATGCGTTACCAGCTGCTTTTACTGACTCGCTCGTGACAATATCGCCCATCGATAATACGGCTACATCTGTCGTACCTCCACCAATATCAATTACCATATTGCCGCTCGGTTGGAAAATATCCATGCCTGCACCAATCGCTGCTACTTTGGCTTCTTCTTCTAAAAAGACTTTTTTACCACCAGCGCGCTGTGCCGCATCGCGAATCGCTTTTTGCTCCACACTGGTAATTTTTGTCGGGCAACAAATTAAGACGTTAGGGCTCGACATAAAACCTTTTAAATTTAACTTATTAATAAAATGCGTTAACATCGCTTCTGTTACGTCAAAGTCAGCAATAACACCGTCACGTAATGGACGAATGGCTACAATATTGCCCGGCGTACGCCCTAGCATTAAGCGCGCTTCCTCACCTACTGCTAACACTTTGCGTGTTTTACTATCTAGCGCTACTACGGACGGTTCGTTTAATACAATCCCCTTACCTTTTTGATGTATTAACACGTTAGCCGTACCTAAATCAATCCCAATATCTTTCGAAAACATGCTACTGCTCCTTCCCCCACAAACCTCGTTCAATTATCGTCTTTGTCAAATATTTTACCATAATGCTATGACGTTGACACGTCTCTATTTCCTAGGAAATAAAAAGAGTTGCAAAGCAATTTTGCTTGCTGTGCAACCCCCTCATTTTACATCATTACTTTTACTTCGGCATCATCTGTTGAGACACGCTCAATATTGGCACCGAGTGATGCTAATTTTTTATGGAAATCAACATAGCCACGATCTAAGTGATGTAGCTTTGTCACGCGTGTTACCCCTGTTGAGATTAAACCACATAAAATGAGTGCTGCGGCTGCGCGTAAGTCTGTTGCGCTTACCTCTGCACCTTGCATATCGTTTTCGCCATCAATAAATACCGAGCGTCCTTCGATCTTAACGTTGGCATTCATACGGCGAAATTCTTCGACGTGCATGAAGCGATTTTCAAATACCGTTTCGGTAATAATGCTCGTACCTTGTGCCGTTAACATCAGTGCCATCATTTGCGACTGCATATCTGTCGGGAAACCAGGGTGTGGCATCGTTTTAATATCTACCGCTTTTAGTGGGCGTGTTGAACGTACGCGTACGCCATCGCCTTCTTCTGTTACTTCGATACCCATCTCACGCATTTTCGCGATTAGTGCAGTCATATGCTCAGGCACGGCGTTTTCAATTAAAACGTCGCCTTCTGTAATAGCCGCAGCTACCATAAACGTGCCTGCTTCAATGCGGTCTGGAATAATCGTATGTGCGGTACCATAAAGTTTTTTTACACCTGTAATGCGAATGGTATTCGTACCTGCACCTTGTACACGGCCACCCATCGCATTAATGAAGTTAGCTAAATCTACAATTTCCGGTTCTTTGGCAGCGTTCTCAATAATCGTTACGCCCTCTGCTAATGCTGCAGCGGTCATAATGTTTTCCGTTGCGCCAACACTTGGGAAATCAAGGTATACTTCTGCACCGCGTAGCTTGTCTTCTACACGTGCTTCGACATAACCATGACCGAATGAGATAGTAGCACCCATAGCTTCAAATCCTTTTAAGTGTAACTCAATCGGACGCGAACCAATAGCACAGCCGCCTGGCATTGCGACACGCGCAAAGTTATTGCGTGCAAGTAATGAGCCCATTACTAAAATTGAAGCGCGCATTTTACTAACAAAATCGAACTGTGCTTCACTTGATAATGGCTTCGTTGCATCAATAAATATTTCGCTCTTCTGTGCGTCATACGTTACATCTGCATTTAAACTTCTTAATACTTCACTAATCGTTACTACATCTGCTAAGTTTGGTACTTCTGTAATGTGGTGTTGACCTTCAGATGCAAGGAGTGAAGCTGCTAAAATTGGCAATACTGCGTTTTTTGCACCTTCTACTCTTACACTACCTGTCAATCTGTGCCCACCTGTTACGATAATTTTTTCCACGCTAGTCCCTCCGATAGTCTTTACAGTCGGTAATTTTTTCATCTATTCATACGTTCATCTATGTCTCTATCCAAAAAGCAAACACTTTAATTTTACAACGTATAGCCAGTAGTTACAAGCTTTGTTATAACATTGTTGCAATTTGGTTACATTATCTCATACGTATTGCAACGCTACCGCTAAAATAAGTACGGAAGTTGTTGCGACCAGCGCGACACGAGTAGGAAAAACTGAGCTACGAGCGAACCTAGCGCCACACTCATAAAAATGTATAATAACTGCACTTGAAAGACGCGATTTTTTTTAACGATTTGATCGAGGCGTAGCGCTTGCAGTGCATAAAAAGCTACCGCAATAAAAAAGACGTGGGCAATCAAACTAATTAGCGCTTCCTGACCTAAGGCACGGTACATTTCCATAATCCTCTCTCCTTTAAAAAAAGAGCGCCCCAAACTTGGGACGCTCTTTGTACATATTAGATATTACCCTCATGAACGCGGATACGATTCACCGCACGTTGTAAAGCTAATTCAGCGCGAGTGGCATCTAAGTCAGCTTGTTTCTTAGCAAGGCGTTGTTCCGCTCTTGCTAATGCTTCTTTCGCACGCGCCAAGTCGATGCTATCTGCTACTTCTGCAGCAGGAGCTAAAATCGAAATCTTGTCTGGTCGCACTTCAACGAAGCCACCTGTAACTGCTACTACCTCTTCTTTGTTATCCGCTAATTTTAGCTTAACTGCACCAACTGCAAGTGGCGCAACCATAGGAATATGGCCAGCTAAAATACCCATCTCACCAGAAGTGGTTTTGACAATTACCATAGATACGTCTGAATCGTATACAGGGCCGTCGGGAGTGACAATATTGACTGTTACTGTCTTCATATGTTTTCCTCCTCCGTACCTAGTATTATACCTCTACGCCCATGCTTTTCGCTTTTTCGACTACTTCGTCAATAGAACCTACTAAACGGAAAGCATCTTCTGGTAAATGGTCATACTTACCTTCAAGAATTTCCTTGAATGAGCGAACTGTTTCTTTAACTGGCACGTAAGAACCTTTTTGACCAGTGAATTGTTCAGCTACGTGGAAGTTTTGTGATAGGAAGAATTGGATACGACGTGCACGGTCAACCGTTTGTTTGTCGTCATCGCTTAACTCGTCCATACCTAAGATAGCAATGATATCTTGTAATTCACGGTAGCGTTGTAATGTTTGTTGAACGTCACGTGCTACAGCGTAGTGCTCTTCGCCTACGATTTCTGGAGAAAGTGCGCGTGAAGTTGATGCTAATGGGTCAACCGCAGGGTAGATACCCATCTCAGATAATTTACGCTCTAAGTTAGTTGTTGCGTCTAAGTGAGCGAAAGTTGTTGCTGGCGCTGGGTCAGTGTAGTCATCGGCTGGTACGTAGATCGCTTGGATCGAAGTAACCGAACCTTTGTCAGTTGACGTGATACGCTCTTGTAATTTACCCATGTCAGTAGCAAGTGTTGGTTGGTAACCTACCGCTGAAGGCATACGACCTAATAGGGCAGAAACCTCAGAACCTGCTTGCGTGAAACGGAAAATGTTGTCGATGAATAAAAGTACGTCTGCACCTTGCTCATCACGGAAGTACTCAGCCATTGTTAAACCTGTTAATGCTACACGCATACGTGCACCAGGTGGCTCGTTCATTTGACCGAATACCATGGCTGTTTTCTTAATAACACCTGAGTCGCTCATTTCGTAGAATAAGTCATTACCCTCACGTGTACGCTCACCAACACCTGCGAATACCGAAATACCACCGTGCTCTTGAGCGATGTTGTTAATTAATTCTTGGATTAATACTGTTTTACCAACACCGGCACCACCGAATAGACCGATTTTACCACCTTTAATGTATGGTGCTAATAAGTCTACTACTTTGATACCTGTTTCTAGGATTTCAACAGTAGTTGATAAGTGTTCAAAGCTTGGCGCTTCGCGGTGAATTGAATCACGACGTACGCTTGCTGGAATTTCTTCACCTAAGTCAATAATATCACCTAGTACGTTAAATACGCGACCAAGTGTTGCTTCACCTACTGGTACAGAAATCGCTTTTCCTAAGTCTGTAACTTCTGCTCCACGTTGTAAGCCATCTGTAGATGACATCGCAATCGTACGAACAGCATCATCACCTAAATGAAGTGCTACTTCTAATGATAGAAGTTGTGCTTCTTCATTTGGACGTTTAATCTCAACAGTTAATGCGTTAAAGATCTCTGGTAATTTGCCGTTTTCGAACTTAACGTCAACTACCGCACCCATTACTTGTAGAACGTGTCCTTTATTCATTTACTGTGTACCCTCCTTATCGATTGGTATATAGCCTTTTGCTATTACCTTCTACGACGCTAGTACGCCGAGCCTATTCTAAGGCTGCAGCGCCACCAACGATTTCTGTAATTTCTTGTGTAATCGCGGCTTGACGCGCGCGGTTATATGAAAGTGATAAGCCATCGATTAACTCGCTAGCGTTATCCGTTGCACTCTTCATAGCTGTCATACGAGCAGCATGTTCACTCGCTTTACCGTCTAATAAAGCACCGTAAATTAGGCTCTCTGCATATTGTGGAAGTAATACTTCTAAAATAGCTTCGCCTGATGGCTCAAACTCATAAGAAGCAGTTGTGCCTGCTGGTGCGATATCTGTTAATGGTAAAAGCTTTTTCTTCGTAACTTCCTGTGCGATTGCACTTACGAAGTGGTTATAGTACATATAAAGCTCGTCATACGTACCATCCGTGAACATACCAACAGCCTTACGAGCGATTTCTTTAATGTCAGCAAATGTAGGTTGATCCGATAAACCAACAATTTCACCGATAACGTTGTGATCACGTTTAACGAAGTAATCGCGCACAACACGGCCCACTGCTAGAATAACGTACTCATCCTTAGATTTATGACGTTCGTTTAACGTTGCTTGCACTTTACGTAAAACACTTGAGTTATACGCGCCTGCTAAACCACGGTCAGAACCGATAACAAGATAAGCTGTCTTTTTAACTGGACGAACCGTTAACATTGGGTGACCGCTGTCTTTCGTACCTGATGCGATTGCACCAACTACGTCTTGTACCTTCTCCATATAAGGAACGAATCTTTTTGCGTTTTGCTCTGCACGGTTAAGCTTAGAAGCCGAAACCATCTGCATCGCTTTCGTAATCTGACTCGTTTTCTTCGTCGATACGATACGCATTTCTATATCACGTAAGTTTGCCACTGGTATTTCACCACCTTATTGTTTTTTGTTCATCATCTACATAAACGTTCGTTTACACACATCAACTAACTACCTCTGCAGCGGTAATTAGTAGATGGTGTTGAACGTATTTATTGAATAATAGTAAGCATTGCTTCCTTCATACCGAACATTTTACGCTAGATGCAAAGCCTTTCGTCATCCAGTCATTTCCACCAGACGTTCAGCCGTTTCGGTTCTTTCCTAGTGTGCAAGCACACTGCGTCAAGACCCTCCAACTTCTTCACGTATTAACGGTATGAAGAGCTTTTAGTCTTATCCAGCTACTTGTTCACCAAACCTGCTTACGTTTCAGTTCCTTCCTGCGTGTGCGAGCACACTTGTCAGGACCTTCCAACGATGCGCAGGTTTAAACGGTGAACGTAGCTTTTAAATATTATTCAGATTTTGCGAATGTTTTCTTGAAAGCGTTAATTGCTGCTTCCATATCTGCATCTGGCGCAAGTTCTTTTGTAGAACGGATGTGATCTAAAACGTTAGTGTGGTTTGAATCTAACCAGCTTAAGAATTCGCCTTCGAAACGAACGATGTCTTGTACTGGAATATCATCTAAATGACCACGCGTTAATGCATATAAAATAGCAACTTGTTTTTCAACTTTAAGTGGTTTGTTTAGGTCTTGTTTAAGCACTTCAACCGTACGTTTACCACGCTCTAGTTTAGCAAGTGTTGCTTTATCTAAGTCAGAACCGAATTGTGCGAATGATTCAAGCTCACGGAATGCAGCTAAGTCAAGACGTAGTGTACCCGCAACTTTTTTCATCGCTTTAATTTGAGCCGAACCACCTACACGTGATACTGAAAGACCAGCGTTGATTGCTGGGCGTACACCTGAGTGGAATAAGTCAGATTGTAAGAAGATTTGACCATCAGTGATAGAGATAACGTTAGTTGGGATATATGCTGAGATATCGCCCGCTTGTGTCTCTACGAATGGTAAAGCTGTAATAGAACCTGAGTTGTAAGACTCGTTTAACTTCGCAGCACGCTCTAATAAACGGCTGTGTAAGTAGAATACGTCACCAGGGTAAGCTTCACGACCTGGAGGACGACGTAATAATAATGAAAGTTCACGGTAAGCCGCTGCTTGTTTAGATAAGTCATCATAAACGATAAGTACGTGTTTACCTTGTAACATGAACTCTTCCGCCATTGATACACCAGCGTAAGGCGCTAAGTATAATAATGGTGCTGGTTGTGATGCAGAAGCTGTTACTACAATAGTGTAGTCTAATGCACCGTTTTTACGTAATGTTTCAACAACACCACGAACTGTAGATTCTTTTTGACCAATTGCAACGTAGATACAGATCATATCTTGGTCACCTTGGTTAAGAATTGTATCGATTGCTACCGATGTTTTACCAACTTGACGGTCACCGATGATTAATTCACGTTGACCACGACCGATTGGTACAAGAGCGTCAATCGCTTTAATACCCGTTTGTAGTGGCTCATCAACTGATTTACGTGCCATTACACCGAAAGCTGGGCTTTCGATTGGGCGTGTTTTTGTAGTATTGATTGGACCTTGTCCATCCACAGGTTGTCCTAATGGATTTACTACACGTCCAATTAATTCTTCCCCAACAGGAACTTCCATAATACGGCCAGTACGTTTTACGCTGTCGCCTTCTTTAATGTCAGTGTATGGTCCTAGAATAACGATACCTACGTTACCTTCTTCTAAGTTTTGTGCCATACCCATAACACCGTTAGAGAACTCTAAAAGTTCTCCAGCCATAGCGTTGTCCAGGCCATGAGCAAGAGCGATACCGTCACCAATACGGATAACTGTACCTACTTCGCTTACTTCTAATTCAGATTGATAACCTTCAATCTGCTGCTTAATCAGCACGCTGATTTCTTCAGCCTTGATGCTCATGTTTGTCACCTCTCACATTTCTTAATATTATCCGATTAACTCATTTTCAAGACGCGCAAGCTTTGCAAGCACTGTGCTGTCAAAAATATGGTTACCGATTTGAACACGAATACCACCTAATAATGATGGGTCGATTTCGTTTGTAATTGTTAATTGTTGTTTGCCTACACGTTTAGCAAATGCTGTAGAGATGCTTTCGCGCTCTTCAGCTGTAAGTTCGCGCGTTGAGTAAACGACTGCGTTTGCAGAACCTTGCTCTTGTGCTGCGAGCTCACGGTAAACTTCAGCAATTGCGCCTACTTCTGTAATGCGCTTTTTATCAACTAAAAGTTGAAGTGTGTTAAGAACGACTGGTGTTGCACCTGCGAAAAGCTGTGCTACCATTTCTTTCTTTTTTTCGATCGTGATTTTAGGTGCGCCAAGTACTGCTAAAAAATCTGGTGATAGTTCAGCTACTTTTACGATTTGTTGTAAATCTGCGCCAACCTCAGCAAGTTGACCTTGCTCTTTTGCCAGCTCAAATAATGCTTGAGCGTAGCGTTTAGCTACGATTGACTGAGTCATTTCGCTTCGCCTGCCTTCGCAATCGTTTCTTCGATTAACGCACGGTTGTCATCCTCAGAAATTTCTTTACCAAGAACTTTAGATGCTGCTAATACAGATAACGATACCACTTCTTGTCGAACTGCTGCGATAGCTTTTTCTTTTTCTGTTTCGATGTCACGTACAGCTGATTCTTTTAAACGTGTAGCTTCAGTGCGTGCTGCTTCAAGAATTTCTTCTTTTTGTAGCTCGCTCTGTTTCTTCGCGCCTTCAACAATCGTTTGTGCTTCAGTACGTGCTTCTTTAAGAAGCGCTTTTTGTTCTTCTAATAATTGGTGAGTTTCTTTACGTGCTTTTTCAGCTTCGTTGATTTCGCTCGCTACGAACTCCTCACGCTTTTGCATCATGCCCATTAATGGACCCCATGCAACTTTTTTAAGAAGTAACATTAAAATACCGAAGATCACAACTGTCGCTAAAGCATCACCTAGGTTCAGTTTGTCAATGTCAAAACCTGCACCTAAAACTAAGTAATCTAATACCACGATTGTTTCACTCCCTTCAAGAGCATATAAAATATTAATGTTTCATTTGTTTTTAATTAAGGTAAAACGTTATAGATAAGATGTTGCCATCTAATGTTCGTAATTAAAAGGAAAGGCGAAGCGTCCTCTGTTGAATCTTCTCCGCCGACTTATTGATGTTAATTATTACTTGTTCATTACGATGAATGCTACTACTACTGCGATGATCGGTAATGCCTCAACTAATGCAACCCCGATGAACATTGTAGTTTGAAGAACGCCACGAGCCTCTGGCTGACGAGCGATACCTTCTACTGTTTTTGAAACGATAAGACCGTTACCGATACCTGCACCAAGTGCACCTAAACCAATTGCGATTGCTGCTGCTAATAAACCCATTGTTAAATTTCCTCCTTGGAAGTGTTTGTTTTTTTGTTTTTTTATAAGTAGTTACCTACCTATTATATTAATGGTCTTCGCTCACTTTATGAGCAATATAAACCATCGTTAACATTGTAAAGATGAAACCTTGGATAAAGCCGATGAAGATAGAGAAACCTTGCCAAGCCATCATTGGGATAATACCACCTAGGAATCCCATAGCGCCTGCTGATGCAAGACCAGCAATAAGGCCGATTAAAATCTCACCTGCGTAAATGTTACCGTAAAGACGTAGACCAAGCGTTAGCGTATTCGCGAACTCCTCAACAAGCTTTAACGGGAACATAAATGACATTGGTTGGAAGAAACCTTTTGAGTAATTTCCGACACCACGCATTTTTACTCCATAATAATGTGTAAGTAATAAAATCATTACAGCTAGTGACATTGTAACTGTAGGGTCGGCTGTTGGTGATTTCCACCATAGCACGTGATCATACACGATTGCGAATGGTAAACCTAGTAAGTTCGATACGATGATGAACATAATAAGTGTTAAACCAAGCACGTGGAAGCGACCACCCGTTTTCCAGTCCATGTTACTTTTAACAATGCCTTTAACGAAGTCCATTACCCACTCCATGAAGTTTTGCTTACCTGTTGGCTTCATTTGTAGATTACGCGTACAAATAAATGCGATTAAAAATACAATTGTTGCTGAAACAAGAAGCATCATAATTGTAGATAAGTTAAATACTAAAGGTAAACCTAAAATATTAACCTCTTTTAATGGTGATATGTGATCCATTTTTGCAATTCACCTCTCTTTCTAATGCACGTGTTAGTGGTTCCTTAAATGAGATACTATTCTCTCTATATAGAGAAAAACGTATGGAAGCATTAGCCCAATTACCGTACTTGCTACATTAAAGTGTTCGGGTATGGTCATAGCTAATGCGACTGCTGCAACACCTGACGCAAAGCGAAGCAATGTGCCGAGCGATGTTGTTTTTGTCCCTTCACTTATGGAACGGTCAAACTTATCCATACGACGCACTAAAATCCAGAAGTTGTACGTGCCAAACAGTGCACCGAGTGCGATGCCTGCAAATACGGTTTCATAAGATGTAGCCGCCCAGCCGATCGCGCAAATTGCGAGCAAAAAAAATAACGCTCTCTTCTGCATAGTAAAAATGTGATGCAAATCTAGCATTTGTTTGTCGTCTCCTGAATCGTTTTTATCGTAATGCTTGGGTAAATTTGATGACCACTTAGTGAAATCAGAAACGAGTAGTTGCCTACTCAAGCGGTGTGGAAGTGAGAAGTAGGGAATCCCGTACAGATTCTAGTTGAAATGATTTGGGATACTACGCAACTTCCGCCTGCATGTGGACGTCAATAATCCAGACGCTAAATGCGAACTGTTTTTACTTGTTTTGGCTAAAAAAATAGCGCAAAACTTAGATAAGATAAGCGTTTTCACAACCTTCTAGTAGTAAAAAACGTTATCAATAATACCCTTTGTAAGCATACAATAGTAGGTTTTTGAAGTCAATTAGTTCTAGAGAAAAACTTCACAAGCCTACTATTCTTGTCAAATTGTTGACAAAATTGTGTTATGCTTCACAATCTCTATGATACCATATAAAATCACGCAAAAAACATCTGACTTACCACAAAATACGCGTCGAAAATACTGTTTTTTCGTTGCTCGTGTAAATTATTTATTTTCGTCTTTTTTAAGGAATTGTAAAAGCGCTTTCACAATTCGTTCGGACGCATGACCATCTCCGTAAGGATTGGATGCTTTTGCCATCAAATTATAAGCATTTTTGTTGACAAGTAACTCTTTAGATAAGTTATAAATTGTTTCTTCCTCTGTACCCGCAAGCTTTAACGTACCTGCTTCAATCCCCTCTGGGCGCTCCGTCGTATCACGCAGCACAATTACAGGCTTACCTAGTGACGGTGCCTCTTCTTGAATACCGCCTGAATCCGTTAAAATCATATACGATTTTGCCGCAAAGTTATGGAAATCAAACACTTCGAGTGGCTCAATTAAATGAATGCGCGGATCATCACCTAAAATTTCGTTCGCTGTTTCACGCACGACAGGGTTCATATGCATCGGGTATACGACTTGAATATCGTCATGCTCTGCTAGCAGTCGCTTAATCGCCTTAAACATATTGCGCATCGGTTCGCCTAAGTTTTCGCGGCGATGTGCCGTTAATAAAATCATACGGTCCGTGCCAATAGCGTCAAGTACCGGGTGCGTATAGTCTTCACTTACCGTCGTTTTTAACGCGTCGATGGCTGTATTGCCCGTCACAAAAATCGTAGCGTCGTTTTTATTTTCATCCAATAAATTTTGGCGTGATTTTTCTGTCGGTGAGAAGTGTAAATCTGCCATTACACCTGTTAGCTGACGATTCATTTCTTCTGGGTACGGTGAGTATTTATTCCACGTACGTAAGCCCGCCTCAACGTGACCAATGGCAATTTGGTTATAAAATGCCGCAAGACTCGCGATAAAAGTAGTCGCAGTGTCACCGTGTACTAAAACGATATCAGGCTTTGCTTCCTTCATTACTTTGTCTAGCCCTTGCAGTGCATTTGTCGTTACGTCAATTAATGTTTGACGATCCTTCATAATGTTTAAATCATAATCAGGTTTAATCGCAAATGTTGTAAGCACTTGGTCTAACATTTGACGGTGCTGTGCTGTTACTGTAACGATAGACTCAATTTCCTCTGGATGCTTCTCTAACTCTAGTACGAGCGGTGCCATTTTAATCGCTTCTGGGCGCGTACCAAAAATCGTCATTACCTTCCATTTTTTCATGGGTTATCCCTACCTTTTTATATAGAAAACGCCCCCTACTCTCATAGGGAACGCTTCGTTTTATTTCGTGCCGAATAAGCGGTCGCCTGCGTCGCCAAGCCCTGGCACGATGTAACCGTGATCGTCTAATTTTTCGTCTAATGCTGCGATGTAAACATCCACATCATTATGCGCTTCTTGTAATGCTTTTACGCCTTCTGGTGCTGCGATTAAACACATAAATTTAATGTTAACAGCGCCGCGTTTTTTTAGTGAGTTGATGGCTTCAATTGCCGAACCACCTGTCGCAAGCATTGGGTCTACAACGATAAACTCACGCTCTGCTACGTCTGCTGGTAACTTTGCGTAATATTCGATCGGTTGTAGCGTTTGTGGATCGCGGTATAAACCGATATGCCCTACTTTTGCTGCCGGAATTAATTTCAGTACGCCTTCTACCATGCCGATACCAGCGCGTAAAATTGGTACGATACCAATCTTTTTACCGCTTAATACTTTTGATGTCATTTTTGTAACAGGTGTTTCAATTTCTTTCTCTTCTAACGGTAGCTCACGCGTAATTTCGAAAGCCATTAACGTTGCTACTTCATCTACTAGTTCACGAAACTCTTTCGTACCTGTGTTAATGTCGCGGATGTGTGTTAATTTATGTTGAATTAACGGGTGATCAAATACATATACTTTGCTCATGCTGAGTCGCTCCTCACTTTTTTAAAAGAATGTCTTTTTATCTAAACTAGTATAACAGAAAGTAGCGTGCTTTTTGAAATTTGTTTCGGCTTGTACACAACTTTGTGCGAATATAAAAAAACACCCTCATCAATTGACGAGGATGTTTTAGTGTTATGCGTAAAGTGGGTGCTTCGCTGTAAGGGCAGCAACGCGCTCTTTCGCTTCTTTTTGTGTTGCTTCGTCTTCTGGATTTTTTAATACTAACGCAATGATTGCGCCTACTTCTTTCATGTCTTCTTCTTTGAAGCCACGAGAAGTTACCGCTGGTGTACCGATGCGGATACCTGAAGTTACGAATGGTGATTCTGTATCGTAAGGAATTGTATTTTTGTTTGTTGTAATACCTACTTCGTCAAGTGCATGCTCTGCTACTTTACCTGTTAAACCTAATGATTTAACGTTTAATAATAGTAAGTGGTTGTCAGTGCCACCTGATACGATGTCAACGCCTTCAGCCATTAATGTTTCAGCTAATGCTTTAGCGTTAGCTTTAATTTGTTTTGCGTATGCTTTAAATTCTGGTTGTAATGTTTCGCCAAATGCTACTGCTTTAGCTGCGATTACGTGCATTAAAGGACCACCTTGGATACCTGGGAATACTGATTTATTTAATTCTTTTTCCCATTTTGCGCCCGCTAAAATTAAACCACCGCGTGGGCCACGTAATGTTTTATGTGTTGTTGATGTTACAAAGTCAGCGTGCGGTACTGGTGATGGATGTTCGCCAGCTGCTACTAAACCTGCGATATGCGCCATATCAACCATGAAGTATGCGCCTACTTCGTCTGCGATTTCGCGGAATTTAGCGAAGTCGATTTCACGTGGGTAAGCTGATGCACCTGCAACGATTAATTTTGGTTTATGCGCTAGTGCTTTTTGACGCACGTCTTCGTAGTCAATTACGTGTGTATCTTCTGTTACACCGTACTCAACGAAATTGTAAAGTACGCCTGAGAAGTTAACAGGTGAACCGTGTGTTAAGTGACCACCGTGCGAAAGGTTCATACCTAGCACTGTGTCGCCTGGTTGTAAAATTGTGTGGTAAACTGCCATGTTTGCTTGTGCACCTGAGTGAGGTTGTACGTTAGCATACTCTGCACCGAAAATTTCTTTAACGCGGTCGCGTGCGATATTTTCTACTACGTCAACGTGCTCACAACCACCGTAGTAGCGTTTGCCTGGGTAGCCTTCTGCATATTTGTTCGTTAATACTGAACCTTGTGCTTCCATTACCGCTTCTGATACGAAGTTTTCTGATGCGATTAACTCAATGTTATCTTGTTGACGTTTTTTCTCCGCTAAAATACCGTCTAATACCGCTTTATCTTGTGCCGCTAATTTTTCTAATGCCATGATTTATATCCTCCTAAGTTTAAATAGAATAGACTGCGCGCTCGCCGCCGATTAATTTTGGTCGTGTTGTTGCTACTGTGACAATGGCCTCGCCGATTTGTTTTACACTCGTACGAATAGGGACGGCAACATGTGCTAAATGCATACCGATAAACGTTTGACCGATATCGATACCTGCTTTCGCTGTAATATGCTCTACTACAACAGGGTCTGCCATTTGCGTATACGCATACGCTGACATTGAACCACCCGCTCGTTTTACGGGAATGACGCTTACTTCAGGTAAACCGAAGCGCTCACTTGCTGCGCGCTCTACCGTTAACGCGCGGTTAATGTGCTCGCACCCTTGAAAAGCTAAATACAATTGATGCTTGTTAGCAAATTGCTGAAGCGGCGCATAAAGAGCTTGTGCCACTTCATCTGCACCTGCTGTTCCAATTTTCTGACCAATAACTTCAGAGGTCGAACACCCCACCACAAAAAGGCTATGTGGTTGTAAGGTTGTTTGTTCCTCTAACTCCGTCAATAGTTGCTGAAGTTGTTTCTCTAGCAAATTATTCACCTCTAGCTAAATCTAAGCTACAAATTTTATTTACGCGTCGCTCATGACGACCGCCTTCAAACTCAGTTTCTAACCATGTTTTAGCTACCATGCGTGCAAGCCCTGGACCCACTACGCGCTCGCCCATCGCTAAGATGTTCGTATCGTTATGTTGGCGTGTTGCTTCTGCGCTAAATACGTCGTGCACTAATGCACAGCGAATGCCGCGCACTTTGTTGGCTGCGATTGACATCCCAATACCTGTACCGCAAATTAAAATGCCGTGGTCAAAATCTCCTTTGGCCACGCCGTCTGCTACAGGCTTAGCATAGTCAGGATAGTCAACTGAATCATCTGTTTTAGGACCAAAATCAGTGTAGTCAATAGCTAACTCATCTAATAATGACATGATCTCTTTTCGTAAATTATTTCCGCCGTGATCTGAAGAAATGGCTACTTTCAAAACTGGCTCCCTCTTTTCGCTTTTATAGTCTCTTTCAGTTTACCATTTTCTCAAGTAGAAAAACACGATTTTAATTTATCTTTACGATAGAAATGATACCCAAAAGCGAATGATTTGTCTATATAAACTTTAATTGTTCACTTTTAGAGCTAGTATTGTCATATTTAATTTCGTTCACTCGGCATTTGTCACAAAAAAGACGAAGTTCGATGCTAACAAAAAAGAGAAACTGCTCGCTTAACAGTTTCTCATCTCTTCAATGAAAACGTTGAATCATTTCGTATAGTTTTTTCGCATGCGCTTCTAATTGTGCGGTAGACGAAGCGATTGTATTCATCGCAAAAATTTGCTCTTCCGCTCGCGCCCTCACCTCTTGCGCGCCTGCTGACGTTTGCTCGGCAATCGCAGCTACTTCTTGCGATTGACGCGCAGTTTCTTCGATGCTGTTCATTTGCGTTGCCATCTTATGCGCGATAGCTTGAATCGCCTCAGCCATCGTATGAATGGTAGCCTCTACGGTATGCACCGCTTCTGTCGTCGATGTGACACGCGCTGCTTCGTCACTCGCAAATGTTACTTGCTCACGCATCGTCTGTCCTACTGATGTTACATTTTGTTGCATCGTCGCAATGAGCTGCGTAATATTGCGCACAGCTGTGGCACTTTCATCCGCTAATGTACGTACTTCACTCGCTACGACCGCAAAGCCTTTACCGTGTTCGCCTGCGCGCGCTGCCTCAATCGACGCATTTAACGCAAGTAAGTTGGTTTGTTCGGCAATCGAACCTACGAGCTCCGTCACTGAACCGATGGCTGTCGCATTTTGTTCGAGCTGTTCGACATTCGTTAACGCTTGTTCGCTGCGCACTGCAATTTGCTCAATGCCTGTTGTAAGTTGACCGATCGCTTGTGTTGCTACCGTTAACTGCTGTAATAAGGCGGTAGTTTGAGCGCGTGAAGCACTCACGTCTTCTGTTACAGCTGTAGCGATATCTCGCGCATGCTCCATCGCTTCTGCTGTTTGTTGCACAGCAATAGCGGAAGCCTCGGCTCCGTCCGAAATATGATTGATTGTAGACGAAATCCCCTCAGCACTCGCAAGCGCACCTGTCGTTTGCTCGCTAAGTCCTTTAATCGCTTCATTTGTTGCTTTGTAATTCGTATCAATACCTGTAATAATCGTGCGTAAATTGCGTAACATTTCGTTAAAAGCCGTACCTACACGATTGAGTTCATCCTGCGTTTGGGGTACAGCTAAGTCCTTGCTAATTTTTCCTTGTGCGACCGCATCAACCGCTTGCTCTAACTGTTGCAATGGCTTGACGAGTACGCCGCTAAAAAGGGCGGCCAAAATACATGACCACATAATACCGAGTGCGTACGTGATCGCTTGAAATGCGACAACATTAACTTGCGGGAAAAACCGCGGTTGCACGTACTCCATAAAAAAGAAACTCGTCGTATATGTGACGAGTGCTAAAGCCCCTACGAAAAAAACTAATTTTTTAGCAATGCCAATCTTTGCTTTCTGCTGTTGCATACGACCTCTCCTATTCATGATGAATGATTTGTTCGATAGCTTGTTGCAGTTCATTAAATGTTTGTCGATAGACTTCTGTGTTGCCGCCAAAAGGATCTTGCACATCGCGTGTGTCGCCTGTCGCAAACTCATGTAGCGTATGCATTTTTTGTGCGTGTTCAGGGTACATTTCGCGCAGCGTCATTAAGTGATGTGCTGTCATCGTTAAAATATAATCCGCCCACGCCATATTAGCCGCTTGTACTTGACTTGCGCTGTGGCTTTCTTCAATGGCTTGCTCCGCCAATACCGCCTTGGCATTATCGCTCATCGGAACGTGCGGCGTTGCAAAAATACCCGCTGACTTCACTTCTAGATGCGGTAATTGTTTAGCCTTCACAATCGCCTCAGCCATTGCACTGCGGCACGTATTACCTGTACAAATAAAATATAATTTCACTGTCATCGCTCCTTTCATTTAGCATAGCAAAACAGCCACAAAAAAACTACTGTGCTTACACAGTAGTTTGGTACCAACGACCGCCTGCCGCTTTTTCGAGACGGTTCATAATCGCTGAGCCTACGCCACCTGTCGACGTAGCTGTTACTAAAATAAGCGTAGCATCCGTCTCATCACAAGCACGGAGCGCATCATACAAGTTTGCTGCAATATCTTCGCCGAGCGAAATGCGAATCGGCGCCTCTATCTTACAGCTTGCTGGCGCCACTAAAGCGACGCGCTCATCGGCAAGTGCTGCGAGTGCTTGCGCAATTTTTTGTGGGTTTTCTTCTATTAAATAAACAGGCGCTTCAGGGGCATAATGCGTGTACTTCATACCTGGTGCACGCGGTACTTCTTTGGCATCGGTTAATTTAGCTTCTTTTACTTCACCTATTACGCGCGTTAGCATTTCTTTTGTTACGCCACCTGGACGCAAAATGACAGGCGGTGTTTGCGTCATATCGACAACTGTCGACTCTAAGCCAATGCCTGTGCGCCCACCGTCGATAATGAGCGGTATGCGGTTTTGCAAATCGTCAAATACGTGCTGTGCTCTCGTCGGGCTCGGCTTACCGCTCCGATTAGCACTCGGTGCCGCAATAGGTGCCTGTGCTGCCTTAAGTAGCGCAAGTGCCACAGGGTGATCAGGCATGCGCATCCCTACAGTCGTAAGCCCCGCCGTCACGTTTTGTGCTAAAACATTTTCTTTTACGTCCATCACAAGTGTGAGGGGCCCTGGCCAAAATGCTTCCATACAGCGGTAAGCAAGTGCGGTCGGCTGCGCAAATTGTTCCACTTGTTCGGTAGTACCAATATGCACGATAAGCGGGTTATCTGAAGGTCGCCCTTTCGCTTCAAAAATTTTCGCCACCGCTTGTTCATCTGTCGCTACCGCACCTAAGCCGTAAACGGTCTCTGTCGGAAAGGCCACAAGCTCTCCGTCACGCAACATTTGTGCCGCTTGCTCATAAACGCCTTGTTGTTGTGCCTGTACGACGCGTGTATCCATCGTATTTCCTCCTTCACGTCAAAAAAGTTATCCACAGTTTCGGTGCATAACTTTTCTGAAAATTGTGTATAACTATGCAATTTCGCAAAAAACCATACGATCTTTACCATTAATGTCTTGTATTACCGATACGCGAGCTGTCGGGAAATGGTGTTCAAAAAATGCTTTCACCGCAGCGCCTTGCGCATAGCCAATTTCGACTCCGATTAACGCAGGGCGTTTCATTAATGCGACGCTCTCTTCTGCTAAACGGCGATACAATTTTAAACCATCCTCTGCCGCAAACAATGCCGTATGTGGTTCATGTTCTAATACGAGTTCCGACATGAGTGGTAATTCGTCAAACGCAATATACGGTGGATTGGATAAAATAACGTCCCACTGCTCATTTGCAATCGGCTCTGTTAAATCCCCAACTGCAAAACGTGCTGTAACGTCTAATTTTTTAGCATTATAAATCGCCACGTCCATCGCGCGCTCCGACAAATCGGTTAGCGTCACATCTAAACTCGGGCGCTCTAGCTTCATCGTTAAGCCAATCGCGCCGCTCCCTGTCCCAATATCTGCAAGCTTAACGGGAGCATCGCCAAATAGCGCTTCAATTTTTTGTAGCGCATAATATACGAGCTCCTCTGTTTCAGGACGCGGAATTAATACGGACTCATTTACCGTAAATTTTCGCCCGTAAAACTCTTCATAGCCGATGCAGTACTGAACAGGGCGTCCGATGGCATGCTCTTTAACGAGCGCATCAAACTCCGCGCTTTGTGCAGGCGTTAATTCGTCGTATAAGTGTTGCATTAACGACGAATATGAACAGCCTAACACATGCTGTAAAATAAGACGTGCCGCATTTTCCTCACGTCCATATTGTTGTAAAAAGGGTGTTGCCCACGTTAGGGCATCATAGGCTTGCCTAGGCATCTTCATTTAAACGCTCAAGTTTTGACGCTTGCTCTTCTAACGTTAGCGCATCAATAATTTCGTCTAATTTGCCCTCCATAATTTGGTCGAGCTTTTGAATCGTTAAGCCAATGCGGTGGTCAGTAACACGATTTTGCGGATAGTTGTACGTGCGAATACGCTCCGAGCGATCACCTGTCCCAACAGCTGATTTACGCACAGAATCATATTCACTTTGCGCTTCTTGCATATATTTATCGGCCACGCGGGCACGTAAAATTTTCATTGCTTTTTCACGGTTCTTAATTTGCGAACGCTCATCTTGCATCGATACGACAACGCCTGTCGGTAAATGCGTCATACGTACAGCGGACATCGTCGTATTTACAGACTGTCCACCTGCACCTGATGAAGCGAACGTATCTACACGAATGTCTTTTTCATGAATTTCTACGTCTACTTCTTCAACTTCTGGTAAGCAGGCAACGGTTGCGGTTGACGTATGAATGCGTCCTGATGACTCGGTTTCTGGTACGCGTTGTACACGGTGTGCCCCGTTTTCGTATTTAAATTTAGAAAACGCACCTTGCCCGTTAATCATAAAGACGATTTCTTTATAGCCGCCCATACCTGTCGCGTTGGCGTCCATTACTTCGATTTTCCAGCCTTGTGTTTCGGCATAGCGTGAATACATGCGGAATAAGTTACCCGCAAATAATGCTGCTTCGTCGCCACCTGCTGCCCCGCGGATTTCCATAATAACGTTTTTATTATCATTTGGATCTTTCGGTATTAACAGTACGCGCAGGCGCTCCTCAAGCTCCTCAATTTGATGACCGAGGTCGTTAAACTCCTCTTTTACCATCTCGCGCATATCAGCATCTAATTTTTCGTCTAGCATTTCACGCGTGTCGGCGTGCTGTTGCTTGACGTCTTTATACTCGCGGTAAGCGTCAACTGTCGCTTGTAAATCAGATTGCTCCTTTGAGTATTCGCGTAGCTTTTTACTATCGCTAACAATGTCTGGGTCACTTAATAATTCATTTAAACGCTCATAGCGATCTTCTACTGCTTGTAAACGATCAAACATTCCTTCACCTCTTCTACTTTTTATAAAGGCGGGTTCGTATGGCATTTGCGACATACGGGGTAGTACGTTTCGTTACCGCCAATTTGGATTTGCTCACCTGTATAAATCGGGTTACCCTCACCGTCTACACGTAAGTTCATTGTCGCTTTACGCTCGCAGAACCAACAAATCGTTTTCATTTCTTCTATTTTATCCGCATAAATTAACATGTAGCGGCTACCTTCAAATAATTCATTACGGAAATCATTTTTTAAACCGAATCCCATAACCGGAATATCCAGCTCATCAACAATACGTACGAGTTGTAATACTTGATGCTTCGTTAAAAATTGCACTTCATCAATTAATACGCAGTACGGTTTGTCTGTGCACTGTGCAATCGTACCAAAAATGTCGGTATGTTCAAAAATCGTAATCGCCTTTTGACGCAAACCGACGCGGCTTGAGACGTAGCCTTGTTCGTCGCGTGTATCAACAGCAGGCGTAAACAATACAACGGGCTTGTTTTGCTCTTGGTAATTATGCGCGACTTTTAAAATTTCGATGGATTTTCCACTATTCATTGCCCCGTGTTTAAAATAAAGTTGTGCCAATCTTTACAACTCCTCTTATTTTAGGCTGAAAAAAATACCTGCCAAGCGAAGCGCTTGGCAGGTATGAAACTACAATTAGTTTTTAAGACCGTATTTTTTGTTGAAACGATCCACACGACCATCAGCAGCCGCGAATTTTTGACGACCCGTATAGAATGGGTGGCATTCGTTACATAATTCAACAGTGATTTTCTCTTCTACTGAACCTGTAGTGAATGTGTTACCGCATGAACAAGTAACTGTCGCTTGTTTGTAATCTGGATGAATACCTGGTTTCATATTCGTTTTCTCCTCTCGCCCTGAACTATGTGCTAGATCAGAGTTATGTTTTCGAACCATTGCCTTACAGCACCCGAATATGTCAGTTCCATATGCAATGCGTTTCTTTACAGAAAACAGTATAGCAAAAACATGTTACGCTTGCAACCATTTACTTTTTATCTACTAATCCTTTGCCATTCGTTGCTTTTTTCATTTCATTATTTAATTTGTCAAAGAACTCTTCGTTCGTCTCGGTCGTGCGCAACTTGCGTAAGAAACGCTCAGTAAAGTCTGACGCATCCGAAAACGTTTTACGAATCGCCCATAATTTTCCAAGGCGATCTTTTGGAATTAACAACTCTTCTTTACGCGTGCCTGAGCGACGAATATCAATCGCTGGGAAGACACGGCGCTCCGCTAAGTTGCGGTCTAAGTGCAACTCTAAGTTACCCGTTCCTTTAAATTCTTCATAAATGACTTCATCCATACGCGAACCTGTATCGACTAAAGCCGTCGCTAATATCGTTAAGCTACCGCCTTCTTCAATATTACGCGCTGAACCGAAGAAGCGCTTCGGTCGGTGGAAGGCAGCAGGGTCAATACCGCCCGATAGCGTACGACCACTCGGCGGAATAACTAAGTTATAAGCACGTGCAAGACGTGTAATAGAATCCATTAAAATAATAACGTCGCGCTTTTGTTCCACTAAACGACGCGCACGTTCTAATACGATTTCCGCTACTTTTACATGGTTTTCTGGCACTTCATCAAAAGTCGAACTTACGACATCCGCATTAACCGAACGCTCAATATCTGTTACTTCCTCCGGGCGCTCATCAATTAATAATACGATTAAGTCCGCTTCAGGATGATTAGTCGTAATCGCATTGGCGATTTCTTTTAATAAAGATGTTTTACCTGCTTTTGGTGGCGCTACAATAAGACCACGCTGACCAAAGCCGACAGGTGCTACTAAATCCATCACGCGCGTTGATACATGTTGTGCTGTTGTTTCTAGTTTTATTTGTCGATCTGGATAGAGTGGAGTAAGTGCGGGGAAATGCACGCGGTCTTTCGCTTGTTCTGGGTCAACCCCGTTCACCGCTTCAACTTGCAATAAACCATAGTAGCGTTCGTTTTCCTTCGGTGGACGTACTTTACCCGAAACTTTATCGCCATTACGTAAATCAAAGCGACGAATTTGCGAAGCCGAAATATAAATATCTTCTTTACTTGGCGAATAGTTGATTGGGCGTAAGAAGCCAAAGCCTTCTTGCGACACGATATCGAGTACACCTTCCATAAAGAAGAAGCCTTCTTGCTCAGAACGTGATTTTAAAATCGCAAAAATTAACTCTTTTTTCGTTAGCTTGCTATAATACGAAATTTTATATTCACGCGCTAAGGCGTATAAATCTTTTAGCGTCATATTTTCTAATTGAGATATTGTCAAACTAGCCATGAACACAGCTCCAGTTCTCTATAGTGTAAATGAAGGAGGTACATAAGCGCACCTCCTTCATATGTGAAGCATTATTTATCGTACTGTGGTTTTTTCTCTAGACGGTGACGGCCTTCAACAAAACGAACCGTACCTGATTTCGCACGCATAACAACTGACTCTGTTAAGCAGTACTCACCTTTATATTGCACACCGCGTAATAAACCGCCATCTGTTACACCCGTTGCAGCGAAAATTGCGTCGTCGCCTTTAACTAAGTCTTCAAGTTGGTACACTTTATTCACGTCGATGCCCATTTTTGCACAACGCTCACGTTGCTCATCATCTTCTGGCACTAAGCGACCTTGGAAATCGCCACCTAAACATTTTAGCGCTGCGGCTGAAATAACGCCTTCAGGTGCGCCGCCAATACCGAACATAATATCAACACCTGTTTGGTCAAATGCCGTATTAATTGCAGCTGCTACGTCGCCATCTTGAATGAACTTAATGCTAGCACCTGCTGCACGAATTTCTTCAACGATAGCTGTGTGACGCTCACGATCTAGCAATGTTGCTACTACGTCTGATACGTCTTTATTTTTAGCTTTTGCTACTGCTTTTAAGTTATCTGTTACCGATGCGTTAATGTCTACCATACCTGCTGCTTCAGGACCTACAGCGATTTTTTCCATGTACATGTCAGGCGCATTTAGCAAGTTACCTTTATCTGCAATCGCTAGTACCGTTAATGCACCGTTACTACCTTTTGCTACGATATTTGTACCTTCTAATGGGTCAACTGCGATGTCTACTTCTGGACCACCGTTGCGTAAACCAAGTTCTTCACCGATATAAAGCATTGGTGCTTCATCCATCTCACCTTCACCGATTACTACAGTGCCGTGCATTGGGATTGTGTCGAACATGGTACGCATCGCTGTTGTTGCTGCATCGTCTGCCGCAATTTTGTCACCGCGTCCCATCCATTTTGCTGATTGAATTGCTGCTGCCTCTGTTACACGTACTACTTCCATTGATAAACTACGTTCCATGAGTTTATGCCTCCTGTTATTTGTCCGCTACTTCAAGCGAAATGGTTTCTCTTCGAATGTCTGCGCCAATTTCGCACAACTTATCGATTAAACTGCTATAGCCTCGTTCGATATGATAAATATCACGAATCTCTGTTTCGCCCTCTGCTACAAGCCCCGCTAATACGAGCGCTGCGCCTGCTCGTAAATCGGTTGCTGTTACAGTAGAGCCCTGCAAGGTTGTCGGGCCAGAAATCATGGCTGTATTGCCTTCTACACGTGCTTTTGCGCTCATACGATTTAACTCGTCAATATGTTTAAAGCGTGCTGGGTAAATCGTATCCGTCACTTTAGATGCCCCTTGTACTTGGGTCATTAATACGGAAAGTGGCTGTTGTACATCCGTCGGGAAGCCTGGGTAAACGAGCGTTTTAATATCAATCGCTTGCAACTCGCTTAAATCGGTTTTAGGAATGAAAATGCTCTCCTCATCAATTTGTACTTTGACACCCATTTCACGTAATTTTGCTGTGACCGCTTCTAAATGGAGGGGAATGACATTATCAATCGTTACACCATCACCAATCGCTGCCGCCATAATCATAAAGGTTGCCGCTTCAATACGGTCAGGAATAATTGTGTGCTGTGTGCCGTGTAATTCATCGACACCTTCAATACGAATCACGCTCGTACCTGCACCTTTAATGCTCGCGCCCATATTCGTTAACAACGTTGCGACATCAATAATTTCTGGCTCTTTTGCGGCGTTTTCGATAATGGTTTTTCCCTTTGCACGAACAGCAGCTAACATAATGTTAATCGTTGCTCCTACGCTCGCCACATCTAAATAAATTTTAGCGCCAATTAATTCGTCTGCGCGCAAATAAATCGCACCGTGTTCATTTGTAACTTTGGCGCCTAGCGCTTCAAACCCTTTAATGTGTTGATCGATCGGACGCGGTCCTAAAAAACAACCGCCCGGTAAACCAATGACCGCTTTTTTAAAGCGACCAAGCATTGCTCCCATTAAATAATACGAAGCACGTAAACGCTTCACGTTACCATTAGGTAGGGGTAGCGCAACCATGTCTGTAGGGTCTACGGTCATAACGCCATTTTGAAATAGCACTTTACCGCCAAACTCCTCCAGTAAATCCTTTAATGCCCACGCGTCTGAAATTTCAGGAATACCGCCGATTGTTACGGGTGAATTAGCTAAAATCGTGGCAGGTATTAAAGCGACAGCGCTATTTTTTGCTCCACTTACCTTAATTGTACCTTTCAGGCGATTTTCACCTGTAATTTTATATACATCCATTTTATTTCTCCTTAACAATGGAAGTTCACCCACAATCGCGGATTATGCTTCCTTTTATTTCACTTGACGCTTGTCCCAGTCAGCTAAAAATGCTGAAATCCCTTTATCAGTAAGGGGATGATTAAATAATTGCTCTAAGACGTTAAACGGTGTTGTCGCAATATGCGCACCTGCCATCGCTGCCGCTTGAATATGCTGCGGATGACGAATGGACGCTGCGATAATTTGCGTATCAATGTTATGAATCGCAAAAATTGTAGCGATGTCTTCAATTAATTGAGCACCGTCTTGCCCAATGTCATCAAGACGACCAATAAACGGTGAAACATACGTCGCGCCTGCACGCGCCGCTAACAACGCTTGGTTTGCGCTAAAAACTAATGTGACATTCGTCGAAATCCCTTTGTCTGCAAAGTAACGACAAGCCGTTAACCCTGCTTTTGTCATCGGCAATTTCACTGTAATATTCGGTGCGATTTTAGCAAGTTCTAAACCTTCTTCAATCATACCCTGTGCGTCAAGTGCAATAACCTCTCCGCTTACAGAGCCGTCAACGAGTGTCGCAATATCTTTTAAACGCTCGTGAAATGAAATGTCTTTCTCTTTAGCCACGAGTGATGGATTTGTCGTTACGCCATCAATAATACCCCAGCTATGCGCCTCTTTAATATGTTCGAAATTTGCCGTATCAATAAAAAATTTCATTGTACTTCCCTCCATTTCACTTGAAAACAAGAGAAGCCCGATTAACTCGGGGTCTTCTCCTGTCCAACACAGAATCCCTATGATTACCGTTATTCATTGTCTTTTTTGCTGCATAGACGCTTGCGGCGTGAGAACAGAAAGCTCTGCTTTTCTTTTGGCTAGCGACAGGCACTTCACACCTAGGCGTTTCGGTCGACTGCTCCGCGTGACGAGCACGCAGGCAGACCCCCTCCAACGCTTCCGCGTGAGAACAGAAAGCTCTGCTTTTCTTTGGCTAGCGACGCTTTCTTCACGCTACGACCGTTTCGAATGTCAGCTCCGCGTGACGAGCACACGGGCTGCCCTTCTCCAACGCTTCCGCGTGAGAACAGAAAGCTCTGCTTTTCTTATGCCTTTTGTGAGCTGCCAAATTCGCGCATTTTACCGATTACTGTTGTTTTGATTGCTTCGCGAGCTGGTGCTAAGTATTTACGTGGGTCATAAACTTTCGTGTCGTTTGCTAATACTTCACGCACTACTTTTGTTGCTGCGATTTGGTTTTCAGTATTTACGTTAATTTTTGCTGTACCTAAAGAAATTGAACGTTGAATATCTTTCGTTGGGATACCTGTACCGCCGTGTAATACTAATGGTAGGTCAGCTAAGTTTGAGATTTCTTCCATCTCTTTAAAGCCTAAGTTTGGTTCACCTTTGTAAGGACCATGTACAGAACCTAGTGCTGGTGCTAAGCAGTCGATTGCTGTTTGCTCAACCATTTTGCGGCACTCTTCTGGGTCAGCGTAAATAATACCGCCTGTTACACCGTCTTCTTCGCCGCCTACTGTACCAAGCTCTGCTTCTACAGAAACGCCTTTAGCGTGTGCGTATTCTACAACTTGAGATGTGATGGCGATGTTTTCTTCGAATGGGTGGTGAGAAGCATCAATCATTACTGAAGTGAAGCCAGCGTCAATCGCTTCTTTACATTTATCAAAGCTAGAGCCGTGGTCTAAGTGGATTGCAACAGGTACTGTAATGCCATAACTTTCGATTAAGCCTTTTACCATATAAACAACTGATACGAAGCCGCCCATATATTTTGCTGCACCTTCAGAAACGCCAAGGATTACTGGTGATTTTTCTTCTTGTGCTGCTAATAAGATCGCTTGCGTAAACTCTAAGTTATTAATATTGTATTGCCCTACTGCATACTTTTCTTCTTTTGCTTTAATTAACATCTCTTTCATTGATACTAATGCCATGAATAAAATCCTCCTTAGGATTAACGATATTTTTCGTGAGAAATATTCCATCTAATCATAACAAAAAGCGAATATGTATGCTACTGCTTGAACGACTAACCTAGTAATATTTTGTTAACAGCGGCACGAATTTCGAAAATATTGAACGGTTTTGTAAAATGTGCCACAACGCCTAAGCGTTTTGTTTTTTCGATAGTTTCTAATTCACCGTAAGCGGTCATCATAATAATGGGTAATACGGGGAAGCTTTCGCGCAGTTTTTCTAAAATCATTACGCCGTCCATCCCTGGCATACGCAGGTCTAATAATACGCAATCAGGTTGGTGATCTTCTACGATCGCAAGCGCCTCAGGACCGCTTGCGGCAAGAAATGTATTATAGCCATCTTCCTTAAATACCTCCCGCAGTAATAGTCGTATACCTTCTTGGTCATCTACGATCAGCAAGTTACACATGTAATCCCTCCTAAAATTTTCTATAATTCCCTATTTACTTTCACTCAATAATACAATACATTCTGTGCTTTTTCACTTATAATGTTAGCGAGGTGACAACATGTTAAAAATTTTAACGACACAATTACAAGGATTGTTTCAACGAATTACAGCTGAAGAGCAAGATAACATCGAGGACACATCCCGTCTACTTGCTCAGGCAGCCATTGGAGAAGGCTACGTCTATTTTGCGTGCTTCGGGGAGTTAGAGGCGCTCTATACCCATGCGAGTACATCGAAGGAGCCTTTTTACAAAATGCGACGCTTAACGGACGTCACAACATTAACGCCAGCGGACCGTGTATGTATTTTTACACCGCTCGCTACAGACGAAGAAGCATTAGCACTCGCTAGCAAACTTACCATTCCTTTTGCTGTCGTCGCAAGTGAAGATAAAAAAAGTTTGTCCAATCCGTTATTTGAAGAAGCTTATACGTACGTTAATTTGCACGTGCGTGGTGGGCTCATCCCTACTGAAACAGGTGAGCGAATTGTGCAACCTGAACTCTTTGCTGCACTTTTTGCCTACGAAGCATTAAAAATGAACTATGATGAGATGGTACAAGGGGAATAAAAAAAGAAATCGTGCCGCGTCGCACGATTTCTTTTTAGTTACATTAAACCTTCTAAACCACCTAAGTCGCCTAAATTACCGCCACCGAGTGATTGCAATAAGTTTTGTAATTCATCCATTTCTTCGCTCGTCACAACCATATACTCAATTGTTGTAATGCCTGCTAATTCGTACATAAAGCCGTGTACGTAAATCGTTTCGTCACTAGTACCGGTTAGGCGAACCGAAAATAGTCCGTTACCTTCTGCTGCGCGCGATAATTTAAGTCCGCCATCACGTAGTTCAGCGCGAACAATTTTATCTTTCGCAAGACCCGCTGTAAATTGCTCGACATACATATTGCGTACTTTAAAGCCGATTTCATCTTGACTAACTAGCACTTCATTTTTTTCGATAACTTGCATTGCCACGAAAGAGAAATTGCTTTCACTTACCGCTAAACCGAGGCGACGTTCATTGCCCTCATCATCGCTAAATGTCGCAATATATGCACCTGCCGCTTTCATCGTAAGCGTGTACGTCGCTGTATCTGGTGATTCAGGCATTTCCTCACCCTCAGCTTCGTCTTCTTCTATGATCATTTCATTTTTTTCGTATGTGTACATCGACGGATCTACCACTTTACCGTCTAGGCTCATAATCGTTACATGTTTTGGCTCAAAACCGAGTGCCTCTTCCTCAACTGTAATTTCAGTAGGCGTTACTTCTGTCGACTCCGTTACCGTCACTACAAATTTCTCATCTACTTTTTTAACTTCAATGATATATTTCTTTTGTGCTACGACTTCATAATCTTCATCTTCCGTTACATTAGAGCCGCTTACTACAATCATACCTTTACCTTCTGATACCGCTTCGATACCGATTGTTTCGCCGTCTTCATGCAAGGCAAAAACCGTTTCGCCCGTTTCTTCATCGTACTCTTCTGTATATGTCGCTTCGATTAAAGTAGCATCTAAATCGTCTGCTGTAATTTTTGCTTGCACACGATTTTCTAGCATTTTTTCGGTACGCGTCGTAAATAATGCAAACTGCGCACGCGTTACTGCATCACGCAAGCCAAATTCTGTCGGGTTTTTGCCCTTTGTAATACCGTAATGGTAAAGTGCCGCTACGTTTTCATACGCCTCGGTATGTAATAAAACATCTTTAAATGGTAACTGTGTACCGTGTGGTGCCATCAACGCATACGCCGTCGTTAACATGCGCGCCATTTGTTCACGTGTAATCGCTTCGTTCGGACGGAAAGAGCCGTCTGCGTAGCCGCTAAATACGTCTACTTCAGTAAGCGCTGCGATGGCTCCGTAATATTCATTTGTTTCAGCTACGTCTTTATATTCAGGGTTTACGACATCATCTGTATCTAAACCAAGCATCTTCACTAACATTTTAGCTGATTGACCACGCGTAATCGGTTGGTGTGGACGGAATGTACCATCGGCATAACCTTTTACGACGCCGCGCTCTACTAAATTCGCAATCGCTTGGCCGTATTCTGCTTTCATATCCACATCTTTAAAGCTTTTCGCTGCACTCGCTTCAGGTACAACGACAATCGCACTCGTCGCAAGTGCCGCTGTCATCGCCATCGCAAACATTTTTTTATTATTCATTATGTCCCTCTTTTCTATAGTTGCTTCTTCTTGCTATACGTGTTGCGCGCCTTTTAGTTTCAAAAAAAGCCTGAAAATGCATAATTACACTTTCAGGCCATCATTTTATTTTAACGTTGCTTGGATAAAGTCACGGAATAATGGTTGTGGACGGTTTGGACGTGATACAAACTCTGGGTGGAACTGAGCTGCTACGAAGAAATCATTCGTTGGGATTTCTACGATTTCCACTAACTTATTGTCAGGGCTCACACCTGAGAATACTAAACCTTCCGCTTCCATTGCTTCGCGGTATTCATTATTAAATTCGTAACGGTGACGGTGACGCTCATAAATTAAATCGCTATCGTATGAAGCGTGTGCTTGTGTGCCGTCTTTTAATTTACATGGATATAAGCCAAGGCGTAATGTGCCGCCTAAATCATCGTCTTCTTTTTTGTCTGGTAAAATATCAATAATTGGATACGCTGTGTCTTTATCGAGCTCTGTAGAATGAGCGCCTTCTAATTTTAGCACGTTGCGCGCAAACTCGACTGTAGCTAATTGCATACCTAAACAAATGCCTAGGAATGGTACATTGTTCTCACGTGCAAAACGGATTGCTTCGATTTTACCTTCAACCCCGCGGTCACCAAAGCCACCAGGAACGATAATACCATCAGCCTCGCCAATCATTTGCTGTACGTTGTCTGCTGTTACTTCTTCAGCATTGATCCAGTCAATCTCTACGTCTGTATCAAACGCATAGCCTGCATGGCGCATTGCTTCTACTACTGAAATATACGCATCTTGTAACTCAACGTATTTACCAACAAGTGCGATTTTTGTTTTACCGTGTAAGTTTTTCACAACTTCCACAAGCTTTTTCCAATCTTCCATGTCTGCTTCTGGCGCTTTTAGGCCGAAGTGGTCAAGTACGATATCGTCTAAATCTTGTTTGTGTAAGTTAAGTGGTACTTCGTATAAATGCTCAACGTCACGTGACTCAATAATTTCGTGCTTTTGTACGTCACAGAATAACGCTAACTTTTCTTTCATTTCTTCTGGTACTTCTTGCTCTGTACGCACGACAATAATATTTGGTTGAATACCAAGTGAACGTAACTCTTTAACCGAGTGTTGTGTTGGTTTTGTTTTTAGTTCGCCTGCTGCTTTAATGTACGGGATTAACGTACAGTGGATGTACATTACGTTGTTGTGACCTAAGTTCGTACGCATTTGACGAATGGCTTCTAAAAATGGTAGTGACTCGATGTCACCTACTGTACCACCAACTTCTGTAATTACAACATCAGCATTTGTTTCGCGACCTGCACGTTGGATGCGGTCTTTAATTTCGTTCGTAATATGCGGAATAACTTGTACTGTACCGCCGTTATAATCGCCGCGACGTTCTTTATTTAATACCGTTTGGTAAACACGACCTGACGTTACCGTTGAATGCTTTCCTAAATTAATATCGATGAAGCGCTCGTAGTGACCTAAGTCTAAGTCAGCCTCAGCACCGTCATCCGTTACAAAAACCTCACCATGTTGGTATGGGCTCATTGTGCCTGGGTCGATATTAATGTACGGATCGAATTTTTGAATCGTTACCTCTAACCCACGATTTTTTAATAAACGTCCTAATGATGCAGCGACAATACCCTTACCAAGTGACGATACTACGCCACCTGTTACGAAAATATACTTTGTCATTACAAATGCCTCCTTATATTTATAAAAAATAAAAAACGCTCCCTCTGCATAGTTGCAGGGGAAGCGTATCACTTATACGGTCAATCTCCTTTTTTAGGAGCCCAATTAAAAGAGTATACGTTAGCGAAAAATATGTCAAGAATTATTCTTCGTCTTCTTCCTCGTCCTCATCGTCTTCTTCGCCTAGGTCAAACTCTTCGTCCTCGATGATAACTTCTTCAACGTCTTCATCTTCTTCGAGTTCTTCTTCGTCTTCAAGCTCTTCCTCATCTTTACCGAAGCCGATCGGTTCTACAAGGCTTGCTTCTTCTTCGTCATCTTCTTCTTCGTCTTCTAACTCATCTTCAAAGATAAGCGCTTCTTCTGCTTCAAGCTCTTCCACATCATCAAAGTCGTCTTCTTTAACCGCTTTTGATTTTTTCTTGCGGATTTTTACAGATGGTGCTGTTTCTTCTTCGATTTGTTCTACTTTATACCACTCACGTAAGCCCCAACCATCTTCTTGGTTAAGTAAGAAGCGTCCGTCGATGTTTAAATCTGTGTAAAATTGTTGAATGCGTGCTTTCATTTCTGCATTCGTATACCCTTTTATTTTTTGAAGCTCGCTCGTTAGCGCTTCTAAACTCATTGAACTATGTTTTTCTGTTAAAATCGCGAAAGCTAAATCTACCAGCGACTCTTCTGCGATTTGGTGCTTTGTCATATTACGAAAATCCACTTTCCTACACGTCCTTTCAATTCGCCTACTAGTAAGCATAATACTCATTATATACAATACTTCATCGCAATGGCTACTTACATTTTACGTTTTTTTGAATGTAGCATTTGACGCGTGCCTAAAAAAAATAAATATGCTGATAGGATTAATAACGGAATCGATGCCAGTTGCTCATTATACATCGCTGTAATAATTATCAGTAATACTAAAATAATTCCGTACGATAGCATTTTTTTAAACACGCGAATCACCTCTTTGTTTCAGTATAGCGAATTTTACTTTGCGATATCAAACAACTTCCTACCGCTCATGCTCATTTTTGCTCGTTCTCGCTAACTCTTGTAAACGATAAGAGCACCCTTCTCCTCGAGGAAAAAGGTGCTCTTTATTTGCTTACATATTACGACGGTATTGCCCGCCTACTTCGTAAAGTGCGCGTGTAATTTGACCGAGGCTCGCTACTTTTACAGTATCCATTAGTTCGGCAAAAATGTTGCCACCTGTTACCGCTGCGTGTTGCAAGCGCTCAATCGCTTGTTCTGCTTCTGTTTTATGCTTCGCTTGGAAGGCTTGTAAATTCGTAATTTGCGCTTCTTTCTCTTCTTTTGAAGCACGCGCAATTTCCATGCTATCAATCGCATCATCTGACGGTGGGTTAGGGTTAAGGTACGTATTAACACCGATGATCGGTAACTCGCCTGAGTGCTTCAGCATTTCGTAATGCATCGACTCCTCTTGGATTTTACCGCGTTGGTATTGTGTTTCCATTGCACCTAATACGCCACCGCGGTCATTAATACGATCAAACTCTTCAAGCACTGCGTTTTCTACTAACTCTGTTAGCTCTTCAATAATGAATGCACCTTGTAGTGGGTTTTCATTTTTTGTTAAGCCATGCTCTTTCGTAATAATCATTTGAATAGCCATTGCACGACGTACCGACTCTTCTGTTGGCGTAGTAATGGCCTCATCATACGCATTAGTGTGTAGTGAGTTACAGTTATCATGTAGCGCCATTAACGCTTGAAGTGTCGTACGAATATCATTAAAGTCAATCTCCTGCGCGTGCAAGCTTCGACCTGATGTTTGAATGTGATACTTTAATTTTTGTGAACGCTCATTTGCCCCGTACTTATCGCGCATTACGACTGCCCAAATACGTCGCGCCACACGACCAATAACCGAGTACTCTGGGTCTAAACCATTTGAGAAGAAGAAGGATAAGTTTGGCGCAAAGTCATCGATATGCATGCCACGGCTCAAATAATACTCCACATACGTAAAGCCGTTCGCTAATGTAAATGCCAATTGCGAAATTGGATTTGCGCCCGCTTCAGCAATATGATAGCCCGAAATTGATACCGAATAATAATTGCGTACTTTATGGTCAATAAAGTACTGCTGGATATCGCCCATTAAACGCAGCGCAAACTCTGTTGAGAAGATGCACGTATTTTGCCCTTGATCTTCTTTTAAAATATCGGCTTGTACTGTACCACGCACCACTTGTAGTGTTTGCTCGCGTACGTTCGTAAACTCTTCTACAGTTAATGTGCGACCTAGCGCTTCCTCTTGCTTTTTCACTTGTTGGTCAATCGCCGCATTCATAAACATCGCTAAAATAATTGGCGCTGGACCGTTAATTGTCATCGATACTGATGTTGACGGCGCACATAAATCAAAGCCATCGTATAGCTTTTTCATATCTTCTAGCGTACAAATGCTTACACCTGACTCACCGACTTTACCGTAAATATCAGGACGGTGGTCTGGGTCTTCGCCGTAAAGTGTTACAGAGTCAAACGCTGTTGATAAACGTTTCGCATCGTCATCCTTAGACAAGTAGTGGAAGCGGCGATTCGTACGCTCTGGCGTACCCTCACCCGCGAATTGACGCTTAGGATCCTCGCCCTCACGTTTAAATTGGAAGACGCCCCCTGTATACGGGAACTCCCCAGGCACGTTTTCACGGTATACCCAGCTCAAAATTTCGCCGTAATCTTTATAGTTAGGCAGTGATACTTTCGGAATTTTAGTACCTGCTAAACTTTTTGTCTTCAATACAGTACGGATTTCCTTATCACGAATTTTCATCACAAATTCATCTTTACTATACGCTTCTTTTAGCGCATCCCAATTGTTTAAAATACGTTTAGACTCCGCTGACAACTCTTCGCGCACACCTTCAGCTAATGAAGTTAAAGACGCTACGAGTGCATCGTCATGCGCTTTTTCTTTAACCGCTTCAAGCGCACCTTCTAGTTGGAAAAGACGGCGTGCTAAAGCGACTTGTTGTTCCGTATTTTTATGGTAGTTACGCACGGTATCTGTAATTTCACGCAAGTAGTAACGGCGGTCATTCGGGATAATTACGTCTTGCTTTTGCGTCTTCGTTGACGTTTCGTACGACGTTTCCCAATCTGTACCTGCCTTATCGTTTAGCACACGTACAATTGCTGCAAACAGCGTATTCGTACCCTTATCATTAAACTGGCTCGCAATCGTACCGTATACCGGCATATCATCTAAATCAGCTTCCCATAGCTCGCGTGAACGTTGGTATTGCTTTTGTACTTGGCGCTTAGCATCTTCAGAACCTTTACGCTCAAATTTATTAATCGCAATAATATCTGCGTAGTCAATCATGTCAATTTTTTCTAATTGTGTCGGTGCACCGAACTCTGATGTCATAACATACATCGAAATGTCAGTATAGTTAGTGATTTCTGCATCCCCTTGACCTATACCACTCGTTTCAACGATAATTAAGTCATAGCCTGCTGTTTTTACAATATCGAGTACGTCGCCAATCGATGACGAAAGTTCCGTGCGGGAACCACGTGTAGCCAAGCTACGCATGTATACGCGATTGTTAAAAATAGCATTCATACGGATACGGTCGCCTAATAGCGCACCACCCGTTTTTTGTTTTGTTGGGTCCACAGACAGGATGGCAACCTTTTTATCTGGGAACTCACGTAAAAATCGACGAATCAATTCATCTGTTAGAGACGATTTACCTGCCCCACCGGTACCAGTAATACCTAAAACGGGCGTGTTTTTCGAGCGTTGGCGCGCTACTTCAATCAGTTGTTTTGCTTCGTCGCTTTCTACTTCTTCTGCAATCGTAATTAATTTCGCTAGTACTTCTGGTGCTTCTGTTGTTAGCTTATCGAGCAGTGCTTGGTAGTCTTCATTGTCAATCGTCGAAAAATCGCTCTGCTCAATTTGATAATTGATCATCCCTTGTAAGCCAAGTTTTCGACCGTCTTCTGGTGAAAAAATACCTGCAATGCCGTAATCCTCTAACTCTTTAATTTCTTTCGGTAAAATAACACCACCGCCACCACCCCAAATTTTAACGTGTGGTGCACCTCGTTCTTTTAATAAATCATACATGTACTTAAAGTACTCAATATGTCCCCCTTGATAAGACGAAATCGCAATGCCTTGTGCATCCTCTTGGATAGCAGCGTTGACAACTTCCTCTACTGAACGATTATGCCCTAAATGGATAACCTCAGAACCGCTCGCTTGTAAAATACGACGCATAATATTAATCGATGCATCATGACCATCAAAAAGGCTTGATGCAGTTACGAAGCGTACGTGGTTTTTTGGACGATACACTACTTTTTCTTGTGTCATGAATTTATCCCCCATCCTCTTTATAAATTGTTAAGCAAATCCCTTAATCCCCTCAATAAACATCGTGGTCTGCATGTCGATAAACGAATCAATCGTGTGGTGGGGGTGGAGCGCCCATTTACGGAACGCCCAACTTTGCCCTTGTACCACAATATTATTCGCTGCGAGATGAATTTGTTGCTCTGTTAATGTGAGCTCCCCTGCATCTACACATTTTTTCAAAATGCCTTCAAAAATTGCGACCATTTCAAACTCTTTCGAAAAAACATAAACTAATGCTTCTTTTTTAAGCGACTTTGTTTCTTGATACATAATGGTAAACTCGTCCACCATGCCATCAATTAACATAAAGTATTGACGAATTGCCCCTTTTAATTCGTTTAACGTACCTGAGTCTGTCGGAAACTCCGACAGTTGCGTCATCACTTCATTGAAGATGCTGTCACACACAAGGTATAATACATCTTCTTTGGAGCGAATGTACTCATACAACGTCCCAATACTAAAGCCAGCTTCTTTTGCGATTTCTCGCGTGGTAGCGCGATGGAACCCCTTTTCCTTAAATAACTTAATCGCGCCTTGAATCATTTGCTTACGGCGAATGGCAATCAAACTTTCATCCTTAACAGATGACTCTACTACTAACTTACCTTGTTGTTTCTCTGTCATAAATTACTTTGTAAGCATACGCGAGATAACTAAGCGTTGAATCTCTTGCGTTCCTTCATAAATTTGTGTAATTTTAGCATCGCGCATGTAACGCTCTACTGGGTAGTCTTTCGTATAGCCGTAACCGCCATATACTTGTACTGCCTCTGTCGTTACTTTCATCGCTGTATCGCCTGCTAATAATTTAGCCATTGCCGAAGCTTTACCATACGGTAGATCATTCGACTCTAACCAAGCCGCTTGATACGTTAATAAACGTGATGCTTCTGTTTGTGTTGCCATATCCGCTAATTTAAATGAAACCCCTTGTTGCGCAGCAATTGGTTTACCAAATTGTACGCGCTCTTTTGCATAGCCTACCGCTGCATCAAGTGCACCTTGTGCAATACCTACAGCTTGTGCTGCGATGCCGTTACGCCCACCATCTAATGTTTTCATAGCGATAATAAAACCTTCGCCTTCTTTGCCGAGTAAGTTTTCTTTTGGTACGCGGCAGTTATCAAACATAATTTCTGTTGTCGGTGAAGAACGAATGCCGAGCTTTTGTTCTTTTTTACCTACAGAAAATCCTGGTGTATCTGCTTCTACGATAAAGGCACTTGTACCGCTATGTTTAGATGTTGGGTCTGTTACTGCAAACACCACATACGTATCCGCAATACCACCGTTTGTAATGAAGATTTTCGAGCCGTTTAGCACGTACGCATCGCCGTCTAATTTAGCTGTTGTTTTCATGCCACCTGCATCACTGCCTGAGCCTGGCTCTGTTAAGCCGTAAGCGCCAACTTTTTTACCTTCTGCCATTGGGCGTAAGTATTTTTGTTTTTGCTCTTCGTTACCGTATTTGTAAATCGGCCAACCTGCTAATGATGTATGTGCTGATAAGACAACGCCTGTTGATGCACAAACGCGTGATAACTCTTCGATTGTAATAACGTAAGCAAGGTAGTCCATACCTGCGCCGCCGTACTCTTCTGGCCAAGGGATACCTGTTAAGCCAAGCTCAGCCATTTGTTTGAAAATATTCATATCAAATGTTTCGTTTTCATCGCGTTCAGCCGCTGTTGGCGCTACTTGCTCAAGCGCAAAGTCGCGTACCATTTTACGTAGCATTTCGTGTTCTTCTGATAATTGGAAGTTCATTGTTCTATCCCCTTTTTTATACTTATTTTGTCATCATATGTTTGCCAATAACTAAGCGTTGAATTTCAGACGTACCTTCGTAAATTTCCGTTACTTTAGCATCGCGGAAATAACGCTCTACTGGATAATCTTTCGTATAGCCATAACCACCGTAAATTTGTACGGCTTCAATAGCTGTATCGACTGCCGTTTTTGAAGCAAATAGCTTAGCCATTGATGCTTCTTGCCCGCAGTTTTTACCTTCTGCACGTAAGTTCGCTGCACGGTAAACGAGTAATTTAGCTGCTTCTACAGCTGTTGCCATATCCGCTAATTTAAAGCCTACCCCTTGTTGTACCGCAATTGGTTTACCAAACTGTACGCGCTCTTTCGCATAGCCTGTTGCCGCTTCAAGTGCCGCCTCTGCAATGCCTAATGATTGTGCCGCAATACCGATGCGCCCTACGTCTAAGTTAGCCATCGCAATTTTAAAGCCTTCTCCTTCAGCACCTAGTAAGTTTTCTGCAGGTACGCGCATATTATCAAACGTTAACTGCACAGTACGTGAGCCGTGTAAGCCCATCTTTTCTTCATCCTTACCGATAACTAAGCCCTCTGTACCTTTTTCAACGATAAATGCTGAAATGCCATAAGAACCTTTTGATGGATCCGTTACCGCAAAGACGATGTATACATCCGCTTCGCCACCGTTCGTAATAAATACTTTCGAACCGTTAATAACGTAGTGATCGCCGTCTTTTACCGCTTTTGATTTTAATGAGCCGGCATCAGAGCCTGCACTCGGCTCTGTTAAACAGAAGGCACCAAGGTACTCGCCCGCTGCTAATTTTGGCACATACTTTTGCTTTTGCTCTTCATTACCGAAGTAAAGAATAGGATTCGTACCTACTGATGTGTGCACGGATAAAATAACGCCTACTACCGCACTCACTCGTGATAACTCATTGATTGCGATAATATATGAAGTAAAGTCCATATCCGTACCGCCATAAGCTTCGGGTACCGTAATACCCATTAAGCCAAGCTCACCCATCTTCTTTAAAATCTCGCGTGGAAATTCGCCTGCTTCCATACGCTCTACGAACGGAGCAATTTCCTTTTGCGCAAAGTTACGCACCATATCACGCATCATGCGTTGTTCTTCTGTAAATTGTAAGTTCACTGCACTCTCTCCTTATTCGTAAACGTAGAAACCGCGACCTGATTTTTTACCTAACCAACCTGCTGCTACGTACTTGCGTAAGAGTGGGCATGGACGGTATTTACTATCTCCGAGTCCTTCGTGTAATACTTCCATAATGTATAGGCACGTATCAAGGCCGATAAAGTCAGCTAATGTTAGCGGTCCCATCGGATGATTCATACCAAGCTTCATAACATCATCAATCGCTTCTTTCGTTGCTACACCTTCATAAAGCGCATAAACCGCTTCATTAATCATCGGTAATAAAATACGGTTTGAAATAAAGCCTGGGAAGTCATTCACTTCTACTGGCGTTTTGTCTAGTTTTTTCGTCATATCTTCTACCGCTTGATACACTGCATCTGATGTCGCTAAGCCGCGAATAATTTCTACCAGCTTCATCACAGGTACCGGATTCATATAATGCATACCAATTACTTGCTCAGGACGTTTTGTTACAGCTGCAATTTCTGTAATCGGTAATGACGATGTATTCGTTGCTAAAATCGCATGCTCCGGTGCAATTTCATCGAGCTGTTTAAAGATGGACTGCTTAATCTCCATGTTTTCAACCGCTGCCTCGATAATAATGTCTACGTCATGCGCATCTTTTAAATCTAGTGACATCGTAATGCGATTTAAAATCGCTGCCTTGTCCTCTTCAGTTTTACGACCTTTTTCCACGTCACGCGTTAAGTTTTTCGTAATAACGCCAATGCCGCGCTCATAAAACTCTTGCTTCATATCGTTCAGTTTCACATCAAACCCTGCTTGCGCACAAACTTGCGCAATACCTGACCCCATTTGTCCTGCTCCGATGACCATTACTCGTTGAATATTCATTGTGCTCCCCCTCGTGGTACCTCTATCATAATTGCGTCGCCTTGTCCTCCCCCAGAACAAATGGCAGCGATCCCCTTACCGCCACCTCGGCGTTTTAATTCATAAGCAAGCGTTAAAATAATGCGTGCGCCCGATGCCCCAATTGGGTGACCAAGTGCTACTGCACCACCGTTAACATTTACTTTATCAGCTGGCAAGCCTGCAATTTGATTGCTCACTAATGCTACTGCCGCAAAAGCTTCATTAATTTCGACTGCTTCAATCTCGTCGATTGTCGTACCTGTCTTTTTTAATAACTCATTAATAACAAGCCCTGGTGTTTGCGGGAAATCTTCCGGTGCTACACCAACTTCAGCATGTCCGATAATATACGCTAGTGGTGCGCGTCCTTCTGCTTTAGCGCGCTCCTCACTCATTAATACGAGTGCAGCTGCACCGTCGTTAACGCCTGGTGCATTACCCGCTGTAATCGTGCCGTCTTTGTCGAAAGCTGGACGTAAATTAGCTAGCGTCTCTACTGTTGTCGAAGGACGTACAGCTTCGTCTTCCTTTACAGTAACCGCTTCACCACGACGCTGTGGTACGTCTACTGCCACAATTTCTTCAGCAAATTTGCCCGCTGTAATGGCCTCATGTGCTAGCTGATGGCTACGCGTTGCCCACTCATCTTGCGCTTGGCGCGTTAAATCAAATTTAGTAGCGGTTGAGTTACCGTAAGTGCCCATATGTACACGTTTTTCACTAAACGAGCACGATAACCCATCAAAAATCATACCGTCTACAAGCGCTGCATCCCCCATGCGTAAGCCTTGACGCGCATTCAGTGAGTAGTACGGTGCATTGGACATCGATTCCATGCCGCCTGCTACAATAACCTCTTCTTCGCCTAAGCGAATAATTTGGTCTGCAAGCGTTACACTACGTAAGCCTGATGCACATACTTTATTAATCGTTTCTGTTTTTACTTCCCACGGAATACCCGCCTTTGTAGCTGCTTGGCGCGAAGGGATTTGCCCTTGTCCTGCTTGCAGTACTGTACCAATAATTACTTCGCCAACATCTTCAGGTGCTACATTTGCTTTATGTAATGCCCCTTTAATTGCTACTGCACCTAAATCACTTGCCGCTAATGAACTTAATGCGCCGCCCATTTTACCAAATGGTGTGCGTGCTCCGTCAAGAATTACTGTTTTACTCAAACCTTCCACCCCTTTTATGCTACTGTTCGTTAGCTATCACGACTGAACGCTCGCTCAACTAACTTACTTTTCATTTTACCGAAGTTATGTCGTGAATGCAATGCAAATATTCTTCATTAAATACAAATACTTCTCTATAACGTCATTTTATAAGTCTTTATTCACGTTGTATAGTATTTTCTAATTATTTAGACAAAAAAATAAACCGCCTGATTGCTCAAGCGGTTTATGCTTATTATTATTCTGTTACGTCTGTCGGAGTAGCTGCTTCTTCTTCGATGACAGGTTTTGCTGTACCGAATACCGAGCGTGCTAGTAACTCAGCTACATCGTACGTACCTACTTGGTCTTCTACTTCTTTCGCTTTTGTACCGTCTGATAACATCGTTAAGCAATACGGACAGCCAGAAGAAATAACCGATGCATTCGTTTCAAGCGCTTGCTCTGTACGCGCTACGTTAATGCGGTTGCCGACATGTTCTTCCATCCACATTAAACCACCACCAGCGCCACAGCACATACCTGTTTCGCGGTTACGATCCATCTCTACAAGCGTTACACCTGGGATGCCTCGTAAAATTTCACGCGGTGGATCGTACACATCATTGTAGCGACCTAAATAACAAGAGTCGTGGAAGACGATCGTTTCATCCACTTCGTAGTTCATTTGCAGTCGACCTTCTGTAATTAACTGATCAAGTAACTCCGTATGGTGATATACTTCGCCATGCCAACCGAAGTCTTGGTACTCATTTTTAAAGATATTGTATGCGTGAGGGTCAATCGTTACGATTTTAGTCACGTCATTTTTCTCAAACTCGCTAATATTTGATGTCGCTAACTCTTGGAATAAAAACTCATTACCTAAGCGACGTGGTGTATCACCAGAGTTTTTCTCTTTATTGCCTAAAATCGCAAACTTCACACCCGCTTCGTTCATTAAGCGCGCAAAGTCTAAAGCAATTTTTTGTGAGCGGCTATCAAATGCACCCATTGAGCCAACCCAGAATAAGTATTCCATTTCTTCGCCCGATTTTTTAAGTTCTTTAATCGTCGGGATAGAAACTGTTGGGTCAAGGTCACGCCAGTTTTCTTTTTCTTTACGGTTAAGTCCCCAAGGGTTACCTTGACGCTCAATGCTCGTCATAGCACGCTGTGCATCTGGATTTACTTTACCTTCTGTCATCGTTAAATAACGACGCAGGTCAATAATTTTATCTACGTGCTCATTCATTACAGGACATTGGTCTTCACAGTTACGACAAGTCGTACATGCCCAGATTTCTTCTTCTGTAATAACGTCACCAATTAATGAAGGGTTGTAAATGTCTTCAATTACTGCACCTTCTGCACCTGCTGCCATGGCTAATTGGTTACCCTTTGTGCCTTTAAACGCCGTAAATGGTACCCATGGCTTTTGCTTCGTAACGACTGCACCTGTATTTGTTAAATGATCGCGCAGCTTTACGATTAAATCCATTGGCGACAGCATTTTACCTGTGCCTGTTGCTGGACACATATTTGTACAACGACCACACTCTACACAAGCGTATAAGTCGATTAATTGATTTTGTTTAAAGTCTTGAATTTTACCTACACCAATAGCTGGCATCTCTTCTGCATCTTCGTCCATTTCTTCTAGTGCTGAGAAGTCGATTGGCTCTAATGTCCCGCGACGATCTAAGCGACCTAAGTAGACGTTTACTGGCCCTGCAATTAAGTGGAAGTGTTTTGATTGTGGTACATAGACTAAGAATGTTAATAAAATAAGTAAGTGCACCCACCACATAACAAAGAATACCGTTGCTGCTGCCGTTTGTGGCAAGAAGCTAAATGCCATCGCAATTACTGAAGCTACTGGCTCATATAGTGACGGCTCATGACCGTGCCAAATGATGCCCATACCGTTAGCGATTAATGTTGATACCATTAATCCACCGATGAAAATTAACACGAGCCCGTTTTTCCAGCCGCGCTTTAAGCGTGTTAGCTTTTCGACGTAGCGACGGTAAAATGCCCACACAACCGCTACTAAAATCATTAACACGACAAGTTCTTGGAAGAACGTGAAGAAATTATATAGGCCGCCCAGTGGTAAATGCGAACCAGGCTTTAATCCTTTCCAAATTAAATCGATTGCGCCAATTTGTACGAGTAAGAAGCCATAGAAGAAAAATACGTGGATTAACCCACTCTTTTTATCTTTTAATAACTTCTTTTGTCCGAAAACGTTTTCGACTACGCTTGCTAAACGTTCTTTAACGCGGTTATCAAACTCTACTTTCTTACCAATTTTAACGAACTGGTAACGCGTCTTTAATAAGTATAAAAATAGTCCAACACCGTATAACACAACGATGCCAAATAAAATCCAGTTTGCAATAAGTAATGGACTCATCGCTCTTCCCCCTTTAGTAAATATTCCCCCAAATCTTTGTGTTCCCCATTCAGTACTTTTATTTTAAGTATGAATGAGCATTCAGTCAACAAGCAATCAAAAAATATTGAAAATTTCTTCAAAACGAAAGTTGTTCACTAAACGGCTGTATTTTCTCTATTATACAAAATATCTATACAAAAGACAGTGGTCTTTTTGAAAAAATCATGTAATACAGCTTATTGCACTACATGATTTTTAAAAAAATAAAGCATTATTTAAACACTTGACCGCCGCGTTCATACTCGACATCCGCTACTTGCAAGCGGAAGTTAACAGCGCGTGCTGCTGCAAAAAAGTAATCCGATAAACGGTTTAAATAAATTTGAATTAGCGTATTTACATCTTCAATTTCTCGCATTAAGGTTACCATTTGGCGTTCAGCGCGACGTGTAACGGTACGTGCAATATGTAATGCTGCCGCTCCCTTACTGCCCCCCGGTAAAATAAATTTTTCAAGCGGTGGTGCCTCGTCTGATAAGGCATCAATGCGCTCCTCAAGGTAGGTGATAGACGCTTGTGCTAACTTGTAGTGACGCTCTTTCATTACGTTAGCTAAATCGCCTCCGCAATCAAATAGCTCATGTTGAATGATCGTTAAATCTTTAATAATATCTGCACATGTCACTTCATTTAAATCCGTTACAGCATAGCCGATAAAGGCGTTTAACTCATCTACTGTGCCATAAGCTTCAACACGTAGGCTATCTTTATCTACACGCCCACCAATTAAGCTCGTCTTTCCTGTGTCACCCGTTTTTGTATACAATTTCATGCTAATCCCTCCTCGTGTAAAAAGTGTATCACATTATTCTGTCAATGGCTTTAATGTTATTTGCGGCACGCCGGTAATCGGATGCGTAAAGCAAGCGACATCCACGCCGTATACAGCTGCAATTGCTTCGGCTGTAATAATTTCTTGTGGTGTACCGAGGGCATATACCGCACCATCTTGCAGTAAAAGAAGTTGATCGCAGTAAAGTGCTGCTAAGTTAATATCATGAAATACACTTACGACACTTTGCCCGCATTTTTTCACTTGGCGACGCAATAACTCCATCACTTGTTGTTGATGTGCTAAATCTAAATGATTTGTCGGCTCATCTAATAAAATGAGCGACGACTGTTGGGCAAGCGCTTGAGCGATAAAAGTCCGCTGCTGTTCCCCACCTGAGAGATCGCTTAAATAATGCGCGGCATAGTGAGCAATATTCGTTTGCGTTAGGGCAAATTGCACCGCTTGCTCATCTTTTGCTGACCACGAAGTAATGATGCCTGATTGGTAAGGATAGCGCCCTAGTGCTACTGTATCGCGCACCGTATGGGAAAAAGCGTGCGGGTTAAGCTGCGGTAGCACCGCCATTTTTCGCGCTAACTCCTTGCTTTTATAACGGCTGCGCTCACGCCCTGCAATGTGCACCGTGCCACTTTTAATCGGTAAACTACCGCTGATCATTTTTAGCAACGTGGATTTGCCACTACCGTTTGGGCCGAGTATGCCAAGCATCGTATTTTCGCGCACGTGAAAGCTAACATCTTTTACAATCGTACGCTCACCGTAACCGCCTGTTAACTGTTTGACATCTAGCATAAGCTTTACCCTCGCTTTCGTTGTTTAAAGAAAATATACGCAAATACAGGCGCACCGATAAAGGATGTAATTACCCCAATTGGTAACTCTGAAGGCGCAATAATCGTGCGTGCAATTAAATCACAAACAATTAATAAAGTGGCACCGTTAATCATCGCAAGCGGTAATAAATGGCGATGGTCTGTACCAAAAATTAAACGTGTCATATGGGGCACGACTAAGCCGACAAAGCCAATTGTGCCTGAGACAGCAACAGCACTCCCTGTTAAAATCGAACTACCAATTAAAATTTGCCATTTGCTCCGCTTGACATTTACCCCTAAGTACTGGGCGCGTTCTTCACCAAATAATAAAGCATTTAACTCCATGCGATTCCACCATAATAAGCCGCCACCGAGCAGTAAAAATGGCCAAACGAGCTGTACATAAGCCCAGCCACGCATCGATACGCTTCCCATTAACCAATGTAAAATTTGACGTAGCTCCTCGCCCGTTAACGCAATCATTAACGAGATGACAGAGCTTAAAAAGGCGCTAATAATAATACCTGTTAAAATCAATGTTTCCATTCGCATACTGCGGTCCACGAGGCGCGCAAAACCAAGCACTGCAATGAGTGCCGCTAATGCACCAAGCATACTGAAAACCGGCAGTGTAAATAAACCGAATGTCGTAGTCGTTAAACCAAAAAACATCGTCATTACTGCACCGACTGTTGCACCCGAAGATACCCCTAGCGTATATGGATCTGCCAATGGGTTTTTAAGTAAACCTTGAAAGGCAGCACCTGCCATCGCAAGTGCTGCCCCTACAAGTCCCGCCAGCATTACACGTGGCATACGGATTTTCCATATAATATTTGCTGAGATGGCATCTGCTGACGACGGTTGCCATAAAACAGACAATGGCACGCGCACAGAACCGATACTAATAGCCAACCATGTAGCAATCGCTAATAATACTAACGATACGCTATAGCCGACGAGATATTTTTTCACCTGTTAGAAGGCCTCTGGGTAAATAGCTTTTGCAATTTCTGCAAAGCCATCTGCTAAGCGTGGACCTGTACGGCTCGTTGAGTCAACATCAACTTGCACAATGCGGTCATTTTTTACAGCTTCTACTGCTGAGAAGCCGTCACGTTGTTTAATTTTTTCAATGATATCTGGTACATAATCATATTGCACAATAATTACGTTTGGGTTGCCTTGAACGATCGCTTCTGGATCAATTTCAAACCAATTATCTCCGCCGTCTTTAGCAATATTCGTCGCGCCTAATAAATCAAACATTTCTTGAATATAGCTGCCGTTACCTGCGGTATAAATTGACGGTGCATCTGATGTTTCTAAAAATACCGTACGTGTTACGTCTAATGCTTTAACGTCTTCTACTACTTTTTGTACTTTTTCTTGCATTGCTGTTACGATTTTTTGCGCTTCATCTTGGCGGTCTACTACTTCGCCAATGAGTGTAATTGCATCATATGTCTCATCGAAATTTTTCGATTCTGGTACGACAAATGCCGTTACACCTGCATCATTTAATTGCTGAATGGCTGCCTCAGAAGACGCCACCGAAGTTTCGTGGATAAAAACAACGTCTGGTGCAAGCGCTACGATTTTTTCTGCATCAAGCGTCATGCCACCGATTTTTTCTTTTTGTGTCGCTTGCTCAGGGTATGTATCATTGTCAGATACGCCGATAATTTCTTCATCTAAACCTAGAGCAAATAATGTTTCCGTAATACTTGGTGCGGTAGTAATGATTTTTGTTGGTGCTTCTTCAAAAGCAATATCTTTACCTGTAGCATCTTGAAGCGTGCGTACATTTTCTGTACCTTGCTCAGCAGGTGTTTCATTGCTAGTGTCCGTCTTTGTCGTATTACACGCTACTAATAGTAACGTTGCTACGACCATTAAAACGGCAAACTTTAACCATTTGTTCACTGCTATCTCTCCCTTTATTACATTTTTTCTGGTGCAGCTACGCCAATTAAACGAAGCGCGTTAGCAAGCGTAATACGTACAGCTGTAATGAGTGCAAGACGTGCTTCTGTGCGCTCTTTATTTGTTGCATCTAGTACTTTTTCGGCATTATAGAAGCTATGGAATGCCGCTGCTAACTCTTGAATATACGTTGCAATACGGTGAGGTGTACGGTGCTTAGCCGCTTCTGCGATAACTGTTGGGAAGTCGCCCACCTTTTTCAAGACATCAATTTCTTTTTCTGCACCTAATAAATCTAAGTTAGCTGTTGAAGCCGTAAAGCCTTGTTCCGTTGCTTGACGTAAAATCGAAGCAATACGCGCATACGCATATTGTGCGTAGTACACTGGATTTTCGTTAGATTGTGATACAGCTAAATCTAAGTCAAAGTCCATATGTGAGTCACCCGCTGTTTTAACGAAGAAGTAACGTACCGCATCTAAGCCGACTTCCTCTACAAGCTCACGCATTGTTACTGCGTTACCTGTACGCTTACTCATTTTAAACTTCTCGCCGTCTTTATACAGCTGCACCATTTGGATAACTTCTACTTCTAATGTATCACGATTATAACCGAGCGCCTCAATTGCCGCTTTCATACGTGGGATGTAACCATGGTGATCAGCGCCCCAAATATTAATTAATTTCGTAAAGCCACGATTAATTTTATCTTCGTGGTACGCAATATCTGGTGTTAAATACGTAAATGAACCGTCTTTTTTAATAAGCACACGGTCTTTGTCATCACCAAATGTTGTTGAGCGGAACCAAGTAGCGCCGTCTTGTTCAAACACATGACCGTTTTCTTTTAATTTATTGAGAGCTACATCAATCTTGCCGTTGTTGTAAAGTGATGTCTCTGAGTACCATACATCAAAATCAACGCGGAAGTTGGCTAAGTCTGTTTTTAACTTGTCTAACTCTAATTTCAAACCGTGCTCACGGAAAAATGCAAAGCGCTCTTCCTCAGGCTTATCTAAAATCGTTGTGCCAAACTCATCTGCTAATTTTTTAGCGATATCAATAATATCTTGACCATTGTAGCCATCCTCAGGCATCGCAGCCTCTTGACCTAATGCTTGTTTATAACGCGCTTCTAATGAATACGCTAAGTTATTAATTTGGTTACCTGCATCGTTAATATAGTATTCGCGAGATACATCATAGCCTGCTGCTGCTAGTACGTTACATAGTGAATCCCCTACAGATGCACCACGTGCGTGACCAAGGTGTAAGTCACCTGTTGGGTTAGCTGATACAAACTCAACTTGTACCTTCTCGCCAGCACCTGCTGTCGATTGACCAAATTTTTCGCCTTGAGCTAAAGCCGCTTCTACAACGTCTGCTAGGAAATCTTTGCGCACCGTAATGTTCAAAAAGCCTGGGCCTGCAATGTCGACTTTTTCGATAGCTGTGCCCTCTGTTACTAAATTAGCAACGATTGCCTCTGCAATCGCGCGTGGTGGTTTTTGCGCTAGCTTTGTTAATTGCATCGCTACGTTTGATGCGTAGTCACCGTTTGCTTTGTCCTTTGGTTGTGATAATTGGATGTTAAGTGCGCTCGCATCCTCCACTAATTGCGCCTGCTGAATTGCTTGTTGCAGGGCATCTTTAATCGTTTGTTGTACTTGTTCTACTGCGTTCATTGTCCTACCTCCGTATAATTAATCGTTAATGTATATGAGCCAACCTTCTGCCCACTAATCGCTAGCTCATATGTCGTTGTAAATTGCCCACGCGCTATGTCGTGTTCAAGTGCTTGCGTATCAATGGCCAGTGGCATCTGTCCGGCATCGCTATTGTAGTGCCCTGCTTGCGGCACATCTTTTTGTAAAGGTAGCCGCATCATTACAGCACCGCTACGCATAATAAGCGCAGTATCATCTGTAATTTTAATCATCGTCGTAATGCTGCCCGCCTCTTGTTCTTCAGTATAGCGAATATAATAAGCCCCTCTTTTTTCAGTTAAGTGACCTTCTAACCACATTTCGTATTTCTCTGCTTCGCTTTCTAAGTGACGTATCACGGATGTAAGTTGAATTTGAATAGGTTTCAATGCAACTCGCTCCTTTCATCTATAACCTTTATATTATAGGATAAGTAAGAGGTAACTTTCAATACGAACGTGTGGTGAAACCTTCCTTATTACACTAACGTATAAATACATGAGGTGATTGCGATGAAGCGTAAGAAACATCTTCGTCAATTGAAGCATAAACGACGCGGTAAACGTCTGTTATTACTCGTCGCTATTTTTATAGCCGCTTCCGGATTACTATGGGGCGGCATTCGCATTTATGCCCAAGTAGCAGGTGCGCCGCCTATTACAGTACCGAGCGCTTCGACATTCGTCGATCGTGACGGCGAAAAAATCGGTGACCACTTCGCTAATGAACGTAGGTACTGGGTCGCACTCGATGATATCTCACCTTTTATGGTAGATGCGCTACTTTCTGTAGAAGACCATACCTTTTATGAGCATCACGGCTTTAACTTAAAGCGTATTGCGGGGGCAGTCGTCGCTAATATTAAATCAGGCGGCAAAGCGCAAGGTGCTAGTACGATCACACAGCAATTTGCGCGCAACTTATATTTATCCCATGAAAAAACATGGTCACGTAAACTTAACGAGGCGCTCTATGCCTATCGTCTCGAAATTTTTTATAGTAAAGACGCCATTTTAGAAGGCTATTTAAATACTGTCTACTTCGGGCATGGCATGTACGGTGTAGAAGCTGCCAGTCGCTATTATTTTGGTAAGGCCGCTAAAGATTTAACGCTAACCGAAGCGAGTTTGCTTGCGGGCGTACCAAAGGGCCCTAGCATCTATTCACCGATTGTAGATATTGATAAAGCTAAAGAGCGCCAAGCTATTATTTTAGCCTTAATGATGGACAATAATAAAATTACAGAAGCGGATAAAGTTGCGGCACAAACGCAAGAAATCGCATTAAAAAATGATGCCTTTCAAGAAACAAATCATGCGCCGTACTTTTTAGACGTCGCATGGCAAGAAGCGAGCGAAATTTTACGCAAACAACAACTCGATATTAGTGCAGGTGGCTATGTCATCCAAACGACGCTTAATAAAAAGCATCAAGAAGCGGCTGACTTCGCCGTAGCGAACCGCATGCCAGAAGGCGATTTACAAGTGAGCTTTGTTAGTATAGCGCCATCTTCAGGCGAGGTTACAGCGATGATTGGCGGACGCAATTATAGCGAGAGCCCGTTTAACCGCGCCACGCAGGCACAACGCCAACCGGGTTCAACGCTTAAGCCATTTTTATATGCGGCGGCACTCGAAAAAAACTATAATCCGCTAACCTTTTTACCAGTGACGCAAACGACATTTACCTTTAATGGCAACGAACAGTACACGCCTAAAAATGCCAATGATGCCTTTGCAGACCATGATATTTCGATGATTCAAGCGCTAGCTCTTTCCGATAATATTTATGCGGTTAAAGTGTTAGAAGATATTGGCTATAAAGCCTTTCGCTCTATTGGCGAGCGCTTTGACTTACCTATTGGCAAAGCTAATAGCCCGCGCATCGCACTAGGCTCAGAAGAATTATCGCTTTACCGCCTAACGACAGCGTATAATCGCTTAGCTTCTAAAGGGGCAGCGGTAACACCGACGACAATCTTATCCATTACGAACAGTAAAGGCGAAGTCGTCTATACGTACACGCCGCCTACCGAAATCGAGCAAGCGCTGACGAAAACCGATAGCTTTTTAGTAACGACGATGATGCAAGCGATGTTTAATGATGAGTATAATGACTATACTAACGTCACAGGCAACGATATTGCACCGTATTTAACACATGATTATTACGCAGCTAAAACAGGTACGACTAATAGTGACCAGTGGATAGTTGGGTTTTCTCCGTCGATTACAGCTGGTGTGTGGAATGGCTATGACCAAGGTAAAAACTTGGCAGGCGGCGTAACAAAATACATTTGGCTCGACTTTATGGAGCGCGTTAATACGAGTAAAAAACAGCGCTTTACGCCACCTAAAGGGGTAAGTGCTGTCAACGTCGAAATCTCCTCAGGGAAGCTCGGCTCACGCGCTTGTGGTAAACAGGCTGTCGTCTTTGTAAAAGACAAAGACGTGCCGACAGAACGCTGTATTAAATTTGATTTATTTGATGTGGATACGTGGGAGCGCTTCTTTGATTCCATCCCTTCTTCCATTTTAGGGCCACCTCCTAAACGCTAAGGCGCAACTTTTGCGCGCGCCATGACGTCTAATATCGTTTAGCACAAAAAAAGTCATCTATTCCTTGGAATCTTATGTTCCATAGGAATAGATGACTTTTCTTTTTTGACAAATGAAGCAAAGCGCGTAGGCAATGGTCCAGATTGCTTTGGCACTTTGCTTTTTTTGCCAAATGTCCTAGCTTACTATTATAAGCTCTACTTGTAGTTTACTTTTTTTTCGAGGTAGTTTCAACCTCATATAGAATGCTTTTTCATTTGTCACACAATGTTCATTTACTCGCATAATAAGGCTTGACGAAGTGCAGGTTCGCTGTTCACCCAAAGCATATCATTATGCGCTTGTAAAAAAGCACCTAATACTTTTTTTGATGGCTCATCCATCATGTCTACCATAATATGACGCTTTAACGATTTATCCATGCGATTGACGTGATCCGCTAAAATTTTATAGCCGCGGCGTTTCTCACGATTTACTACCATCTCACATGCTGTCACGCCGGCATAATAAGGTCCTTCTTCACGCTGATCAATCGTTACCCATACTAGCCAGTAAGGTTTGCCCCCTTCAGAGTCAGCCTTATCCATCGTAAACTTAATGCCACGCTCCACGTCACTGCGCGCATGCATAGCACCCACATCAACAAAGGCGCGTTCTTCCTCAATATCAATAAACACAGGCGAAATATTTTCTAACGATAGTGAGCCAATACCAAAACCTTTATGCCCATCTGTCGGGTTATTTTTGATAATGGTAAAGCCCATTTTTTGCTTCGGTTTTTCTGAGTTTGTCATGCTCAATTCTCCTCCATTTCATGCTATAGTTAAACTATACACGTTTAAGGAGGAAATGAACAATGCCATACGTTACAGTTAAAATGATTGAAGGACGCACGCCTGAACAAAAACGTGCACTTGTCGCTGAAGTAACCGAAGCCGTATCAAAAACAGTTAACGCACCTAAAGAAAACATCACCGTATTTATTGAAGAAATGTCAAAAGAAAATTACGGCGTCGCAGGTGTACGATTTAGCGATAAATGAAAAACAAAGTAATTAATATAGGCATTGCTCTACTTTTTATCGTAGGGCTCACTCTCATTTTTATTAATCCTATTCGCGATGCATTGCTAAAGCGCTCTGCCAAAGAGCTAAGCCTTGAGCATTATACAGCAGAGCAATTAAAAGAAAATGAGCAACAACAAGATGTGGACTTTACATTTGAAGCGGTACAATCTTTATCACTCACTGATGTGCTAAAAGCCCAAGCTTCCTCTAAAGACTATCCCGTTATTGGCAGCATTGTCGTGCCAAGCGTAAATATGGAAGTACCTATTTTAAAAGGCGTAGCAAATAGCGCATTAGCTGTAGGTGCTGGTACTATGAAGCCTGATCAAAAGCTAGGCATCGGCAACTACGCGCTAGCAGCTCATTATTTTGAAGGGCGCGACGTATTATTTGGCCCTCTTTATAATGCAACGATTGGCGATAGCGTCTACGTTACTGATTTAGATAAAGTTTATGAATACCGCATCAATCATAAGGAAACGATTGCAGCTACAGATGTACACGTCATTAATGACACGCCTGGTCAAACGAAGCTTACTTTAATTACTTGCGCGGACGCAGGTTATAATCGTCTCGCTGTAGAAGCGGAGTTTGTTGAGGCGATACCATTTGACGAAATGCCTTTGAAGTAAGCGACACTTCTCATTGTCTATGCACAATGAGAAGTGTTTTTTTATAAAAACAATAGAAAACAACCATCTCAGGAGATGAACTGTGTTCTGTCAAGTAGACAACGAAAAAACAAAAGCTTTATGCCACAGCCTGGTACCGAAACTCCATCGGTGCTAGGCTGTTTAACTTCTCTTGATAGCGTTCCTCGTTATAAAATTTAATGTATTCATCAATGTCCTTTTCTAACTCCTCGAAAGTACGATAATTTTTCAAATCGTATTTTTCACACTTAAAGTGACCAAAGAAACTTTCAATTGGTGCGTTATCTATACAATTTCCGACACGTGACATACTGCGCGTCATTCCAGCTACTGTTGTCAGATCACGATATTCCTTTGACGTATATTGGGAACCGCGATTGCTATGAATCAATGGTTTTGCGTTTGGATATGCCTCTATAGCGGTTTCTAACGTTTTCATGACCAATGGATTGTCATTATTTCGGATCACTTGATAAGCGACGATAGAGCCGTCATAAAGGTCTTTAATCGCGCTTAAATAAGCTTTGTTGCCAAAGCCGTAAGTCATATGCGTAATGTCGGTCACCCATTTCTCATTTGGTTTCTCAGCGCTAAATTCTCGGTTTAAAATGTTCTCTTCAATATTTACGTAGCTTGTTTTGTTGAGTAACCATTCGAACGTCGAATATGCGATTTGAGGCCCATTTCATTCATTAAACGACGGATTCTTTTCGGGTTATAGTGTTTCTTAACTGTGCGATTAATCTCTATTGTGATTCGACGATAGCCATAGATACCGTTCCTATTCTTGAATACTTCTTTGATTTTCTCCATCAACCATTCATTTTCTTTCTGTGGTGTTGTAGGCTCATGCTTTAACCATCTATAGTATCTAGATCGCGAGACGCCTAAGATTTCACAAAGTAATACAATGGGGCTTTTCGTCTTTTCATGGTAATCGTGAATCGCTTGAAAACGAGCTAAATGAGTGCCTAATCGCGCATTCCCATCCCCCTTTCGATTGCTTTCAACTTTTTTAATAGACCATTCTCCGCTTCTAAATACTGATTGCTGTGTTCTAATTCTTTAATACGAAGTTGTAATTTCTATTCATCTGTTAGATTAGGCTTAGATTCTAGTGACTTACCACGACGGTCGTGAAGGCTTTGTTCACTATCTTTCTCATATTTCCCAAGCCAACTGTACACTTGTTGATAAGATACTCGATACTTTTCGGCAGCTTCTTGATAATTATATTCATTGGCAACTGTATATTGAGCGATTTCAATGCGTTCTTGAAAAGTTGTTTTACGTCCAGGATTCATAGTATCTGTTCCTTTACCAGTAGATTTTATGTCTTGTCCACTAGTATAAAGGTTTAGCTACTGTCTTAAAATAGAAGTGGAAGAGATATTGAATTCTTTACACGTTACAGGCAAACTACCTTTTCCGTCTAAATAAAAGTTAACGGCTCTTATTTTACGTTCGCTGGAATATCTTTTCCAAGTTTTCGCTATCTTTAATCCCTCTACACCGTACGCTTGATACTTACGAACCCAATCGTTTATTGTGAATTTTGTAACTTCATACTCCTTTGCGACTGTATTTACTGTTCTTTGCTTCTCAATTACACTAAGAACAGCTGCAACTCTTTCATCTAACGTATGCTTAGTCCATCTTTTAGACATAAAAATGCCCCCTTTACAGTAGTAGAGAACTTTGATTATTTCTCTGTCTACTATATTGGGAGCATATCAAGACCTAAGATGGTTGTCGTTTTACGTAATATGCAATAGCTCTTTTATCTCTTGTGCTGCTTTACAATCGGTTAATGCTAAAATTCGTTCTTTCGGGAAATAGACTTTATGATCGCGTTGTACGCGTCCTGTAATGGCATCTACAATCGTAGATTTACGAGAAAGCTCAAGCTCCTTACCATTTTTCATTTCTAAGAAAATAGGCTCGCGTACTTTTTCTTCACCAGGTCGGTAAAAATCATACGGCAAATCTGCTGTAGTGTCGTGCACAAAATAATAGGTCGGATCTATCCCCGCTTCGGTAAAGAGTTCTTTTAAGCGCTCATACTTTTGCAGTTCTTCTCCTGGATTAAAGTCCACATAGTGAAACAGCCTGCGATTAATAAAACGCGTGCTCAAGTCACGTAAAATTTCGTCCTCTTCTTGCGACCACCATTTGAAATACGTCAAAACGACACTTTCGTCTAAATTAATATACGCTTCAAGCGTAATCTCTCCAGTAAAAAAGGAGACGAAAGGAAATGGATCTTGTTTAAAAACGTACCCTTCATGAAATAACTTACGTGCGCGCTTTAACGTATGATTTAAAATCATTTCGGCACTGCGCGAAATCGGGTGAAAATAAACTTGTAAATACATTTGATAGCGGCTCATAATATAGTCTTCTACCGCATGCATTCCACTTTCTTTAATAACAATTTTATCTTCACGCGGGCGCATAACGCGTAAAATGCGCTCCATATCAAAGTGACCGTAACTCACCCCTGTGTAATACGCATCGCGCTGTAAGTAATCCATGCGATCAGCATCAATTTGACTAGAGATTAAATTAACGACTAATGGATTTGCATATTTCTTTTCAATTACTTGCGCTACTTTTTCTGGGAAGTCTGGCGCCACCCGACGCAATACAGCATTTACTTCGGTATCGCCAAGCAATATTTTACGCGTGTACTCTTCGTGATCTAAGCTAAAGACGTTTTCAAACGCGTGAGAAAACGGCCCATGACCTAAGTCATGCAGTAACGCCGCGCATAATGTTAATAAACGCTCGCTGTCATCCCAATGCTCACGCCCCTTAAAAATATCATCTACAATGCGGCGAATAATTTCATAAACACCGAGCGAGTGATTAAAGCGGCTATGCTCTGCTCCGTGAAACACTAAGTACGTCGTGCCGAGTTGGCGAATGCGGCGTAAGCGCTGAAACTCTCTCGTGCTAATTAAATCCCAAATGACTAAATCACGAACATGAATATAACTATGTACAGGATCTTTAAAAACTTTTTCTTCTCTAAGCTTTGTTTGTGCGTAACTCATCAACTTTCCCTCCCATGCTCATTTCTACTTTCTTCTATTATATATACAAAAAAGGCTATCTCACAACCGAGATAGCCCTAAAAGGTAAATTAAACTGGGTTTACACCGTGTTTACGGTCAGTAAATGGCAAATACTTAGACATATATAATGGTAAACGTGTCGCTAGCGCCTGACGCAAGTCATTTGGTTCAATGACATCATCAATAATCAGCTCCGACGCTAAACGGTAGACATCGATTTCTTGTTGATACTCCGCACGTTTCTCTGCGATAAAGGCAGCGCGCTCTTCTTCTGGAAGCTCTGCAATTTTATTAGCGTATACAGCATTCACTGCCGCTTCAGGTCCCATAACCGCAATTTGCGCACCCGTTAGCGCAATACAGCAATCAGGTTCAAAGGCAGGACCCGCCATTGCATATAAGCCTGCACCGTACGCTTTACGCACAATAACGGTTAATTTTGGCACAGTCGCTTCGCTCATCGCAAAAATCATTTTCGCACCGTGACGGATAATCCCCACCTTCTCAACTTGTGTACCAATCATAAAGCCGGGTACATCGGCTAAGAAGAGGAGCGGAATATTAAACGCATCGCAGAGCGAAATAAATTTAGCTGCTTTATCAGCAGAATCATGGAACAAGACGCCACCTTTTGCACGCGGCTGATTGGCAATAATACCAACGGGTTGTCCATCGATACGACCTAGCCCCGTAATTAACTCTGGCGCAAATAACTTTTTCACTTCGCAAAACGAATCCGCATCAATTAAACGATCAATCAGTTGATACATATCAAAAGGTATGTTTTGGTTTTTAGGAATTAACTCATCAATTGTTTTATCAAAATCAGTTGGCGGTTGCGGTACACTCACTGGGCTTTTTTCTGTATAGTTGCTAGGGAAGTAACTTAAATATTTACGTGCATAAAGAATTGCTTCTTCTTCCGTCTTCGCTAAAACATCGCCACATCCCGATGTCGAACAGTGCATTTTAGCGCCGCCCATCGTCTCTAAATCTACTTTTTCACCGATTACCATTTCAGCCATACGTGGCGAGCCGAGATACATCGAAGCGTTGCCTTCTACCATGACAACGATGTCGCAAAACGCTGGGATGTAAGCACCACCTGCTGCGGAAGGTCCGAATAACAAACAAATTTGCGGCACTTTTCCGCTCATTTTCACTTGATTATAAAAAATTCGTCCTGCTCCGCGACGTCCTGGGAACATTTCGAGTTGGTCTGTAATACGCGCGCCTGCTGAGTCCACAAGATACAACATCGGACAACGCAATTTTTCGGCGGTTTCTTGAATGCGAATCATTTTTTCAACGGTGCGTTTCCCCCATGAACCCGCTTTAATCGTTGAGTCATTAGCTAGCACGCAAACCGTACGACCATTTACTTTACCAATGCCCGTTACGACACCGTCTGCTGGTAAGTCACCTGCTAAGCAATTTGCGTACAGCCCATCCTCTGACTGGAGCCCATCATCAAGCAATAATGCTAAGCGCTCACGCACAAACATTTTGCCTTGCGCTGCATTTTTCTCGTGATATTTAGGCTTACCCCCTTGTAAAATCTCTTCCTTCATCGTCGTTGTACGTGTTTCCATGTCCATTCCCCCTCTTTATTATTCCCCTTTGTAGTGAGGCGGTCGCTTTTCTGCGAAAGCAACGAGCCCTTCTACACGATCTTTTGTCGGAATTAGCGCATCATACGCTAAAGCTTCAATAGCTAAGCCAGTTTGACGATCTACCTCTACCCCTCGGTTAATCGCTGCTTTCGCTTGGATTAGCGCCAGTGGTGCATTTGTAGCAATCGCACGCGCTATCGTTAATGCGCCCTCTTGCGCATCATCACAAACTTTTTCAACAATGCCATACGTCGCCGCTTCAGCAGCAGTCAGGCGTGCAGCAGTATAAATCAGTTGCTTCGCTTTGCCTAAACCGATAAGTCGCGGTAAGCGCTGTGTGCCCCCCGCGCCCGGTATAATCGCAAGCGATGTTTCAGTTAAACCAAGCAAGACGTTTGTTGAGGCTACGCGTAAGTCGCAAGCGAGTGCTAACTCCAGACCCCCACCAAACGCTACACCATTTAACGCTGCGATTACAGGTTGTGGAATGGCCTCAACTTGATTTACCGTTTCACCAATCAACCGCACTGCTTGTTTCACCTGCGCGTCATCCATGCCGCGACGTTCTTTTAAGTCAGCCCCTGCACAAAATGCTTTATGACCTTCGCCTGTTAATATTACGACCCGAATATCTCTTCGCGCATGCATATCTTGCGCCACTTGGCTAAGCTGTTGTAATAAGTCACGCGATAACGCATTAAACGCTGCGGATCGCGCCAATGTAATGACGCCGATATGCGGTTCAACCTCTTCAAATGTTACGAGTGCTGTCATGTCTCGTCCTCCTTATGGCGCTGAATTTCCATCTGCTTGGATGCTAAAGGCTTACCTAATTTTTGTTCAATAAAACTTGCTGCTGTTAGCACTTTTTCCATTTGCACACCCGTATGAATGTTCATTTCATCAAATAAATATAATAAATCTTCAGTTGCGACGTTGCCTGATGCTCCTTTCGCATAAGGACAACCCCCTAAGCCACCTAATGCGCTATCAAATTTAGTAATGCCTAGCTCCATTGACTTCACAACATTCGCTATCGCTATCCCGCGCGTATCATGAAAATGCATCGCTAATCTTTCAGGCCCGTAATGCGGTAATAAGTGGGTTAATAATGCCTCGATTTGCGTAGGTACACCTACCCCAATCGTGTCACCTAATGAGATTTCATCAACCCCCATATCAAATAGTGCATCCGCTACATGGCGCACCTTTTCTGGTGCAATATAACCTTCATACGGACAACCTACCACCGTCGAAATATAGCCACGTACAGTTAAGCCGTTGCGCTTCGCTTCATCTACTACTTCTAGTAGTACAGGAAACGTTTCATCAATCGATTTATTAATATTATTTTTATTGTGACTTTCACTTGCAGACATGAACACGCTAGCTTCATCAATGCCTACCGTTAATGCTCGCTCAAGGCCGCGCTTATTCGGAATAAGCGCCGCATACGTCACATCTTGCTGGCGTTTAATTTGTGCGAGCACTTCAGCAGCATCGGCTAATTGCGGAATCCATTTCGGGTGCACAAACGAAGAAACTTCGATGTACGATAGCCCCGACATACTTAATAAATTAATGAGCTCCACTTTATCAGTCGTTAAAATTGTCGCCTTTTCATTTTGTAAGCCATCTCGTGGGCCAACTTCTTTCAGTACAACTTGTTTCGGTAAGTGCATAGTACATCCCCCTTACTCAATTTCTACTAAATCATCATCGACGTTAATAAAATCGCCTTCATTTGCGATGACTTTCGTTACTGTGCCATCCGCTTCTGCCGCAATAGGAATTTCCATTTTCATTGACTCTAAAATCGCTACATCTTGACCAGCTGTTACACTGTCGCCTTCTTTAACTAAAATCTTCCATACTGTACCTGCCATGCTTGCTTTTACTGTTGCCATAATAAACCCCTCCAAAAATTAATGTTGTAATTGTGGTAAATAATAATGATCAACGAACTTCGTTGTCGTATTGCCTGCTAAAAACGCTTCATGTGTTACCGTTTTAAGTAACATCGGAATATTCGTTGCAATCCCTTCTATTACAAAAGCTTCTAGCGCCTTTACTAAACACTCGCATGCAACTTCACGCGTCTCTCCCCAAGCGATTAATTTGCTAATCATCGGATCATAAAATGGCGTTACCGTACCGCCTTCATACACGCCACATTCATTGCGTATACCTTCGCCTGTCGGTAACACAAGCTTAGTAATCGTGCCTGGTGAAGGGAAGAAGGTCGTTGGATTTTCGGCATAAATGCGCACTTCAATCGCATGACCGTTTTTTTCTACCGTAGCGCTCGTAAATGGCAGTTTGCCACCCGCTGCTACGATAAGCTGTGCTTCTACTAAATCCAGCCCTGTGATTTCTTCGGTAACAGGGTGCTCCACTTGTAAGCGCGTATTCATTTCAAGGAAGTAAAAGTTTTCGTTTTCATCCACTAAATACTCAATCGTACCTGCGTTAACGTAGCCAATATGTTCTACAGCTTTAGCTGACGCCGCTAACATTTTTTGTCGTGTAGCTGCCGAAATAAATGGCGATGGTGCTTCTTCTACCACTTTCTGGTTGCGTCGCTGAATCGAACATTCACGCTCAAAAAGTGGCACAATCGTTCCGTGCTGGTCAGCAATGATTTGCACTTCGATATGATGAGCTTCAGCAATAAAGCGCTCCATATACATCGTACCCTCTCCGAAAAATGAAGCTGCGCGCTTTTGATTTCCTTCAAAAGCTTGCGCTAAATCCGCTTCGCTTTCCACAAGTTGCATGCCGATACCACCGCCGCCTGCTGAAGCTTTTAACATGATAGGATAGCCTATTGTTTTCGCAATTTCAATCGCTTCATCAGCATCTTTAATAGCAGTTTCTACGCCTTCAACAATCGGTACACCCGCTGCTTTCATCGTTTTACGCGCTTCTAACTTACTCCCCATCGAAGCAATAACAGCTGCACTCGGTCCGATAAACGTTAAATTCGCTGCTTCACATGCTTTAGCAAAGTTTGCGTTTTCAGATAGTAAGCCGTAGCCAGGATGAACGGCTTCAGCGCCGCTCTCCTTCGCTACTTCTAAAATGCGATCAATATTTAAATAGCTCTGTGCAACAGGTGGTTTGCCAATGCAGTATGCCTCTGTTGCCTCTTTAACGTGCAGTGCCTCCGCGTCCGCTTCTGAGTACACAGCTACAGTTGCAATACCTAGGCGCTCACATGTACGAATAATACGGCGCGCAATTTCGCCGCGGTTGGCAATCAATACTTTTTTGAACATCGTCATCCCCCCAAATTTTGTGAAATAAAGTCCTCACGTAACTTAAACTTTTGAATTTTCCCTGAGGCAGTCATCGGGTATTCGCTTAAAAACTTAATATAGCGCGGAATTTTATAACGTGAAATCTTGCCTTGACAATAATCACGCACTTCTTGTTCAGTTAGCTCTTCACCTGGTCTCGTAATAATCCAAGCAACAACTTCCTCCCCGTACTTTTCGTCAGGCACGCCTGCTACTTGTACGTCAAACACTTTAGGTTGCGTATATAAAAACTCTTCAATCTCACGCGGATAAATGTTTTCGCCACCTCGAATGACCATATCTTTTAAACGCCCGGTAACACGTACGAAGCCTTGTTCATCCATCGTCGCAAGATCACCCGTATGCAGCCAGCCGTCCTCGTCAATTACATTAGCCGTTTCTTCAGGGTTGTTATAATACCCTTTCATTACATGGTAGCCACGCGTACAAAGCTCGCCTTGCGTATTACGCGGCGCTTCTTCATTTGTCCCTGGGATAACAATTTTCACTTCAAGATTAGGTAACGCCCTGCCGACAGTTTCGACTTTAGCGGTAAAATCATCATCCACGCGCGTTTGTGTAATAACAGGCGATGACTCCGTCTGGCCGTAACAAATTGTAATATCTGTCATTCCCATCTTATCGATGACAGCTTTCATTACTTCTACTGGACAAGTTGAGCCCGCCATTACGCCGGTGCGTAGGGAACTCAAATCATATTTCGAAAAATTCGGTGAATTTAACTTACTAATAAACATCGTCGGTACGCCATGTACTGCGGTACATTTTTCTTGTTCAATCGTAGCCATTACCGCTTCTGGTGAAAACTCTTGTACAGGTACCATCGTGCCACCAACTGTTGTAATTGCTAATGTGCCGATTACGCAACCAAAGCAATGGAAAAATGGTACAGGTATACATAGCCTATCTTGCTTCGTTAAATTCATACATTCGGCGATATTCATCGCGTTATTAACTAAATTAAAGTGCGTTAACATTACCCCTTTAGGGAAGCCGGTCGTTCCCGATGTGTATTGAATATTAATCACATCATCATGTGATAATGTAGCATGGCGCGCATCAAGCGCTTCGTCACTCACCTGCTTTGCACCGTCAAGTACATCTTGCCAAGTTAATACGCCTGGTCCGTCATAATCCCCGATGACGATAACACGCTTTAATAGCGGTAAACGTTTTGACTGCAAATTGCCTGGTTCGCTCGTTTCAAGCTCCGGACATAGCGCCTTTACCGTTTCAATAAAAGCATGATCTCGGTACTGCGGCATTAAAATTAATGTTGTTGTATCGGATTGTTTTAATAAGTACTCTAATTCACTTTGACGATAATTTGTGTTCACTGTGACGATTGGTGCCCCCATATAGCCTGAAGCAAACTGAAGTTGCACCCACTCTGGTACGTTCGTCGTCCATACCGAAACATTTTCGCCTTTCTCGATGCCTAAAGACATTAGCCCTTTTGCGACTAATCGACATTGTTCATTTAATTGTTGGTACGTCATTCTTAAACCGCGGTCAGCATAAACTAAAGCTTCATGAGTTGGATCTTGTTGCGCCTGTTCCCCTAACAATTGGCCAATCGTTTTATACACCAGTTCTGCCATTGAAAGTCCCCTTTCTTATTTCCTACGATTTTCATGCTTTTATTAACAACCAATTAAACGAGAAATAACAATGCGTTGAATTTCAGATGTTCCTTCGCCAATCTCCATTAGTTTAATATCACGTAAATGACGCTCTACATCATACTCTTGCATATAGCCCGAACCACCGTGAATTTGAATCGCTTGATTACATACGCGGAAGCCCATTTCTGATGCAAAGAGCTTAGCCATCGCCGCCTCTTTACCGAATGGTTTACCGTGGTCTTTGAGCCATGCTGCTTTATGTACTAATGTACGAGCAAGCTCAATTTCCATTGCCATATCTGCTAATTTAAATTGAATCGCCTGGAATTTTGAAATTGGCGTGCCAAATTGTTCACGCTCTTTCGCAAACTTCAATGCTTTTTCGTAAGCTGATTGTGCGATTCCTACCGACAGCGCAGCAATTGAAATACGACCGCCATCTAATGTGCTTAAGAATTGAGAAAAGCCTCGTTTTTCGTCTCCGAGTAAATTTTCACGTGGGACACGAACATTTTGTAAAATAATTTCGCACGTATTAGAACCACGTACGCCCATCTTGTCATAGTTACAATTAATCGTTAAACCTTCAGCATCCGTTGGTACGATGATAGAAGAAATAATCTTTTTACCATCTTCACGTTTACCTGTTACAGCTGTCACAATAATTTGTCGAGCATGACCTGCATTAGTAATCCAACATTTTTCGCCGTTAATTACGTAATCATCACCGTCAACTACTGCAGTTGTACGCGTCCCCCCCGCATCCGAACCAGCATTAGGCTCTGTTAAACCAAATGACCCCATCGTTTCGCCTTTCGCTAACGGTACTAGCCACTCTTTCTTTTGTTCTTCTGTACCGAAGTTGTAAATTGGTGTTGCCCCTAAACTGATCGCTGCCGCATAGCTTAAACCTGTACCCCCACAAGCACGACCGATTTCCTCTACTGCTAAAGCGTAAGATACGGTATCTGCCCCTGCACCACCGTACTCCTCAGGGAATGGTAAGCCCATTAACCCTAGCTCCGCTAATTTTTTAAATGTTTCAATACGCATTGTAGACGTTTGATCTACTTCGCGTGCATAAGGTGCAATTTCCTTTTCTGCAAAATCACGTACCGTGTCACGAATCATTTTTTGTTCTTTCGTTAATTCAAAGTTCATACCATTTCCCCCTTGTGTGAATACCGACCAGTCGGTTTGTTTTAGTTAAAAAATAAAACCAGCTTCGTTATTTGCTGATTGTATAACATACTCACTTGCTTCTTGTGCCCCTTGTTGCGTAATGATGCTGCGTAAAATCATATCAATAAAGATGGCTGTAATTTGCGCCATTGTCATCGTGCCGTCTTGCTTATACCATTTATACGACCAGTTAACCATCCCGGTAATCGACATCGTAACGATTGTCGGTGGTAACTCTGTGCGGAAGTCACCGCTCTGTTGGCCCTCAATGATTACATGTTGCAAAATTTTGCGATAGGCATCGCGCTTCTGTTTTATAACTTCGCGGTCACTGTCGAGTAGTGATTTGCTCTCATCATAAAACACCGTAATATGCGCTTGGTATTTGTGAAAGGCTGCGGTAAATGATTGCAGTAACGCACAAAGCTTGGCAATCGGTGTAGCATACATTTCTTCCGTGCGCTTTGCCTCTTCTAACACATACGTAATAAACACATCGTGTATTTCATATAGCAGCTCATCCTTCGCTTTAAAGTGGTGATAAAACCCGCCTTTAGATGCGCCGACATGTGCCACAATTTGGCTGATTGTTACGCCATTATAGCCGTGGGTTTGAAACAGCTGTAATGCCGCATCAATGATTTCTTGTTTTAAATCTTTTTTCAACGTATAGCCTACTTTCATTTTTGCTTGCGTTTACTATAGCACGTAAAATTACAAAAATAAAGATTTTAAAAGAATTTAGAAATCATTAAACAGAAAAATTTTTAATATCTGGCGATACACTGTAGCTTGCTTCTGTTTTTTCTTTCAACGCTTCAAGCGTAATATCAGGCGCTTTTTCCACGAGCACCATGCCTTCATCCGTAAAATCAAAAACTGCTAAGTCTGTAATTAATCGATGTACGACCGCTTTACCTGTTAGTGGCAATGTACACGTTTTTTTCACTTTGGATTCTCCATGCTTTGAAACATGTTCCATAATAACGATGACTTTTTTAGCGCCTTGTACTAAATCCATAGCGCCACCCATGCCCTTCACCATTTTACCTGGTATCATCCAATTAGCTAAATCGCCATTTTCGTCCACTTCCATACCGCCTAAAATAGCTAAATCAATATGGCCGCCACGAATCATAGCAAATGACTCAGCACTATCAAAATAGGATGCGCCTGCAACGGCTGTCACTGTCTCTTTACCAGCGTTAATGAGATCAGCGTCTAACTCGCTAGCTGTTGGATAAGGACCAATGCCGAGCAAACCATTTTCGGATTGTAATAAAACTTGATAGTCTGCAGGAATTTCATTAGCTACTAATGTTGGCATGCCGATACCTAAATTGACGTTCATGCCGTCTTTAATCTCACGCACAGCCAACTTCACAATACGGTCTCTCATCATTATCCCTCCCTCATCGTTTTACGTTCGATGCGCTTTTCATAATCTTTGCCGACAATAACGTGTTGGACGTATACCCCTGGTGTATGAATCTCATCAGGCTGTAACGCACCGACTGGCACAAGCTCCTCTACTTCAGCAATCGTAATTTTGCCAGCTGTTGCTGCTAACGGGTTAAAATTACGCGCGGTCTTGCGGTACACTAAATTACCGAGAGGGTCTGCCTTCCATGCTTTAACGAGCGCATAATCCCCTGTAATTGCTCGTTCTTCGATATACGTTTTACCGTCAAATTGCTTCGTTGGCTTACCCTCTGCAATCGGTGTACCTACACCCGTCGCTGTATAAAATGCTGGTATACCTGCTCCGCCTGCGCGAATACGTTCGGCAAGCGTACCTTGCGGAGTAAGCTCAACTTCTAACTCACCACTTAAATACTGCTGTTCAAAAATTTTATTTTCGCCTACATATGAAGCTACCATTTTTGTAATTTGACGATTGGCTAATAAAATGCCGAGACCAAAATCATCAACGCCACAGTTATTGCTAACAACCGTTAAGCCTGTCGTACCTTTAGCACGAATGGCTGCGATGGCGTTTTCTGGAATACCACAAAGTCCAAAGCCACCAACGATAAGTGTTTGATTAGCCTGTAGCCCTTGTAGCGCCTCTTCAAAAGATTGTTTTACTTTTGTCATTCTTGCACCCCCTATCGCTATAGTTTTATCGTAGCGTTTTTTTATCTATTAGAGAAATACATATATTGCATATATTTAATTCCTGATTGGCATATATTGTTGCCAAGACCATGTCGTCGTAGCCATTAATGATAACCACTCTTTCAGCGCTACGGATTGATAGCGCCCCGCTAACGTCACGATGCCTAAACGCCATACGAGCGGCTCTACTAACGGTATAATTTTAACGTTTGGATTTGCTTGTTTTTCATAAATAGCGCGCGGCAAAATGGTCACGCCTAAATTAAGCGCAATCAGCTCCGTAATTAAGTCCCACTGCGAACTTTTATAAGCGACTTGCGGTGTAAAACCTGCTGTTTCGCAACTGCGTAATACAAAGTCATGGAGCGCAAAATCATCCGAAAATAAAATAAACGGCTCCTCCTGCAACGCCTCAATTGTAATTTGCGTATGTTGCGCTAATGGATGGTCCTTATACATATACGCTACAAAATCATCGTCTACAAAGCGGTCAATTAAAAACTGTGTATCATTAACGGGCAGTACCATAAAGCCGACGTCTACTTTTCCTGAATGGATGAGTTCGCCAATCGTTTTAGCCCCATGCTCTACTAACTCCAAGGTGACATGTGGAAATTTTTGATGAAACTGTTGCGCAATTTCCGGGAAAAACAGCGTACCAATAAGTGGTGGGATACCAATGCGAATCGTACCGCGCTGCACATCGCGCATATCTTGCAAGCTACGGTCAAGTGCCTCTTTCGTATTAACGATGCGCTTAGCATAATCGTAAACGACACGCCCCTCCTCCGTGACGGCTACTTTACGCGTAGTACGATGCAATAAAGTAATCGCTAACTCTTCCTCTAAACGTTTAATACTCTTACTCAGCGTTGGCTGCGATACATACATACGGGCAGCTGCTTTCGTATAACTTTCCTCTTCCACTACTGCCATAAATAATTGCAAATCTCTAAGCTCCATAATTTACACCCCTTTTCGCTCATTATAACGATTTTTGCATACAAAAACGCATTATTTTCTAAATCGAAAATAATGCGTTTCTTTAGTTACGTTTTAACTTCGCAAGTACTTTTTCCATAAGCTCGTCTTCTGTAAGCGCCGCAACAGGACGACTATTAACAAAAGTGAAAGTCTTTTTGCGACCTGGCCCACAATACGAGTGACAGCCAATTTCGATGGTTGCATCAGGATCAATTTCCTTTAATTTTGGAATTAACGTCTTTAAATTAACGGCCTGACATTCATCGCAAACTTTAAATTCGTTTGCCATAGTAGTCAACAACCCTTTCTGTTTTATATTTTGCACACACGTATTTTATCGCACTTAGCGCGCGCAAACAAGCAACTACTTTGCTAACATTTTTGCATTGCGGTCGAGCACGCGTTGTAAATAAAATGCATAGCGTGTGTTTTCTTCAGCGTTAAATGAAGTAGCTTGCACTTGTCCGAGTGTAGCTAACACGCGATAGGCACGCACGACGATATCTTGTACCGTTAATGATTGCCCTATTAATTCATTTAATGAAGCCATCACTTGTGGGCGTATAACAGGATACGAAAATTTTGTGACTTGCTGCTGCAAACCTTGCGCATAAAATTTTTCAATAAGTGCTGCACGCTCACTGCCGCTTCCTTCTACGCATAAATAAATTTGTACGGCTACCCCTTGGCGCAGACGTCTTTGTGAAATGCCCGCAAACTTTTTGCCATCAATACTCAAATCATAAGACCCTGGGCAATAGGAGCCTTCAATTTCATACGCTTCGATTGTAGCTTCTGGTAATAGTAAGCGAATGAACGCAAGCATCGCCTCATAACCCTCATCAATCGACATCGCCTTCGTTTGCTCTGAAAAGACGAGCGATAAATTTAACACACCTTTATCTAATACGACAGCGAGCCCGCCAGAATTTCGCACGATAGGTTGATAGCCTTGTGTTACTAAATAACGCATCGCTTGCTGAATATAGGGTAAGCGGTGATCTTGTATACCTAGCACCACGCTGGCATCATGCACCCACGTCCGTAAAGTAGGTGGTGATTGTAACTGCCCTACTAATTCACAAAGCGTATCGTCCATCGCAAAAGATGTAAGGGGTGAAGTAGGTATGGCACTAATCGATTGATCATAAAAGCGCCAAATGGGTTGTTGTAATAACGCCATAATCATGACTCCTTTTCACTTGCATACAGCCATAAAATTATCGGTTATATGTAATGTATGCTAAAATAAATAATGTAAGTTCCATTATACATTAAGGAGTGTTCTACATAATGAATGAAGCAGCAATTACTTTAGATGGCTGGTACACGTTACATGATTTCCGTTCAATCGACTGGGCTTCTTGGAAGTTAGTTTCAGAGGAAGAGCGTAAAGCAGCTACAGATGAGTTTATCGCATTTTTAGAAAAACTAAATCAAGCAGACGAAGCAAAAACAGGCTCACATGCATTTTACTCAATCGTTGGTCAAAAAGCAGACTTCATGCTAATGACGTTGCGTGAAACGATGCAAGAGCTTAATGATATCGAAACAGAATTTAATAAATTAGCAATTGCTGATTTTACAATTCCTACGTACTCTTACGTATCAGTAGTTGAGCTTTCTAACTACTTAGCGGGTGAGTCTAACGAAGATCCATACCAAAACCCACACGTACGCGCTCGTTTATACCCAGAGCTACCACGCTGGGAGCACGTGTGCTTCTACCCAATGGACAAACGTCGCGAAGGCAATGACAACTGGTATATGTTAGATATGGAAACACGTAAAAAATTAATGTACTCTCACGGCTTAATTGGTCGTAGCTATGCAGGTAAAGTTAAACAAATCATTTGTGGCTCTGTTGGCTTTGACGATCATGAGTGGGGCGTAACATTATTTGCTAATGACGTACTACAATTCAAAAAAATCGTTTATGAAATGCGCTTTGACGAAGTATCAGCTCGCTACGGTGAGTTCGGTGAGTTCTTCGTAGGTAACATTTTAGACAATGAAAAATTAGTTAAAATGTTAACGGTTTAATCTTCATAAACTTTTAAGAACCTCCCTAGCTATTTATTAAGTTTTTCTTGGTATAGTAGCTTTGGAGGTTTTTATTATGAAGAAAATTGCAATACTTATTTTACTATTAGCTATCGGTAGTAGCTGGTACATGAAACAAAAGCCTAGCACTACGGATGAACCTATTGATCAGCTAGTACTAGTCAATCAAAAAAATCCACTCAATCATGTGCCAACGGATTTAATTAATTTATTTGAACAGCAACGGAGCTATGACGTTTTCACGAGTGATATTACGTTATCCGCCCGTGTTGCGGAGGCGCTTGAACAAATGATACAAGACGCAAGCGCACAAGGGTTAAGCCATTTTATCGTCATGAGTGGTTATCGCTCATTTGAGCAACAACAAGCGCTCTATGAAGAAATGGGCGCTGCCTATGCGATGAAGCCTGGTTATAGCGAACACCATACTGGCCTCGCACTTGATATCGGCTCTACTGAAACGACGATGGACGTAGCGCCAGAAGGCAAGTGGATTGCAGACAACGCATGGCGTTACGGCTTTATTTTACGTTACCCTGCTGATAAAGTAGCAATTACTGGCATTGAATATGAACCCTGGCATCTGCGATTTGTAGGATTACCCCATAGCCAACAAATGTTTGAACAAAATCTCGCACTAGAAGAATACGTCGCTAAATGACAAAACGAGGCTATAGTGAAAGTGTTAAACTTTCGCTACAACCTCGTTTTTTGTTACTCATTATTTTACGATATGCATAGCAACTTCTTTAACGATTTTTTGTTGATTTTTTTCTGCTACTACCGTTAATGTATAGCTACCTGGTGCTACATCTACTTCAGAAGACCAAAGACCTGAACGATTCACACTTACAGGTTGCGTAATTTTTTGTCCTTGTGCATTCGTTAACACAGCGCTAATTTTAGCACCACGCTCTACTTTACCCATTACTTTTTTATTAAGTTGACGAGTAACTTCTAATTTCGGCACAAATTTAGCTGTCGCTACATGTGCTACAGGCATTGCTACTACACCTGTGTTTTTAAATTGCACGCTTAACTCATCTGCCGTCGCTACACCGTTTAATGTCGCCATAACGCGTGTTTGATCTGCATCAATCACATATGTTACACCTGATAATGTTGCACCGTTTTTCTTTAATGTAATATGTTGTAAGTCGGCTACCGCTACTGCTTTATCAAACGTTAACGTCACTGTTTTTTGTGATGCACTGTATTGTGCAGCTTTTAATACTGGCTGATTTTCTACAATAATAGGCGCATCACCTGTATGTGAATGCGTTACTTTAATTGTGTAACCTTTAGTAATTTCTTGGTCGTCGTTCGCTGAAGCTGATCCGCTTCCCATCGCTACTAACATTCCCATTAATAATGTGCTTTTTGTTAACATTGATACTTTTTTCAATTTATGTCACCTGTCCTTTATTTTTTAATTATCGATTATCTACACTCGCAATATTATATCGCCATTCATTTCTATTATTATAGCGTTTTATTTTTTTATTTTTTCCTTTGCAAACGACTTTATCGTAGTTGATAACGTAATTATACAAAAAGTGGACTGAACAAAAACTGAACATACCCTTTAGACAAAAAAAGAAGCGCCGCATTAAGCGTCACTTCTTACATTCATTTTCCTTCTTTAACGACTGCTACGATTAAACATACCCAGCTAATTAAGAAAAATACGCCACCAAACGGTGTAATCGCGCCCAATTTGCCAATCCCTGTAACAGCAAGCGTATACAAACTACCTGCAAATAATAAAATACCGATATTCATACACCAACCAGCCGCATTTAATAGCTTAACATCGCCCATTAACTTGCGACTCATTAAAATACCGACTGCTAATAAGCCACCTGCATGAAACATTTGGTATTGTACAGCTGTATTCCAAATACCTGTGCTATATACATCGAGCACGTCTTTTAAACCATGTGCCGCAAAAGCACCAAGAGCTACAGCTAAGAAGGCATGTATTGCCCCTGTAACGATAAATTTCTTCATGTCTTTTCCCTACCTTTAAAAGTCAAATAATGATTCACCATTCGCGTCATCTTCTTTAAAGGGTTGCTGTACTAATGATTGCGAAGGCGCTATAGGTTGCATAGTAGGCTCAACTTCGGTGCGTAAGCTTACGTTACAAAGCGCTTGAATCGCTGTCATACCCGCTTGGAAATCTGCAGGTGTGCGCGCACTTTTTACGCGTTGTAACTGCTGTTCTATTTCTTGAATAATCATCTGCTGTGAAATCATGCTTTTTTGCCCCCTTGTTTTGGTACAAACTTCATACAATCCATACCTGATGATTGCTTGACAACGACGGATGGTAATTGTTTCGTTTTAAAGCCGTACGCTGCGCATGCACGTGGATTATTAACATCCCATGTCACCTTAAAATAATGACATTGAAAACAGTTCACTCGCATACGAACGCCTCCTTTCAATGTATCACGATTATTGTTCGCTTTGAAGTGACGAGTTTCTTACAAACACCAATCAATCGGTTGCTCGCCCCAAGCTTGAAGTTGTTTATTAATTTGTGAATACGGCTTACTACCGAAAAAGCCGCGATGTGCACTTAACGGACTAGGGTGAGGCGCTGTTAGTACAACATGTTGAGAGTAACGTTTAATTACCGCTTGCTTTTGTTGAGCAGGGCGACCCCATAATACAAAAATAATAGGGGCTTCTCTTTGCGCTAAACGTTCGATAATAACATCAGTAAATGTTTCCCATCCTTGCCCTTTGTGCGAATTAGCTTCACCACGGCGTACCGTCAACACTGTGTTAAGAAGCAAGACGCCTTGTTGTGCCCACTTCATAAGATTGCCATGTGTAGGCACGGGGCACCCTATATCATCATGTAACTCTTTATACATATTGCGTAAGCTCGGCGGAATCGCAACACCTTCTTTTACAGAAAAACTTAAGCCCTGCGCTTGATTAGGGCCATGATAAGGATCTTGCCCTAAAATTACAACACGCACATCTTCATAAGCTGTTGTATAGAGTGCATTCATTACCTCTTCTTTCGGTGGATAAATCGTTGCACTCGCATACTGTTGTTTTAAAAACTGACGAAGCTTCTTATAATAAGGCGCCTCGAACTGATCATGCAGTACTTCTTGCCAATCATTAGTAAAAACATTTGTCATTATAATCTCCCCTGACCTTATACTTTTTGCTAAAACTGATGGTTTTTATATATCCAGTGCAGCGGTATACTTATTGATACTTATTTTACTACAAAGGAGATTGAATTATGAGCTTAAAGAAAACATTAACTATCGCTGGTTCTGACACATCAGGAGGCGCTGGTATTCAAGCCGATCTTAAAACGTTTCAAGAGCATGGTACTTACGGGATGACCGCACTTACTGTCGTTGTTACGATGGACCCTGACAAATACTGGGCACATGGCGTTTATTCACTACCCGTTGAAGTGTTAGATGCACAAATTAAAACTGCGCTATCTACAGGAGTCGATGCAGTCAAAACAGGCATGCTTGCAACAGAAGAAGTGATTAAAACAGCTGGTGAAGCTATTAAAAACGCTGGTACTACTAACGTAGTCATCGATCCTGTTATGGTGTGTAAAGGCGAAGATGAAGTATTAAACCCTGGCAATACAGACGCTATGATTAATTATTTATTGCCTTATGCTGCCGTTACTACACCTAACCTATTTGAAGCTGGTCAGTTAGCTGGCATGAAAACACCGCAAACGGTAGAAGAAATGAAACAAGCTGCACAAAAAATTCATGCGCTAGGTGCCAAAACGATAGTCATCAAAGGTGGACGTGCATTGCCAACGGATAAAGCACTCGATTTATTTTATGACGGTACGACATTTTATGCCCTAGAAACAGAAAAAATTGCATCAACGTATAATCACGGCGCAGGCTGTACTTTTGCCGCTTCTATTACAGCCAATCTTGCAAACGGTATGACAATTAAAGATGCCGTAGTAGAAGCAAAAGAATTTGTAGCCGCGGCTATCGCTAAAGGCTGGGCACTTAACCAATATGTAGGCCCTGTTATGCACGGTGCAAAATCACGCTACGGTGCACCTACGGTTACTATTCGCGAAATTTAATAGATGAAATAATGCGCTGAGCACTAAGTTCAGCGTATTTTTTATGTGGAAGCCGCGCACATGCTTGATGTTAAGTAGATCAGCCTTGAGTTAAAATGAAATCTTAGCATTTCCCTTTGTATTAAAAATTGTTTATACTAAAAGCATTGATTTCAAGGAGGCACAAAAATGGAAATCGTCAATATTGCACAACTCCAAAAGCAACTCGATGCTTTTGCTAATAAAGAAGTATATATTCATTTAGAAACAACAAACGGCTCTTACGCCGCTCACTATGATGAACAATTTTTTAATGCTGGCGCTTTTATTCGCAACGTGAAACTCGTATATGAGCACGCTAAAGTCATTGAAGATCACCCAAACCGTGTAGGCTTAAAGCTAGAGCATGGCTGGGTGTACGCACAGGGTATTACCCATTCAGAAATTGATGAGCAAGGTCGTTTACTAATGGCCGGCTTAGACTATAGTGGAAAGTTAGCGGTCGCTTTACAAATTAGTGAAACACCGTTTGCTTATTAAGGAGGCAAACTCATGGAAAAACAACGACATATTTTAATCGTCTACCCTCACCCTGATGACGAATCTTTTTCAGTAGCTGGTATTGCAGCTATGCAAGCAGCTATGGGCGTCCCTATTACGTATGCATGTTTAACACTCGGCGAAATGGGACGTAACTTAGGTAACCCCCCATTTGCCACGCGTGAGTCGCTACCTGCGATTCGTAAACAAGAGTTAATTGCGGCTTGTGAAGCTATCGGCATTCAAGATTTACGTATGATGGGGTTACGCGACAAAACAGTAGAGTTTGAAGACGACGAAAAAATGGTGCGTCTCGTAACGGACCTTATTGAAGAGTTGCATCCTTCTATGATTTTTACCTTCTTACCTAAATATTGTGTACACCCTGACCACGAGGCAACAGCGCGTGCTGTCGTTGAAGCAGTACGTCGCCTACCTAAAGAGCAGCGCCCTACTTTACTCGGTGCAGGCTTCGCTAACAACACCGAACAAGAAATGGGACCTGCAGACTTTGTCGTAGACATTCGTGCTTTTAAAGAACAAAAGTTAAACGCATTAAAAGCACACGCTTCACAAACAGGTTGGATGTTACAGGAATTAGATAAGCGCGAGGAAGACAATGGTGAATCAACAGAAGATGCTTGGTTTACAACCGAACAATTTTATACAATTACTTTTGAAGACTAAAATCACGTTTTTACGTGATTTTTTCTTTTTCCTAAACAAAAATCGCAAATTTTCAGAAAAAACTTTTTTGTGAAAAGGACTAGACACCCAAATAAAAAACCTTTATAGTGTATAAATATACAAAACATACATTAAAAGAGGTTATCAACATGAAAAAACATTCGCTTGGCTCATGGCTTCTTTTCCTTATACCTTCACTACTTGGCGTGTTTATTTTTATGACACCCCTCAATATTGAAGGCGCATGGAAAGTGCCAATTGCTATTATGGCTAATTCACTCGCTGGCATGGTCGTTCCTATTATTAGTTGGTTTGCATTAACAATTATGGTTATTGCGGCACTAGGCTCAGTGATTTATTTATTCTTACCTAAAACAACATTAAAAGCACCGAGCTTCACGGCTCAGCTTTTCCGTGTTAATTTATTTTGGACAATTACACGTGTACTCGCTGTAATTTTCACGGCGATGGTCGTGTTTGACTTTGGTCCAGCAGCGATTAACAATCCTAATACAGCAGGGTTATTAATGGACCCTGAAGAAGGTTTAGTAACTTTTTTATTTACGATCTTCTTATTCGCAGGGTTATTATTACCGCTCCTAACAAACTTTGGTTTACTCGAATTCTTTGGTACGTTAATGACAAAAGTTATGCGCCCTTTATTTAAAATACCAGGTCGTTCTTCAATTGATGCGCTTGCTTCATGGATTGGCGATGGTACAATCGGTGTGTTAATGACGAGTAAACAATATGAGCAAGGCAATTATACGAAAAAAGAAGCAGCTATTATCGCTACTACTTTCTCAATCGTCTCTATTACATTTTGTTTTACTATTTTAAAAGAGTTAAATTTAGAAAGTTACTTCTTTGAGTTTTACGGCACAGTAATTATCGCAGGCTTAGCGTTAGCTTTAATTATGCCGCGCATTTACCCATTACGTAAAATTGAGGCATCTTATATTGATGGCTCTACAAAACAAAAAGAAGAAGTACTACAAGATGAGCCGTTGTTACAAGTAGCCACTGACCGCGCTTTAACTTCTGCTAAAAAGAATAGCAACTTTGCTTCATTTTGGGCAGAGGGCGGTAAAAACGTATTAGATATGTGGTTTGCTGTAGCACCTGTCGTTATGGCATTCGGTACTATCGCTTTAGTATTAGCTGAGTTTACTCCTGTATTTAGCTTTTTAGGTAAGCCGTTTGAATACTATTTAGCGGCCCTTAACATTCCTGAGGCAGGCGAAGCTGCACAAACGATGGTTGTTGGATTTGCGGATATGCTATTACCTGCAATCTTAGGAAGCGGCATTGAATCAGAAATGACACGTTTCGTCATTGCGACCGTTTCTGTTACTCAATTGATTTATATGTCAGAAGTGGGCGGTTTAATTTTAGGTACTAAAATTCCATTAAAAATTTGGGATTTAATCGTTATCTTCTTATTACGTACAGTAATTTCACTACCAATTATCGCTTTAATGGCGCATTTATTTTTCTAAAAGGCATGCCCTCGTGGCATGTCTTTTCTCTATCTAAAGCCGCATCTAACTAGTTATTACTACTCATTATTAATACACAACTAAAGACTTAAACGAGCGAATGTAAACGGTTATTACTTACGATGACCTTCTTTTTTGTTTACTATTAGCGTATTTTCCACCCTTTTTATACCTTATGCCCCACCTTCTATTTTTTTAGCGTTTGTTATGATAATGCTAGGTCCGTTCAAGTGACCTAAATTATAGGAGGGTTTTATTTTGAGGAATGAGCAAGATGCTTTATCGTTAGTTCGCGCCAGCTTGAAGGAAGACGAGGAGGTCCGACAGAGTCTGTTCGGTACGGTACACCTTCCGTTCATGAGTGCTAGAAGAAAACGTAAGGGCCTGCTTGTAGCCACTAATCAACGCCTTGCCTTTTACACGCAACAGTTTGGGACCGAAACATTTGATTCCTATGATTATGAAGACATTGATGCGATAGAAACGCGCCACCATTACGCACACGGTCAACAAGTCGTCGTGCAGCAAGATGGACATGAGCAGATTTTATCTGCTATTGAATCATCCAACATTTTTGATTGTGTTCATTTTGTACAGCAAAAAATTTAACAAGGGAAGCTTGTACGATGTTACTACTTGTCGTGCAAGCTTTTTTGCGTATAGTTAATGTAAGAGGTGATGACGATGAAAATTTTGTTTGCAGAAGATGATCAAATATTGCGTAAGCATATGACATATTTACTGACGCATGCGGGCTATAAAGTGACGACCGCAAAAGACGGCGCAGAGGCACTTGACTACGCTTTAGCCGAACCTTTTGACATTATTATTTTAGATTGGTTAATGCCTAAACTATCAGGGCTTGCCGTTTGTCAAAAACTTCGCGCGACACAACACACAGCCGGCATTATGTTGCTTACTGCTCGCGATGCAGCGGAAGATATGATTACCGGCTTAGATGAAGGGGCAGATGACTATTTAGTGAAGCCTTTTAAAAGCGATGTTTTGTTAGCTCGCATTCGCGCATTGAGTCGTCGTAAAACAAAAGCAATTATCGAAACGCTGACGTGTGGCGACTTAACACTCAACATTCAACAACGCACCGTACATAAACAACAGCAAAGCATTGAGCTAACAAAAAATGAGTTTTTAGTGCTCTATTACCTCATGCAAAATGTAAATCATGTGTTAACACGTGAGCAAATTATTGCTTATGTGTGGAACTTCGAACAAGACGTCACGAGCAATGCGCTTGATGCCCTTATTAAACTCGTACGTAAAAAAATTGATGACAACGCAACTTCCTACATTCAAACTGTACGCGGTGTTGGCTACAAGATGCAGGTGATATAATGTTTCGTTCGATGCGCAATCAACTGACCCTACTTTATACGATCACGTTTACAATTGCGGTTAGCTTGTTAATGATTGTGCTGTTTTTCGCCTTACAAAAGGTTATGGACAAACAGCAAGTAGAAGAGCTTAATGCATTTTTCATTCGAGAGCAACATGATTTTTTATTACAACTGCAAGCTAAAGAACCCGTATTACATATTGATCCTACACGCCACTTTTTTTATTACATTTATAATGAAGAAGGGCAATTTATTCATGGTGATTCACAATATGATGGTTTAGAAAACGTTATCGCTACTTACTTTATCGAGGAAACACCTTATCAAAAAATCCAATGGGATAACGAAACACTCTTTATCATTAAAAGACCATTTATGTTAAATAACCGAGAAGTCGGCTATATTTTGACTGGTAAAACAATCACAACGCAAGCTAACTTCTTTAAAAATACTTTGGCTGTTTTGCTCATTGCGACGTTGCTTTTTGCTCTGCTTATTGGCGCGATTAGTCACTTCTTTGCAGGGCGTGCTGTACGTCCTATCCAACAAGCTTACGACAAGCAAAAGCGCTTTGTATCCGATGCCTCACACGAGCTCCGTACACCACTTGCTGTATTTCAAAGCTCCACAGATATTTTACGCACAGAGTCGTTAAGTGACTTTGGTAAAGAAGTGTTGCGCGATGCTGAAAATGATGTCGTGCATATGCAAAAGCTACTCGAGCAACTATTAACATTAGCGAGAGCTGACCAAACACCACTCGTTTTGGGCGATAATGTCGATTTTTCAGCACTCGTAGGGGCAACTGTGCAAAAATTTCAGCGCTTAACGCACCTGCCGATCCACGCTGAAATTACACCGCAGCTATTCGTAAAAGGTCATGCTGCAAAACTTCAGCAAGTGCTCTACATTTTATTCGAAAACGCCCTGCGCTACACACAAGACGGTACAATTGACGTAAAGTTAGATGACTCAGGTTTGACGTTAACTGATAGCGGTATTGGAATTGATGCTAAGGACCTTCCTCATATTTTTGAGCGCTTTTATCGTAGCGATGATGCACGAGCTAAAGGCGGTACAGGCTTAGGCTTGGCGATTGCTAAAACAATTATTGAACAGCATAATGGTACAATTACCGCAACGAGCTCGCCACAAGGCACAACTTTCCATATTACTTTGCCTATTTTCAGATAAAATTCAGTTTAGTTGTGTATACTTCTTTCAACTTATCATTTAGATGGAAGGACGAAACACAATGACACATACGTTTACTTTCCGTGCTATGCATGTGGATTTTTCGTTTACACTTCCTCAGCACTGCGCGCCACTAGAACCTATGCTTAAACAATGGCTACTCGCCTTAGAAAAAGACTGGTCGCGTTTTAATGACCAAAATGAATTAGCAACGATTAATCGTCTCGCTATCGGCGATACATTACAAATTAGTCCTTTACTTTATACATGCTTACAAAGCGCACATAAATATTACGTGCGTACTAACGGCTTATTTTCACCTTATTTACGCACACAAATGATTGCTAACGGCTATATTACATCGTTCCCGTTCCGCCATTCTGCCGTACGCACCATTCCTAAACCAGTTACAGCGCTCGCCTTTTTACCGCAGTACACGATTAAAAAGCAAGCGCGAGGTGAAGTAGATTTAGGTGGCTTTGCGAAAGGCTTCCTTATCGATCAGCTTTGTACAATGCTGAAAGATAACTATCAAGCGGCTTACGGTCAAATTATCGGGGGCGACGATATGCGCATGTGGTCAACTACCGATAAAGTTTGGGAAGTACCGCTTCTCCACCCGATGCATCAATCTGTGATGACGACGATTCACGTCAAAAATGCCGCAGTTGCGACTTCAAGTAGACTGCAACGTACTTGGCAAACGACAGCCGATCACATTCATCACATTTTAAATGGACAGACAGGGCAACCTGCTCAAACGGACATCGTTCAAACGACTGTAATTTGCGATGATTTAACTGCTGGTGAAGTAAGTGCCAAACTTGGCTTTTTAACAGATGAGGCGTTACTTGGGCCATTCTCTAGTTACATTGTCCATGAAGATGGTACACATCACTGGCAACAACAAGCTGCCTTAGCGCATTAAAAATACGCGTAAGCTCCTCATAATAAAGAGCTTACGCGTATTTTTTACTGTTGTTTTTTACGTAAAATATGCACGAGAAATGTTAAAGCAAATGCGAGAATTAATACCGCAAAAAAAGCATAGTGAGAAACTTCAATACCAACGACGCTTAATCCCATCTTCAATGCAATTACACCAATTAATAAAAATGCCGTCGTCTCTAATTCTGGTACGCGATCAATGAGCGATACAAAAAATGTAGCGACGGTTCGCATCACTAAAATGCCTAACATACCACCCATTAATAATACCCAAACTTCACTCGAAACCGCAAAGGCTGCTAAAATGGAGTCCACTGAGAACGCCACGTCCATGACTTCTACTGTTATGACGGTCGCCCAAAAAGTACCAAACAGACGTACAAGCCATGAACTTTTATTAAACTCAGCTTCATTCGGTTGCTCTTTTTTTTTAAAGTGAGAAACGGAGAGCCATGCTAAATACAGCGCGCCTGCTAATTTAATAAACCAAAATTTCACTAAGTAAACACCAAGCCCGATAAAAATAAAACGGAAGAAGTAAGCACCAATTAAACCGTATAATAGCGCTTTTTTCCGTTGTTTTTTAGGCAAATGGCGCACGAGTACCGCTAAAACGAGCGCATTATCTGCAGATAGCAACCCTTCTATAATAACGAGAGATAAAATCAATCCCCACGCTACAGGATCAGTTAAGACGACTCTCCACATATGCCAATCAAAAAATTGAGCATAGGTGGCTAAAATTTCTTGCCACATGCGTAGCATCTCCTTTTGCTTGTTTTCTTATCTATACCCTTCTCACCTAGATTAATGCGCTTACATCTTCTAAGTTACGCAAGTTTATTAGAATTAACTAAATATTCAAACCTTTAGTGTTTAAAGTATGTTACTATAGATAAATGTTTATTATAGAATATGGAGGTTGACACAATGGAAGAAACACAAACAACAGTCGTTCAAGTGGAGAACATTTTAATTGCACATCAGTTTCTTAAAGATGTCGTTGAACATACACCACTACAAAAAAATGAATACTTATCAGAGAAGTATGGTGCCAACATCTATATTAAACGCGAAGATTTACAACACGTGCGTTCGTTTAAATTACGAGGTGCCTACTATAAAATCAAAAAAATTGAACAGGATGCGCGCGCTGCAGGCGTAGTAGCCGCTAGTGCTGGTAACCATGCGCAAGGTGTAGCTTATGCTTGTGCGCAACTTAAAATTAAAGCTAGCATCTTTATGCCTCAAACGACACCAAAACAAAAAATTGACCAAGTTCGTATGTTTGGTCGTGACTATGTTGACATTATTTTGTCGGGCGATACATTTGACGATGCGGCAGAGAGCGCAATTAAGTTTTGCGATGAGCATGAAAAGATTTTCATTCACCCATTTGATGATGTAGATGTTATCGCGGGGCAAGGTACGGTAGCCGTAGAAATTATGAATGATATCGAAGAACCAATCGATTATATTTTTGGGAGTATTGGCGGAGGCGGCTTAATGTCTGGTGTTGCTGCCTATGTTAAAAATCTATCACCACAAACTAAAATTATCGGCGTAGAGCCAGCTGGCGCGGGTAGCATGAAAGAAGCCTTCGCTCAACAGCACCCTGTAGCGCTTGAATGGATTGATAAATTTGTCGATGGTGCAGCTGTCAAACTCGTTGGTCAACATACGTACAACGTCTGTCAGCGCTATTTAGATGATATCGTTCTCGTTCCTGAAGGTAAAGTGTGCACGACGATTTTAGATTTATACAATAAGCACGCAATTATCGCTGAACCTGCAGGCGCTTTATCTGTAGCAGCTATTGATAGCTATGCTGAACAAATTAAAGGCAAATCTGTCGTCTTTATTATTTCAGGCGGTAATAATGATATTGGACGTATGCAAGAAATTAAAGAAAAATCACTAATTCACGAAGGTTTATTATATTACTTCATTGTTAATTTCCCACAACGTGCGGGTGCACTGCGCCAGTTCTTATCTAATGTACTTGGGCCTAATGACGATATTACAACGTTTGAATACACGAAGAAAAATAATAAAGAGAGCGGCCCAGCACTTGTTGGTATTGAAGTTGGTCATCGCGATGATTATCCTGGTTTACTCGAGCGCATGCAAAAATTCGGCTTCTCTTATAAAGAAGTTAATAAAGATATTACATTATTTGGCTTACTCGTATAACCATCAAAAAAGGCTTGAGCGTCTGCTCAAGCCTTTTTGTTTTAACCTAATAACGCGCGGTCCGAGTTCATTTTTTCGCCTCGAATCGCTTCGAACTCTGCCATTAAATCTGGAATAGTTAAGTGTGGCTTACGTTGTTCTTCTACTTCTAAAATAATTTGACCTTTGTCCATCATAATTAAGCGGTTACCAAGATCGAGCGCCTGTTGCATATTATGCGTTACCATCAACGTCGTAAGTTGATCTTGCGCAACGAGCTCCTTCGTTAGCTGTGTAATAAGCGTTGCACGCGATGGATCGAGAGCTGCTGTATGTTCGTCTAGTAGTAAAATAGAAGGCTGCGTAAACGTTGCCATTAATAGAGACAGTGCTTGACGCTCACCACCCGATAATAAGCCAACCTTCGCGCCTAAACGATTTTCTAAATTTAAATGCAGACGCTCAAGTGCGGTTCTAAAAATATCACGACGTTTTTTTGTCACGCCCATACGCAAGCCACGCGGTTTATTACGCGAATAAGCGAGCGCGATATTTTCCTCAATCGTCATAGAAGGTGCTGTACCAGCCATAGGATCCTGGAATACGCGTCCAATATACTGTGAGCGTTTAAACTCTGGCAGTGCAGTGACGTCCTTCCCATCGATGCTAATACGTCCATAATCAGGCGTCAATGCCCCCGAAATCATATTCATCATCGTTGACTTACCTGCACCATTACTACCAATGATGGTTACAAAATCACCGGGCTTGAGATGTAAATTAATATTACCGAGTGCCACCTTTTCATCAGGTGTGCCTTCATTAAATGTTTTTTGAATTTGTTGTAGTTTAAGCAAGCTCATTACCTCCTTGCTCCACTTTTGTACGCATCTCAGCGAGGCGCTTTGCCTTACGTTTGCGCTCCTTATACTTATCAATCATTTGCGGTAAAATCAGTGCAATAATAACGATAACCGCTGTGATTAATTTCATATCACCTGAATCAAGGAAGCCTGATTTTAGTGCTAGCGCTAATACAACACGGTAGATAACCGCACCGATAATAACAGCTAACGTCGTACGCATAATCGTTTTTGTACCGAGGATTGCTTCACCAATAATGACAGAAGCTAAACCCGTTACGATCATACCAACACCCATCGTTACGTCCGCCGCTTTATTAACTTGTGCAATTAGTGCGCCTGCTAGCGCAACTAAACCATTGGATAAGCCTAGCCCTAAAATAATAAGGCGATCCGTATTGGCTGAAAAACTACGAATCATGCGTTGGTTATCGCCCGTTGCACGAATAGCTAAACCGACTTCTGTTTTTAAGAACCAGTCTACAAATAGCTTAATGATAATAATAATAACGAGCCCTACAAAAAGTGCGCTCCATGTTTTTGGTACTTTTTCGAAACCAAGTCCCATCAACGCGCTCGTAATAGCAGCATCAATACCTAAATTGCCCCACCATGCAGCTACTGTTGAAAAAATCGTATCTACATTTAATAAAGGAATGTTAGGACGCCCTACAGAATTTTCTAATGTAAAGCCCATAATGCGTAAATTAATAGAATAAAGTGCAATCATCATTAAAATACCGGATAGTAGTGGATTAATATTCCCCTTTGTATGAAGCAAGCCTGTAATACAGCCTGCTACAAAACCTGCAAGTATCGCAACTAGTGTTGCAATAACAGGGTTATAGCCTAATACAATCATCATCGCAGCTGTTGCCGCGCCAGTTACAAAGCTACCATCTACCGTTAAATCGGGAAAATCAAGCACTCGGAAGGTTAAATAAACCCCGAGTGCCATAATTGCATAGATGATTCCCTGCTCAACTGAACCAAATATTGTAACGAACATTTCGAATCATCTCCTAGTTGTTAGTCAATCACTTCTGCGCCCCAGCTATCTTTAACCTCAATGCCAAGTGCGTCTGCTGCTTTTTTATTAACGACTAATTTTAAGTTTTGAGGGTATTGTGCCGCAAGCTCTGCTGGCGTTGCCTCACCTTTTAAAATTTTCGCTGCCATTTCGCCAGCTTCATAACCAATATCTTTGTACTCAAAACCATAAGCTGCTAAGCCGCCACGTGCTACTGAGTCTAATTCGCCTACGATAACTGGAATTTCATTTGTTTCACCTACATCAATTACTGACTCCAATGCCGATACTACTGTGTTATCTGTAATGATGTAAAACGCATCAACCTTGCTTGCTAATGATTCAGCTGCTTGTTTTACTTCTGATGAGTTTGATGCCGAAGCCTCGTCAATTGTAATGCCTGCTTCTTTAGCAGCTTCTTTTACTTGCTCTACTTGTGCTACTGAGTTTTGCTCACCAGCGTTGTATACCATACCAACTTTTTTAGCACCTAGCTCATCTTTTAAGAAAGCTACTGTGTTTTTAATTGTATCTGGGTGCAAATCAATTGTGCCTGTGGCGTTTTTGCCTGGCTTATCCATTGACTCAATTAACTCTGCGCCAACTGCATCTGTTACAGAAGTAAAGATGACAGGAATATCACTCGTTGCCCCCATAGCTGCTTGTGCAGAAGGTGTTGAGTTAGCAAAAATTAAATCAACATCGCTACCTACAAAGTTTGTAGCAATTGTTGTGTTAAGGCTGTTATCACCTTGTGCAATTTGCTCGTCAAATGTTACATCTAATCCAGAATCTTTAAGCGCTTGTTTAAAGCCTTCTGTTGCTGCATTTAGTGATGGATGCTCAACAATTTGTGAGATCCCCACTGTATAGGATTCGCCATTTCCTGTCGAATTATTATTTTCATCATCATTTTCTTTCGGCTGTTCTGTAGCCTTATCTCCGCCACCACATGCTGCAAGTACGAGCACGATAGAAAGTAGCAGCAATGTTAGCCAGTTTGATTTCTTCATCATCTTGATGTCCCCCTTATGTCTCAATTACTAATTTATCGCTATATTACAGTGCTTTAAAACGTTCGTCAACAAGGGTTTCAAATGTTCTGACACTTTATCGGGGTAAATTATTTTTGTTTTTGGAGCGATTCGCCGCTTTAAACCACTAAATCGCCTAATTCCTAGCCTTAATTACTTTTTTAATATAATTAAAAAACTTTTTTTATTTTAGTGTATTAATATACTGAAATTTCCTTCAAATTGACTTCATACGCCTACTATATTAGAATATTACTTTGCTCAACGTGGTTCGTAACCATCCCACGAAAAAAAACTAAGGAGAAAAAAATATGAAAATTAAGCTATTAGCTGTCAATGCTACCGTAGCAGCTTTATATGTTGCTCTAGCACTCGCTGTAAAACCCATTGCTTTCGGTGAACTGCAGTTCCGCATACCTGAAATTTTTAATCACCTTATCGCCTTTAATCCGTTATTTATGCCTGGGGTGATTCTCGGTGTATTTATTTCAAATTTAGGATCTGAATTAGGACCTATCGATTTAGCATTTGGTGTAGGGCACTCTGTCATTACGCTTGGACTTGCTATTATTATTTTTAAATTTGTACCTAATATCAAAGCACGCCTTGCTATTATGACGTTGCTCTTCACTTTCACTATGTTTATCATTGCTTTAGAGCTCGTACTCGTATTTAACTTACCATTTTTATTAACATGGCTATTTGTCGCTGGCGGCGAGTTAATCGTGCTAGCTATTGGTGCACCGATTATGTATACGCTTAACAAGCGTTTAGATTTTAAAAATATGTTATAAACATGCAAAAAGGCTTGTGCGCCGCACAAGCCTTTTTATTATGTTCTTTTTACGTTTAGTCTCATACTTGCGTTTCAATTAATTTGACTTAACTGACAATTGTCGGTATTATGAGAAAAATTACTACAGCGTCGCTTGCATATAGTAATGCAAGGGCAACTTGAGGAGTGCAGATGAGATGAGTACAGTACAGACAAAAGGTTATTATGGGCAATTTGGTGGCAGCTTTGTGCCCGAGGATTTACAAAAGGTGCTTGATATTTTGGACGAAAATTTCCAAAAATACAAAGATGACGTAGACTTTAACAAGGAATTATATTATTACTTTGAAGAGTATGTTGGTCGCAAGTCACCGCTTTATTTAGCTGATAATTTAACTAAACGCTTAGGTGGCGCGAAGATTTATTTAAAACGCGAAGATTTAAATCATACAGGTTCACATAAAATCAATAATGTCCTCGGACAAATTTTATTGGCGAAGCGCATGGGTGCTAAACGTGTAATTGCCGAAACAGGCGCTGGGCAACATGGTGTAGCAACCGCTACAGTATGCTCTATGTTTGGTATGGACTGCACAATTTATATGGGCGAGGAAGATACGAAACGCCAAGCACTAAATGTATTCCGTATGGAGTTGTTAGGCGCTAAAGTAGTTGCCGTTACAGAAGGGCAAGGTCGCTTAAAAGAGGCCGTTGACGCAGCATTTGCTGATTTAGTCGAAAACTACGACCATACCTTTTATTTATTAGGCTCTGCAGTTGGTCCGCATCCATTCCCAGCAATGGTAAAGCACTTCCAACAAGTAATTAGTGAAGAGAGCCGCGAGCAAATTTTAGCAAAAGAGGGTAAGCTTCCTGCAGCTGTAGTAGCTTGTGTTGGTGGAGGTAGTAACGCCATCGGTTCATTCGCACATTATATCGATGATGAGGATGTACGTTTAATTGGTGTGGAGCCTGACCAAGCAGCTTCTTTAAATGAAGGTGTACCCGCTGAGTTACACGGTTTCCGTTGCTATGTACTACAAGACGAGCAAGGTAACCCGCTTCCTACCTATTCTATTGCCGCTGGGCTTGACTACCCTGGTTGTGGTCCTGAACACTCTTACTTAAAAGAGATTGGACGTGCAGAGTATGTTACGATTTCAAACGAAGAAGTACTGGATGCTTTTAAAGTATTGTCACGCGAAGAAGGCATTATTCCAGCACTAGAGAGCTCACATGCCATTGCACACGCGCTAAAATTAGCGCCAACACTTAGCCCTGACGAAAGTATTATCGTTACCGTGTCTGGTCGCGGTGATAAGGATGTTGAGCAAGTGTTTGACATGCTATCCTAACAAAAAAGTGGCTGGAACAAAAGAAAAATGTGAGATGATTTTTAAAATCATCTCACATTTTTTTGCTTTTAATAAATATAACTAAGAAAAAAACTAAGAAAAAAACTAAGAAAATGAACAAGTGTTTTTTATATTTTCTCAAAAAATCGAGTTATGTCCTAGCCTCTTCGTTCATTAAAGCATAGGATAAATTTCAGCTACATTTTCGCGTAATTTAGCTTTTAAAAACTTACCAACAGACGTTTTAGGAATTTCGTCTAAAAATACGATGTCATCAGGCATCCACCACTTTGCAAAATGTGGTTCTAGTACAGCATATAACTCTTCTTTCGCTACATCGGTACCCTCTTTAAGTACAACGCAGGCTAATGGTCGTTCCTGCCACTTTGCATGTGGCACTGCGATAACTGCTGCTTCATAAACATTAGGATGCGACATGAGCGCGTTTTCTAAATCGACAGAAGAAATCCATTCGCCACCTGACTTAATTAAATCTTTTGTGCGATCTGTAATTTTAATTAAACCATCAGGCGTGCGTACAGCAATATCTCCCGTATATAGCCAACCATCACGGTAAGCATCTACGGTACGCTCATCTTTATAATATTCATGCGAAATCCACGGCCCGCGTAAACGAAGCTCACCCATCGTAGCACCGTCCCAAGGTACCTCGCCATTTTCATTAATGATGCTTGAAGTAATGCATGGCATCGTCATCCCTTGTGTAGTACGTACGGCTACTTTGTCATCCGTCTCCCAATCTTCCATCCATGATTGATAATTTGACATCGCTACAATTGGTGTCGTCTCTGTCATACCATAGGCAGAAATGTACGGGATATTATAGTCTTCTTCAAAAGCACGAATTAAATGTTGAGGTGAAGCCGAACCACCACAACAAATAGCACGTAGCGAGCTAATATCACGGGCTTGTTTTTCTTGAATATGCAGCGCACTTAACCAAATTGTCGGCACGCCTGCTGTTAAAGTTACACCTTCTGCCTCAATCATATCTAAAATGATTTCTGGCGTGAAATTAGGTCCTACTAATACTTGCGTTGCTCCTACATTTACACTCGCAAAAGGAATGCCCCATGCATTTACGTGGAACATTGGTACGATCGGCATTGTTTTATCTGCCTCGCAAATGCCCATTGAATCTACCATACTAAGCATCATGCTATGTAGTACTAACCCACGATGTGTATATACTACCCCTTTAGGTCGGCCTGTCGTTGCGCTTGTATAGCACATGCTTGCAGGATCATCTTCTTGTAAGTCTGTCGGAAACTCAAATGCTTCATCTGCCTGTGCTAACAACTGCTCATAACAATGAACATTCGGTAAGGTCGTCTCTGGTAAAGCCTCATCCGTCATAATAATATAATGTTTTACTGTTGTTAACTGCGATGCAATTGCTTCAATCGTTGGCAATAAATCGACATCAATTAATAAAATTTCGTCCTCTGCGTGATTAATAATATAAACTAAATCATCCTCAGATAAACGGATATTAACCATATGTAAAACTGCTCCGCTACAAGGAACTGCAAAATACGCTTCTAAGTGGCGATGTTGATTCCAAGCAAATGAGCCAACCTTCATCCCCTTTTCCATACCTAATGTTGTTAATGCATGTGCTAAACGGCGTGTGCGCTTTGCCCACTCTCCGTATGTAATACGATGTATATGTTTGTCACTTGTGCGCGAAATAATCTTCTTCTGCGAAAAATATGTTTCTGCGCGATGTAAAAAGTCCGTTAGTACTAATGGTGTTTGCATCATAACTATCCCATCCCCCTTGGTTTTATTCCCCTTGTTCCAAATTTATATAATATTTGGATAATTATATTATAGTCAGCTTTTAAGCGGTTAATCAATGAATTTTTTATTTTTTCTAGCTATTTTACGTTTTAGCTACAAAAAAAGACTTAGCTTTACGCTAAGCCTTGGCGACAAATCGTGCTGTCGCATGATGTAATTGTTTAGACACTTTAGCTATTGCGCCTGCATTTTGATAAAGCGTATGCATCTGTCGCATTTGATCCTCTGTTAATTTTTCCACATCACGTGCATAACTAGCATTTTCTTGCGCGAATGTTGTTAAAGCGGTCGCTGCCTCAGCTACTTGCGCCGTATGATGTAAAATTTCTTCTAACGTATGTGAGACTTCAACAACATGTGGTTTCATATTATCTACCTGCTTAAAAATATCGCTAAATGTAGTGGCAGTTTGTGAAGTAATCGTGACACCTTTAGCTGCTGCTCCGACAACCTCATCCATCATAATAACTGAGTCAGAGGACGCCGCCTGAATATCACGCACAATCGTTGTAATTAACTTTGTAGAGTGAATCGATTTTTCTGCTAAATGTCTCACTTCATCTGCTACGATAGCAAAACCTTTACCATGTTCTCCAGCATGAGCAGCTTCAATTGCGGCATTAAGCGCTAATAAGTTCGTTTGTTCAGCTAGCGCTGTAATAACATCGACGATTTTTTCGATATCGCTAGAACGATTAGCCATCTCTTGCACAGCCTTGCTTGATTTTTCAGCAGATTGCTGAATATGCTTCATCTGCGTCATATTATGGCTGACAATAGACGTACCTTGTTGTGCCTCATGCAATGTATAATCAGCAAATTGTGCCACATCTTGCATGCGAGCCGTAATTTGTTCAATCCCTTGCTCTACTTCTTGTAAAGACGCTTCATTCGTACTGAGCTCTGCACTAGATTGTACAGTAGCTTGTGAAATACGCTCAATATGCGCTGCAATTTGCTTAGTAGAGGCGGTCGTTGTAGAAGTAGTTTGCTCTAACGTATCCGCTACTTGTGTCACATCACTTGCTGTCGTCTGTACCGTTGCTAATAGCGTTTGGACTTGCGTAACCATTTGATTATAAGACAGCATAACATCCCCTAATTCATCACGAGCACTGTACGTCGCCATTGAGGTAAAGTCGCCTTGCTCCGCTCGTTTCAATAACTTTTTCAGCTCTTGTGTGGGAATGTGGACAGCGCGTGTAGCTACTATACTCATACCGATAACAAGTATGACGACAAATAAACTTACTGTACCGAGTAATTTGTAACCGAACGCGATATCTTTTTCATAGTTTGCACGTTTAGTAGTCGCTGCTTCAACAATATGGGCACTCGTATCGCGCAAAATGGCAAAAGTGCGTTCACTCTCTGGCAAAAACGTCGTTTCATACCAGGTGGTATCGCTTGGCTTAGTATTAACCATTTGTTGTAGTTGCTCAAAACCTTTCTCATATTGTTTAGCTAATAGCGGTACTTTATTATCTAATTTAAGCCCTTTCCAACGCGTGACTGCTGCATGCATTTGTGGTACAGCTTCATTACCCATAGCTGCTTTATTAAGCAGTTGATGCGTCTCTTCGATTTCGTTTAGCCAAATGAGTGGCTCCAATGCTTGTTCATATGTACTTGTCGCTTGCCACGACATTTTTCTTAAATAGTCCATGCTAAAAACACCTAATAAAACGTTAGAAATGACACAAATAAACATCAGTACAACTAATTTGTCTTTTACTTGTACGTAACGCAGTAAATTCATATTTTTAACTCCTCATACACTTGTCTATTTATCATAAACGCTATGTATCTTTATGATGTTAGTGCTATGTAAAAATTTCGTTAAGTTTGCACTAAAGATAAAAATAAAAAAATAGCGTATACTATATGAAGAAACTCATAGAAGGTGATTATATGGACGCTCAAGTCACACAATGGATTAAACAATTTCAACAAGATAAAGATGCCGATGCCTTACTACATTTAAAGGAGCATTGCGCCGTTATGATTGAGCCTCTAATTGAGGAGTTTACACAGAAATACGGTGAAGAAGCAGGGCAATTACTACGGTTAAAATGGGACAAACATTTCTTTTTTATCTTTACAAAGTACCAATTAGATGTAGGGCTACCATTAGAAACATTCGTACAAAATACGTACCGCTTTTATTTTATGCAAGTGTTGCGACGTGCAGGTTATAAACAATAAAAACAGACTAAGATTAGTAGTACAAACCAAGGCCATGGTTTGTGCTACTAATCTTAGTCTGTTTGTTATGGCAAAGTAATGGTAAATAATGTGCCTTGCTCACTTGAGTTTACAGTAATTGTACCGCCGTGTAGTTCTACAAGCTGTTTGGTAATCGCAAGCCCTAAGCCTGTACCACTACTGTCACTAGTAGTATTTGTTCCTCGGTAATAGCTCTCAAATAAATTATCTAGCTCATGTTGAGGGATGCCCGTACCAAAATCTCGCACGGTAATTACGTTTTCTTGTGCCTTCACTAGCACTCTTGTATGTGCAGGCGTATGCTTTTTAGCATTGGTAATAATATTATCTAACACACGTTGCATTAATAATTTATCGGCTTCAATTATCGCTGGCTCACGTACTTGTACTTCTACTTCTTCGTCACTAAACTGAGGCAACCAATCTTTTAAATTAATCGCTTCACGTGTTAGCGTAATTGCTTTATTTTTTAATTGATACGTATATGTTAAGTCCTTAATTAACGCATCCATATAAGTTGCCTTCTCTTGCATAGTTGCCGCAAAGTGACGTACCTCTTGCTGCGACCATTCATAATCAGAGTTAAGCATAGCGGAATAACCATAAATCGAACTTAAAGGCGTTTTTAAATCATGAGATAACCCCGTAATCCATTCTTCACGTAACTTTTCGCTATTTTTAATTTGACGTTCATTATAAGCAAGACGTGTAGTTAAATTATTTAAAGATTCATCAACTGGTTGATATAAATTGTATTTCCGCTTAAGGCGTTTTGTTTTTGATTTATACAAAGGATTTTTCGTAGGCTTGGCATAATCAAACTGAGCTAGACGTTCAATACGGGATAAAATATAGCGCACTGGGCGCACAAAGCGGCTCGAAATCATTAACGAAATAATAATAACGCCGATTAATAATAAAATATGAACGATAACAAATACAGCAACACTTGTTTTACTCACTTCACTCATTAACTCAGCAAATGTACGCTGTAACTCATTAGGTGTACGCAACACGATAATAGAGTCGTCTGCTTGGCGAAGTATTGCACGGTGCTCCTTATATTCAAAAGTAAGTGCTTCCGTTTCAATAAAATCAGCAGGGCTTAATACAGAACGTTTATCGCCTAAAAAAGCAACTCGTTCGTTATTAATATAATGCTCTGCTGTAATTTTTTCTTGTTGTAACAAAGTAAGGAGTTCGGGTGATGCTTCACTCGTTAACAATGCTTGTACAATATCAGACGTGCGTCCTACAAATGGATCATTTGCGATAAAATAAAGTACATTGCCCTGATAATCCCAACGCTTAATTTTACGATTTTTCAGCGTTGTCCAGTCCTCTTTGCATAGTGTACAGTCCGCATCTGTTGTTACTAGCATGTCTAGCTGAGGTGTCATTAAATATAGTTCGCCATCATTTTGAGCGGCTTGTAAAGCAAAGCCTTCATCAATTACCCAATTTCCCTGTTGATCTTTATAAACACTTTCTTCAATTTCAAAAGGCTCAACTAATAAAATATCAGCCCCGTGCCGCTTCGTTTCATAGGTAATAATAATACCAACCGTCAATAGTAATGCGGCGATAATCATAATATAAAACATAGTAAAATATAGAACAAAGCGTAATGTCAGTAGGTTTAGCTGCCTCATTTAGCGCTCACCGACCAACTTATAGCCAATGCCACGCACCGTTATAATGACTTTAGGTTTACTTGGCATCGCCTCGATTTTTTCTCGTAATTTACGAATATGCACCATAATTGTATTGTCATCATAAATAGGATCTCCCCACACATGATTATAAATTTGCTCCTTTGATAACACTTGCCCCGCATGCTCACATAAATACTGCAATAAATAAAATAAACGCCCACTCAACATTTCTGTATGACCATTTACCGTTAACTCAGCTGCATCTACATTAAATGTAAAATTAGAAAAAACATAATTATTTTTGCTGACACTTTGCTTATGATAGCGAGCAAGGTGCACTTTAACACGTGCTACTAACTCTAACGGGTTAAAAGGCTTCGTAATATAATCATCAGCCCCACTCATAAAACCTTTTAATTTGTCCGCATCGCTAACTTTAGCCGATAAAAAGAAAATAGGCGCATCTGTTTTGGTGCGTAGCGTTTCGGCAATAGCTAACCCTGTACCATCAGGTAGCATTACATCAAGCATATAAAAATCCGCTAGTGGCTGTTGCAAAGCACACGCCATACTACCACACACTGTAACATGCTTAAAACCTTCTTTACGTAAAATAATTTCAATCATATCTGCAATAGCCGCTTCATCTTCTACGACTAAAATTTTCGTCTCTAACACAAGCATCCCTCATTTTAAGATTAGTTTAAGATAGAGATTACCTTAACATAAGCTCCATCCTTTAAAGTTACTATTAACTTATCACAAGGAGCTTATAATTATGAATAATTGTCGTGTTACTTTTATTGACGGGTTACGAGGGCTGAGTCTGCTCGGTATTTTGCTTGCCAATATGCTAATTTTTCAATTTGGGATGTTTAACAAAGATACCCTTACCTTAAACCGCTTTGATACAGGCGTGTTGCATGTCGTACAGGTTGTTATTGAACATAGCTTCCTCCCAATCTTCACCGTACTTTTTGGTTTTTCTCTTATTAAGATGATTGACGCTGTACGCCGTCGTAAAACGAAAAGTCGTTGGACGATTTTACGTCGTGCTATTGGTTTAATTGTGCTAGGTCTACTGCATAGTCGCTTTATTTGGGATGGCGATATTTTATTTTCGTACGGGATTATGACACTATTACTTATCCCATTTATTAACCGTAAGGCCAAAACTTTATTTATTTGGGCAGGTATTTTTACTGCTTTAATGTTAATTTTAGGTATTGGATCAAGTATGACACCTGTTGGAGAAGCAGATATGACCGAAGTTCCTGCAATGGTAGATTATATGAAACAAGAAAATGAGGTATTACAAAACGGCTCATACGCAGCCATTTATGACTTCCGTAATAATGTGGATATTCCTATGTTTGGAGACGACGAAAGCGCAGGGGTATTTATGCTAATTGCAATGATACTTGCACCTATTATGTATGCTCCTTTATTTTTACTGGGCATAGGGCTAGCAAAAATTAATGCTTTTACTAAGATGAATCAAGAACAAAAATGGTATCGCACACTTAGCTTTTTTGTACCCGTCGGTTTAGCTTTAAAAGCCAGCAGTATTTACCTAGGAGAAGAAAATGGCTTTAGCATGACACTTAGCTTGTTTGGGGCCAACTTATTAGCTGTTGGTTATATCGCACTCTTTGCGATGATTTACCATAGCACAGCCATACAAAAAATCGCACCATATATCGAGAGTGTTGGCAAACTTTCACTCACAAATTACATTATGCAAAGTGTCATTTGTACTACAATTTTTTATGGCTACGGTCTTAGCTTATTTAATAAATTAGCTGTATGGCAAGGCGTACTGCTTGGGCTTGTGATTTACACACTACAAGCTATTATTAGCCGCTGGTATTTACAATTTGCTAAACGTGGGCCATTAGAATATGTTTTACGTATGTGGACGAATTTTTCATTTAAAAACTAGGACGTGTCTAAAAACTCTACCTTATTGCGTCAATTTGAAAATCGCAGCGATATAAACGAATGCCAAAAAAGAAGTGGCTAATTTGTCGTAACGGGTTGCCACTCCGCGAAAGTGTTTGATTTTATTGAAAAAGCATTCGACTACGTGACGCTCTTTGTAGAGATGCCAATCGACAGACCACGGTTCTTTGGCGTTCGTACGTGGTGGAATCGTATAAGGTGCGCCTTTACTTGTCAGTTTGTCGCGAATCGCCTTTGTACCGTACGCTTTATCACCTAATACGTTACTGCCCGCGATTGGAAGTTGGTCGAACATATCACAAGCAGGTTGGCTATCATGCACGTTTCCAGCTGTTAGTTGAAATAACAATGGGTTGCCTAACGCATCCACAATGGCATGGATTTTCGTTGTTTTTCCGCCACGACTTACACCGATGTGTTGGGCAACTTCGGTATCGATGGCGTTTTTTTTGCCCCCGCACTATGTTGGTGAGCGCGAACGCTTGTTGAATCGATGCTTACGTTTTCAAAATCAGGTTCGAT